>CAYLPU010000027.1:0-50423 GCA_964385635.1 uncultured Anaerolineales bacterium
CTGGCCGCATCCGTTGACCCTAGCGGCGCTGGAGGGTTCTGACAGACAGCCCCAGTTCGGTGATGTGGCTCGTTTTTTGGGGTATGAGATAGAGCTGGCCACATCCGCATCCGTTGACACCGTTGACGGGGATGATCTGATCTTGCGCACGTACTGGGAGGTGCTCAAGCGGCCTGATTTTCCTCTGTCCGTGATGGCGCATCTCGTTCTCGTGGGCGAGGCCGAGGCGCTGCTGGTGGGCACCGCCGACGGGCTGAGTTTTCCAGTAGAGAATTGGCAAGAAGGGGACGTGTTCGCGCAGATGCATTTCTTCGCACTCCCGTCTGGGCTGGCCGCATCCGTTGACCCATCCGTTGACACCGTTGACGGGGACGCGGCAGAGTACATCTTCAACGTGGGTCTGTATCGTCTGGACACGATGGAGCGAATTCCGCCTGCGGGGTTCGAGGCTGACCATCTGATCCTGGGGCCTGTTGGAAGGCACAAATAGCACACGGATACACACACATGAAACGGGTTCTCACAGGTTTTTCATCTTTGTCCGCGTACAAGTGGGAGCGCTGGGCGCTGGTCGGTCTCTTTCTTTTGGCCTTCCTGCCCCGCGCCGTCTACCCGGTCTCTCGGCCCCTCCAGTGGTACTTCCGCTCGGCCCAGTTCTTGCGGGCCATGCTGCAGGGTGACCTGGCTGGCACTCTTTTCTCCGAGCACCCCGGCGTGACAGTGATGTGGCTTTCAGGGACGGCACTATGGGGCTGGTATGCTTTGCAGTCATTGCTTGGCCTGAACCCGCCCGCGCCCCTGGAGACGGAGGGCTATGCCTTCGCCGACCGGGTGGCGGTGGGGGTGCTGCCGCTGGCGCTGGTCGTTGCCCTGGGTGTCCTCTGGGGCTGGTGTCTCCTGCGTCGCCTACTCGACCGGCGAGTAGCATGGGTGGCTGCGCTCCTATGGGCGCTTGATCCTTTCTACCTGGCCAATTCAAAGGTCCTCCACCTGGACGCGACTCTCTCTACGCTGATGCTCCTCTCCGCCCTGTGGATGCTGGTCTACCTGCGGGAACGGCGCTCGCGGCAACTGGTGCTCTCGGCGGTTCTGGCTGGTCTGGCTCTACTTACCAAGACCTCTGCTCTTTTTCTTGTCCCCTTCCTGATCCTGTGTCTCCTGTCCGACTGGCTGCATCCGTTGACCCTGCTCATTCGTATACTCCCTACTCCCTACTCCCTACTCCCTTCCTCATCTACAAATCTGCAAATCTGCCACCGCGAGTACTCGTGGCGGTGCAAAACTACAATAATCTACAGTTTCTTCCTTTGGCTTCTCGTTGCTGTTGTGGTCTGTCTTGCTCTCTGGCCCTCGCTGTGGGTGCAGCCGGGCGACAGTCTTGACCTGGTGATCCGGCGGGGGGTGCTCCTGCACACAGGCAGTCCCCGTGATCAACCGCTCCTCTACCGGGGGGTGCTGGCGGTGCAGGATCCTGGCCCCCGCTTCTATCTGGATGTTCTGCTCTTCCGCACCACCTTCCTGACACTCCCTTTCGCTTTACTGGGCCTGGTCTCGGCGTGGGTGCGACGAGGGGAGGAACGGCTCACTCTCTTGCTGCTGGGTGGATTCGGGCTTTTTTACTTCGCACAGATGTCGCTAGGGGGCTGGAAGGACGGGCGGTATATGCTCCCTGTCTTTCTCGTGCTCGCTGTGCTGGCCGCCTCTGGCCTGCTCTGGTGGGCCGACCGCGTCTATGAAATGACGCGCTTGTCTTCGCTTCTTTTGGCCGGCCTGCCACCGCGAGTGCCACCGCGAGTACTCGTGGCGGGGCTCGTGGCGGTGCTGCTGACGGCTCAGGCCGTTGTTGTGTTCTCCCATCATCCCTACTACGGCACCCACTACAACACGCTGATGGGCGGCCCCGGGGCGGCGCTAAACGTTTTCCCCCCGGCCGACTTTGGGGAAGGGCTGGACCGGGCGGGGCGATACGTGGACGCTCAGCTGGCCGCATCCGCTGACCCATCCGTTGACACCTTCGTCGTTGGTACCCAATTCCTGGCCAACGAGATGCTGGCGCAGCACATCCGTGCCTCGGTGTACGATGTTGCGCAGATTGGCGAAGAGGCAGACGTGCTCGTCTTCGGCACCCAATACACGATGCGTGGCCTGATCTACCCCCGTTGGGGGGCGCTGTGGGAGCAAACCTATAAGTTCCGTGAACCAGAGTTCGTCGCATCTTTCGACGACATTCCCTACGCCTGGGTCCACCGGCCGGGCGCATCCGTTGACCCGGTCATTCCCAGGCGGGTGAACGCGCGGCTGGGAGATACTCTCTGGCTGGTAGGCTACCGGCTTGCCACCGCGAGTACCACCGCGAGTACTCGTGGCGGGGCTCGTGGCGGGGCGCAGGACGAGGTCGCCCCAGGCGATACGCTGTTGTTGACCCTCTATTGGCGGGCGGAGGAACCTGTCGAGAGGAACTACACAGTCTTTGCTCACCTGCAGGGAGCCGACGGGCGTCTGGTGGCCCAGCAGGATAATCCTCCCATGCGCGGGACGCGGCCCACCAGTGTGTGGGAAGTCGGCACAGTGGTAGAGGATCCCTACGAGATCCGGGTCCCTCTCAATACTCCGTCTAGAGACTACGTGCTCAGCGTGGGAATGTACGACCCCGCAACGAAATCGCCATCGCTGGAACGGCTCCCGGCCTTGGGGGCCGACGGCCGGCATCTCCCGGAGGATCGGGTGGTGCTGGCGACCGTGCATGTGCGGCCGGCCGTCCCCTGGTGGCGCTGGGCGCTCTCGGGGGTCTGGCTGGCGGTCATCGCGACTGGAATCGTGTGGCCGTGGGTCAGGAGGCGAGGATGAGCGAGAAGACAGACTGGCCGCATCCGTTGACACGGGCACTGTTGACGGCCATCCTGGTGGTCTTCTTCGTCCTGGGTCTTGTCTATAGCGTGGTGGTGCCGCCATTTGAGGCCTCCGACGAAAAGTGGCACTATCCTATGGTGAAGTACATCGCCGACCACTGGTCGCTGCCGGTGCAGGAGCCAGGCGTCGAGACGTCCTGGCGGCAGGAGGGCAGTCAGCCGCCGCTCTACTACTTTCTTGGTGCGCTGACGACCTGTTGGATCGATACGTCGGATATGGAGACCGTCCGCCACCTCAACCCCCACGTGGACCCAGGCGCTACCCCCGACGGCAACGTCAATCTGGTGGTCCACTACCCGGTGCTGGAATCGTTCCCCTGGCGGGGGACGGTGCTGGCAGTGCACCTGGTGCGTCTGCTCTCCGTCCTGATGGGGACGGCGGCGGTCTACCTGACCTACCTCATCGTGCGCGAGGTGCTGCCTGGCGAGCCAATCCTGGCTCTGGGCGCTGCAGCCATCCACGCTTTCACGCCGATGTATATTTTCATCTCCGGTGCAGTCAACAACGACAACCTGGTGGTGCCACTATCGAGCCTGGCGCTGCTGATGCTGCTAACCCTTGCGAAGGTTGGACGGCAATCAACCTTCGCAAGGGTGGCTACAGGGCGCTACCTGTCGCTGGGGGTGGTGCTGGGCCTGGCAGTGCTGACCAAGAGCAATTCGCTGGGGCTGACGGTACTGACGGCGCTGGTCGTCGTGGTGCGAGCGGTGCGGCGGCGCTCGTGGGCCGAGTTCTTCCTGGGCGGCCTGGCTACGCTGGTGCCGCTGCTGCTCATTGCCGGCTGGTGGTACCTGCGTAACCTGCGGCTGTACGGCGACCTGACCGGCCTCAATGTCTTCACCGAAATCCTGGGCACACGGGACGTGCCGGCCGACCTGGCGCAACTGTGGCGGGAGCGGTACAGTTTCCTGGCTGGCTACTGGGGCAACTTTGGCGGCCTCAACGTCCCAATGGCGCCTTGGACCTATAATGTCCTCAACACACTGACCGTCGTCGCATCCCTCGGCCTGGTCGCCTTGCTGCTCCGACATTTGCTTACTCCCTACTCCCTACTCCCTACCCCCTTCCTCATTTGCCTTCTGTGGGGTTTTGTCGTCATCGTCCCCTGGTTGTTTTGGGCCTCCACCACCTGGTCCTCTCAGGGCCGGCTGATCTTCCCTGCCATCTCCGTCTGGTCGCTCTTGCTGGCGTTGGGGCTGACGGGTTGGTTACCCCGCCGCTGGGGGTTTGCTTACTCCCTACTCCCTACTCCCTACTCCCTTCCTCTGGCCGTCTTCGCCCTCTTCCTGCTGGGTCTGTCGGCGGTTGCGCCCTTCGCCTGGATCGCGCCGGCCTACGCGCTGCCCGAACCGCTGACGGAAGCCCAGGTCGCCGTCATCCCCCACCGGCTGGAGGCACCGCCACGAGTACTCGCGGTGGCAGACTTCGGTGGGGTGGTGCGGCTGTTGGGGTACGACGGGCCGCATCCGTTGACCCAGTCGGGAGACCGGCTACAGCGATGGGTGGAACCGGGCGGGCAGGTGGAGGTGACTCTCTACTGGGAGGCGCTGGCCCCCACCGACCGGGACTATACCGTCTTCGTGCACCTTCTGGGCGAGCACGACCTGCTGGTAGCACAGCGGGACGCCTTCCCTGGGCTGGGGCGGCTCTCCACGATGTGGCTGGAGCCAGGGTTTCGCTGGGCCGACCGGTACGTCCTGCACGTGCCCGCCACCGCCTACGCGCCCGATGTAGCCCAGGTCGAGGTGGGTCTGTACGATGGTGCGAGCGGGGTGCGCCTGGCTCTGGCCGCATCCGTTGACAACGTGCGCTTTGGGCGGGTCGCTGTGCGTGCCTGCCACCGCGAGTACCACCGCGAGTACTCGTGGCGGGACTCGTGGCGGTGCTCGGGTGATTACCCTAACCCCATCTTCGTCAACTTCGGCGACCAGATGGCGCTGGTGGGGTACGACCTGGACCAGCGGGCCGTGCGTCCAGGAGAGACGGTCACGCTGACCTTGTATTGGCGCGGCTCGCGTCGGATGGATGTCAACTACACCATCTCGGCCCAGTTGGTGGATCCCGGGCAGCGCAAGGCGGCCCAGCACGATGGCTGGCCACTGGATGGAGATGCGCCGACGGCAGCCTGGGGGCTGGGGCAGGTGGCTGTCGATGTGCGCACGCTGGCAACCTATCCCGACACCCCGCCGGGAGTCTATGACGTGCGGGTGGCCGTGTACGTGCTGAAGGAAGGGGAGATCGTGCATTTGCCGGTGATCCCGGAGGGCGGAGAGATGCTCTCCGACCACGTGTTGCTGACACGTGTGAGGGTAGAGCCATGAGGTGGCGGCTGGCCGCATCCGTTGACAAAGAAGGGATTCCTCTCAACGGGGGTTGCAAACCCCGCCGCCGCTCAAAGGGGGTTTGCAACCCCCGCGGTCATCGGTCATTGCTTACTCCCTACTCCCTACTCCCTACTCCCTTCCTCGCCTTCCTCGATTATGCTCTGCTTATTCTGGTGATGACCTATCCGGTGGTGTTCCGGCTGGGTACCCACCTGGTCGGTTTTGGCGACGATATGAGGGTGCACTACTGGAATAACTGGTGGGTCAAGAAAGTACTGACCGAGGGAGGCAGCGTCTACTCGACCCGTCTGCTCTTCTATCCGCAGACGGTCAGCCTGGTCTACCACAACTTTGGCTGGGTTAACATCGCGGGCTGGCTCCTGGTGGAGCCGGTCGTTGGTGGTATCGCCGCCTACAACCTGGTCTATCTGGCCAACGTCACCCTCTGTGCTTTTGCGATGTTCATTCTGGCCCGCTACCTGCTGAGGTCAGAAGGGGCTGCCTTCGTCGCGGGGCTGGTCTACGGCTGCTGGCCCTATCGCCTCTCCGACAGCGTTCATCCCAACATGATTTCCACGGAGTGGCTGCCGTTGGCGCTACTATGTGTCATCCTGCTGGTGCGGGAAAGGGGGCGTGTTCGGTATGCGCTGCTGGCAGGGTTGTTTCTGGCGCTGACCGGCCTCTCCCGCTGGCAGATGTTGGTGCCTGCCGGTATCGCCGTATGTGCGTATTTGCTCTTCAGTGTGTTGTGCGAACAGGCGTGCTGGTCGTGGCGAGTAGTGGAGGCGCTGGCGCTGGCGGTGCTCGTGGCCGCGTTGCTCATGGCTGTCCCCTTCTATCCGCTGGCCCGTGATCTGGTCACATCCGTTGACGCGGGCGATCAACTGTACCTGAACCTGGAGACGGAGACGCAGACTGATTTGTTGGCCTACTTCGTGCCGCCGATGAACCATCCTTTAGCCCCGCTCTTCGATGACCTGGGCTACGCGCGCAGCCCGGCACGTCTCCCCTACAGTGCTTTCCTGGGATACGCCGTCCTCGCTGTGGTCCTGATGGCCGTGGTGTGGCGCTGGCAGGCGGCACGACCGTGGGCCGTGCTCGCGCTGGGTACCTTTCTGCTGGCGCTGGGCCCGGTGTTGCGCTTCGATGGCCGTCTCTACCCAGCCGTGCCTATGCCCTACCGCCTGGTGGGCTGGTTGGCCCCGCTGCGCTTGATGCGTAACCCCCACCGCTTCAACGCACTGCTGGCCCTGCCGGTAGCCATGCTGGCTGGACACGGGGCAGCCGCGCTCCGGGATCGGCTGGCACGACGATGGTCTTTGATCGTTGATTTAGCGAAACACCGCCACGAGTACTCGCGGTGGCACTCGCGGTGGCATTGGTCATTCCTGCTGTGGGGTGTTCTCTCAGTGCTGGTTTTGTTCGACTACTTCAACCTGCCAGTGGCGATGGTCTCAAACCACGTGCCAGATTTTTACCTGAGCATCGCTGAAGCGCCGGACGATTTCGCCATTGTAGGGCTGCCGGGCGACCGGCAAAGCACGGAGCGCTACATGTTCTACCAGACGGCGCATGGCCGGCCCCTGCTGGACGGCCACATCTCCCGGGTCCCTCCCCAGGCTATGGCGTTCATGTCCTCCGTCCCCCTGGTGGACGGCATGTACGAGAGCGGGACGATCAACACTCGCCTTCCCGATCTCTCGCGTCAACTCTCTCTGCTGTCCCAGGCCGGTTTCCGTTACATTGTCCTGCACAAGGAACTGGCTTCAAGAGAGCAACTGGCCGAATGGCGATCTTACCTGGTGGTATCACCGTGTTATGAGGACGAGGAGGTGGTGGTGTATTCCACCGCGCCGGTGGTGGGGCGGGATTGTCCCCTGCGTTACGCACTGGGAGCGGGGATTGGGTTGATCGAAGCCAGCCTATCCACGGAGACCGTCGGCCCGGACGGGGTTTTGGAACTTCAGGCCATCTGGGGAACAACGACCGATCCGGGGATGGACCTTAAGGTCGAGGTGGCGCTCCACTGCGAGAGTCCCGCCACGAGTCCTCGCGGTGGTACTCTCGTGGCAGGCGTGGATGAGGAGGGGGATGAGGGGCAGGTGCGGCGCTTTGCGATTTCGCCTGCCTGGCCCACAGGGGAGTGGCCGGCCAACACTATTGTGCGGGACGGGTATTCTTTTCACATTGAGCCGTGGTTGAGGGACGGGAAGCACAGAGTCGTGGTGAGGCTTGTAAGCGAGGGAGACGGTGGGCCGGTGGGCGAGAGGGTGGAGGTGGGAGAGGTGGTCATGCTGGCACCGGAGCGAGACTTCACTGTGCCGGATATGACCCGGACGGTGGGGGCGACCTTTGGTGACGTGCTGCAGTTGCTGGGGTATGATCTGGAGAGAGGGGACGGCGTGATCCATGTCACCCTTCACTGGCAGGCCCTGCGGCGGATGGGGGTGCCCTACAAGTTTTTCGTACATCTCTACGACGCGGAGAGCGAATCATTGGTGGCGCAGGTGGACGTGATGCCCCATAATTGGACCTATCCCACGACCTGGTGGGAGGTGGAGGAGGTTGTGAGTGATGAAATATCTCTCTCGTTGGAAGGTCTGCCACAGGGGAGGTATTGGCTGGGGGTAGGGGTGTATCATCCTGATACGGGTGTGCGTCTTCCGGTGGTTGAAGCACCGGTAAGCCTGGATAGTAGCGATGGAAGACTGCTGCTGCCGGAGGTGATCGAGCGGTGAAAGAACCACCTGAGGTCTCGCGCTACATCGTGGTGGGGCTGCTGCTTCTTTCCTTCGCGCTGGCGCTCACCAGCGCACGGGTCAAGTCGGTCACCTTCGATGAAGACGCCTACGTCGGCAAGGGCGCAGCGGTCTGGTTCCGGTCCAATTACGGGCTGCGTACGGCTCACCCGGTGCTGGCGCCGCTCATCGGCACGGTTCTGCTGCTGACCGAACCGGGATTCGCGGAAGCGGTAGACCATCCTAAGTGTGAGACTGGCAATGCGCGAGGTTGTGGTCGGGAGTTGCTGTTTGTGCGTAGCGACACGCGCCGGGTGCTCCTTCTGGTGCGACTGCCGGCCATCGGGCTGCTGATAGCGCTGGGGGCGCTCGTCTATCGCTGGGCGCGGGCGATGTACGGTCGATGGGGCGGGCTGCTTGCGTTGACCGTTTATGCCTTCGAGCCCAACTTGCTCGCGCACGGGCGGCTGCTGACGCTAGACCTACTTGCCACGGCTTCTGTTTGTCTGGTGCTGTACACCGCCTGGCAATTCTGGCGACGGCCGGGATGGTGGCATCTGGCTGCCTGGGGTGTGGCACTGGGCCTGGCTGGCGCAACGCGCTATACGTTGGTGTTTGTGGTGCCGGTGTTGGTGGTGATGACGTTGGCCCATGCTGCCTGTCCCGCTGGTAGGGGCATGGTTCCCACGCCCGTTGTCACGATCTCCGTGCCCGTCATGACCAGGCTGAGGCGGATGGTGAAGGCAGTAGCAGCGCTCGGCGCGGTGAGCGTCATTGCGGCTCTCACCGTGTGGGCGGTCTACGGTTTCACCTTCGGCCCGGTGCCCGATTGGGGAATCCGGCTGCCCGCCCCCGCCTATTTCTACGACCTCAGGGAACTGCTGGCGTATCGCAACAAGCCCCAGGACGCATTCTTGTTGGGCAGGCACTATGCCGGTGGCTGGTGGCCCTATTTTGCAGTCACTCTGGCAGTCAAGACGCCGCTGCCTGTGCTGATACTGTCGGGCGCAACGCTGGCCTCCCTGGTCCGCCGGCGCGAAATCCGGCAGGGGGAGTTGCTTATTCTGATCACCGGTGGCTTCTACTACGTGTTAAGCCTGTTCAGCCCGTTTAACATTGGGCACCGCCACTTGCTACCGCTCTTGCCACTGCTGGCCATCCTCGTCGGACGGTTGGGGCCACGGGTGGTTGCTGGGCGACGTCTGTACCGTTGTGCGACCGGGGCTCTGGTCGGCTGGCTGGTGTTCGGCACCTTGCGCGTCTACCCCCACTTTCTGGCCTACTTCAATGAGTTGGTCGGCCCACGCAACGGCTACCGCGTGCTGGTGGACTCCAACCTGGACTGGGGGCAGGACCTGCCGGCGTTGGAGCAGTATGTGGAGGAGCATGATGTCTCGTCCCTCTACTTGAGTTGGTTCGGCGAGTCGCGCCCCTGGCAGTACGATATTCCTTGCCGCTTCATCCCCAGCAAGCCCGACGAGTTGAGCGACATCCACACCCGTGTCTATCATCCCGACTACCCGCCGCCCGGCACCTATGCCATCAGCGCCACCAATCTCCAGGCCCTCCTCTTCGATGACAAGGGGCTTTTCGCCTGGTTCCTCCGGCGCGATCCAGTGGCCCAGCCTGGCTATTCGATCCTGATCTATGAGGTGCCATACCTGCTTGACCCCCAGGCTTCACCTGTCACAGTGGCGCTTGGGAGCACGCAGATTGACCGCGTGCCTCCGGCTGCCTTCGAGACTCTCTGGCACACCAATGACTTGCGTCTGCGGTGGTTTGACGCTGAGACCAGTTGCATACTTCCTTCCGGGGCATACGCCTGGCATGTCCTGGATTCGGAGGTAGTAGAGGTCGGCACATCGCTGTGCCCGCTCT
The DNA here is from genome assembly GCA_964385635.1 of uncultured Anaerolineales bacterium. Classification (GTDB taxonomy): domain Bacteria; phylum Chloroflexota; class Anaerolineae; order B4-G1; family B4-G1; genus CAYLPU01. The sequence continues at coordinate 9,851 of CAYLPU010000027.1, forward strand.
GGGAGCAGGCGGAGCCTGTGGTGCGGATGGGAGCGCGTGGGGGTGGGGGGCAGCTCTGGTTCTACCGCCTGCGGTTGGACCCCTCCACGCTCGAAGGGTGGCTGACGGTGTTGGCTTCCGGCTCGCCACTGGTTGTCCCGGACGAGGGTGCATTTGCCCCGGTCGACCTCACTGACCTGGGGCGCGAAGTGAGTCCCCCGCTGCGCTTTGGGGACCGCCTGGACCTGCTGGGTTATCGCGTGCTCTCCGATGCGGTTCGCCCCGGATCGGAATGGCAGGTCGTGAGTTACTGGCGGGTTGTGACGGCCGGAGGAGCGCCGCTTAAACTATTCCTGCAATTGCTTGACGACGCGGGCGATGTACGTGCCCAGTACGATGGGCTCGATATCCCGGTCATCGGGTGGCGGACAGGCGATCTACTGGCGCAACGACACACCCTGTCGCTGCCAGCGGATCTCTCGCCGGACTGCTACCGGGTGCAGATTGGCGTTTATGACGCGCGGACGGTGGAGCGGCTGCCAGTGCTATTGGGAGGTGAGCCGGTCGGCACGCGGCTGTTGCTGCCCCCAGTCGGGGTGAGGTGAGTATAGAGAGCGCTTCTACGTTCGGGTGATCTTGCCTTGAGTTGTCTCTTGTGTTACAATCCCCGCCTATGAACGGCTTACTCCCTACCGGCTCAACTGGCCAGCAGCCCCCGATTCTGATGCTGTGATCCGGTCCATGCTCAAAAGCAAAAAGGTACGAGGGATTCTACAATTATTGTTGAGCCTGGTGTTGTTGGCCTGGCTCGGCAATCGTGTTGGCCTGGACTCGATTGTAAGCACACTGGCTGGCGTTGATTGGTTTTGGTATCTTCCTGCCTTCCTTCTCTTCCTTCTCAACATCTTGCTTCGTACTTATCGTTGGTACATTTTGCTCAACGCCCTTGATGACCGGCCACCCTTTCGCCAACTCCTTTATCTTTACTTCGTCAGTTTCTTCTTCAACAATTTCATCCCCTCCGGCTTTGGCGGCGATGTTGTTAAAGTGATCAGCCTGCGCCAGGAGCATGGTCATGGCACCGAAGCGCTCAGTTCGGTGATTATGGACCGGTTAACAGGCCTGATTGGCTCCTCGTTTATCGCCCTGATCGCCCTGACCTGGAGCGGTGTCCAGCCGTGGCTAGGCCAGCCCAACGTCAACCTCAGTTTGCCTCCAGTACTCATATTCAGCGTTGCCCTGATCAGCCTGGGCGTTCCGCTTGGTTTTATGCTGGTGCGCTGGGTCGGCTCACCAGGTTCATTCATCTCCTGCCTGCCCTTTATCCGGCGACTGAACGCTCGCGCCAAACTGCAACGCTTAGTCGAAACGATTCACCGTTACCCATTGCCGACTTTGCTCAGATCACTCCTGACCAGCATTCCTTTTACCTTGAGTCTGGTTATCATTCAGTACAGCATCGCACGGGCGCTATCAGTGGATGTACCCTTTTACTTGTTTCCCCTCTTCGTGCCCCTCATTTCTATTATCAACCTGCTGCCCATCTCTTTCAATGGGTTGGGTATGCGCGAAGGGATCTACCAGTTCTTATTCGTTCCTGTTGGTGTGCCTGGCGCGAGTGCGATTGCTATGTCATTGGCTTTCTATTTCCTACGCGTTGGCACAGGGCTTATCGGTGGTCTGCTCTACGCCTTCAGAAGCATCAGCAGCGTTACTCAACCAGCGCGGACTAACTAGGGCGGGTCTATGATCAAACATAAAGTCGCCGTTTTTGGGCTCGATGGCATTACCTTCGACCTCCTACAACCGTGGCTAGAAGAGGGTCGCCTGCCTAACCTGGCCAGACTCATGGCCGATGGGGCCAGCGGCCGCTTACGGTCCACTATTCCCCCCGTCTCCGCTTCCGCTTGGGCCTCCTTCTTCACCGGTACCAATCCTGGCCAACATGGCCTGGTTGACTTTACCTATCCTGCCCCCGACAGTTATAAGATAAACGTGAGCAATAGCCACACGCGAACCGCTCCTGCCCTGTGGGACATCGTCGGCCAGGCTGGCGGCCAGGTCGGTGTGGTGAGTATGCCAATGACCTATCCGCCTGAGCCCCTCAACGGTTTTATGCTTTGCTCCTTTCTCACCCCCCGTGCCGACAGCCACTACACCTACCCCGACTCTCTCAAAGAAGAGTTAGTGGCCGCTACCGGTCCCTTCCCCTTGCATATGTCCGAAAAAGGGCGTGGCAAAGACCCACGCCAATTTGTGCGGGCTGTCAAGGAGATGGAGGTCAGCCGCGCGCGTGCTGTATGCTATCTGTTGCAAAACAAACCCTGGGATCTCTTCATCTACGTCGTCGAAACCACGGACAACCTGCAACACGAAGTCTGGCACCTGTTTGATGAGACGCATCCGCGCCACGATCCCCAGATGGCGGCGACCGTTATGCCTGAAGTGCTCGGTTACTACGAGACTGTGGATCGGCTGCTGGGTGAGATGGTGACCCTTGTGCCCGAAGATTGCCTTGTTGTCGTTCTATCCGATCATGGTTTTGGTCCCTTTCACAAGTTCTTCCACGTCAACAACTGGCTGGCCCAACAAGGGTGGCTCAAGTTCCGCCACTCCCCTCTCGGTCTACTCAAACGATTGGCCTTCAAGTTGGGCGTCACCCCGATAAATGCTCTAAAATGGGTTATACGGCTACATCTGAGCGGTATGCGCAAGAATGTCAAGCGGGGAAGAGGCCGTGGTATGCTAAGGCGGGTTTTCCTGTCTCTCGATGATGTTGACTGGGCCAGGACCAAAGCCTTCTCTGTTGGTAACTTTGGACAGGTCTATCTAAATGTGAATGGGCAACGGCCGGCTGGAGTCGTGACTCCTGACGAGTATGAGGCTGTGCGGGATCAGATCGCAAGTGCTGCCCTAGTCCTGCGCGACCCCGCCGATGGCGCCCGGGTTGTACGGCAAGTTTACAAGCGTGAAGAAATCTTTCACGGTCTTAGTGCCGACCGTCTGCCCGATCTGGTTTTGCACACCGACCGGGCTCGCTACGTCTCCTTCGGCCACGCTGACTTTGGCTCCAACAGAATCCTTGAGCCCAGTACCGGCCAGACTGGTCATCATCACATGGTTGGTGTGGTCAGCCTCAGGGGGCCGGGAGTGCGCCAGGGCTTGACCCTGGACGAAGCGAGTATCCTCGACCTGGCCCCCACCATTCTCCGCTACATGGGTCTCTCTGTGCCCGACTACATGGATGGCAAGGTGCTGGAGCAGGCCTTCACCGATGAGTTTAACCTGGCCAATCCCGTCCGCAAATGTGACGGTGGATTGGGGGCATTGATTGAAGACATCGGTTATGCTGCTGACGAGGAAGAGGCGGTTATGGCTAAACTGCGTGACTTGGGTTACGTGGCTTGAAACAGGTGGATGATTTATTCGCCAGGCCGCTGCTGGGTGCAGTTTGGCGCTCATGATGCGCGGCTCATGGAACGATTACAGGTGTTGTTGGACGGTGCGCCGGTTGGCACACGGCTGTTGCTGCCTCCAATGGAGGTAAGGTGATGGTGGGCAGAACGATTCGGTTTATCCGAGGTCTCTCCCGGCATCCGGGCGTTCGGTGGTCGCTGATGGCCTTGTTCATCTACACACTGTTCGCCCTCGTGGTGCTGTACCCTGTTCCATTTCGCTTGAACTCCGTACTTGCCGGCTTTCCCGCCCGTGACGGCTGGCAATATGCATGGTGGCTCTGGTTCGCCAAGCGGCTGCTGCTGGAAGGGCGGGGGCTACAAGATCTATACCTTCTCAACCACCCCGTCGGCTTGCAACATCCCTTTCAATGGTCGCTAACGTACCTCAGCCTGGTTGCCCTGCCGTTGGAGATGTTGTTCTCACCGGCGGCAGCATTTAACCTGATGGTGTTGATCTCTTTCGTGCTGAGCGGTCTGGCAGCCTACTATCTGTGTCGGGCGCTCACGCAGAATCACTGGGCGGCGATCGTGGGCGGGGCGATCTTCGCCTTTGCCCCCAACCGGTTGGGCCATGCGATGGCGGGTTGGCTGCCCCAGATGACGGTCTACTTGTTTCCACTTTTCGCCCTGTGTCTGTTGCGTGCAGTACGCCAGCCGACGACGCGCAACGGCGTTGTCCTGGGCCTGGTTGCGGCCCCAGCCATGCTAGTTCACGTGATGCACATTGCCTACTTCATAGTCCCACTCACTCTGGTCATCGTGGGCTATGGTCTTTTGCGTTGGCGGTGGGGTTTCTTCTCGACGGCTCGGTTGCGAGCGTTGGGGGTTGGTTTGTTGATCACCGCCGGAATCAGCCTGCCGTTTCTGGTCCCTCTGCTCGTCGGGTATACTCAGGGGAACCTGAATTATCTTTACAGTGGCGATGTCACTGGTCACTCGGCCGACCTACTGGCTTTTTTTACCCCGTCGCCTTATCATCCTCTCCTCCCCCGCCTAGGACTGGTGCCCGGCTTCGCCCACCGTGTCTTCCCTGACCAGGAGTGGCTGCGCTCGGCCCTGGCCTATCCTGGATTGGTCGCCGTAGGGTTGGCGCTGTGGTCCGTTCGGCGTGGACGGCCGGTGGTTCCTTGGGTTGCTCTGGCTCTGGGGACAGCGATCCTCTCGCTGGGGCCGTTGTTGGTCGTTGGCCGGGAGACGGTCACCTACACCGTAGATGGCCAGGTTGGCCACATTGTGATGCCCTACAGTCTGGTGCGGCTCATTCCCTACTACGACCTGGGACGCACGCCGGGGCGGCTCAATGCGACCGGGATGTTGGCTGTGGGAGTGCTGGCTGCCTATGGGATGGCGGACCTCCTGGCCCGTCTCGCTGCTTTTCGCTGGCGGGCTGGGCTGCTTGCCCTGGCTGCCGTTGCACTCATCCTTTTCGAGTACCTGCCGATGTGGCCGTTTCCTGCAGGTGACGCTACGATTCCGCCCGTCATTCAATACATCACGGACCAACCTGGCGATGGTGCATTACTGCACCTGCCGATGAGCCGCCGTCGCGTCAACCACCGCGCCCTGTACTTCCAGACGGCCACCGGGCGGCCTATCGTCGGCGGCGAGGTACACCGGCCTCACCCCGACACGCCTCCTTGGTACGAGACCATCGTCGCCCTGGCCGAACCAGCGCCTGCCAGCGATATCATCCCCCGCCCTGACCTGAACCAGCGCCGGGCCTGGCTGCGTCACTTCGACGTTGACTGGGTGCTGTTCCATCGGCTGGAAACGACCGATGAGGCGCGCTACCGGCCCTTTATCGAGGAACTGTTGGGGCCGGCGTCTGTGGAAGATGAGACCTTGGCTGCCTTCGCTGTCCCAGTCGAGGCTCCTGCGCCGGAGAGCCAGCGCCTCTATACCTTCAGCCGCCAAGGCTGGCATCCGCCCGAGCGGGATGGAGGCCTTTGGCGACGCTGGATGTACGACGACGGTCGACTATATCTCTACTCCACCCGTGAAGAGGTAGGCTGCCTTCGTTTCACCGTGGATTCTCATCTGGAGTTCCCTGTGCTAGAGGTGTATGTGGGTGAGCAATTGCTGGACTCCTTCGTCGTGGGCGAGCGCACGATGTACACGACGCGCCCCTTCACACTCACACAGGGGATGAATGTCTTTCGCTTCTATGCGCCGGAGAGGTGTTCCCAGGTGCTGGACGACCCGCGCTGCTGGAGCGAGGCACTGCTTGCGCCGCCTTTGGGGAGTGGTCGGCTCCCTTGTGATCTTGAGACCACGCCCACGACCTGTCGTACCTTCGTCTTTGACCGCATATCCGTCGTCCCATGGAGTGACTTGCCCCCGGGTGTGGCGCTCGATGTCAACTTCGGTGACCAGATGCGGCTGCGTGGCTGGAGCCTGGATACGACATTGTCACGCCCCGGCGGAGTGCTGACCGTGACGCTGGGCTGGGAGGCGGCGGTTGAGCTGAGCGAACAGCATGTCGTCTTTGTGCACCTGCTATCGCCGGAAGGGACCTTGGTGGCGCAGCACGACGCGCCGCTGGTGGGTCGGCTGCTGCCGCTCTCTGCCTGGTCTCAGGGGACTACCTTCCGCTATCCGGTAACGATTGAACTCCCCGGCGACCTGCCTGCTGGCGACTATCGTCTCCTGGTCGGTGTCTATCTCTGGCCCAGCCTGGAACGGCTGCCGGTGCTGGCGGACGTGCCGGGTGCTGAGGCCAGCGTGGTGGAACTGGAGAACGTGAGGATTGCGCCGTGAGCGGATATTATGTTGACTATGATCACCGCCAGGCTGATCTGGTTCATCTGAATGGCTATGCTCTCGACACATCGACCTTTTATCCAGGCGGTACATTGACGGTCATCTTGAATTGGCGCGCCGTGACATCGCTTAATGAGGATTTTGTCGTCTTTACTCACTTGTTGGACGAGGCTGGCCGCATCCGTTGACAATGGCGCTCTAGTTGCTCAATTGGACGCTGAACCGTCTGTATCCGTTGACGCCGACGGTCGCTTCCCCACGTCAGCCTGGTCCGAGGGAGGTGTCTTTGGTTACAGCGTTTCCTTGCCGTTGCCGGCTGATCTGACCCCCGCCACGAGTACTCGCGGTGGCCTGGTGACTATCGCTTGCTGTCTGTATCCGTTGACACGGGGATGTATCGTTGGCCCAGTTTAGAGCGGCTGCCGGTGTTGTCGGAGCGGCCTGGTTCTGTATCCGTTGACGCCGAGGATCGGGTCGTCGAATTGGAGTGGTTGCATTGGACGCCTTGACATCTGTATCCGTTGACCCATCCGTTGACACCGTTGACACGGTTGCGCTGTGGATCAGCCGCCGTCGCACCGTGGCTGTGTTAGGTGGATATGTTTTGCTCTCGTTGGCCTACGCCTGGCCACTTGTCGCTCACTTTGGCGATCGGTTGGCCGGTGATGGCTTCGACATGTACGTCTTCCAGTGGGGCAACTGGTGGGTTCTCCGCTCTCTGGGCCAGGGCCAGTCGCCATATCATACTCAGATGCTTTTCTATCCCCAGGGTGTCAATCTCTACTTTCTTAGTTTTTCCTGGCTGAATACCTTCGTGTGGTATCTTCTGCAGAACCTGGTGGGAAATGTGGCTGCCTACAACTTCACTGTCTGGTGGAGTTGGCCCCTGGCTGGGTTGGGGGCCTACCTGCTGGCCTGCGAGGTCGTCGGCGACCGGCGGGCGGCATTTGTCGCTGGCCTGGTCTACGCTTTCTACCCCTATCACTTCGCGCAGCGCAACCACCTCAACCTGCTCAGTGTACAATGGATTCCTCTCTCACTGCTCTTTCTGATGCGGACCGTGCGCAGTGGACGGGTGCGGGATGGTCTTCTGGGCGGGCTCTTCTTCGCTTGTTCCGGCCTCTCCGGCTGGCACCTGATGACACTGAGCGGGATGGTGGGTGGCCTATGGCTCCTCTACGCCTGGCTGACGGAGCGCCACGAGTGGGCGGAGATGAATTGGCGGGCATTGTTGGTGATGGTGGGTACTGCGGGCTTGCTCACTGGCCCGTTCCTCGCGCCTTTGGCCTGGGAGCAATTCGTGAACCCAGCGGGACAGGACCCCTACCTGGGCAAGGAGACAGAGACGCAGACTGACCTTATCGCATACGTCCTTCCCAATCTATACCACCCGTGGTGGGGCCGTCTTGCTACGCCGATTCATCAGCGCTTCCTGCGCAACAAGGATCACGCTGTCGCTCTGGGTTACCTGCCTCTGGCTTTGGTTGGCTATGGGCTACTTCTGTATCCATTGACACGGTGGCGTGCCGGCATGCGTCGGGCTCGATTCTGGTTTGGGTGCTTGCTCGTGTTCTGGTTGTTGGCCCTGGGACCGTTCCCGCGTGTCAATGGTGTGCCCTATCCCCAGATACCGTTGCCTTACCGGCTGGTTGGGTGGAGCCTGCCCGTACGCTCGCTGCGCAACCCGGAGCGATTTAATATCCTGGTGGGGCTCTGCCTGGCGCTGGTAGTGGGCGCAGTGGTCCATGATCTTCTGCGTCGTCTACCTGCGCGACGGGCAGGTCTTTTCACTCTTGCTCTGGGTGCATTGGTGCTGCTGGAGTACTGGGCTTGGCCTTTTCCCACTACGCGGCCAGATGTCCCCGATTTCTATCGCCAACTTGGCGCTGAAATCGGCGACTTCGCTATCGTAGACCTGCCCATTACCAATGATCTATCTAAGCTCTATATGTACTACCAGACTGTGCACGGCAAATCGACTGTCACCGGCCACATCTCCCGCCCGACAACAGGTGCCTACGACTTCATTGAGGCTAATGGCCTGCTGCGGGCGATGCGGCACGGGCGGCAGCCTGATCCCGCCGGTAACCCAGCGGCAGAGTTGGCGATACTGTCCGATGTGGGTGTCCGTTACCTGGTTGTGCACAGGGACTGGTTCACTGAGGAGCAACTGGCGGCATTGGTAGACTATTTACCACTGTCTCCTGTCTTTGCCGACGACCCGCTGCTTGTCTATTCCACTTGCCCCGTGACCGTCCCGTGAGGTTACGGGTCTGTATCCGTTGACTATGGTAATCTGACTCCGATGAAACCCGGTATCAGGACCCTGTCTCGTTGCACCTGGCTGATCGGTCTGGCTACGGTCACGTTGGTCTGGTCCCTCTTGTTGATCGCCGACGCGGTGCCCGCGCTGCGCGGCCCGCTCGAATGGCGTTGGCCCTATGAGTTGGTTTCTGACCTCAGGCGGATCGTCAACGCTGGGCTGACATTCGTTCTCTATCTGACTGTCGCCTTTTGGTTATTGAGACAGGCGCTGACTCGCACCGGTGACCACCGCCACGAGTACTCGCGGTGGCAGCGACGTTCTTGGGCCTGGGCTGTCGTTGCCTGGGCGCTTATCGGCACGCCGCTCATCCAGGTTGCCGTCGTCTATCTGCGCCATCCCAATGTAGTGCGTGAGCTGTTTGATCGCACGGTGTCGCTGCACAGCGGCGGCTACTTCAGCGCCGTCGTCGAGGTGGGGGACATCAACGACTATCTACGCCGCTTTCCGGCTCTTATGCCCGATTTCCCTATCCATTCCAAACGACACCCGCCGGGTATCCCGCTGATGTTTTGGCTGGCACGCCAGATCTTTGCGCTGATGCCCGACTTGGCCCAGCGGGCTGCCTTGCCTTTGCGTGGCTTTCAATGCGATAACCTGTGGCTGCAATATCTGAGTGATCCCCAGATTGCCAGTGCATGGGCCTCAATGGTGTTGCCCTGCCTGGCCAGCCTGACCGTGTTGCCGCTCTACCGCTTGGGATGCTATCTTCTGAACCGTAAGTTGGCCCTCGTTGCTACCGTGCTTTACCCGTTGATCCTGTCTGTCGGCCTGTTCGCGACGATGTGGGATCAGTTCATCCCCCTGTTTACCGCGCTGGGGCTTCTTTGGTTCGTCCGGGGACTGGAAGAGCGCCGGCTGACTCTGATTCTGGCAGCGGGGTTGGCGATTTCATTGGGGACATTCTTCAATCTGGGTGTCGTCATCGGGCTGGCGATACTGGGGCTGTATGGTCTGTTCTGGCACGTCTTGCACCGTCCACTTGACCTGAAGCGAATCGCGTTGGAAGGGGTTACCTTTGCCGCTGGTCTGGCCAGCGTCTGGGTTGTCTATTGGCTCTTTTGGGGCGTCACCGTTCTGGATGTCTGGCGAGTGGCCATGTCGTTTCACTTGAAGATGAATCGCTCGTACTGGTTGTGGGTCTTTTACCACCTGTATGATTTCCTGGTCTTCCTGGGTATACCGCTGATCTACCTTTTGGCTGTGGGGCTATGGCGGGCGCTGCGTGACCGTGTCAACGGATGCAGTTCGGGGAAACCCATCCGTCTGTTGGCGCTGGCTTTTTTCCTGGGACTGCTGGTGATTGACCTGTCGGGCACCTCGCGGGGCGAGGTCGCGCGGGTCTGGATGTTCCTGATCCCCTGGGCATTGTTGGTCGGCCTGTCAGTCCTGCCCCTGTCCGATCGTCAGACAGACAACCGGGTCAGTGGTCGTCGGCAACTGTGGCAGGCATCGGTCGTTGCTGTTCTGCTCGGGCTGCAGTTATTCGCGGCCGCCGCGAGCCTCAGAGTCATTCACACCCGCTACAAGGATTATCCCCGCCAGGCTCCGGTGGTGGAGGCACTGCCGGCCCAGGCCCAGCCCATGTACGCCCGGTTCGATGATGGGATCGAACTGGTGGGCTATCAGGTCGGGGGAGCGACAGGGTCTTCGTCCGCTGACCCATCCGTTGACACCGCCCTTAGCCTGACGCTCTACTGGCGAACCGACGCCCGCATCGGTTGGCCTTGGACGGTCTTTCGGCACGTTGTGGCGGAGGGGCAGCTCGTGGGGCAGCGTGATAGTCATCCGGCCCAGGACACCTGGCCCACCACCTGTTGGGCACCGGGGGAAATCATCGTAGACAGCCAGACCATGCCGCTCGACGTTCGTCGGCTGGATACCACCGCGAGTACTCGTGGCGGTGGGACTGTGCTCAAGGTCGGGCTATACGACGCCGAGTCAGGGCGTCGCTTACCGGTAGTTGGCGAGTGGGTTTCACCGGAGGGCGATGCTGTGGAGATACCGCTCTCGCCCCAGTAGTCTACCGCAGAAGTAGAGATTATGACTTGCGCATCTGGGAAAGTCGGGTAGAATAGCGCGGTTGGTGATAGGCCACTCTAGAAATCCCACTTCGGAGGTACTATGTTGCATTGCTTGACACTTTCACTGAAAAGACTGAGCATTCCGCTATTGGCCTGCTGTATAGTGAGCACCTTCCTGGCGACGCCCAGTTGGGCTGTTCCCCAGGAGCGACCGGCAGCACCAGCCGAGACAGTCATCGACTCGGACATCACGACCGATGCGACCTGGACATTCGCGAACAGTCCTTACCACATCACGAACAACATTGACGTCGAGGCCGGGGTCACGCTGACCATTGAGCCAGGCGTGCAGGTTCTGGTGGATCCAAAAATCTACATCCACGTGCGTGATGGGGCTTCTCTCATTGCCAAAGGCACTCCCTCACAGCACATTGTGTTTAACCGATATGCGGGCGCCCGTTGGCGGAAGATATGGTTTCACGATGGTGCCTCTTCTTACCTCCGTTACGTGGAGGTCCTATACGCGGGCTCGGACTCTAATGATGAGAACGCCAGTCTACACTATCAGGGCACTGGAACTCACGTATTCAACATGAGTGAAGTCCGAACAGGAGACCAGTTTGGAGTTGTCGTTGAAGACAGTGTCAACCTCACGATTGCTGGTGCGCTCCTTACGAACAACGGGAAAGTGGACCTCTTAGTTGGTCAAAGTGCCAACGTGGTTGTTACTGGCAGCACCTTGGACAAACGTGATAGAGGCCAGGGCCGGACGGTCTGGTTGCGTTCTTCAACTGCCAGTCTCAGTGTGACGAGTTCGAACATCTGGACCGTGGCGTCGGACTATGGTATCCAGAACGACGCCGCGAGCACCTATTGCATTGATGCCCAGAACAACTGGTGGGGCGCGGCGGACGGACCCCATGACGAGTCGGGCGCAGGCGATGCCTGCAGCCTGGGGAGCCATGAGGGCAGTGGTTCTTGGGTGACCAACGGTGTGGACTATCGCAACTGGCTCACCGCCGAGACGGACCGCGCCGGCATCATCACACCTCCCACCGCTACCTTTACAATCGCGCCTGATCCCGCCGTTCCGCAATTGCCAACGACCGAGTACACCTTTGATGCCTCAGGCAGCACCGATGCCGAAGACTACACCTCGTCCCTTGAGGTCTGCTGGGATTGGGATAACGACGGTACATGCGAGACGGGCTACTCAACGACCAAAACCACCACGCACGTCTTCGGCAGTGGTGGCGTGCAGACGGTGTGCCTGGTGGTGCGTGACACCGATGGCGATACGGGCGAAGCAACGCAGGACGTCCATACAGGCAATCCACCGGATCCTGCTTTCACCTTCACCCAAACGACAACGATCTGGGACCAGGTCGTCTTTGACGCCTCTGCCAGCAGCGATGTGGAGACAGAGGTGTCGCAATTGCAGGCCGGTTGGGACTGGGAGGGGGACGGTGACTGGAATGTCACTGGGGTCGGCGTCACCGAGATCCAGACCCATACCTACTCCCATCTGGGGCGCTATTGGCCTACCCTCTATGTGGAGGACACGGACAATCTGACCGACACGCTGCGCAAACCGGTCGACATCATACCGCCAGCAAAGGCCGTGTCCATCACGAACAGTGGCGGTACGTTGGATTCTGTGGATCATACAGTTCAGGTCGCGGTGTATACTGACACTATTGCGGGCGACGTCATCAGCAATGGATTGGTCATCACCCACACTCCCTGGCTGACCCTGCCTCACAGCGGTCTGGAGAGCGCCTTTACCTACCAGGGGTTCAACCTGAGCGCCCAATCGCTCGCGGGTCAATCAATCGATGAGATCAGCGGCACTTACACCATCACCATCTCCTATGATTACGACTATTTTGTCGATGTGCTCCGCTTGCCGCCTTTCGAGGGCCAACTCAGGTTGTATCGCTGGGTTGATGTCTGTTGGACGCCGGTTACCTCTACGCTTAAGACGGCAGGCGACCAGTTGGTAACAAGTACGGGTTTCTTTGGCGATTTCGTCCTGGCCATGGATGTATACAGCGCTTACCTGCCGTTGGTCATCAGAACAGATTAGGCGAGTTCGTAGTAGCGACTTCAGTCGCTTCTTCTGTTTCGGCTACTAAGAACACGGATTTCAGGACATCAACGGATCGGTAGTCTACCTGTTAGGTGTCAAGATCTGTGGGGTAACTATTGGTGTCTTTGTGCGCTGATCGTTTTTGGGTGCCGAGGGCCCTCAATGTGTGCCTGGCGCCCTGCCTCGAATGTGTGAACGACTGGAACGGCACCGGTTCTTCCTGCTCATCCTGGTGGGCTATTTAATTCTGGGCTTTGCGTATAGCCTGGTCAATCCCCTCTTCGAGAGCCCGGATGAGGCGCTGAACTACGCCAACATCCGTTACCTGGTCGAGAAGCAGCGTTTGCCGGTGCTGGAGCCCGGTGAGCCGACCAAGGCCCACCATCCCCCCCTGTACTACGTGTTGGGAGCGTTGTTTACCTTTTGGGTGCCTAACGAGCGCTTCGAGGCGGTGGTCGAGCGGGTCAATCCCTTTTGGGCTTACCAGCCGTGGGAACCGGGGGTGGACAACAAAAGCCTTTACCTGCATGACCCTCGTCTGGAGGGTTTTCCTTACCGGGACGTGGCCTTGGGGGTCCACATGGTGCGCTACCTGTCGCTGCTTATAGGGGCTGGGACGGTTTTGTGTGTCTATGGGACGGCGTGGGAATTGGTGGGCGACCACAAGGCGGGCGACCACAAGGGTCGCCCCTACGTGGCGGTGGGGGCGGCAGCGCTGGCGGCCTTCAACCCGATGTTTGTTTTCATCACCACCTCGGTTCACGACGACGCGCTGGCGAATCTGGTGGCTGCGGCGACGCTGTATGTGACTGCCCGGCTTCTGGTGCGCGGCACGACGGTGTGGCGGGCGGTGGTGTTGGGGCTACTGGTGGGGTTGGGCTTCCTGACTAAGTTGACTTGCCCGCTGGTGGTGCCTACGGTGGGGCTGGCGCTCCTGTGGCGGCCCCTGGCCGACCGGGGTCGCGCCGGTTGGCGGGAGGCGGCCCGGCTGGCTGGGATTGTCCTGGGACTGTCGCTTCTCGTTGGCGGGTGGTGGTTTGCCCGCAACTTACTCCTTTACGGCGAGCCGACGAGCATGGTGTACCAGACAGGGGTGTGGGGAGTGCGGGCGAATGCCCCAGACCTGGCGGCAGCGGCGCGCGAGTTGGGCTTTCTGCACGATACTCTCTGGGGAGTCTTCGGCTATGGGCAGATTCCGATGCCCCACTGGGTCTACGGACTGACCCGGGTGCTGGGGTTGACAGCGGGGGGGGGGCTGGTCCTTTTCTGGTTCCACCGTCGGTCCGGGCGGATTCCCTGGGAATGCCCGCCGGCTGTGTTCTTGATCCTGGTCAGCGGTCCGTTAGTGGCCTTCGCAGTCAACTTTGCTCGGATGACCGTGAGCGCAGCGGCCGACTTTGGGCGCTACCTCTTCGTGACCCTGGCGGCCTTGACTCCCCTCTATGTGCTGGGGTTGAGCGAATGGGTAACCACCCGCTGGCGTGACTGGATGATCATCGCTCTGACCCTTGGGATGCTGGCGCTGGCGGTCTATGGACTGGTGGGAGTGCTGGCCCCGGCCTACGCTCCCCCGCCTCGCTACGGTTCATCTGAGGAAGTCGCCCCGCAACATCCGCTGGACGTGACCTACCCTGAATTGGCTCACCTCCTGGGGTACGACATTGCTCCAGATCCCCTCTACCCTGGCGACACGCTCCAGGTGACCCTCTATTGGCAGGCACTAGGGGCGATGGACACCGATTACGACTATGTCCTGTTCTTGCAGGCCTTTGGGCGGGAGGGAGTCAAGATTGGGGAGCGGGACACCCATCCCGGCCTGGGCCGCTACCCTACCAGTCGCTGGCAGGCTGGCGAGGTCATCGCCGACACCGTTCCCGTGCCGCTGGCGGCGGATGCACTGGCTCCGGCTGCGCTGCGACTGGACCTGGGGCTCTATCCACCGGGTGGTCTCCGGCTGACCACCGCCGATGGGCGGGACACAGTCAGCGTGGGGCCGGTCCGTCTGGCCTCGCGAGAGCAGGCAATTCCTGCCGGCAACCCCGTGGCCTACCGGCTAGGGGAAGGAGTGCGGTTGGTGGCCTGGGATCCTGAGTGGGACGGCCTGGTGCGGCCTGGGGAGACACTTCGCTTTACTCTCTATTGGGCCTGCGACGCACCGCCATCTCAGGCGTTGAACGTCTTCGTCCATCTGGTGGGAGAGGGAGGGGAACTGTTGGCTCAGGGAGACGGTCCCCCTCTGGGCGGGAACTACCCCACGGACCTGTGGGTCGCTGGTGACCTGCTCGCTGACCCACGGGAGGTGACGTTGCCAGCAGATCTTTCTCCGGGTCGCCCGCACCTGCTGGTGGGGCTTTATAGCCTTCAGACAGGAGAGCGGCTACCGCCATTCGATGAGCAGGGAACACGGCTACCTGCCGACGCGGTCCCGCTGGCGGTGGTGGGGGTGCAGAGGTGACGAGGAAGGTGGGGGAGTGGTTGCGATGTCACTGGCTGGATGTGGCCGTGTTTGGCGTGTACGGCATCGTAACAATCGTGATGACGTGGCCATTGGTTAGGCAACTAGACAGCCATCTGCCGGGGCCAGGCGATGATCTGCTCGTCCATTATTGGAACGGCTGGCGGACCAAGCAGGTTCTGACGCAGGGCGGTGATCTGTACTACACCGATCTGATCTTCTACCCGCAGGGAGTGAGCCTGGTCTACCACAACATCTCTTGGGCCAACATTGCGCTGTGGTTGCTGCTGGAATTTCTGGCTGGGGGAGTCGCGGCCTTCAATCTGGTCTACATGCTTAACCTCACCCTCTGTGGAGTGGGGATGTATGTCCTGATGCGCTACCTCGCCAAACAATCAACCGCCCAAGGGGGCTTTGCAACCCCCGGCCCAGAAACAGCACCCGTCACCAGCAACCAGCCCTTATTGAGAACATGCCAACCAACCAATATCGGTGCTGCTCTCATTGCTGGTCTGGTCTATGCCTTCTGGCCCTACCGCATGTTTGAGATAGACCATCCCAACCTGATCGTCACGCAGTGGCTGCCCCTGTTTCTTCTGTACCTGATCCGCGTCGTGCGCGAAGAGGGGAAGATTCGGCATGCGACAATCGCGGCCGTCTTCCTGATTCTCACCGGCTACGCTCGTTGGCAACTACTGGTCTTCGCCGCGTTGGTCGCGGTCCTGTACGTGCTGTACAGCCTGCTGTTTGAGCGCCAATATTGGAACACTCACGTTGTGGCACCGCTCGTGGTCACTGTGGCGATCTCAGCCGTGGCGATGGCTCCACCGCTGTACCCGATGATTCGGGATCAGTTGGCCGGAGAGGGTGTTGAAGCCGTATTCGTCGAGAGCGGGATCACCAGGCAGACAGACCTGCTGGCCTATGTGGTTCCGCCGCGATATCACTTGCTCGGCGGTCTCTTCGAGGGGCTGAAGTACGCCGCTGCTTTCGAACGGGCCTGGTACAGCAACGCCTATCTGGGATGCATCGTGGTATTTCTGGCCATCGCCGGTGTTCGCAGAGCACGGCGTCTGGTCTGGTTCTGGGCGGGACTGGCTCTCGTCAGTTGGCTGTTGGCGCTGGGGCCGGCGCTGCGGTTCAATGGGCACGTTTACTCCAGTGTCACGCTGCCGTATACGTTGGTCGAAGGTTTCCTTCCCATTCGGATCATGAGAGCCCCACGCCGCTTTAATGTCCTGCTGGCGTTGCCAGTCGCGGCGATGGCAGGGTACGGTGTGTTGGTCCTCCGGGATCATGTGCATAGGCTCAACTCTAAGAGGTTTCTCTCTATTGCCCTGTTCGTGCTACTAGCGTTGCTGGTCTGCCTCGACTACTTGCAGGTCCCTGTGCGGACGTTTGACGCCGACGTTTCGCCATTTTACCAGTCGTTGGCCGCTGAACCGGACCGGTTTGCGCTTCTCAATCTGCCCACCGGCCGCACCAAGAGCGGGTATTGTATGTTCTGCCAGACAATCCACGGCAAGCCCATTGTTGAAGGGAGCGTAGCCCGCCCCCCACGGGAGGCCGAGGAGTTCGTGGACAATAATCCGTTCCTGGCCTATCTGCGCGAGAACAGAATGACGGACCCCACATTGCCGGATGTCTCGCGCCAGTTGGACATCCTGGCCGAGGCCGATATCCGGTACATCATCATGCACAAGAGGTATGCTTTTCCCTGGGAGAAAGCCGACTGGCGCACATATTTTGCCTATCATCCGGTCTACGAAGACCGGTTCATCTCCGTCTATCGCACCGATCCGCAGGTGGGACGGGATTTCGACCTAAGCCAGGAACTGTACAGTGGGCTTGGTCTGGTGCGGGTCATTTCCTCAACAAATTTCATCAGCCCGGCCAGTCTGATGGAGGTGGCAGTGGTGTGGGGAACGACGGAACCACAAAACGAGGACTGGGCGGTAGAGTTGGCGTTGGTAGATGAGGCTGGCCAGCATCAGCAGACTGTCGCCTTTTCCCTGGTCCCAGGCTGGCCCACCGGTCAGTGGCCGGCGAGTGCGCTGGCCCACGGGTCTTATGCCTTTATGGTTGATCCACGGCTGCCCGGCGGTCTCTATGCCCTGACTTTGGCGCTGACCAGGCCAGACACAGGGGAGCGGATAGGCGAGTCGGTTGTGATCGATGCATTGGAGATGCCTGCGCGTCCTCGCGTCTTCACGCGACCGCCCGTGCAGGTTGAGACAGATGTCGTGTTCGGTGATGTTCTGCGCTTGCTAGGGTATGATCTGGAGATAGTGGCTGACGCGGTCCACATCACCCTCCACTGGCAAGCGCTGCGGCGGATGGAAGTGGCCTACAAGATGTTTGCGCACCTCTTCGATCCAGAGAGCGGCGAGTTGATGGCGCAGGCGGATGTGATGCCGAAGGACTGGGGCTATCCCACGAACTGGTGGGAGGTGGGCGAGGTAGTCAGCGACGAGATTCCCTTGCCATTGACCGGCGTGCCTCTTGGGGCCTATCGCCTGGCGATCGGTGCCTATGATCCCGTTTCCCTGGAGCGACTACCGATACACACGGCCGACGATCAAATACTTTCTATGGGACAAGTTGTGTTGGAGGAGACGATCTATGTCTCTGTTGCTGGGGGCCAGGAGGAGTAGCGGTGAACCGGTACAATGTCACTGTTTTGGTCCTGTACGGCTTGCTGACTCTGGCATTGACACTGCCACTGCCCTGTGAAATGAACGAGTCTCTAGCCGGTCACAGCCTCGACGTCTACATCAACCCCTGGGCCGATTGGTGGACAATGAAGGCACTGACTGAGGGCCTGGACTTTTACCATACTGACTATATGTTCTACCCCAGAGGTGCCAGCCTCGTTTTCCACAGCTTCAGCCACACCAACACGGCTCTGTCATTGCTCCTGGCCCCGCTGCTGGGCCGCTTCGCTGCTTACAACGTCACCATCCTGCTGGCCTACATCTTGAGCGGCTTCGGTACGTATCTGCTGGCGAGCCACCTGACTGGTTGCCGTCCCGCCGCTTTCATTGCTGGTCTTGTCTTCGCTTTCCATCCCTATCACATATTCGAGAGTGCCCATCCCGTCCTGGTCACAACTCAGTGGATTCCCTTCTTTGTTCTGGCTCTTGTTCGAATGCTCCATGACACCGATGTGAGTCGGATCAAACAGGTATTGTTGGCTGCCCTGTGGTTCTTGTTGACGGCGCTGTCGAGCTGGCATTTGATGATCATGCTGGCTGGCTGGGCGGCCCTCTATTTGTTTTGCAGCCTGTTCTTTGAACGGGCCGACTGGGTGCCGGGGGCATCCCGTTCCTTGATCCTGCTTTCTCTCGTCGCGGGTCTGTCGGTGGTCTTGTTCCTATGGCCAATCATCCGCGAGCAACTGACTACCGACACGGCCTATATGGCCGTGGATGTCCAAGATGGCCTGGGGAACGATCTGCTCTCTTTTTTCATCCCCAATTGGCGGCACCCACTGTTCGGCCCCCGTTTTGCCGACTACTATGAAGAGATTGGCTTCACCAGAAAACGGCCGGCTTACCTGGGCTATGTGTCTCTGGGCCTGGCAGTGGGTGGGATCGCTACTGCCCGACGCAAGACTCGTTTCTGGCTGCTAGCAGGACTGATCTTTTTTGTGCTTTCGCTGGGTCTGCAAATCACATTTCGCGGGTCTCCATTACACGCCTTCCGCCTGCCCTGGGCGATTCCCATCATCAAGCTGATGCGACATCCCTTTCGTCTCAATACACTCCTGTTCTTCTCACTTGCTATTCTGGTCGGCTTTGGTAGTCGTTGGCTGCATAGTTGGGTTGCGAAGCGAAGCAAGCCGTTAGCCTACCTGGCTTTGGTTTCTGTGGCCGGCCTTATTCTCTTTGAGTATCTGGTCTACCCTTTCCCTACCACTCAGCCATCGTATTCCCCCTTCATGTCTCAACTGGCTCAGGAGGAGGGGGACTTTGCTGTGGCCGATTTTCCCATGGGCCGCATGCTTGCCAAGTACTATATGTTCTATCAAGTGATCCACGGCAAGAAAATCGTCGATGGCGTTGTCTCACGTACCCCCGGCGATGCTTATGCCTTCGTAGATGCCAATCCTTTGTTAGGGCCGTTGCACGCCGGGGCCGCCCCTGACCCAGGCTTAGATGTTGAAGAGCAATTCGCTGCGCTGGCTGCCCAGGATATTCGGTATGTTATCGTGCATAAGCAATTCTTGAACTCTACGAAGATGGAAAATTGGCGGAGGTGGCTTGTTAAATTCCCCCCACCTTTCTACGAGGACGAGTGGCTGATCGCCTACCGCACTACGCCAGTACTGCAGACCGAAACGGAGTGAGGAGAGAGCGTGTCTTGTCAGGGTGAGAGCGGGGGGGTACTGTGTCAGTGACGGATTCCAGTAAATCTGCGTGCCGATGGCGTGGAAGAGCGGTTGCCTTTTGGGTTGGTCTCATCCTCGTGTTTCTCCTGGCGCTGTTGCCGCGCCTGATCTATCCAGTGTCGTGGCCTATGCAGTGGTATGAGCGCTCCGTGCGCTTCTGGGATGCGCTGCTGGCGGGGGACTTGGCTGGCACCTACCAGCGCTCCCATCCGGGCGTGACCACGATGTGGATCGCGGGCCTGGGGCTGCGGGTCTATGCGGCGGCGCACGGTTGGTCGGGGGGCGAGTTGTTGGATCCACCACTGACGTCTTTGGGTATCAGGCATTACCCTATCGAGGCAGGTGTAGCGGCGTTGAGCGTCATCATCTCCCTCTGCATCTGTCTGGCCTATGTCCTGCTTGCTCGGCTGCTGGGCTGGCGAGTAGGCATCGCCGGTGGGTGTTTACTGGCGCTGGACCCCTTCTACCTGGCACGCAGCAAGGTTCTTCACTTGGACGCGCTGCTAGCAGCCCTGATGCTGGTGAGTGCGTTGTTTCTGATCGGCTATCTGTATGGGGAGCGTCGGTTGCATCTGCTTCTCAGCGGGGCTTTTGCCGGGCTGGCCTTTCTGACCAAGAGCCCGGCTGCGTTTCTGATCCCGTATGCGGTTTTGGCTACGGCCTCGCGCTACGTGACAGGGGAAAGAAACCGGGTTTTTCAGAAAAAACCCGGTTTCTCATCTGTCAAACCCCAGTTTATTGAGAAGATACGTTTTATGTGTCTATGGGACGGCTCTGTGAGGGCATCCAAGATGTGCACCTGTGGCAGGCGGCTTTGGGAGGCCGCTCGTGACCTGGGGGTGTGGGGGCTCGTGGCTGCGTGTGTCTTTGTTCTCCTCTGGCCCGCCATGTGGGTCATACCTGGAGAAGCGTTGTCCGGGATAGTGCAGCGTACTCAGTTTCACATCGAGACAGCGCATTATAACCCGAACTTCTTCGCTGGTCGGGTGACGGTAGGTGACCCGGGCCCGCTCTACTACGTGGCGACCCTGGCCTGGAAAACGACACTGATCACGCTGCCAGCGGGCTGCGTGGCGATATTCTTCTTGCTTCGGCAGCGGAAGCGTGGAGAGGACAACATGCCTGTGTGGTGGATGTTGATCCATGCCGTTGGTTTCTTCTTTGTGGTAGCGTTCGTGGCCAAGAAGGGAATGCGCTATCTGCTCCCTACCTTCCCCGCGCTGGACGTGCTGGCGGCCTGGGGTCTGGTCCAGATGGCGAGTGCCATTGGACGATGGGACCGGCTGCGGAAGTTGACCGGGGTTCCGTCGGCAATTATCGTGATAGCATTGGTTGCCCAGGCGGGCACAGTTCTCAGACATCATCCTTACTATGGCACGCATCACAATCTGCTACTGGGTGGTACATGGGTGGCGCGACACATGTTGCCATTGGGCGATCAGGGAGAGGGGTTGGACCTGGCTGCGCGCTTCATCAACAGCTATCCGGGGGCAGAATTGATGACGGCTGGCCTGCAGGAGCGGTTTACCGCGCTGTTTCGCCGCAACTTCGCAGGACGCACCCGGGCCATCGGGCAGGCCGACGTGGACTATTGGGTTTTCGCTATCAATGGTAACCAGCGTGAACATCTCATCGAGCACTGGGGGGAGTACTGGGAGACTTGCCAGCAGACGGAACCCCTATGGTCCGTCTCGTTTGATGGCGTTCCCTATGTCTGGGTCTGCCGGGCCTACCCCCACGAACCGGAAGCGTTTCCCATTGAGCATCGGCTAGACGTGCAACTGGGCGACCACATTCGCTTGCTCGGTTACCGGCTGAGTGAGAGCGAACTTTCGACGGGGGACACGCTGACGGTGACGCTGTTCTGGCAGTCGGATGGCCGGCTGGCTCTTGACGACCACGTCTTCGTGCATCTACTGAGCACAGATGGGCTGTTGGTGGCTCAACACGATAGTGTGCCGGGGCAGGGGGAGCGGCCGACCTGGAGTTGGCGGGATATGGAGGTGCTCCAGGATGAGCACGCGCTTATCACCGACCTGAGCCTGCCCAGTGGCACGTATGTGCTCTCTGTGGGGATGTACGATTCCCTGACCGAGGTCCGGCTGCCGGCGGTCAGCCCCACCGGCGAGCGGTTGGCTGAGGACCGGATACCGCTCGGGAACATTCAGGTGACCTTGCCCTGATTGGCTTCTTGCGCTACAATCTACACCGATGGAACGGTTTGTCTCGCTTTTCCGCCGCATATTCCCGGTGTTGCTTTTCGTGATCGCCCTCCTCCCGCGTGCCGTCCAGCCGGTCTCCCGGCCGCTGGTCTGGTACCTGCGCTCGGCCCACTTCATCGAGGCGGTGCTGGCAGGCGATTGGGCGAACACCGTCTATTCGGAGCATCCGGGCGTGGTGCTGATGTGGCCGGCGGGGATCGGCTTGAAGGTCTATTGGACCCTCTCTGGTTTCGCCCCGGCTGCCCACGCCGTCCCCCCCGATTTCGAGCCTATCCACTTCTTCGGACCGGTGCCGGTGGCGGAGATAGCCGCTGCTGTGGCCCCTTTGGCGCTGCTAGTCGCGTTGGGTATTGCCGGTATCTACCTGATGTTGCGGCGGCTGTTCGACGAAGCGACGGCGGCGGTCGCCGGGTTGCTCCTGGCCCTCAGCCCTTATTACCTGGCCCAGTCCAAGATTCTCCACCTGGAGGCGCTCCTGGCCACGCTGATGCTGCTCTCCGCCCTGGCGTTGCTTCTCTATCGCCGAGAACGTGGAGAGTTACACCGTATCCGCTGGCTGCTCCTCTCCGGGGTGCTAGGTGGGCTGGCCCTCCTGGTCAAGACCCCGGCCCTGTTCTTGATCCCCTTCGTCGGCTTGGTGTTACTGGTAGACACTTTCCTCCATTCTCCATTCTCCATCCTCCATCCTCTATCCTCCATTCTCCTCTGGCTCCTCGTCGCTGCCCTGGTCTATGTGGCCCTCTGGCCGGCGATGTGGGTGGACCCTGGACGGGGGCTGGCGGCGGTGAGGTGGGGCCTGACCCACCACGCCAGCATCGCCCACGACACGCCGGCTTTCTTCCTGGGGCGGGTGCTCCGGGAAGACCCCGGTCTACTGTTCTATGGGGTGACGTTGCTGTTTCGCACCGGCGAGGTAGAACTGACCTTCCTGGCCGTGGCGGTGGTGCTGGGGACGGCCCAATGGTTGCGTCGTCGCCGGATCTCTCAGGCCGGGGTGGATGGTCTGCTGCTGGCGGCCTATGCCGTCTTCTTCCTGGCCCAGATGTCGCTGGGGGCCAAGAAGATGCCCCGCTACGTCCTCCCGGCCTTGCTGGCGCTGGACGTGCTGGCTGCGGCTGGTATGGTCGCTTGGGCGCGCGGGCTTGCGAGTGTGCTGTCGCGGGGGCCGGGTAGGTGGCTTGTGGGTGTGTTGATCCTGCTCCCGCTGCTGGTTCAGGCCGCGCTGATTCTACCCCGTCATCCCTACTACGGGACGGCTTTCAATTGGCTGGCCGGAGGGCCGCCGGCCGCTGCCCGGGCTATCCTCATTGGAGAGGAGGGAGAGGGACTGGCGGAATTGGCCGCAACCCTCAACGACCGGCCTGACGTGGAGCGTCTGACCGTCGCGGCGCACCTGCGGCACGTCTTCAACCAGACTTTCCGGGGCACCACGGTGGACATCGACTGGCCGACCGGCCAACCAACCGCCCAAGGGGGCTTTGTAACTACAACCCCCGTCACCAGCAACCAGCCAACTAGCCAACCAGCCAACCAACCATCTGTATCCGTTGACGCCGATTACCTGGTCTTCCACCGCAACTACACCGTGCGGGACTACAAGGTCCAGCAGTGGGGAGCCGTCTGGGAGCGATACGCCGCCCGCACGCCGGAACAAGAGGTCGGCTTCGACGGTGTGCCCTACGCCTGGCTCTATCCGGCTCTTCCTGCCGATGCCTGGCCTGAGCACCCGCTGCCGGTTCGCCTGGATGACCGCTACCGCTTCCTGGGCTACGACCTGCGCTCGGCCCAGGTTGCTCCCGGCGACCGTATCTCCCTGGTCCTTTACTGGCAGGCGACGGAGCCGGTCACGGACGACCTCAGCGTCTTTGTCCACCTGCTGGATCCCGCCGGAGGGCTGGTTTGGCAGGAGGATGGGGCGGCTGCTCACGGCGCGCGTCCCACTTTGAGTTGGGCTCCTGGCGAGGTGGTCGCCGACCCGCATACGGTGGCGCTGCCTTTTGATCTGCCGGAGGGGGACTACCTGCTGACGGCGAGCCTCTACGACTGGCGGACCGGGGAGCGGCTGCCGGCGGTGGGGATGGAGGGAATCCGCCTGCCGGAGGACCGCCTATCCGTTGACACCCTCACTGTTCGCCGGCCGCGAACCAACCCGCTGGCGTGGCTGGCGCGTGGGCTGGCCTCATTGGTGATTCTCTTATCGCTGGCGATCGTGCTGAAGGCTTGGAGACCAAACGGTGGACTTTCCAGAGCACATTTGGACGCAAATTGAGACCCTATCCGTTGACACCCTTCCTCGCAAGCCGGGCGTCTATTTGATGCGCGACGTGACCAGTGCCGTCATCTACGTGGGCAAGGCGGTGGATCTGCGCAGCCGCGTGCGCTCATATTTTCAGCCCTCGGCCTGGGAGAACCCCAAGGTGCGCGCGATTGTGTCTGAGGTCGCCGACCTGGATTTCATCGTCACCGACTCGGAACTGGAGGCGCTCATCCTGGAGGCGAACCTGATCAAGCGGCATCGCCCCCGCTACAATGTGCGCCTCAAGGACGACAAACGTTATCCTTATATCAAGATCACCTGGGCCGACCCGTTCCCCAGGGTGCTCGTCACACGCCGTATGGAGCAGGATGGCAGCCGCTATTTCGGTCCCTTCACCTCCGCCTCGGCAGTTCACCAGACGCTCGACTTGCTGCGCAAGTCATTTCCGTATCTGACCTGCAATCGGGAAATCACCGGTAGAGACACACGTCCATGCCTGTATTACGACATCAGGCTTTGCCTGGGGCCGTGCATCGGCGCGGTGGCGCAAGAGGAATACCGCATGATGATCCGAGGACTGACCCGCTTCCTCGAAGGTCGCAGTGAGGAGGTGATCGCCGGCCTGGAGGCGCGGATGAAGGTCGCTGCCGACGACTGGGACTTTGAGCAGGCAGCATCCTTGCGCGATCAACTGCAGGCCGTGCGATGTGTCGTCGAGCGGCAGAAGATTGTCTCATCGGTCGGCACTGACCAGGACGTGGTCGCCTTCGCTCGCGAAGAGGGCGACGCCTGCGTGCAGGTCTTTTTCATCCGGGGGGGCAAACTCTTGGGACGAGAGTACTTCGTGCTGGAGGGGACGCAGGACGAGGACGAGCGGGAAGTAATAACCGCCTTTCTCAAGCAGTTCTATGAGGAGGCGGCCTACATCCCGCCAGAGGTGTTGTTGCCGGAGCGGATTGAGGAGGCGCTGATCATTGAGCAGTGGCTGAAGAGGAAGCGAGGCGCTAAGGTGACGCTGCGCGTGCCCCGTCGGGGTCAGAAGCGAGGGTTGGTGGCGCTGGCGGCCGAGAATGCTGCCGAGACGCTGACCGCCCTGCGTGCCCAGTGGCAGGCCGACGCCCACAAGCACGAGCAGGCGCTGGCCGAACTTCAGGAAGCGTTGGGCCTCCCCAGACCCCCGGTGCGCATCGAATGTTACGACATCTCCACGACGCAGGGGACGGAGATCGTCGGCAGTATGGTTGTCTTCGTGCACGCCGTGCCGCGCAAGTCTGAATATCGGCGCTTTATTGTGCGCAGCGTGCAGGGCCAGGATGACTACGCCAGTATGCGCGAGGTCTTGCAACGCCGCTTCCGCCGTTGGCAGATGTCCGCCTCGGCCTCCCCCCTTGCAGGGGGGATTGAGGGGGGTTGGGCCAAATTGCCCGACCTGCTCATCGTGGATGGCGGCAGGGGGCAGTTGGGCGTGGTGACCGAGGTGCTGAAGGAGTTTGATCTGCTCGCCAGAGTGCCGGTGGCGGCTCTGGCCAAGCAGCGCGAGGAGATTTTCCTGCCGGGGCAGGGGAAGCCCGTTCTGCTCCCCCCTCGGTCGCAGGGGCTCTTTCTCGTGCAGCGCGTGCGGGACGAGGCGCACCGCTTCGCTGTCACGCACCACCGCATCCGCCGGCGCAGGGCGGGTGTCGCGTCGCAACTGGACAGTATCCCTGGCGTGGGGCCGGCGCGGCGTAAGGCGCTCCTCAAGGCCTTTGGCTCCCTCGATGGCATCCGCGCGGCCAGCGTCGAGCAACTGGCCGCCGTGCCCGGCATCCCTCGTGCCGTCGCCCAGGCGATCAAGGAGCACCTGTAGGCGCGGGAGTAGGACAATTTGCCAAATTGTCCCACACTGAGATGAAGCACACCCAAATGAAACCCATTGTGGAAATCGGAGATTTGTGGTATAGTTTCACGGGTTGGTAGATCGGTAGGTTAGAAGGTAGATTGATTTGACTGCTCCGACTCTGAGCCAATTGCGTTGTGTCGTCTATGCGCTATTGATCATTTCTGCTGTCCCGGTCGGG
This sequence comes from uncultured Anaerolineales bacterium, assembly GCA_964385635.1. Lineage (GTDB taxonomy): Bacteria > Chloroflexota > Anaerolineae > B4-G1 > B4-G1 > CAYLPU01. The sequence continues at coordinate 35,865 of CAYLPU010000027.1, forward strand.
TTGGCTATCTCTCAATTCATCAAATCGCGCCGTGCCGCGTACTATGTCATGCGCCGGGACGCCCTCGGGCGGGCCACGCGATGGGCGATGGTGGCGCTGATCTTACTGGCGTTGGCCGCCGCCCTGCTGGTCATCGTTCCATACCTGGCGGTCGTTATGTACGGGCCTGGGAAGGCGGTGCTGGATGTTCCCACTCCCACCTCGTCTGTATCCGTTGACACGGTGGCGGTCCCCCCCAGCCCGCGCCCCACTCGCACGCCGACCGTCACCCCTACCCGCCGGCCAACGGCGACCCCACCCCTGATCCCCACGCCCACGCCGTCCGTGCCCCCACCCGACACGGCGCTGACGCCGCTGCCCTCGGCCGTGCCCGCCGGGGAGGATGCGCGTATCGTCATCATTACCCTGGCCGCCGACCGGGACGCCAGCGGTGAGCCCGTGGATCCGGGCGTTGAGTTCCCACCGGGCGACCACCGTGTCTACCTGTTCATCTCCTATGAAGGTATGGTCAATGGTGTCGCCTGGACTCTTGCCATCTACCGCGAGGGAGAACTTCTGGATGAGACCACGCAACTGTGGGAATGGGGAGAGCAGGGTCGGACCTATCTTTACTATAAGCCACTGGAGGGGTACGAGCCAGGCGTCTACGAGATGCGTGTTTTTGTGGAGGCCAGGCTGCAGGGCATTGCCCAGTTCATGGTCACGGAAGAATGAGGCGTGAAACGTGAAGCGTGAGACGTGAAACGTGAGGCGTAAAACGTGATTTCACTCTGCCGTTATGTACTACGCACGTGACTATTCAGGCTCTTCCCAAAACAGGCACAAATAGCACACGGATACACACGGATGAACTGGCCGCATCCGTTGACACGGGTTCTCACAGATTTTTTATCTTTATCCGCGTACATCCGTATGATCCGTGTTGATCCGTGTTCTATTTATGTATTCCTTCGTTCAGGGTAACATCAGCAACAGGAGCAGCGCCGAGACTGCGGGCACGGTCAGGTTGTCAATGCCCCACGGCGAGACCGCCTCGATGATCATAGCGCCGAGTGCCGTCACAGCCGCAGCCCCTGCCGCGGCTGCCAGGTCCAGGGGCTCCGGGGCCAACAGCAAAAGCGGCACCAGCGTCGCCACCAAACTGGCGAGGAACATCACCACCGATCCCTCCACCGAGCGGGTGTTTCCAGCGATGGTGTAGTGGTGTTGGCCGAAACGCCGGCCCACCACGGCGGCCAGTGCATCCCCCCACGTCATCGGCATCAGGCTCGCCACCAGCAGGTGCGGGCGACCCCACAGCAGCCAGATAAGCGCGACGAACGAGATGGGGAAGTAGATGGTACCCAACTGTCCCTTCTCCCCGGTCTCCATGGCCTTGAACGTCCCCTGCCAGTAGGAGAGGGTGTTGAGGGCGATGAAGGCTGCTGGGGGGATCAGCGCGAAGGTACGGCGCTCGAACATCAGCACTGTCCCGAAGGCCCACATGCCGACCGCGATGTGGATGAACTTGCGCGTGAACTCGACCGAGTAGCCGCGCCACTTGCGGAGGACCTCGGCGATGCCGATCATGGCGAAGACGTAGGCGAAGGCGGTTAGGAGGGCGATGGTGTCTTGGGACATATTAGTCTCCTGAGTGATGATAATCCCTATCCCTCTGGCTTGAGCAGCGCAATGACATAACCTTTCACCTTACCAGCAGGGTTGCCTGGTATGTGCGCAGCGTCGCCAATAACTTTCGCAGGGCGGTGGTGGAACCTGATCTTGCCGTCGCGCCCGCGCTTGAAGTCAACTGCCACCCATCCACTGCCCGGTTCCCACACGACTCCTGCTTTCTCCTTGTCTATCAACCATTGCTGGCGGATGAGCACGTAGTCGCCAACCTGGGCCTCCGGAACCGCCCACCCATCCTCCAGTACGGGCAATGCGAAGTAGTTTGCCTTGCCGGTGCCGACCACCGGAAGATCGTTGGGATGGCTGGAGATCGAATGGAGCCGGTAGGCAGCCCCGTTGACCAGGACACGATCTACTGTGACGTGCCCCTGGAGATTGACTTTCTTCACAAAGGGAGCCCCCGCGCCGTCCAATCGCCAGATGGGGAAGATCGGCAGACGGGGAGGCCTGCCGGTACGCTCGTGCATAATCTGCGCGATCAGGTCCCCAATCCACTGTTGGGCTTGCTGACAGATTCCAACCCGTGCCTTGTCGTTGCGCGTGGCCCAGTACTTGCGGGCTGCCTCGAACAGGTCGAGCGCGGCCTGATAGCAACTCAGGGCCTCAATGTCGCTTCCGAGTGCCTGGTGCGTCAATCCCAGGCCGTAGGTCGCGGCGGCTTCGTTTTGACGCTGGACACGGGGAGGCTGGCGGCGGAAGATCTGCTGGGCCTCCTCGTAGCAGGTCTGCGCCAGGCCAGGTTTGCTCCCCGCACGGTACACGTCCGCCAGGTGGAGCAGGGCTGCCGCGTGCCCTACCTGGTTGTCCGATTTCTTGCTTGTGTCCCTGGCGTCGAGCGCACAACTCTCGGCCCGTGCCCACTCGCCCTTCGACCCAAAATCGCGTGCGTTCTTCAGCAAATCCTGGATGGGCGGCGGTAACTCGTCGCACCACGAGAGCGCTGAAGGGGTGTGATTCGGGGGTGTGTTGATCATGTTCCCTCCGGTTTCTCGGCGATCTGGCTCTGCAGTAACTCCAGCGTGCGCATTGCCTCGGGGGGCAGAAAGACCCGTTTCCACGGATCATAAGACATCCAGCGCAACGTCTCGATGAGGCGCAGGGCGACGAGATAGGGGGACACTTGCTCCTGGGCGCTGATCAGGGGTTGGAGCGCCTGCGCGAAGGTCAGAATCATCTCTGCCTGAGCCTGCACCTGTGCCGCTTCCAGGCGGGCCAGTTCCGCTTCCCCCTCTGCCTGTTGTAGCGCCGCCTCGCGCTGCCACTCAGCCTGCCAGGCCTTGATCCATTGCTGGGAGACCTTCTTACCCTTGAGACCACTCGCCTCGAGTTCCTTGTGCCTCATCTGGATTATCTCTTCGGGGCTCAGGTGTGGATAATCTTTCTCCAACCTTTCTTGGACCATTCTGGCGATGAGCTCGGTACCCAGGTCGACTTCGATTTCGCCGAGTTCCACCTTGATGATCTCGGCGCCCACGTTGCCGACACTTTCGCGCAACTTCTTCTCCAACTCGTCTCGTATAGCCTGCCGGGGGGGAGTGATCCCGGGCCTGGGCGGCGCGATGAGCCAATCGAGCCGGTAGCCGGAGATGATGCTGCGCAGGGTGCCCTCCGTATAAGAGATAATCACCCTCCCCGCCCAATCCATCTTCCAGGCTTCTTCCTCCGGTTCACGAATCCAGGTGCTCGTGGCCGCCCTGAGGATCGCCTCTTCTGTATAGGGATAGGGCATCTTCTCGGTCGGCTGCTGGCCTCCGCCGTCAATCTTGAACGTGACGTCGGCCTCGCAAGAAACAGGTATACCCTCCTTCGTCATCGCCATGACCTTGTAGACCCAGCGCTGGGGCCGCAGGTCGACGATCCCCCAGACCCTCTCGAAGCGTTTGAGAGGGTGGAACCCTGAGCTGTACACCTGCGTCAGCCGGCCACTCTGCTCCAGCACTACCGCGCTGTCGTTGTAGATGACCACGTTGCCTGGTCCACCCAGGCGAGCCAAAAGGCTATCCTCGCCTGTAGCGATGCGCCCTTCTTTTACCAACAGGTACGGCTTGAAACCCAGGCGGCCAAACACACTGCGGTGGAGGTAGGCATGCGCTTCGCTGAGGCCATCTATGGCATACAGGGCGCGCATGAAGCGGGACGCCAGCAGGGGGACGAGGATGAGCACCAGCGCGGCAGGACATGCATTACGCACAATCGCGAGCCCAAAGGACGTTGTGCTCTGCCAATCCCCGTTACGAAGGGAATCAACGGTGATGCCAGGCAAGGCGGTGCCGCGAGCACCTGCCTCCGCCAACACGCTGAGAAGTGTTACGACCAGAAGGACGCACCCTATCAGCACAACACCGAGCAAATACTCGGGTGATGCCTCGTGTTCGTCCAGGTAACCGGAGGACTCCAGGGGTTCTGCGCTAATCTCGCACCCCCTCAGCTGCATCCGTTGACACCGCACCACGAACGCGCTCCATCGTTTCCGTCGTTTCCCGTGGTAACGCCCGTCGCACCGATGGCTGCTGAGCCGCCTGCTGTATGATCTCGAGGAACCAGCCAGCGATCACTTCGGCTGGCACGATAGCCCCTGCCATTCCATGTTGCTCCATGCGCTTACCGAGGGTCAGGATCATCGAGGTCTGCGCCTCTGCTCGGGCCTGCTGCACCAGACGCAACCGTTCTGCCTGTCCCTCGGCTTGCCTGAGCATAGTCTTGCGCGCCCAATCGGCCTGCCAACTTGTGATGCGTTGTTGGAGCACGGCTTCATCTGCAGGGAGCAGGTTGCTGATACCGCCACCTATGACGTGGATGCCAAGCGGCGTCAACTCTTTTTTCAACTGCTCTTTCAACTCTGCGACGATTCTGGAGCGCGGGTCTTCGCCTGGCTCAAACAGGTCGTAGGGCGCGCATAGTTCGTCGAACGTGTACCCGGCGATAATGCTTTGCACGGCTCGCCTGGTCACCATCTCCGGCAACTCGTGCCATTTGCGTTGCTTTATCTCCTCTGGCAGGTGATCCATCTCCTGTGCATGGAAGGCTTTGAAGATGGCGCTCTTGCGATAGGGGAACGGCCTGCCCAGAACGGGTTTCTCTCCTCCGGCCTCAATCTGGAAGGGGACAAAAACCAGCACCTTGACGGCAATGCCATCCTTCGTAAGAGCCTGCACGGTGAAGGCACGAAGTTGTGGGCGCAGGTCAATCGGCTGCACCGGTCGATCGCCCCACTCGGTGAACACCACGCCGGGACCCTGGGCTCCCTTGAACTTCAGGCCATCGGTGACAACAACGGCGTGGTCACAACTACTGAGCACCAGACCGGGCCCTACAGGGGGCACCGTGATGCCACCAGGGAGGTGTATAGAGCGTATGAATGGATTGCCACTCACACGCTTGACCAACCTGTCGTCTTCATCCCGCTCGTCCGCGATGATGTAGTAGGGGTAGTTCATCCCGATGGTGAAAGTAAACAGGCATCGGAGGGCCTTCCGCCGCCGGACGCGGGCCGGGGGCGGTAGGAGATAGCCTGCCACGATCCAAAGACCGAGCCCCAGGAGAAAGAGGGCGGGGAGAAAAGTGACCAGCATCAACACGTTTGCTCCGCCTTCTTTGTAGTGCAGGAGGCCGGCGCCGTACCAGCAGAGCCACGCAAAACTCAGGAGCGCGGCAACAAGCCATTTCTTCAGCCACAGAGACAAAAACAGGCATAGCAGAAAGGAGATGAGTGCCCAGGTGATAAGGCAGACAGCCGCGAGCATAAGCCAGGGTGCTCGCAGAGTCCAGGCCAGGATAGAGAGGCTTGCCCCGGTCATCAGGGGAACAGTAGCAAGAACTATGGGCAAGAAGAATGGACTACTATCTTGATTCATTCGTATGTTCCTAGTCGTGACCTGCCTGTGCGGCGGTGGCGGCACTTGTAGACGCTATGACTGCTGCTTTGGCGCGTCTCCCACGGTACGAGTAATCTTGGTGATTTGTCCCCAGTGGTCTGCGGTCACCGTATAAACTGCGCGCAGACCTTGCTGTTTGTCCAGGCCGGTGGGGGTTCCAAGTGCCTGAACGTATTGTCTCCCGCTGGCCCTCATCATGATGCCGCCGTCTTTCGTTCGTTCCAATTCTTCCCAGTTCCAATTCCCGGACTCAACGGTCTGCTCTTGCTCGCGACGAAGACGCGCTGTCTGCTTCTCCTCGTGCCCTGTCGGGTCGGGTGCCGGCAACAACAGCCTGTTGAACATACCGAATATCGTGCCCGTGGCTTCTCCTGTTCCCTTGTCTATGGTTCGCGTCGTCTGCACGGCAAAACCTGCTTCTCGGTCGAGTTGTTCTTCCGCTTGTGTCCGGACCATCTCGGCCAGGTGGTTGCCTTGTAGGAAGATGGGTTGTGGCAGTGCCTCGTTCATTTTCCCCACGTAGACCAAGGCCAGTTGGAGTGATACGGAGTAGGTGAGAGAGATCATAAGTGCGACGTACATACTCATCAACGTGAAGGGGACAACCCGCCTGATTCTCTTGCGCAGATCATCTGCTTTCTCCTCCTCGGCTTCCTCTGGCTCCTCCTCCTCCTCTGGAGTCGTGTCACTCTCTGCTTCCTGTCGCTCCAATTTCTCCAACTCCTTCACCTGCGCCAGATACTCTGGGTCCAGGAGGAACCACTCCGCCAACTTCCACGCAAAATCTGATGTGATCATGGTGTACATGATCAGCAATACCAGGAATAGGGAGAATGCAGGCACGACGATTGCCCTCAATCGAGTACCGCCCAGCGATGCGCCAAACCCCTGTCGCACTCGCTTCAGCAGTTCTTGCTCTCATATCTCGTGGCGTGCGCCGTACCCCGCAAGCGTGGCGATGAGACAGCCACATACGGTGATCGCTACTGCCAGTAATTGTGCGGCAGGGGTGATGCCCTTCCATAGTCTTCCTATCCCCATCAGGCCGAATGCCAGGGCAAATACAGTGATGAAAAAGGGGAGATAGAAGTGCGGCGCGACGAAAGCTAGTAGCCCCTCTAGCTCTCCTTGTTCCTCAGCATGTGTCGCTCGCCAGTGATCCCAGGTGGCGTTGTCCGAATCACAGCGCTTGCAGCGTTGTCCTGTCTCGTAGTACCCTTTGCAAACGATGCACTCAGGCATGCTTAGTCGCCTCTGCCACGTTCGAGTCTCTAGTAACGTGCGCTACGGTCGCTAACAAAGAATATCACAACTTTATCCCAAGCGCAAATGCAGTTACCGGGCATATTGGTGATTAGAGCGCCTTGTCCCCATACCCAAACAACCCCGCCGTCCCGCCGGTGTGCCAAAAGAGCACTGTCTCGTGGAAGCCGAACGTGTCACGGCGGGTCATTCTCTGGCCTGACGCCACGCGGCAAGCAACTCGGGCAGGTCTGGTGGAAGCACCTCGAACCCCTCGGCCTGTGCCACCTTCCACAGCGCCCGGTCGAAGGTGGCAAAGGTCACCGGAGCCGCCATACGGGTTTGCCACACCAATGCAGCAGCCAGATGGACCGCATCGTACCCTCGCAACCCATGCTGCCAGGCCAGTTCCCCTGCCTGCGCTACCAACTCTTCTGTCACCTGAATCCGCACATAGGTTGGCCAATCAGAATAGAAGCGCTCCCGCGCCGCTTGCGCCCCCGATTCGGAGATGGCTCTCACTCGAGCAGCCCGCACCAGTGCAGCGCTGATCTCGGCAAAACTGATCGCAACTGTGCCGGTCACGGCCGCCTGTTCTATAGCGCGCTGAATCTCAGCAGTCCCAGGCTCTTCGACATACCGCTTCACTGCTGCGCTGGCATCCAGATAGAGAATCACTCCCGATTCTCCAGCAGCAACTCTGCGACGGTCTTTGGACCCCTGGTTTTGGCCACAGGCGAAATTGGCTGCAACCGCTGCCCATTCCAGGCAATCGCTCCGTCTGCCACCAACGCCTGCAATCGCATCTGGACTGGATCGCTTTCTGGGATGAGACGGGCGATAGGCCGCCGCCGTTCGGTCACGATGAGCGTAGCCCCACCTTTCACTTGCGCCAGGTAGTGGCTCAGCCTGGTCTTCAGTTCTCGAACACCTACTGCTGTCGGCTCCATTGCTCTTATCCTCCGTCCATTGTGACTACATTCTATCACAAGTAACCACTTTTCGCAAGACTCGGCTCCCTATACACCCTCGCCCACCTCTTCCCCATACCCAAACAACCCCGCCGTCCCGCCGGTGTGCCAGAACAGCACCCGCTCGCCGGGCCGGAAAACGGACCGGCGGATCAGATCAAGCAGGCCGCCGAAGGCCCGGCCGGTGTAGACGGGGTCGAGCAATACTCCCTCGGTGCAAGCCAGGGTGCGGATCGCCTCCCGCTCCAGGTCACTCACGACGCCGTATCCGCCGCCCAGGTAGCCATCGTCCACGGCGAAGTCCTCCGGCGCGAAGGTGATCCCCAGCCTCAGGTAGTCCGCCGTGGCTGTCGCCAGGCCGGCCAACCGGTGCCGGAGAGGTCCGGCCTGCGGGTCCACGCTGATACCCAGGATGCGTCCCTCGTATCCCAACCCCCGCGCTCCCACTACCAACCCCGCCTGCGTGCCACCGCTGGAGGAGGGTAGCACAACGTGGTCGAAGTACAGGTCCCGCTCCGTGCACTGTACCAACAACTCCTCCATCGCCGCCACGTAGCCGCTGGCCCCGATGGGGTTGCTCCCGCCGTAGGGGACGCCGTAGGGGTGGCGGCCCGCCGCCTGCAGTTCCTCGGCCACCCGGCTCATCGCCTCGGCCAACGGCTGGTTTCCCGCCCAGACCACCTCCGCACCCAGCAGCCGGTCCAGCAGCAGGTTGCCCTGCATCTGGAGTGGCTCTTTGCCCCGCAGCACCAGTGTGCGGGCCAGACCGAGCTTCGCCGCCGCTGCTGCCGTTTGGCGGGCGTGGTTGGACTGCGCCGCGCCAGCCGTGATGAGCGTATCGGCCCCTTGCGCCAGCGCGTCGGCCACCAGGTATTCTAACTTACGAGCCTTATTGCCCCCTGTCGCCAACCCTGTCTGATCATCCCGCTTGATCCACAACTCTGGCCCACCCATTTGCGCTGTGAGGCGGGGCAGCGGTTCCAGCGGGGTGGGCAGGTGGGCGATGGACACACGTGCCAGTCTGTCTGTCAGCATATTAGTACCTCCATGGGATTGTCATAGCCTCTCGGGTCTGTTATAATGGAAAATGCGATGAAAGTCAACCGCCGCTTTGTTATGTTTGTGCTTGCGCTCATGCTGCTGACGATGCGCAACAGCGCGGTCGCCGGGCAGGTGTCCCCTCCACGCCCGGCATTTTCTTTTTCCTTTCCGGAGGGGGTCATTCCTGCGTGGGCGCTCTCCATTTCTCCTCCCTCCTCTCAACCGGGGGAGGTAGGGGCAGGTCTTAGACCTGCCCCTACCATCGAACCGGAACTGCTGCGGGCTCTGCTGGAGGCGGGTCCCGATGAGTATTTCCATGTCATCGTCCACCTGCGCGAGCGGGCCGATCTCAAGGCGGCGGTCGGCGGAGCGCTGGGCGCGGCTGAGGCCCGCTCCCGCGTCGTCTCGGCGTTGCAAGCCACTGCGACCAGTTCCCAGAGGCCGCTGCGGGCCTACCTGGAGGGTGCGCGAGCCGCCGGCACAGTCCAATCCTACACGCCATTCTGGATTGTCAACGGTGTTGCCGTCCACACCAACCGTGACACCGTTTTTGCCCTGGCCGCCCGCCCCGAAATCTCCACCGTCCGCCTCGATCATTGGCGGCAGTGGATCGCTGCCGAAATCCCCAATCCCCAATTCGCAATCCGCGATCTGCAATCTACCATCGAGTGGGGCATCACCCGCATCCGCGCCGACGAGGTCTGGAGCGCGCTGCATATCAGTGGCACTGGTGCGGTTGTGGCGGGAATGGACACAGGGGGGGACTGGCTCCACCCGGCGCTGCAAGCCAACTACCGGGGCTACAACCCCCACGGCGGTCCCTCCAACCACACGTACAGTTGGCACGATGCCACCGGCGGCGGTGCGCTTTACCCGGTGGACGACCACGGGCACGGCAGCCATACGCTGGGCACCATCGTCGGGCAGGATGGCATTGGCGTTGCACCAGGAGCACAGTGGATCGCGGTCAAGGTTCTGAACGGTCAGGGCTACGGCTACGACTCCTGGATCCACGAGGGTTTCCAGTGGCTCCTGGCTCCCGGCGGCAACCCGGCCAAAGCCCCCGATGTGGTCAACTGCTCCTGGAGTAACGACAACGGCCACCTGACTACCTTCCAGGCTGACCTGCAGGCACTGCTGGCCGCCGGCATCTTCGCCGTTTTGGCCAACGGCAATAACGGTCCGGGGGAGGGAACTGTGGGCTCGCCGGCCTCGCTTCCCGAGGCCTTCGCCGTCGGCGCCACCGACTCCGACGACGAGGTGACCAGTTTCTCCAGCCGTGGCCCCTCTCCGTGGGGCGAGGTCCGCCCCCACGTGGCCGCACCGGGGGTTAACGTGCGCTCTAGCCTGCCGGGGGGCGTTTACGGCGAGATGGATGGCACCTCGATGGCTGCCCCCCACATCTCCGGCATCGTGGCCCTCCTGCGCTCGGTCAGCCCTACGCTGAGCATCACCCGCACAGCCTTCCTTATCACCAGCACCGCTGTGCCCCTGGGTGCTGCTCTCCCCAATAACGACACCGGCTGGGGGCGGGTGGACGGTTTTGCCGCCGTCGCCGCGCTGGCCCACCCTGGCTTCATCACCGGAACGGTAACGCAGGCTGGGGGAGGCGCCTCCATCGCCGGGGCGACGGTCGCCGCTACTCCCCACGGGGGCGGGGGCGGGGGAACAGCCACGACCGACGACGATGGCTCCTACCTGCTGGCGTTGGCCCCCACCACCTACGACGTGACCGTCTCTGCCTTCGGCTACGAGCCGGCCACTGTCTGGGGAGTCGGGGTGATGACTGACTCGACGACTGTGATGGACTTCTCCCTTGATGCTCTTCCCACTGGCACCCTGCGTGGCCGCATCACCGATGCGACCACCGGTGACCCGGTCACGGCCATTGTGACCGTCCTGGGCACTTCCGTCGAGGCCACCGCCAGCCAGTATGCGTTCACCCTCCCGGTCGGCACTTATACCCTCCGCGCCCGTAGCCTGGGCTATCGGGTGGTCACCACCACCGCAGTCGTCGTTGACGGGCAGGTCACCGTGGTGAACCTGGCCCTGCCCCCGGCCCCTTCCATACTGCTGGTTGATAGCGGCAGTTGGTACTACGGAAGCCAGGCGGGGTACTTTCACCAGGCACTGGATGACCTGGCTTACGCCTACGACGAACGGGCCATCAAGCACCTGCCCGACGACACGCCGGCTGCAGCCGACCTGTCCCTCTATGACGTCGTGCTCTGGAGCGCGCCGCGGGACGCCCCCGGTTACATCGGCGCGCAGGGCACTATCACCGGCTACCTCTCCGCTGGCGGGCGGCTGTTGCTGACTGGCCAGGACGTGGGTTTCTGGGACGGTGGCGGAGCGATTGACTACTGGAGCCCCTACTACCAGGACTACCTTAAAACCCGCTACGTCAGCGACGACGCGCAGGCGAGTGTGCTGGAAGGGCTGGGAAGCGACATCTTCGCCGGCCTGACTATTACCATCGCTGGTTCGGGCGGTGCCGACAACCAGAGTTTCCCCGACGAAATCGCTGTCGCCGACTCGGACGCGGCAGCATCGGTGCTGGCTTATCAGGAGGATGGGTGCGGCGGTGTACGTGTCGGTACCTGCCTGGACTACCGCGTGGTTTACCTGTCCTTCGGCTTCGAGGCCATCAACGACCGGGCTGCCCGCCGGGAGGTTATGGACCGGGCGCTGGATTGGCTGGCTGCTTCTCTGCCGGCTGTTGGGCTTGAACTGGCGCCGGCCTCTCATGTGGGTGTTGGCCTCCCTGGATCCGTCGTCACCCACGCACTGCGGGTGCGACACGTGGGGCAGGGAGGTGTCACCGATACCATCAGCCTCTCACTCGATGGCGCATCCTGGGCCACCCAACTCAGTGCTCCATCTCTATCCCTTGCCCCCTGTACCTCGACCACTGTCGTCCTCAGCGTCACCGTCCCATCCGCCGCCATCTGGGACGCCCGCGACACGGCGACACTCACCGCTCGCTCGTCGCTCTCGCCCGCGCTGGCGCTGAGCGCCACCCTCACGACCAAGGCCCCAGCCCCCATCCTGCTGGTGGACGACGACCGTTGGTACGAGCAACAGGAGAAGTACCAGGCCGCGATGGCGGGGGCGGATCTCCCGTATGACCTCTGGGAGATTGCCCCGCCACTTGGGGCATGGCAAGATGAAAGCCCTCCGCTGGAGGTCCTGCGATGGTATCCGATTGTCATGTGGTGGACTGGCTACGACTGGTATGCACCGGTGACCGCCGCCGAGGAGGAATCGCTGGCGGCGTATCTTGACGGCGGTGGGCGGCTGTTTCTCTCGTCCCAGGACTACTTGTACTACCACCATGGTGGCGATTTCAGCCGTGACTACCTGGGTGTGGTGGGCTACTCCGAAGACGTGACGCCGACGCTGGCGCTGGGTGTGCCCGAAAACCACATTGGCGACCGGCTGGGGCCTTATTCTCTCGGCTATCCCTTCCACAATTGGTCCGACGCCGTCGAGCCGATGCCTGGCACGATGGTTCCCTTCCGCGATCAACGCCGCCGGGCCATTGCTCTGGCGCAGCAAGAAGCGAGTTACAGAACTGTCTTCTTCGCCTTTCCCTTCGAGACGTTACCGGAAGTGGACCGACCGGTGGTGATGGAGCGGATCGTCGGCTGGCTCTCCAGTCTGGGGGGCTCGACCTTCAGCGCCAACCGGGGCGCAGTTTCCAGTGGCGACACACTCACTTACACTATCCTCCTCCGCAACGATGGTCTCGCCAGCGTCACTGGTTCGATTTCCAACACTCTCCCGCTCAGTCTCACGTTTGTCCCTGGCAGCCTGACCGGCCTCGCTGCCTACGACTCGCCCACGCGGCGGGTCTCGTGGGAGGGACTGCTGGGACCGGGGGCAGCGGTTACCTTCACTTACCGAGTCACCGTGGCGGCGGGCCTCCCCGCCGGCGCCTCCATCGCCAATACCGCCTCGCTGGGAGTGGAGGATCAGCACATCCGTTTTCACCGCGCCGCTGTGGTGCGGGTGGACACGCCGGATCTCGCCCCGTCAGCCTTTTCGTGCACCCCATCTCTCGCGCGGCCCGGCGCGGTCGTCACCTGCACGCTGGCTCTCGCCAACATTGGCCCCAGAGATGCCTCTGCGGCGATGGTCACCAGCACCCTCCCGGCAGACACCGCCCTTGTCCCCGACTCTCTGTCCTGGGTGGGCGGGGGCTCAACAGAGGTGTTGACCGAGACAGTGTGCTGGACCGGCCCCCTAAGCGCCCAGGGCCGGGTGACTCTGACCTACCGGCTTACCCTGCCCACTGACCCTCTTCATCCCCCGCTGTACAGCGTGGCCTTTTTGGAGGATGGGGTGGGTGGGGCGTGGGAGCGGGCAACGTGGCTCCTCCCGGATCCATGGCACGCTTACATGCCAATGGCATACCTGGACTTCTGGAACCCACGACTGACCTACCTGCCGGTGGTGATGAGAGACAGGCGGTAGTATTCCGTTTGCTGGCCGCGATGTGCCTAATAGGTATTGCCCAGGCCTGCGCAGATGGTGAGTCCAGGGATACCGATGCCCAGAACCAGGAAAAGGAATACGAGGCAAATCCCGACCACTGCCAGTGCGATACCTATCCAGCCAATGACGATGCCCGCCTTTGCCAATCCCTCGCCGCCCATTGTCCCGCCGCTATCGCGTATCTGGTTGCGGGCCATGTATCCCAGGATTAGCCCGATGATGGAGCCTATGGTGGGGAACAGGGTTAGTCCCAGGATGCTGGCGATGAGGCTGCCAATGGCCAGGCCGCTGTTCTGCGGCGCGGCTGAAGGTGGGGCATAGTACGACTCGCCCATGTCTCTTCCTCCTCGGTAAGTGTCCAGGTAGCAGAACCCTTGTGAAGATTTGACGGCAGGTTTCAGGCCAAGGTCGTCTTCGTCAGCCGGGAATCACCACATCGCCAGGGCTATTCGCAACCTTCGCAAGGGTGGTTGAACGCTTACCTTATAATGGTAAGATATGTGACTGTGGAAAGCGCTACATCCCCGTGACGATGCTGCTGAAGATGTTACCGATAGCCGGCCCCATCAGCGCGAGGATGACGATGACGCATATCGCGAGCACAGGCAGGGCGACCTCGATCCAGCCGAGGATGATGCCAGCCGTGGCCATCCCTCCACCTTTGAGCGTCCCACCGCTCTCGCGAATCTGCTTCTTGGCCATATAGCCCAGAATCAGCCCCACGATACCGCCGACAATGGGAAGAATGAAAAGGCCTGCAATGCTGGCGATGAGGCTGCCAATGGCCAGGCCGCTGTTCTGCGGCTCAGCCGGGGGTGATGCATACGGATAAGACTCTTGACTCATTGTTTTTCTCCTTGTCCATGTATTACGAGACTGGCTAATGTGCCCGCCTCTGCCGGCGGCGCATGTACCACCATGTGAACAGCGCCAGCGCGATTACGACGAGGGCGGCTACCAGATAGGGGGCCACGATGGCCAGCACCGATGCCCCAAGCGAGATCATGTCCTCAATCGTGCTCACAATTGGATTGCCCACTCCCGCAGTTGTGGCTGTAATCGCCGGCCGTCCCACCGCCTTGACGGCGTGCACGCCACCGGCCAGGGTCACCCCACAGATGGCCGCCAGGACAGGATGGAGGCCGACGGCGTTCGTGGTGGCGGCGAAGAGAATCGCTCCCGCCGCCGGTCGCACGAAAGTCTGGATGTAACCGTTCAGATGTTTAGTGAGTTTTCACGCAACGATATTCGCTGGCGGAGGG
>CAYLPU010000028.1:0-49908 GCA_964385635.1 uncultured Anaerolineales bacterium
GGTTTGAGATAGTACCCAGCTGCAAGCAGCACGAAGTCTATAACTGTGATGGAAGTTCGCTGGTAGACAAGGTGTGTTGCGATATATTGTACATAGATCCTCCCTACAATCAGCGTCAGTATTGTACCAATTATCACGTTTTAGAGACTATTGCACGCTATGATAGCCCAGAACTCTATGGCGTGACTGGATTACGCGAGTACGATGATCAAAAGTCAGATTTCTGTTACAAAGCAAAGGTGCTTGGTGCTTTTGAAGACTTGATACGGCGCACACAAGCACGTTACATCTTTTTGAGCTACAACAGCGAGGGGCTAATGCCCGAAGACAAAGTTGTCACTGCAATGCAGCGATATGGATTAGTTAAGGTAGAGAGACAAGAGTATCGCCGATTTCGTGCAGACGTAGATAGAGAGAACCGCAAGTATAAGAGGGATGATGTTGTTGAGTATCTGTTTTGTCTTGAGAAGACACATCCTGGCTAATGGTGTGTGCGGTTAGGGGATACATAGATGGAAGGGCGCACTAAGTTATGGTCGCTGGGACGGTCGCCCGTCCCAGCGCCACTACCAAACCGGACGTGAGACTTTCACCTCATCCGGCTTTTCAGCACGAGGGCCATTGTCATTGGCACTTTCTGCCGTGAATTTCGTCGTGGCAGTGTCCGTGGAGCAAGACCAGGTTGGCGTACCGATTGTTTGACCGGTTGCCGTCCCTTCGGCTACGCTCAGGGCAGGCTCCTTCGGCAGGCTCACCGCCACGAGTACTCGCGGTGGCAGGGCAGGCTCCAGTGGTGCATTTCTATCACGTCTTCTGCCTTGAAGTACAGCCCACATAGCCCACAACGGCATTTCTGTCTTTTCAGCAGGTTGAGCCCCCGTGTCGGTTTCGTCGGGTCGCGTCCTCGGCGCTGAATCCAGTACGGCCAGTCTCCATCCCTTCGGCAAGTCCTTCGACAAGCTCAGGACAGGCTTCAGGGCAGGCTCCAGGACTCTTGTCGCCCTTGACTTTGATGTGTCGCTCGATCGGCGTGTCGGCGTACTTGGCCAGCCACGCTGTCCCGTCACCAAAGTTCTTGCGATTGCCTCGTTGTTTCCAGTAGCGACTGACGCACCACCCACCTGTTTTGCGTGGGTGTCGAAACCGAGCCCACCGGTATAGCTCGTGAAAGAGCTGGGCGTCCATCCAGTCAAACGTTTTCTTGATGAACTTGATGAACTTGGAGAGGAAGGGGGTGAGCAAGAGGGGGCCCCTGGTGACGAGGGGCACCACCACGGGCACTGAGCAGCCTTCTCTTCTGCCAGGAAGGGCTCCCCGCCGGTCACTCGTCGGTGGGGAGCCTTTTTTCCATACCCGCCAAACGGCGGGGCCAGAAACAGGCCAAATCTCTCTGGTCGCCGGGCGATTGCTGCTGTACAATGGAAGCACGATAAACGAGACAGGAGGTGAAAGATGATGATGGGATTCAGTCTCATATTGCTGTTGCTGGTAGGCGGACTGGCCGCCGCAACGATTGGCGGCCTGTTGTTTGCGTCGCAGCGCAATAGTGATGCGGAGCGCCATGGAGCGCGATCCACCGCACACCAGGTGCTGGACGAGCGGTTCGCCCGGGGTGAGATCGACCGGGAGGAGTACGACACGATTCGCGCACAGATTGAACGATAGGAGAAAGCGAGATGGGATTCTGTTACAACGGTTTTGGCTGGGGAGGCCTGATGCCCTGGGGAGGGACCTGGGGCGGTCTGATCCTGAACCTGGTGTTTTTCGTGGGTGTGCTGGCTGTGCTGGGGGTAGGGACCATCTGGCTGGTCCGGCGACTCGGTCGCCGGCCACTGGATCCGGCGGCGGGTGTAGATCCCCTGGGGATCACCCGGAGGCGGCTGGCGGCAGGGGAGATCACCGTCGCCGAGTTCGAGGATATGCGCGACCGGCTTCAACGCTGAAGCCGGTCGCCAGTTTTTCTTTACGCAGATACCTTTCCTGGCATGAGGGCAGTTTCTGAGAAGCGGCACTGGTGTTCTGGGTGGAGATATGGTACACTCATATAGCACAAGTGGGTGAACGAATGGACGAGCGAAGCGGTTTACGATGCCGACGAGGCGAGCCTGGAGCACCTGAAACATATGCTGGCTCAACTGGGCTGCCGCCGCGAGGGAGAGCCGGAACATCCGGCCCACGCACATGTGCAGCACGAGCACCAGAAGGCGGAGGGCCACGACCACCACGCCATGATGGAGACGGACTTCCACCGCCGCTTCTGGGTCGTCCTGGCCCTGACGCTGCCGGTGCTGCTGCTCTCGCCGACCATCCAGGAGTGGGATGAGGCTGGCCGTGGGCAGCCGGGCGCTGATCATGTCCGCCAGCACCGTCATCGTCGCCTTCAACGCGCTGCTGCTGCTGCGGCGGGTGGACCTGGGTGGGTAGGGAGAATTCCGTGTCCTGAACAGGAGCAATCATAATGAAGCCCAAGCGCGAAGGGAGCAAGTCGATGGATACCACGACCCTGATTCTGGCCGCTGTTGCGGCCATACTGCTGGCTATCGCCTTCTGGCGAGGACGAGACCTGCCACTGGCCGGGTTGCTGGCCGCTGGGCGCACGCTGTGGCGCAACCTGCCCTTGCTGTTGCTGGGCTTTGTCGTGGCTGGGCTGGCACAGGTGCTCATCCCCAGGGACCTGATCACCCGCTGGATGGGCGCCGAAGCTGGGGTCAAGGGCGTCCTCGCCGGTTGCGTGGTCGGTGGGCTGGTGCCCGGTGCGCCGTACGCCACTTTTCCCCTAGTGGCCGCGCTCTACCGGGGCGGGGCCAGCCTGGGCGCAGTGGTAGGCTTTGTCTCCGCCTGGGCGCTGTGGTCGGTTTCGCGCCTGCCCGTGGAAATGGCCCTGATTGACCCCAAGCCAGCCCTCGTCCGTTACGCCATCACCTTCGTGGTGCCGCCCATCGCTGGGCTGTTGGCCGAAGCCATCGCCCGGCTGGTGTGAGGCACACCCGATCGGAGGCAATGCTATGACCCGACAGATTCGTGTCGTCTTGGCCGACGACCACGCCGTCGTCCGCCAGGGCATCCGCCAGTTCATGGAAGAGGCCGGTGACATTGAGGTAATCGCCGAGGCGGAGGACGGCGCCGAGGCGGTGCGCCTGGTCGAGGCCCATCAACCCGACGTGGCGGTGCTGGACATCCGTATGCCGGAGGTGACCGGGGTGGAGGCGACGCGGCGGATCAAGGAACGCTTTCCCCAGGTACGGGTGCTCGTTCTCACCGCCTACGATGATGACCCCTATGTCTTTGCCCTGCTCCAGGCCGGAGCCGACGGTTACGTGCTCAAGACCGCCAGCGGCGACGAACTGGTGCGCGCCGTGCGCACCGTCCACCAGGGAGGTACTGCTCTCAGCCCGGAAATTGCTGCCAAGGTGGTACGACAGGCAGTGAGTGGTCGTCCAGAGGGGGCAGCCGATCAGGTGGAGTCCCTCACCGATAGGGAGCTGGATGTCTTGCGCCTGGCCGCGCAGGGGTTAACCAACCGGGCTATCGGGCACGAGTTGGGGATCAGTCACCGTACCGTCCAGGGACACATGGCGAATATCTACGGCAAACTGGGGGCGAACAGCCGCACCGAGGCGGTCACCGAGGCGTTGCGGCGCGGCTGGATCGTCATTGAGTAGGAAGTGGGGAGTAGGAAGTAAGGAGTAGGGAGTAATAAGGAGGCTGACTGTGCGCCGCTGGCTCCGTAGCCTGCATACCCAACTCTTTCTGTGGGCGGTACTGCCGGTCACGTTCGTCATCATCGGCCTGGCCTTTACGGGAGTCTACGCCCACCAGCGAGAGATGCGGGACTTTGTGGCCGAGCGGGACCTGGCCCTGGCTCGCCTCGCTGCCTGGGTCGTGGAGGATGGGCTGGCCCACGGGACGGTCGGCGCCGACGGGAGTGGCCTGGCGACGTGGATGTCGCCCGTCGTCGGCAGCCAGCCGGGAGCGGTCATCGTGGTGGATGGGGATGGGTGGGCGTTAGCTCACCCCGACTCCCGGCAAGTCGGCGTCAACCTGGGAACCGCTCCCGGTGTCGTAGCGGCACTGGAACGGCGTGAAGGGGCCATGATTGTGACCGGCCAGGACGATGAACCAGTGCTGGTCGCTTTTGCACCTGTCGGCGGGACCGACTGGGTGATACTGGTACAGGAATCTGTCGCAGGACTCATCGGTCCCATCTTGCGTCTCTCCAGCCTGGCGCCTATCGTCGCCGTTGGCGCGGGCATTCTCTCCTTGTTGATCCTCACCTTCGGCTGGCGCACTATCGTTCGTCCCCTGCAACGATTGAGTCAGGCCACGGAACAGGTTTCCTGGGGGGACTACTCCGCCATCTTCGAGCCTGTCGGTGGGGTGCAGGAGGTGCGCGACCTGCACCGGGCACTGGCGGAGATGGTGGAGCGTATCCGGGGCTACCAGGCCGGGATGCGAGACTACCTGGGTGCGGTGACGCGGGGGCAGGAGGCGGAGCGGGCCAGGCTGGCGCGGGAACTGCACGACGGCCCGGTGCAGGAACTGATCGCCCTGGGGCAACGGGCGGAGATGGCCCAGCGGCTGGTGGAGCGCGGCGAGACGGAGCGGACACAGACGCTACTGGAGGAATTGCGCAGTGCTGAATTGGAGACCGTGGCTGAACTCCGCCGCCTCATCGGTGCGCTGCGGCCCATTTATCTGGAGGACCTGGGCTTCCTCCCCGCGCTGGAGATGCTGGTGCAGCAGACGGCCGGCCGGGCTCCCGCCCGCGTCCGATTGGAAAGGGAGGACACGGCGCACCGGTGCACCCCTGAGGTGGAACTGGCCGCCTACCGCATCGCCCAGGAGGCGCTGAACAACGCTCTGCAGCATGCCCAGGCGCAGAACATCGTTGTCCGCGTCCGCTGTGACCGGGAGGGACTGGTCCTCTCCATCACCGACGACGGCGTGGGCTTCACTCTCCCTCCAAGGCCAGACATTTTGACCCAGGCGGACCACTTTGGGCTGGTGGGGATGCAGGAGCGGGCCACCCGGTTGGGCGGCACTTTCCACGTTCGCACCGCTCCAGGAGAGGGCACCCAGGTAACCGTCCGCCTGCCCGGCCGGCCCCTTAGCGCATAGGCCGTTTTCCCCTCGTCTTCCCCCGCCAAATGGCTCTACCTGCCGCGTCCCACCCGTGGTACACTGTCTGTATCTTACGGAACTTTGGGAGGTGGCAAATGAAAACGATACTATGGATCAGTTTAGGCATTGTGATAGCCGTTGCGCTGGTGGTCGCTGGCCTGGGGGTTGGATGGAGCCTGTGGGGCCGCTCACTGTGGGCCGCCGGCCCGTTCGCTGTGCCCAGGGTGGCTACTGGGACTGGGGTACTGGAAGATTGCAGTGGGTGGGGAGGTGGTATGGGCCCCGGGATGATGGGCGGAGGGGCCGCATCGGCGGCGCCGTGCGCGGGCCGGGGCTACGGGACTGGACCCTCCGACGCGTTGACTATTGAGGAGGCCCACGAGGCCGTGGAGCGATACATTGCCGCTCTGGGATATTCCAACAGTTCGGCTGAGCGCTCACGGCGAAGCCTGGAAGTGGCCGAGGTGATGGAGTTCGAGCGCAACTTCTACGCCATCGTGCGAGAGTCCGACACCGGCATCGGGGCCATGGAACTCTTGGTGGACAAGTGGACCGGCGCCGTCGGCCCGGAGATGGGGCCGAACATGATGTGGAACGGTCGTTATGGGCCTGCCCTGAGCCTGCCGAACGGGATGCATGGGCGCAGCGGGCGGATGATGGGCGGGACCAGCGAGAGCAACACGATCACCCCGGAGCAGGCGTTGGATATCGCCCAACGCTGGCTGGACGTCTACCGGCCTGGCGTCGCCGTGGAGGAGCACGCCGACCCCTTCTACGGCTACTACACCATCCACACGCTGAAGGACGAGGACGGCCAGATCGAGGGGATGCTCAGCGTACACGGCACCACCGGGCAGGTCTGGTACCACACCTGGCACGGGGAGTTCATTCAGATGCTCAAGCACGACGCAGATCACTAACCATCAGAAGAAGATATGTCAATTTGGGCAAGTCACTCCACTGAACGTTTTCCTCATATGTTGGAGATGCTCTACAACGACTATCCCCCCCCAGCCCCCCCCGGCAGCCGGGAGGGGAGAGGGAGGGGATGGATGCTGGTTTGCGGTTCCGGCTTCGAGGAAGATGACCTGGACGAACTGCCGGGCGACATCCTGATCGTGGTGCCGTGCGCGTGCGAGGAGGTGGGGAACCTGCTAGCGCAGCGCTACCCCGACCGGCGCATCTACAGAGTGGAGGCGCACAACGACCTGATGACGAACACCCGCTACCAGGCCCGTCTGATGGGCGTGACACCAGTGATGATGGTGCCGCTCAACCCGCTCGTCTCCGCCTTCACGCTGCTCCAGGCTAAGTTGCGCGGGCTGACGGCGCGAGTGCCGCCGCTGTTGGGTTGACCAGGAAGCCGGATTCGGGTACAATGGTGCTCAGAGCAGAGAGCAGATAAGGAGATGGCGCAATGGAACTCGCTACCCTTGTGCAAGACATTCACCGGCTCAACCATCAACTGGAACGCTTTGAGCGTAAGTACGGTGTGATGTCCGAGACTTTTTATGAATCGTACATCGCTGGCGAGGAGCCGGAAGATGATGCCTGGGTGCTCGACTTTGAAAAGTGGGCCGGATTATACGAGGTCTGGTGTGACCGGCAAGAGGCTTATCGCCAGGCGATGCAACGGCTGCGCGTAGAACAGCCTTCTCTCTCCAAGATCATCCAGCCCGTGACGGTGTGAGCAATGTTAGGCCGCACACTGCTGGACTATGAGTTGTTCATCTACGCGTTGCAAGACGATTATCCCAGCATTCAGGTGTCCACGCTTACCGTCATCCGTCAGGCCAGTGATGTAGCCACGGTTGAGGGTGACGTGTTCTTCCATCACGATCTTCGCTTGCGCGTACTGGAAGTTGTACGTTTTGATCTGATCCCGCCCCGGCTTTCCCGTTACGGCTACGAGGTCTGGCGTGGCGGCGAAAAGTTGTACTGGTACGACTCCCATCCTCACCCGAATGACCCCTCGTTGGTAGCCACGCATCCTCATCACAAGCATGTTCCCCCCGACATCAAGCGCCACCGTATACCTGCGCCGGGACTCTCGTTCACCGAACCCAACCTACCATTCCTGATCCAGGAGATTGAGCGACTGCTGAAATCCTGAGCGTCTACGTCGCTGACTCTGCAATTCTCTTTCAGTCAGAGTCATCAATGCCCGATGTTGCGCGAAGCGCCGCTGAGTAGTCGGAGAGTCTCTCCTGTCCCATATTGAGCAGATAGGCCAGGTCGGCGGCGCGGTAGCAGATTTGCACGACCAGGTCTTCAATCTGCCGCTCATCCGACAGCCCTTCCTCGACGGCATCCTGAATCGAGAAGCGCGCGCCGCGCCGAAAGGACTCGGCGGGGGTGGGGGCGTCAACGGTGGCCTTGGCCCGTTGATAGGAGCGTCGCCAATGCACCACGTGCTCTTCTTCGATCTCAAGGGCCTCGGCCAGACGGACATCGTCCCAACCCTCTTGTTCGGCTCTCTCAAGTGTGTCCACGTCGTCCAGCATCAACTCGTCGAAGCGGATGTTGCCAATACCGAGATGGTCGTCGTAATTGGCGTAACTATAGTGGAAGGTCTCAGCAGCCAGAAGTTGCCGGCGGTCAATCCCTTCATCTCAACTGCGCAACCCGGTCCAGCGCCGGGACCGGTACCGCCTCACCAGGCCCAGCCCAACCACTAGCCTCCCGCCACCCTATACCTGTTTGACTCTGAGGTCTGCCACAAAAAAGTGTGTCTCCAACCGGAACCTGCGCTCGGCTGTCTCATAGTTATCACTGGCCAGGTGAAAGGGGGTAAAGATGTTATCACGTTTCCGGCCCAATACTCTGGCATCCGTGACGAACGCCAGAGACGACACCGACACACCAACGCCCTCCGGCACGAGCAGGCTCACCTCGCCCACAAAGCCGAAGACACGAAGCCGCGTCTCGCCCACAGGTATGTCTGCGCTGGTCATGTCCAGTTCGACGTCCCCTACGCCAATCCAGATCTCCTCATCGGTCACCTCCCAGACGCCATGGCGGTGGACGTCGCCCAGCAGGCTCATTTGGACTGCCGTGTCGGGGCCGACCAGTTGCGGACGAAGCAGCAACCATGCCCCTAACGCGATCAGCCCAATCGGCCAGCAGAAAGCCCCAACGTCCACGTCGAGCAGACTGCCGGCCAGGAACATCAGCCCAACAAGGGTGATCAGGGCGCCAATGAAAATCTGCCAATTGTCGCGCATGCTTTCCTCCTCCTGTCGCTTCGAACTTACCTGATTAACAGAAAAACTGAGTCGTTCCTCCCACACAAGACCCTAAAGGTTTTCAGAACCTTTAGGGCCTGATCTTATACAACATGCGCTCCTACGTAACGGTCTCTAAGCGTTTCGCTAAGTCCTTCCCGGTCCATCCTCACGGCAAGAGGCAGATAGTCCAGTATGTCCTGGGCTGTTATGCCATCCTCCCCTTTGTCCTCAGCGGCCAGGTCCCCGGCAAGCCCGTGAATGAACACTCCCTTCCTGGCCGCATCCTGAACGGATAGCCCCAGACCGAACATGGCAGCAATCGTCCCCGTCAGGACGTCACCCGACCCTGCCGTCGCCATACCGGAATTCCCGCTCATGTTGATAAAAATTCTCTCATCGGGATATCCGATCAGCGAGTGAGCCCCCTTTAGGACGATCATCGCGTTCAATGCCCTGGCGGTACGCTGCAGGACGTCTATCTTGCTGGCGTCTATTTCGCACACACTCATCTCTGTGATTCTGGACATCTCGCCTGGATGAGGCGTAAGGATTGTCTCCGCTTTCCTTCCCCTTACGATTTGCAAGTCTTCACACAGCGCCGTGATTCCGTCACCGTCTATGAGCAGCGGCTTGTCGATCTCCTGTGCCAATTCCCTGGCCAGTTGTTGGGTTTCCTCCTCCAGCGACAACCCCGGACCGAGGACCACCATATCCACTCTCTCCGACAGTTCCAGTAAGGCACGTTTGTTTTGAAGGGCGATACTTCCCGAACTCGTTTCTTCCTGAGGTGCAAAGACAATCTCGCTTCCCTTATTCGCGATAAAGGGCGTCATCGATTTGGGCGCAGCCAGGCGAGAATATCCACCACCCGCTTTCAAGAAAGACAAGGCCGCAAAATAGGGCGCTCCAAAGTAACTGGACGCACCTGCGATGAACAGAACCTCACCAAAATCTCCTTTGTGACCGTCTTTATCCCTGGCGGGCAGTCTCACTGGATGGTTGATCTCTATCTTCAGCGAGTCGGCATCGTACATTGACGGCGGAAAGGATATGTGTGAAACGTACAGCCTGCCGCATAGGTCATACCCTGGGAAAAGCAGATTGCCTATCTTGGGCAGGCCAAAGGTCACAGTGTAATCCGCCCTCACCGCTGTTCCCATTACCTTGCCCGTGTCACCGTGGACGCCAGAGGGGATGTCAACGCTAAACACTGTTTTCCCACTTTGGTTGATCAATTCGATGACATCGCGATACAGTCCCTCGACGCTTCGTGTGATGCCTGTGCCCAGAATTGCGTCCACAATACCGTCGCAATGGGCGACATCCGTTTTCGTCACCTCGATGGATTTGATCTGCTGGACCTCTATGGGCAGCCGGGACACGATGTCGAGGTTGGTTTTCGCCGCACCCTTGAACCTGCCCCGGTCGCCTAAGATGAACACCTTGACGGCTCCACCATTTGAGTGGATCTTTCTCGCAACGACAAACCCGTCCCCCCCATTGTTGCCAGGACCGCAGAACACGAGAAACTTCTTGCCCTTGACGCCGGACTCCTTTAGCAGGACGAAGTACACAGCCTGACCCGCGTTCTCCATCAAGAGTTCTTCCACGATGCCGAATTTCTCTATGGCGGTCCTGTCCAACGCTCTCATCTCGGAGACTCTGCTGACTTTCATTTCTTACCTCAGTTTGACAGTGGCACGTATTTGACGATGTTAGATTACCTGCATCTTCTCAAAAAGTTGGGGCGAAAGTAGGTCGGATTTGCTGTCCGACCCTGTGGCGGTTAGCAAAACCGCCCTACGCTGCCCTTGCCCCAAGATATTGAGAAGATACGATTACCTCTTGTGGTGGCCGAAGGTCTCCTCGCCTCGGTCGGGAGACCTTCGGCGGACGAGAACTCAGTCTATGCCCCACAGCCTTCTACTCCTGGTTGTGAACTGGTGCGCGTGCCAGTGCTGCCGTGGATGGTTGCTCGCCCAGATTATAGCCTAACGGCGGTACTTGCACAAACACAAAACGTCCGCCGCGCTTTGCGAGCTCGAGTGGGACGATTTGAACGCTCCACGGTTAAGTGTGGAGCTACCTATGCTGCCTGTGTCTGTAGGGAAAGTATGACTATTTCATGTAGGGAAAGTTAGACATGGGATTTAAGGCGCGATGATCAGGCAGAGATTGGGTTATTGTGTTCTACGGTCCCTTCACATCGAGCAAGGTTGCGCAATGCGCCGCTTTCTGTTATTATTTACGCTGAGCGCGTGTCGTGGAGATCTTGTGAAGTGTGAAACGTGAGAGCGGCTTCAATGTTGGCGTCTGGTCACGTTTCACGCATCGCGTATCACGCTTTGAGGTAACCAATGACTGATAATCTCTTTCGTTTCTCGACCACTCTGGAAATACGCTGGCGCGACCTGGACGCGCTGGGTCACGTCAACAACGCTGTCTACTTCACCTACCTGGAGCAGGCCCGCGTCCACTACCTGCGCGAGTTGGGGCTCGTGCCGAGCGACCCTTCCGCCATTGGCATGATTCTGGCCGAGACCAGTTGCCAGTTCAAGTCACCGCTGGAGTTGGGCGAGCAAGTGACGATCTATGTGCGGGTGAGCGAGTTACGCAACTCCAGTTTTATTGTCGAGTACCGGCTGGAGGGAGGAGATGGGCGACTGGCCGCGACGGCCCGCTCGGCCCAGGTGTGCTACGACTACCAGAACCAGCGTTCCATTCCCATATCCGACCAGTGGCGCGAGATTATCATCGCCTACGAGCCGGGACTGTGACCGGATGCTGGATACTGCAAAGGAGCCTCGCAATGACAACCGTAGAACCGCTATCGGCCCAGCAACTGTGCCAGACGTGTGATCCCTCACAGTTCAACTTCGAGACGACGGCCGAACTGGAGGACTTGAGCGAGATCGTAGGCCAGGAGCGGGCGGTGGATGCGATTTTGTTCGGCATCGGCATCCAACGCGAGGGCTATAACCTGTTCGCTCTGGGACCCAGCGGCACAGGGAAGCGCACCACCATCGGGCAGTTCCTGGACCAGAAAGCCACCGCTGAGCCACGCCCCTCCGACTGGTGCTACGTCAAGAATTTCGAGCAACCTCACAGACCGCGGTCCCTGCGGCTTCCACCAGGACGGGGGGGCGTATTGCGCAAGGATATGGAGCAGTTGGTCGAGGAACTGCGCAATGCGATCCCGGCAGCCTTCGAGAGCGAGGATTACCGCACGCGCAAGCAGGAGGTCGAGGAGGAATTCAAGGAGCAACAGGAGAAAGCCTTCAACGAGATTCGGAAGCAGGCTAAGGAGCGCTCCATCGCGCTGATCCGCACACCGGCAGGGCTAGCCTTCGCGCCTCTGCGGGAAGAAGAGATCATCAGCCCGGATGAGTTTCAAGAACTGGCGGAAGAGGAGCGTAGCCGGGTTGAGGCCGACGTCTCCAGGCTCCAGGAGCGTCTCCAGGAGGCTATGTTCCAGGTGCGACAATGGGAACGTGAAGCGCGGGGGAAGGTGAAAGAGTTGGATCGCCAGGTGGCGATGTCCGTCGTCGGCCACCCGATTGATGAACTGCTGGAGAAGTATGCAGAACTACCGGACGTGATGGACTACCTGAACGCGGTGCAGCAGGATGTGATCAAGAACGTGGACGAATTCCGCAAGACTGAAGAGTCGCCACAGATCATGGGGGTCCCGCTGCCGCGCTCGTTAATGGGCCCGCCATTGGTCCGCCGCTATCAGGTGAACGTGCTCGTAGACCATAGCGAGTCTGAGGGCGCGCCGGTGATCTACGAGGATCATCCGACCTACAACAACCTCATTGGGCGCATTGAGCACATCGCTCAGATGGGCGCGCTAGTAACCGACTTCAACTTGATCAAGCCAGGCGTGTTACACCGCGCCAACGGCGGCTACCTCATCCTGGATGCGCGCCAGTTATTGCTGCAACCCTACGCCTGGGATGGGCTCAAGCGCGTTCTCCGCTCGCGGGAGGTGCGCATCGAGCCACTAGGCCAGGCGCTGAGCATAGTCAGCACCGTCTCGCTGGAGCCGGAGCCCATCCCACTGGACGTAAAGGTCGTCTTGATCGGCGAGCGGACGCTGTATTACTTACTCCATCAGCTCGACCCTGACTTCGGCGAGTTGTTCAAGGTCGAGGTTGACTTCAACGAGGAGATGGCACGCACCACGGAGAACAATCTGTTGTACGCCCGCTTGATCGCCGCGCTGGTCCGCAAGGAGGGACTGCGTCCCCTAAACCGGGGAGCCGTTGCGCGTGTCATTGAGCACAGCGCCCGTGTGGCGGGCGACGCCGAAAAACTCTCCGTCCATCTGCTTAGCATCACCGACCTGTTGCGTGAGGCGGACTACTGGGCGGGCGTGGCTGGCAACGGTGTTGTGACGACGGACGACGTGCAGCGAGCGATTGAGGCGCAGATTCACCGCGCCGACCGGTTGAGGGAGCGGGTGCAGGAGGAGATCGAGCGAGGGACGATCCTGATCGACACAACTGGAGAAAGCGTGGGGCAGGTCAATGGTCTCTCAGTGATCCCGCTCGGCAACTTTGCCTTCGGGCGGCCGAGCCGCATCACCGCCCGTGTCCGCCTGGGCAAGGGCGAGGTCGTGGACATCGAGCGCGAGGTCGAACTGGGCGGCCCCATCCACTCCAAGGGGATGCTTATCCTGGGAGGCTTTCTAGGCGCTCGCTATGCTGCCGAGCGCCCACTCTCCCTTTCGGCAAGCCTTGTGTTCGAGCAATCTTACGGCGGGGTGGAGGGGGATAGCGCCTCGCTGGCAGAACTATGCGTGTTACTCTCGGCGCTGGCAGACGTGTCTATCAAGCAATCGTTGGCCGTGACCGGCTCCGTCAACCAGCACGGCCAGGTCCAGGCCATCGGCGGCGTCAACGAGAAGATTGAAGGCTTCTTCGATATATGCAAGTCTCGGGGGTTGACAGGCGAGCAGGGGGCGATTATCCCAGTCGCCAACGTGCAGCACCTTATGCTGCGGCAGGACGTCGTCGAAGCGGTGGAGGCGGATCAGTTCCACGTCTACCCCGTGCAGACGGTGGACCAGGGAATTGAACTCCTGACCGGCGTGCCGGCTGGCGAACTGGACGAGGAAGGGAACTTCCCCGAAGGAAGCATGAACCAACTGGTTGAAGCCCGGCTGATCGAATTGGCCGAAAGGCAACGTGACTTCGCCGCGCCTGGCGGGGGAGCGAGAAAGGAAGAAGAAGCCGCTGAGGAAGTGGTTGGGGAGAAGAAAGCAGACGAGGTATGAGCGAACGGGATGATGAATTGACGCTTCGACGCATCCTGGTAGCGCTGGACGCTTCACATCACAGCCTGGCGGCGCTGGAAGCCGCAGCCGAGTTGGCTGCCAGCCTGGAGGCGGAGTTGCAGGGGCTCTTCGTCGAGGACATCAATCTGCTGCGCGTGGCAGGTTTGCCTGTGGCGCAGGAGGTACCGTATCCCTTTGTCACTGCCACACGGCTGGATCGGGCGCGGATGGAGCGGGAACTGCGGGCGCAGGCAGCACAGGCACACCAGGCACTTGCTACGGTCTGTGAGCAGCGACAGGTCAAGTGGTCTTTCCGCGTCGTGCGCGGAGAGGTCGCGCCGGAGGTGCTGGCGGCGGCGCTGGAGGCAGACCTGCTCAGTCTGGGGAAGGCGAGCCGACCGCTCACCCGGCGGGTGCGGCTGGGTTCCACGGCCCGGGCCGCAGCAGCGCAGGCTCCGCACTCTGTGCTTCTGCTTCAGAGGCACGCGAGCATCATGCCCCCGGTGGTGGTGACTTATGACGGCTCGCCAATCGCCCGGCAGGCATTGGCGATGGCAGCCCATCTGGCACAGAAAAAAGGAGGCTACCTGACCATGCTGATCCTGGCCGATACGCCAGGCGCAGCACGGCAGTTGCAAGCCCAGGCCTCCGAATGGCTACGCGGGCGGGCACTCGTGGTACGGTACCGGCGATTGGCAGGTGCAGGTGTGGCAACGCTGACTCACGAAGTACGTGCTGAGAGAAGTGGCGTGCTCGTGCTGAGTAGCACCGTCTTGCATCCGGATGTGCTCCAGACGCTGTTGGACGAGTTGGACTGCCCGGTACTGCTGGTGAGATAGGTTCAGAAAGCAAGCCCCCACCACGACACGAGCGTAGTGGGGGCCTTTTTTGTAGCGACAGTGCTACTCGCCCACCCGGGGTTTTGGTTCTACGTCCACGATCTTGGCGCTGGCTGGCTCAATGGCGGGTCGAGGCTTGGGGGGCTCGATCAGCGGAGGCTCAATGTCAGCATGCATCGTAGTCTGCCCACGCAGGTAGGCTCCCTCGTTGAGCAGCAGTGAATTGATGGTCAGGTTACCCCATACCCGACCGGTCTCCAATATCTCCACCCGGTTGCCACCGATGTTGCCCTTGACCGCGCCGGCGATAGAGATGTTGGTGGCATTGATGTCGGCGATGATTTTCGCCCCTTCACCGATGACCAGGTTGCCGGTGATGTCGATGGTTCCCTCGAAGATGCCATCAACGCGGACACCACCGTCAGACTGGATTTCTCCCCGGAGGTGGGCATTGGGGCCAATGATGGTCTCGATCTTGGAGACTGGAACCGCAGAGGATAATTGAGTTTTTTCTTTCCTGAACATGGGTTTCCTCCTTTGATGGCGATCTATTGTTGATTACCGTAGATAATACATCAGCGTCAGGTTTTTGTCAATCGTGACCGACGATGACCTGCCGTGTCTGCGCCAATGCCTGCTTCTCCTCATCACTCAGCGTTTTGGGCGAAAGCCAACCCTGGACTGGCTTGGCGTAGATTCGTGTCGCGCCACGCCCGTAAAGCGCCGAGATGACGACGCCGTTCCCCTCACCATCTGCCAACGCCAGTGCGAAACTCTGGTCACCGCCGGTGTCCTGAAAGGCACGGAAACGTACCAATCCCACACCCTGCACGGCATGGGCCAGGGCCAGGTCAATCTGCTCGGTGCGCGCCACGAGGCGCTCGGTGCGTGCAGTCGTCTCCGAGAGACGAGTGGCCAGACGCTCCAGCGCAGCGGGCAGGCTGGCATCCTCCTCTCCTGCAAATACGTTCTCGTGGCGGTGTTGCAGTTGACGCAGCCGAGCCTGCAGGTCAAGTACCCACACAATGCCAACAATCACCAGTATCGTCAGGGCGACCGCCCAGATTAACAACGCAACTTCCATCGCTTTACCTCCTACTCCACTTGCACCGGCCCCAGGATAACCCGGTCGCCGGCCAGGTTGCCCGCTAAGTCTACCACAGGAAGGCGGCGAAGGGAAGTCATCCCGTACATCCCTACCTCCAGCCAGTAGTCCCCTGGGGGCAGGTCTGCCGGTAGAACTAGCCGGTAGGGATCGGTCAGCGTCTGCCCTGGCAGCCACTTGGGGAACCACAAGTAGGTAGGGCAGGCCCCGCCCAGAGGGGTATAGTCATGGCCGATGACGTCCCGGCCTGTCCCGTCAATCAGGTGGATGAAGACGGTGAGGCTGTCGCGTGGGGAGGTCAGAGCGCGCCAGGTGAGGGTGAGGTGGAGCGACCGCCCGGCCCGAACGACCAGCGGCTCTTCCCAGGAAGCCTCCCGCGCCTGCCAGCCGGCCCGCGCACGTGCCCCCACTAGCGCCACCTGGTTGTCAAGATTTGCCAATGCCCGCTCCAGCACCCCCACCGGGGGAGCCCCTCCCTTCATCCCCCCCAATGGGGGGGAAAGAGGGGGGGAGGGCAGGACAGTGATCATTCCCAGTTCCACCATAGTCCCCCCGGTGGAGAGGTTCAGTTCTGCTTGCCCGCCAGTCAGGTTGGCGTAGCCCAGCAGGAGCGGGTACTCCCCCGGCGGCAGAGTGAAGGGGACCGGGAGCTCGTACCGTTCCACCACCACCTCCCCCGGCAGCCATTGGGTTGTGAGCAGGCGACTGTCGGTGGTCCAGCGGGCTTCCACTGGACCGAGCCGCGCATACGGCATCCAGATCTCCTCCATTGCCTCCGGCGCACTCTGGTAGAGAATCAATTCCAAAGGATCGCCTGCGTGGGCGGTCATCGTGGGCAGGTCGTAGCCCAGAAGGTGGACGCGCTCATCGGCCCAGACGTCCAGTGGGTAGGCGGGAACGGCGTCTGTCACCGGCGGGGCCACCACCCGATAGAAGGGTCCCTCCGGCACCAGGCGGAAGCCCGCGTCGCGCACCGGAGGCCGGTAGTCAGGCAAATAGATGGGCCCCTCCTCAATGTGCGCCCAGACCGACTCGGCCCACGGGTTAGCGGTGGAGACGTAGACCAGTTTCAAGTCCTCCTCGTTCAGCGGTTTTCCTTCAGTGTAGATATGAGCCCATAAGGGGGTCAGGTGTTCCCAGTCAGAGAGAAGCACCGCGCCCTCACCACGCCCGGCAAAGCGGTCGTAGACGGCAGCGACGTATCCCTCGGCGGTGTTGAAGTCTCGCAAGGAAATGGTGCGTTGGAGGTTGATGGCGGCTTGCGAGAGAGGCCAGGGAAGCAGGAGAACGAACAATGAACAATGAAGGACGAATAGCGGTAGAGCACGAGGCGGTGGACGCAGGCAGCGGACCGCACGGGTGAGGAATTCGACGAGGGCCATGGCGCCGGCACCAGCGGCAATGGCTAAGGCGGCGAAGGGGAGCAAGAGATAGGCCATCACATCCTGGACGGTGTTGAGGGTGAAGAGTAGATGAATAGCGAGGAAAGAGTAGATGAGGAGGGCGGGTTTGGGAGCGCGCCGGGCCAGCCAGGCGAGACCAACGACAATAATAGCGACGACGGGGAGAGGGAACTGGAGGCGTAGAAGAGACCAGAAGACCAGCGCCCGGTCCAGTTGGTCGGCCAGGCCGAAGTGGAAGAGATTGCCCCGTAATCCTTGGGCAGTGATATGCCCCCAGAACCCCTCCCAGGTGCGCATGTCGGTGGGGCCGAAGGGGGCGCTGGGGCTGCGCAGGGGGTAGTAGAGAAACGGAGCCAGCCCCAGCAGCAGACAGCCCGCCAGCAACAACAGCGTCCGCCACTGGCGCAGGATGCGGGGTCGTACCACCAGGATGAAGAGACCGTAGGCCGGGACTCCCATCAGGGTAATGGGGTGATGGGTAGCAGCCAATCCCAGGGCGATGGCGAAAGCGGCCAGCCAGCGGTCGCGCCCGGTGCACCACCAGCGGATCAGGAGCCACAAATGGGTGGTCGCCAGCGCTCCGCTGACGACGTGAGCGTTGGCGTGGATGGAGTGCTGCCAGAAGTCGGGAGCGGCGGCGAGGCTTAAGGCGGCAAAGGTAGCGGAGTATGTGAGCAGATGAGGAATGAGCTGACGAGGCCGTGTGTGCTCACTTAATTCCTCCTCATCTACTTCATTTACTCGTTCCTCATTTGCTCGCTCACCCAGATCATGGACAACGAGGTACACTGTCGTCACCACCCAGGCCCCCACTGCCGCTGCCAGGAGGTTGGTGCGGAGGGCGACGGTGCCTAACGGGACGAGGGTCTGCCACAGTCTAGCCAGCAGGGTATAGAAGGCATAGCCCGGCGGGTGGGCGATGCCTGCGATGGCTGGGATGAACTGGTACTCGGAGGGGTCGCCGAAGAGGGTAGCCGGAGCGGCGGTGGCGGCGTAGAGAGCGAAAGTAAGCAGGAATATGAGGAAAGGCAAGCGCTCTTCCACGTACTCGACAGCTTTCAATAGCTCCTCCAACTGCTCCCGCATGGCCAGTTCGCGAGACGCCGCGCGGGGGATTCCCCGCCCAGCACGGGAACCGGAGTATTGGGCCACTCCGCGCGCTGGACGGCTACCATCTCACGAATCACACCACTGGAACGTACCCATGTCCCTCCAGATAGGTGATAATCTTCGCCGCACTCTCGTCTTGTGTCTCTTGGGCCGTGTAACAGACGATTTCCGGGTTCTCCGGCTCCTCGTACGGATCGGAGACGCCAGTGAAATGCTCGATCTCACCAGCGAAAGCCTTCGCATACAGCCCCTTCATATCTCGCTGGGCGCACACCTCCACCGGGCATTCGACGTGGACCTCGATGAACTCGCCAATCTCCTGGCGCGATTTGGCCCGCCGCTCTCGGTAGGGAGAGATGAACGAGCAGAGTGCTGCCACGTCATTGCGGGTGAGCAATTTCGCCACGAACGTCACCCGCTCGATGTTCCTGTCCCGGTCCTCCTTGCTGAACCCCAGGTCACGGGTCAGGCTCTGGCGCACGATGTCACCATCCAGCCGCTCGACTTTGAGGCCTCGCTCGAGCAGTTCCTGCTCGAGCAGTTTCGCAAGAGTGGTCTTGCCCGATCCTGAGAGGCCGGTGAACCACAGGGTGAATCCTTTCTGATCACACACGATTCTGCTACTCCTTGTCTGGAATTTTGATGGGGCCGATGAGTACACGCAGAGCCGCTTCGGGGACAATTCCGTGCCGCAGCAGCAGCGGAGGAAAGATGGTGCAGTCAAGGATGGTGGACGGAACGCCCCCTCGACAGGGACCGCCGTCGAGGATCAGGTCTATCCGGTCTCCCAACTGATCCTCAACCTCCTGAGCGGTGATGGAGTTGAGATGCCCTGAGCGGTTGGCACTGGTGACCGCCAGCACGCCATCCACCTCCCGAATGAGATCACGGGCTAACAGCAGATCGGGCACGCGCACAGCCACGGTGGGGCCAGAGCTGACTACGTCCGGCACGTTCTCGGTTTTAGGCAGCACCAGCGTCAGCCCGCCAGGCCAGAAGCGGGTGGTCAGCCGCCTGAACCGGGGCGGGAGCACAGCAGCACGGCTCAACTGGTCGGCGTCGGACAGCAGGAGTGGAATGGGTCTGTCGGATGGACGCTGCTTGGCCTCGTATAAACGGGCCACAGCGTCCACGTTCCACGGCAGCACCGCCACACCGTAGACGGTATCGGTGGGAAAGGCTACCAGCCCTCCTGCTTTCAATACCTCTACGGCGCGACGCTGCGCGTCCTCACCATCTGCGTGGATCACCTTGGCTTTCATCATTATCAGCCTAAACGGTATGTGCGGCCACCGCGAATGCGGGGTCACCAACGACAGTCAGAGTCCAATCAGCGCCGCCACAAACAGGCGGCACCACTCAGCGCCAGCTCTTCAGGCTGGTGCGATCGGAAGTACGTTGGCGCTGAAGTATAGCACGGCTCATGGTTACCGTCAACTCAACCTGCCCTGGTGCTCTGGTGTCCCGCCTCTATTCGGACAGACCATTGCTCCGTCCGTTTATCTGTTTCCATACGTTGACCAACTTGCCAATCTGCCCGCTTTCTGGTACGATTTGCGCACATTGTCCGAAAGGGAGTGCGGGATTGTGACACCCGTCCACATCGTCCGATATATTGCCTTGCAGCGCCGCCATCGCCGTCGCGCCGAGGAGCGAAGCGGTGTGCGTCAACTGCTCCGCGCTGCCGGTGTCCTGTTGCTTGTGGTGCTGCTGGTGACCACAGGCATTGTTGTCGGTGGGGTGAGTGCTGCCGCTGGCACTTACGCCTACTTTACCAGCGACCTGCCCGAGCCGGAACGAATCGAGGCCGCCGAGGAGAACTTCGAGACCACCAAGATCTACAATCGCACCGGTGAGACCCTGCTGTACGAGGTAATTGATCCCTACGGCGGCGACCGCACCTGGGCCACGCTAGATCAGATCCCAGAAGACCTCATCTGCGCGACCATCGCCCTTGAGGATCGCAACTTCTGGGAGAACCCCGGCATCAACATGCGCGGTATCGCCCGCGCCTTCTGGGCCGACATCCGGGGCCAGCAAATCCAGGGCGGGTCTTCGATCACCCAGCAATTGATCAAGAACATCGTCATTGAGGATGAACTACGTTACGTCAGCGTGGAAGGTCCCGAGTGGAAGGACTACGAGCGCAAGATCACTGAAGTTCTGCTGGCCTACCGCATCTCGCAGAAGTACAGTAAAGAGAAGATCCTGGAATGGTATCTGAATACCAACTTCTACGGGAGTCTGGCCTATGGCATCGAGGCCGCGGCACGGGTGTACTTTGACAAAAGCGTCAGCGATCTGACGCTGGCCGAATCTGCCACATTGTCCGCCATCCCACAGTTCCCAGCCATGAACCCCTTCGACAACCCAGACAAGGCCCGCGAGCGCCAGCATATCGTGCTCGACGCAATGGTAAGCCAGGGCTGCATCACATCCGAAGAGGCGGTCGCCGCCAAGTACGAACCCTGGGACCTGGCCACATTCACCGAACGCTTCGACATCCTGGCCCCCCACTTCTCCGTCTATGTGCGCAAACAACTTGAGGACATGTTTGGCCCCGAGACTGTGTATCGAGGCGGGTTGCGGGTCTACACCACTCTTGACCTGGACTTACAGGAACAGGCCCAATGTGTGGCCCGGGCCCACGTGCGTCGCCTCTCCGGCGAGGATGAAGCCACCGTTATCCAGGAAGCCCTCGACAATGGCTGCCAGGCAGCGCAGTTCCTGCCGCCGCTCCGTGCATCCAGCGTCGGGCGCGATCACCGCGTCAGCAACGGCGCTGTGATTGTCACCAGCCCCCCTACCGGCGAGATTCTGGCCATGGTCGGCAGCCTGGATTATTGGGACGAAACCATAGACGGCCGCTTCAACGTCGCTGTGGACGGATCGCGTCAGCCAGGGTCCTCCTTCAAGCCCTTTACCTACGTCACGTTGCTTGCGCAGGGCTATAACGCCGCCTATATGTTCCTCGACGTGCGCACCGCCTTCCAGCAGTCCACCGGCTATCCCTACGTGCCGGAGAACTACGACCGGAAGTACCACGGCCCACAGCGGACGCGAACGGCCCTGGCCTGCTCCTACAATATCCCCGCCGTCGCCGCGCTACAACTGGCAGGCGTGGACAACGTGCTTCGCACAGCCCATCGGATGGGCATCAACACCCTCGACCGGGGGCTGGATTACTACGGCCTCAGCCTGACCTTGGGCGGTGGTGAGGTGCGCCTGCTCGACATGGTCTACGCCTTCAGCGTCTTCGCCAACGGCGGCAGGATGTACGGCGCACCTGTGCCCGAAGGCCGACTACGTGCTGGCTACCGGGAGCTCGACCCGGTCGCCATCCTGCGCGTCGAAGATCGCGACGGCAACGTGCTGTACGAGTACGAACAACCTGAGAGTCGCGACATCCTCTCGCCTCAATTAGCCTACTTGATGAACAGTATCCTCTCCGACCGGCGGGCGCGCTGGGGTGCATTCACGCGCCCTAACTCGTTGGAACTTTCCAACGACCGACCAGCAGCCGCCAAGACCGGTACCACCAACAACTACAAGGATGCCTGGACGGTCGGCTACACACCTCAACTGGCCGCTGGTGTGTGGATGGGCAACTCCGACAACAGCGATATGAAGTTCGTCGCTGGGGTAACGGGGGCCGCGCCCATCTGGCACGCGGTGATGGAGTATGCGCTCCAAGACGAGGAAAGCGTGCCCTTCGTGCGGTCGGACGGATTGGTCGAGCGGACGGTCTGCGCTACCTCTGGGCTGCTGCCTACCGAGCACTGTCCCACCGTCAACGAACTATTCATCCCCGGCACCGAGCCAACCGAACAGTGTCACATCCACCAGGTCTTCCGCGTCAACCGCGAGACCGGCCGGCTATGCACCGTCCACACGCCGCCACAACTATGCGAAGAGCGCGTATACGAGGTCTACCCGCCCGAGGCAGCCGATTGGATCGCTAGCCTGCCGGAGGACAGACGACCGGCCACGCCACCCACTGAGTACGACACCATCTACGGCCCCTCGCTCAGCGACGCTGAGGTCGCCATCATCGCTCCCGCACCCTACTCCTATATCCGGAGCACCGTCCCCATAACCGGCAACGCCAGGGGCGGCGACTTCAACTTCTACCGTGTAACGTTTGGCGAGGGGCTGAACCCCATCGAGTGGATCCAGATCGGCCCCGAACACGGCGAGCAAGTGGATCACGGCCTGTTGGAGTTCTGGGATGTCAGTGAACTCGACGGCCTCTACAGCCTGCGTCTCAGCGTCGTCGATCACTCGATGGCACTGCGCGAGGCGACTATCCAGGTGACGGTAGACAACATCACCCCCACGCTCGACCTGACCTACCCAGAGGAGGGGGCCGTATATGAACTGGGATACGACGAGTGGGTCAACGTCAACGCCGAAGTGCTGGACTACTCTATCGCGAGGATTGAGTTCTACGAGTATCCTGGGGATAAGGGGAACGAGCCCGTTGAAGGATTAGAGCCTTTCGCCGTGCGCACCATCGCCCCTTTCAACGTCAACTGGACAATCGAGGGGTTAGGAACACACACTATCTACGTCATCGCCGTGGACGCAGCCGGCAACGAGGCCAAGAGCGATTTGGTAACTATCCAGGTTGTGCCTTATGAGGAAGGGCCGTGACGTAACAGGCCCTCCACATCCTCATCGTCAACGACGACCGCATTGCCAGGCCAATTGGCTTTCAAAGCCGATGTCTGTAACGTCTATTCTCCTGGTTCTCCTCTCAGCTTCCATTCACGTGTGGTGGAACTTGCTGACCAAGCAAAGCCAGAGTCCGAAGGGTTTTTCACTGCTGAAAGGGACAGTGCTGATAGGTGTGGCTGCGATGGCTGTCGTGAGCGCTCCCCTGCGCGAGATTCCGACCAATGTGGTGATAAAGCCCTCATCACTGGAAATTCCACTTCGTTCTATCTCTGACTCGCTGGCTGTCATTCTTCCACTCCCTTACGTCGAAGTGCTTTCGACGTAGGGAATCGTCTGTGGTCCATCTGGCAATACGCAGATGCGGGCATCGGGGCCGTAGCGGGTCAACAACTCGGCCAGCGTCTCCTCGATCTCGTGGCAGGGACGGAGCAGTGCAGAGCGTATCTCATCATCCGAAAGATAACGGCTCTTGACGTAAACGTCGGCCCAACACTGCACCTGCGCCTGTATCTGAGCCTCCCACTGATCCACCATCAGGAACCCCGGCCGCCGTATGACCTCCAGCAACGCCTGTGGACTGTCGGCCATGTGCAGGATGTTCTGGTACTCCCCATGGTCTGGGACGCCATCCCAGCACTCGGCCGCGATGATGATGCTCCCTCCCTCGCGCACGACTTGCGCCGCGGCTGACATGCCCTTGACCGCCTGGTAGAGGTTCAGATCGAGCGGGTAGCCCGAGTTGGACGTGACGACGATGTCGAAGGGCGCTGCTATCCGCACCATCGCCGTCTGGCGAACGGCGGCCGTCCCTGCCTGATGAGCCGCCTGCAGGCTGCCTGCGTAGACGCCGGTGATCGCCCGCTCGCGGTTGAGCGTCACGTTGAGGAGAAAAGCGGGTGCGGTTTTGAGCGCCACCTCCAGCATCTCCTCCCACACCGGATTCCCGGCTGTGACGCCCCACGTAGCGCCAGGGTCATCGAGCATGGCTATGCCGTGGTTCTCCAACACCAACCGGACGCCGGCCACGCCAGGAAGCACCGCCTTGGGGCCGCCACTGAAGCCAGCGAAGAGGTGAGGCTCGATGAAGCCGGTCAGAACCTTGACCGTGGCCTCCGCGTAGGTACGATTGACGAGAATCTCGTGACCGGAACGGGTCCGTCCCAGGTTGACCAGGCTGTCCTGGTCCCAGGCGTCGTGCTGCACGATGCGGTAGCCATCCACGACATCGTCCCCCAGCAGGTTGCGCAGTTCCTCCTCCGTGTTGGGACGGTGTGTTCCTGTTGCGTTGATGAGCACGATTTGCTCGCGGGGTACGTGGCTCAGTTCCGCCAGCAGTGGTGGCAAGAGTCGGTCGTTTGGCGTGGGGCGGGTGATGTCGCTGAAGACGATAGCGACGGTGTCCTCCGGCCTCACCATTTCGCGTAGTGAAGAAGCGCCCAGCGGCTGCCGTAGCGCTCGAACAATAGCAGCCCCCTCGTTGGGCAGCCCCTCCACGAAGCGCGGTTCCACCACGGTCACATTTTGATCGGGCAGGTCTACCCACAGCCCTTCACGTCCATAGGCTAGTTCAACGTGCATTTCTTTGGCCTCCTCGAAAAACCTGGTTTCTTCACGCTGGCCGGCACACGCCCTCACCGGCGAACTCGCGAGCCCCGGTATCCACGTAACCGACCGCTTCGGCCAGCGCGGTGCTGGGTCCGTTCGTCTCATTGACGATGTAGACCGGCTGCCTGGTCGAACGGACAACCCACGTCGTGCAGGCTGTCATCACCGCCCGGCCCCACCCGCGTTCCCGAGCGGCTGGTTTGGTGTGGACAAAGAGTTCGGCAAAGTGGGGCGAAGACCAGTTGACGCCCGCCTCGGCCGCAACCTCCCCCTGCGAGCGAATGACGAAGCGCGGCAGGCCGCCCAGGCCCTGCTCCGCAACGACCAGCACGTTGATGATGGGCTGGAAGCGGAACAGTTCGAGCCGGTAGACGTGATTAACCTCAGGCTGCTCAATATTCACGACCTCCGCGACGGCGTCTCGCAGGTCCGGCGTCGTGATCAAGTAATAAGGACGGCCGGGGACGAGTGCCTGACGCAGCAGTTCGACGGCCGCGCGGGCATCCGGCGTGCGCAGCACGACAGTGGGCTGGAACAGCCTCTGTCCAGTCTGGCAGACGGCAACAAAGCCATCGGCGTGACCAGTATCGTCCTCGTGGACGTAAAGACGGGTGCGCCGGGGATCGTGATAGAAGGCATAGTAAACATACAGCGCATCGGTTGGTGTGGAGAAGTGCAACAAGGGGCGCACTTTCAGGCGTAGAGTTCTTAGGTCAGCCACCGCCGTTTCCTCCCAACGACCAATCCTTGAAGATGGGGTGCAACAGAAGTCGCCAGGGGACAACCACCTCCAGCGGCGCACCCATTACAGGAGTGATCAGTTCGCTGGCGCGCACCCCGTAGGCAGCGTTGATCACGGGCATGCCTGGTAGCAGGTGTTCCACCGTGACCGCCAGCGTCCTCGTCAGCATCCCCTGGCCCGCCAGGCTTGCGGTTGTCCAGGTGACGACCCCGCCCGCCCGCGCATAGTCTCCGCTGGCCCAGGCAAAAGTCGTACTCACAGGGACAACATCGGTGAGGACGACCTGGGTGAGGGTAGAGTAGGAAGTGTTGGTGATACTGATGGTGTAGAGGAGCAATCGAGCAGGGAGTCCCATCGGAAAGACGGCCTGCTTGGTGACCCTCAGTTCCGCACGGGCTCCCTGCACCGCCGCCAGCGCGTCCACGATGCCCCAGCCATAGACGTTGTTGGGACGTCCACTGAGGTCGCCGCCACAACTGGCGTCAATGCGGGGCCGGGCGGTCTGCGCGATGATCCGCTCAGTGGTGTCCACGTCGCCGATGAGGCTGGGCGCGGCCGACCACAGCAATACCACCGTCCCCGCGACATGTGGCCCGGCCATCGAGGTGCCGCTTTTCCAGCCGTACCCTCCACCCGGGACGCTAGAACGCACCCAAGAGCCCGGCGCGGTCACGTCCGGCTTGAGTCGCCCCGAGCCATCCCGCGTCACCGGCCCCCGGCTGCTGAAGGAAGCGATGGTGTCGCCACTGTCGGTTGCACCAACGGAGAAGGCGGCGTCATAGATGGCGGGCGGGTCCTGCACTGTCCCACACTCAGACCCGCTATTGCCGGCCGAAACAACCACCACAATGCCCGCCGCGCGCACGTTCTCGACGATGGCCTGCAATGTGTCCCAGTCACAGCCCTCGCTGGGGGGACAGGTCCAGGAGTTGTTGATCACGTGGGGGGCCAGGCTGGGGACGCCGTCGGTGGAGGGATTGCCTCCGATGGGATAGGGAGCCAGGAAGAACTCGAAACATTCGGCATAGGTGGCAGGAGCGCCCCACCCTTCTTCCATGTTCCGGCAGCCAATCCAGCGCGCGCCGGGGGCAACCCCGACCTGGTGACTCCCACCGTCGTCGCCAACGATGGTGCCCATCGTGTGAGTGCCGTGACTGTTGTCATCGCAGGGGGCGGGGGAATCGAACCCACAGGGATTCCCCTCTGGCGTGTGTGGGTCGTTCGTGTGGATCGTGTCGTGCCAGTTGTAGTCGTGGGTAGCGGTGATGCCGTTGTAGCCCCGGTACTGGTTGATCAGTGCTGGATGATCCCAGTCGTAGCCGGTGTCTTGCCCGGCGACGACGATGGACTGCCCGGTGTAGCCCAGCGCCCAGACGTCGTCAGCGTTGATGTGCACCACGTTCCATTCGATCACCTGGGGTGCCAGCGGGCGCTGGGCTCGGTCGGAGACCTTCGCCCAACGCCGGGACTTTGCCCGACGCTGGGGCTCCGGCAGCGGTTGGCGGACACGCGGGTTGGCGGCAATACGCGCCACCTCGGAGCGAGCAGCCAGGCGCGCGACGAGGGCACGGTCGCCTCTCACCACCAGCATGTTGACGATGTAGAACGGGCGGTAGTCCACACCGGAGGCGTCCAGTTCAGCACGCAGGGGGACCTGAGAGCGCAGCGCCACCTCCAGCAACGTGTTGTGGACGTAGCGCAGGCGCGCCTCACGGGTGCGTAGGGCCGCTGCCGCACTGAGGTTCGCCTGCTCGGCAAGTACCACCAGAAACTCAGCCTCGCCGCCTTCGGCAGTGGACTCCCACACCTGGAGAGCGACGTTGGCCGGTCGGGTGGACGGCAATGCGCGGGTGATGGTGAGCAAGGTCAAGAAGAGCAGTCCTGCCAGACCCAGCGGAAGGCCCGCGTGAAGGAGAAAGTGCCTGTTCATTGAGAGAGGATTATAGCAGAAGTACGGCGCTTGACAAAAGCAACCTCCTATAGGATAATCCCTGCTATATTTCAGGAGGATAGAATGGCAAAACCGTTCGAGGTAACTGACGCTACATTTGAGGAGAAAGTGCTCCAGGCTAAGGAGCCAACGCTCGTGGATTTC
This sequence comes from uncultured Anaerolineales bacterium, assembly GCA_964385635.1. Classification (GTDB taxonomy): domain Bacteria; phylum Chloroflexota; class Anaerolineae; order B4-G1; family B4-G1; genus CAYLPU01. The sequence goes on from CAYLPU010000028.1 coordinate 27,203, forward strand.
TGGGCCGAGTGGTGTGGGCCATGCAAGATGGTCGCGCCGGCCGTTGAAGCGCTTGCTGAGGAGTACGACGGGAAACTACGCGTGGCCAAGATGGACGTGGATAGTAACCCGCAGACGCCAGGTAATTACGGCATCCGTGGTATCCCCACGTTGATTCTGTTCAAGGATGGGGTGGCCGTCGCCCATATCGTGGGCTACCGTCCTAAAGAGGCGCTGGCTGAGGAATTGCTGCCCTACATCGAGACTTGACATCACGGCACCTATGTGGTATATTGTGTGTACAACCTAAGATCGAAAGACTGCGATCGGGAAAAGTAGGCATCGAAGCGGGGTTCAGAGAGTCGGGCACTTGAGTTTTGAATCAAGGGCTGTGAGCCCGATATCAGCGCCGGTGCTGAATGGGTCCGGGAGTCGCCCGCCGAAAGAACATGGATTGCAGGACAGCAACTGATGTTTGAGTAGTCCGGGCCGGAAACGCCACCGTTATCAGGGCTGAAGGTATCGTCCTGAGGGCTTCGACTGAGTCCAGCCGAAGTCTTTGGTAGGGCCGTACCTGCAAATGAGTGAGGCTGGCTCTTTACGTACAACGCGCCGTCACCGGCGCGTTTTTGCGTTCTAAGAATCTGCCTAACCAGGGTGGCACCGCGGGTGTCCAAAGTATGACGCTCGTCCCTGAAAAGGGACGGGCGTTTTTCTTTTCTTGATGCTTGATACTTGATACTGGATGCTGGATGGCCGTAAGGAACGAGTATTGAGTATCCAGCACAAAGGAGGCTGAAATGACAAAGAAGCGCATTCTCACAGGCGACCGGCCCACGGGCAAACTGCACCTGGGCCACTATGTGGGCAGCTTGGCCAATCGCGTGCAACTGCAGGATGAGTACGAGTGCTTCTTCATCATCGCCGACCTGCACACTCTCACCACCCGGCCAGAAAAAGAGCACATCCTCGAAATCCGCCGCAACGTCCGTGAGATCGTGCTTGACTACCTGGTCGTCGGCATTGACCCCGAAAAGAGCGCCATCTTCGTCCAATCGGCCATTCCGGGCATCTACGAACTCAATCTGATCTTCGAGATGCTGGTGAGTGTGCCACGGCTGGAGCGTGTCCCCAGCATAAAGGAGATGGCGCGAGATGCCCGGCTGGAGACGCTGCCCTTTGGCCTGCTGGGCTATCCGGTGCTCCAGGCAGCCGACATCCTCCTCCCCCGCGCCCACCTGGTGCCAGTGGGGAAGGACAACCAGGCCCACGTGGAGGTGACGCGGGAACTGGCTCGCCGCTTCAACCGGCTCTACGGACAGGTCTTTCCCATACCGGAAGTACTCCTGAGCGAGATGCCAACCCTGGTGGGAATTGACGGTGTCAGAATGAGCAAGAGTCGCGGTAACGCCATCTATCTCTCGGACGACGGTGCGACGGTGGAGCGCAAGGTGCGCAGGATGTACACCGACCCCCAGCGAGTATGCGCCGACGTCCCTGGCAGAGTCGAGGGCAACCCTGTCTTCGTCTACCACGAGACCTTCAATCCCGACGGGGACGAGGTGGAGCACCTGAAGGAGCGGTACCGCCGGGGCAAGGTGGGCGATGTGGAGGTCAAAGAGAAACTGTCCCGTGCCATCAACGGGTTCCTCGACCCTATCCGTGAGAGACGCGCTCACTACGAAGCACAGCCGGGGCTGATCGAGGAAATCCTGCACAGTGGCATTCGACGCATGCGCCAGGAATCGGATGAGACGATGCGGGTGGTGCGGGAAGCGATGGGATTGGAAATGGAGGGTCTAACATGCACCTAATCAAAGTCAGCATCCACAGCGATAACTACCCCACCAGCCGTTACTACCCGTTCAACATCCCCATTCTCAGGGGTACATCGGAACTGATACTCAGAAAGCCTATCGCCTTCTTCGTGGGCGAGAATGGATCGGGAAAGTCCACCCTGCTGGATGCGATCACCAGGAAGTGCGACATTCATATATGGGATAAGCCCAGGCGACACGTCGCCCACAACAATCCCTACGAGACCTGTCTGGCAGATTACATCACCGTGACGTGGGCAAACGGGAGTGTGCCGGGCTCCCTTTTCAGAGCCGAGACGTTTCGTGACTTTGCCGACTTCCTCGACGACGTTGCCCTCTGCGATCCCGGCCGGCTGAAATATCACGGTGGTCATATCCTCAATACGTTGTCGCACGGCGAGGCAATTCTGAGTTACTTCAGCGGCCGTTATCACATCAAAGGGCTCTACCTTCTCGACGAACCGGAGGCCGCGTTTTCGCCCTCGAGTCAGGTGAGATTCCTGAGACTGCTACGACGGCTGGAGGCGGAAGGTCACGCCCAGTTCATCATGGCCACCCACTCCCCCATCCTGCTGGCCTATCCGGGAGCCCAGATTTTCAGTTTCGATTCGTCCCGCATCAAGGAGGTGGACTACGAGGACACCGAGCACTACAGGATTTACAAACAGTTTTTCACCGACCGTGGTGCCTTCCTGGGGGGTTGATAAGCCGTGCTGCCTTGAAGAGGTAGTGCTGGGAGTCCCCCCTCCATGGGGGGGGGGGCGGGGTGGGGACTTCCGGCTCCGGCTCTTCAGGCCGGGGCGCATAACCGCCAAATGCTGGCTTGAGACACTTCTGGTTACTGAGGAAAGGGGGGATGCTATCGAGGAAGGAAACAAGTAGACAAGTACATCAACACATAAGGAAACGAGTAGACAAATACACAAGGAGGAAACGATGACGCAGTACAAGTACTTTCTGGAAGAAAAAGACCTACCTACCCATTGGTACAATGTGATCCCGGACATGAAGACACCGCCACCCCCGGACCGGCATCCGGCGACGCTGGAGATCATGACGCCTGAAGACATGGAGCCGGTCTTTCCCCACGCGCTGATTATGCAAGGGGGAAGCCAGGAGAGATGGATCGAGATCCCGGATGAGGTACAGGACATACTCAAGATGTGGCGCCCCTCCCCCCTCTACCGCGCCGCCCGTTGGGAGAAGGCTCTGGACACCCCGGCCAAAATCTACTACAAGTGGGAGGGCGTCAGCCCACCAGGCAGCCACAAGCCCAACACCGCCGTGGCCCAGTGTTACTACGCCAGGGAGGAGGGTCTGGATGGCCTCGCCACCGAGACTGGGGCAGGCCAGTGGGGCAGCGCCCTCTGTTTCGCCACTCAGTTTTTCGGCCTCAAGATCAAGGTCTTTATGGTCACGATCAGTTATCACCAGAAGCCCTACCGGCGTGTCGCCATGGAGACCTGGGGAGGGAATGTTGTACCCAGTCCCAGTTCGGAGACCAAGGCCGGTCGGGACATCCTGGCCGTGGACCCCGAGACCTCGGGCAGCCTGGGCATCGCCATCAGCGAGGCCATCGAGTACGCCGTCACCCGCGACGGGTGGAAGTACTCCCTGGGCAGCGTGGTCAACTTCGTGCTCCTGCACCAGACGATCGTCGGGCTGGAGGCCATGAAGCAGATGGAGATGGCGGGCGATTACCCGGACATTCTCATCGGCTGTGTCGGCGGCGGCAGCAACTTCGCCGGCCTCTTCCTGCCCTTCTTGAAGGACAAGTTGGACGGCACCAAACCGGATCTACGGGTCGTCAACGTGGAGTCCACCGCCTGCCCCAGCCTGACGCGGGGCCTCTACGCCTACGACTGGGGCGACACGGCCAAGACGGGGCCGGTGGTGAAGATGCACACCGTGGGCCATGGGTTCATCCCGGCCCCCGTTCACGCGGGCGGGCTGCGCTATCACGGCATGGCGCCCATCATCTGCCGCCTTCTGGAGGATAAGTTCGTCGAAGCCAGAGCCTATCATCAGAACACGGTCTTTGAGGCGGCCCAGAGTTTCGCCCAGTTCGAAGGCTTCATCGTGGCCCCTGAGACAGCCCACGCCGTCAAGGCCGTCTACGACGAGGCCATGGCCTGCAAGGAGTCGGGCGAATCGAAGGTCATCCTCTTCAACAACAGCGGTCACGGCCACTTCGACCTGGCGGCCTACGACGCCTACCATCGGAAGGAACTTCCAGACTACAAACTTGAGGAAGAGAAGATCCAACAGGCCCTGACAGAATTGCCCCGGGTTCCGGTCTAGGCGAGTAAACGAGTACATCAGGAAACGAGTAGACAAGGGGGGCATCCGTCAAGCGGTTGCGAACTACGTCCATCTGTGTTATAGTGCCGCCAGAGAAGATCGGCTTTGGAGGCAATGTTGTGACCACGAGTCAACCTGCTAGCGAGATGCCCCCCCTGTGGATTGTCAAGCTGCGCGCCCCCTTTTTTACCGCTGATCTGGTGCCCGTCTGCCTGGGGACCGCCATCGCCTGGGCGCGGACTGGCGCGTTCAACGTGTGGTACTTCCTGCTGACGTTGGTCGGCGTCGTCTGCATCAACGCCGGCACCAATATGACCAACGACTACTTTGACCACACCTGGGGCTCCGACGAGGTCAACACTGAGTTCGCCAGCCCTTTCACCGGCGGCAGCCGCCTCATCCAGATGGGGATCGTCAAGCCCAAGACCTTCCTGTGGCAGGGTATCGGGTTCTTCGTCATCGCCAGTCTCATCGGGCTGTTGCTGACCTTCGCTCGCGGCATGTGGGTGCTATGGCTGGGGCTCATCGGTGTCTTCACCGGCTTCTTCTACACCGCGCCGCCTATCCGGCTGGCCCGCACGAGCCTGGGCGAACTGCTGGTGGGACTCAACCTCGGCCCTTTGATGGTGCTGGGTAGTACTTACGTCCAGACACAGACGCTCTCCTGGGAGCCGGTCATCGCATCACTGCCGGTAGGGCTGCTCATCGTGCTGGTGCTGTGGATCAATCAGTTCCAGGACGCGCCGGCCGATGCCGCCGTGGGCAAGAACCACCTGGTCGTGCGGCTGGGCCGGCGGCGGGCCGTCACGGCCTACGGACTGCTGCTGGCGGTGGTCTACCTGTCGCTGCTGGCGGGGGTTCTGTTCGGCGGGGTCACTCCCTTTGCCCTGCTGGGCCTTTTGACGCTGCCTATGGCCGTCAAGGCGTATCGTGTGGCCCGCGTGCACTACGATCACCCCCGCGAACTGACGCCGGCCAACGCCGCCACCATCCAGATACACCTGCGGACCGGCATACTGATCACACTTGGCTACATCACCCAGGGCATAATGGGATGGCTGCGATAGGCCAGAAGGAGGACATAGAGGCAAGGAGAAAGGGGGACAAAGAAGGAAAGAGTCACCCTGTCACCTTATCACCTTGTCCTCATGTCACCGAAGGCACCTCGTCTGCTGACGGGGCTGCAACTCGTGGCGTCCCCAGTCTTGTCTGGAGAGCCGGGCAGGAACGGCGCTTCCAGATGGTACACCGTTGGGCGCCATTGCAGGGCCAACGCGTGCTCGACGTGGGCTGCGGTGTGGGGATGTACACTGTGGCTTTCCTCCGCGAGACCTCCAGTGTCTTCGGTATTGAGATTGAGCGCGAGCGAGCACTGGAGGCACGGGGGCGAGCCGCTGGCGTGGTCCAGTCTCCCGGGGAGCGACTCCCTTTCCCCGATGGTGCCTTCGACGTCATCTTCTCCCACGAGGTGCTGGAACACGTCGCCGATGACCGGGTCTGCGTGGCCGAGATGGTGCGTGTGACCCGGCCTGGCGGCCACATCGTCGTCTTCGCCCCCAACCGGCTCTACCCTTTCGAGACCCACGGTGTCTTCTGGCGCGGGCGCTACCATTTCGGCAACGTGCCACTGGTCAACTGGCTGCCCACGCCGTTGCGCAACCGGCTGGCCCCCCACGTCCGGGCCTACACCGCCGGTGGTCTGCGCCGTCTCTTCGACGGCCTCCCCGCCCGCGTCGTCCACCACACGCAGGTCTTTCCCGGCTACGACAACATCGTCGCTCGCGCTCCCGTTCTGGGGCGGGCCTTGCGCGCCGTCACCTACGCCCTTGAGCGCACGCCGCTTCGCGTTTTCGCTCTCTCGCATCTGCTGGTAGTGGAGAGGGATGAAGAAACCCTTATGGAGCGTCCAGTATGAAGCGTGCGATGGCCACGGCCGCACCGTCTTCCGCCAGCGACGGCGCGATCCAGTCGGCAACGGCCTTGGTCGCCGGATTGCCATTGCCCACCGCCACCCCTACCCCAGCCCAGGCGATCATGTCCGCATCGTTGCCTTGATCGCCGATTGCCATCACCTGTTCCTGGGGGATGTCCAGGTGAGCGGCCAGCCGCTGCAACGCATCACCTTTCGAAACCCCCAGAGGGTTCCCCTCGACGAACATCGCGTGGGAGCGCACCACTTCCATTCGCCCCTCAAAGCGGTGCCGCACCTCTGTCTCAATACGGTCAGCCTCAGACGGTTCCGCAACGATGAGAAACTTGACCAGCGTGTGCTGTTCGATCACGGAGAAGAGGTCATCCACCCAGATCACTCGCTCACCCAGCAGAGCGCAGTAGAAGGTCTCGGGGTATTGCTGTTCGAGGACGAAGACGTCGTTGTCGGCGTAAAAAACGACGTGCCAACCACGCTGGGCCTGCCACTCCAGCATCTCTCGCCCCAGCGCTGGCTCCATCGTCGCACGGTATAGTGGAACGTTGGAGTCTGGGGCCTGGATCAGCCCTCCCTGGTAGCAGATAAGTGGCGCGGTGATACCCAGGTCCCGCGCAAAAGGGAGCGCGGCATCGAGCATGCGGCCCGTGGCCAGGGTGACCACCACCCCACGCTCTTGAGCAGCAGCGATGTTACGCTGCGTCCTGGGGGAGATAAGCAAGTCATCGTCCATCAATGTGCCATCCAGATCAAGTGCCAGGAGCCGGATCACGTCTGTATCTCCAGCACCCGGTCGCGCCTGGCCAGGTCGGGATGCACACGAATTGTCGCGCGGGGGAAGAAAATGCGGGCCAGGTGGCTCGCTGCCTCTCCTTGATCGGCGCCGATCTCGATCAACAGCCCTCCGCCGGGGCGCAGTACCGCTGGGGCCTGTGCCAGCAGCCGCCGGACGATGGCCAGCCCGTCCGTCCCGCCATCGAGCGCCAGCCTGGGCTCGTGATTGCGCACCGATGCTGGCAACGAGCTACATTCTCCCGTGGAGATGTAGGGCGGATTGGAGACGATCAGGTCCACCGGACTGGGGCGCGGGGTAAGCACATCACCGGCTATCAGCCGTACCCGGCCGGCGACGCCGTGCCGCTCCACGTTCCGCCGCGCCACGGCCAGCGTTGCTGGAGAGATATCGATGGCGTAAATAACGGCCTGGGGCAGGTGAATCGCCAGAGAGACAGCAACGCAGCCGGAGCCAGTGCCCACGTCCACGATGGTCGCTGGCCGGCGTGCCAGCGCCAGACCCACCAGTGTCTCCGTCTCCGAACGAGGGATCAGCACATCGGGCGTGACCTCAAACTCCAGCCTGTAGAACTCGATGTGGCCGGTGAGGTAGGGGAGAGGATAACCGGAGGCGCGACGGCGGACGTGGGTTTGGTAGTCGGATAGTTGGTCGGGTGTGGGGAGATGTTCGGGATGGGTCAGCAGTGTGGTACGGGAAACATCCAGCACGTGGCTCAACAGTATCTCGGCTTCGAGGCGAGACGCATCGCTGACGGCATGGAGGCGAACGGAAGCCTCCTGCAGGACTCGTTGGATACTGGGTACTGGGTGCTCAATGCTCGACCCTGGTCCTTGGTTGCTGGTTGCTGCTACCAGGTTGCCAGTATCGAGTTTCCAGTATCGAGTTTCCAGTTTCTCCTCCTGCTTTGCTCTCACGAGTGATGCTTAGCCTGCCCGACCTCCCCTATAGCCTGCAATAACTTCATCTGTTCCTGCGCGATCAGTTCGTCAATGAGGGGATCAATATCGCCGTCTAGCACGTCCGGCAGCCGGTGGAGGGTCAGGCCGATGCGGTGGTCGGTGACGCGGTTCTGGGGAAAGTTGTAGGTGCGGATCTTCTCGCTCCGCTCCCCAGTACCCACCTGGGCTCGCCGCGTTTCGGCCACTTCCGCCTCTTGCTTCCGGCGCTCCTGCTCGTAGAGACGCGCCCGCAGGATGGCTAACGCCCGCATTTTGTTCTGTGTCTGCGATCGCTCGCTTTCGCAGGCGACGACTGTCCCAGTAGGTTTGTGGATAATGCGGATAGCGGTGGCGTTTTTCTGCATGTGCTGCCCGCCAGGGCCGGAGGAGCCGTAGGTCTCGATCTCTAGATCCTTGGGGTCAATGTGGATTTCCACATCCTCCACCTCTGGCAGGACCGCCACGGTAGCGGTAGAGGTGTGAATGCGGCCGGATGACTCGGTGACAGGCACCCGCTGGACGCGATGGACGCCGCTTTCGAACTTGAAACGGGAGAACGCCTTGCGCCCCTGCACGTCAAAGACGACCTCTTTGAAGCCGCCGACACCGGTGGGATGGGCACTCAGCAACTCCGTTTTCCATCCTTGCTGCTCAGCGTAGTGGGTGTACATGCGATAAAGATTAGCAGCGAAGAGGCCGGCTTCATCACCGCCCGCCCCGGCACGGATTTCAATGATCACGTCCTTGTCGTCGCGCGGGTCTTTGGGGATCAGCAACTGGCGGAGTCGGGCTTCCAGTTTGTCCAGCCGTGCTTGCAGGTCAGCGACCTCCGCCTCGGCCAACTCCCGCAATTCGGGGTCAGCGTCATCGGCCAGCAGCGTTTTCGTCTCCTCCAGTTCTTCGGCCGTCTCTCTGTAGGCCCGATAGGCGGTGACGATTTCCTCGAGATCGGCCCGCTCTTTGGCGTATTGGGCCACGCGGCCATAGTCCTGTGCCACGGCTGGATCGGCCATCAGGTGTGCCAGTCTCTCATATCTTTCTTCGATCTTGTTCAGTCTCTCCAACATAGTCTGCCTCGTTACACAGTGGGGTGGCTTGGACAGGCTGCCCCACGCACTAGAGATATTATAACAAAGCAGGACACAACGTCAAGAGAGCGAGGATTCCCCACCGGCCTCCTTGCCTGCCTTGAGGTAGCTGTGGACTTGCACCACGTAGGCACGAGCGTCGTCCAGCAAGCGCCGTGCCGAATGGAAGAGTGTACGATTGTCTAATCGGTCGTAGTCGTGGACGATGCGGTTGCGCATCCCCACGTGGCGCCGGAAGCGGGACAACCCCTGTTCGTCAATGATGCCCAACTGGTGAATGATCTCGAACGATTGGCGCGCTGACTGTGCAGGCGGTTGCCCTGTGCCAATCAGCAGCATCCCGTTGGCGTCAATAGCACATTCGATGATGACCTGGGCCAGGCGCTCGACAATACGTCGGCAGCCGGGGTGCTCTCGATATTGCTGGTACGAGACCGCCACATAGGGAGCTAATTCATCTACGTATGCGGTCAGGTTGGTGAGTTTTCGACGGATGAGGTTGGCTTGCTCGACGTCCATTCTTGTACCCGCTTTTCCAAATACGCAAACTGCCAGGCCAGAAACTTCTGGTGGTCGTAGTAGCGGCGGGCGGCGTAGGACTGGAACTCGAAAAAAGTCGTCGGCTCCCGCTGGTAGACCGGTCTACCGGTGCGGGCGACCTCGAAGAGCAACAGTGGACTGGCACCGTTTAGGAAAGAGACGTCCACGTCGCCATCACCGCCAAATGCATCAATCAGTTCGCCGACGAGGTCGAGTTCGATTTCCGGGTCTTCCCAATCGCGGTGCCTCATCCGCACAGCGACGTCAACGTCGGAGCCTGGCACGGCGCGCCCGGCGGCCTGGGAACCGAAGAGGACGACCATATCCAGGCCATAACGATGGGATATATGTTCCAGTTTCTCGCGGTCTATCTCGTATATCAAGATTTCTCCATGAGAGGCGACCTGGGTAGGCCGCCTCGCGTGCCAGAAGTATTATAACAGAGCGGGATGCGACGTCAAGTAAGATAAGGTCTCCCCATCACCTGCATAGCAGGTCGACCAGTTTCCGACGGATAGGGCAATGCTGCAACCTCCTACTCATATCTCAACGCTTCTAGCGGGTCCAGCCGCGCTGCCCGTGCGGCCGGATACAGCCCGGCCAGCAGCCCAACCACCGTCGCGAAGGCCAGGGCCAGGGCCACCAGCCAGCCGGTGACTACGAAGAACGTGCCCGTCATAGTGATATCTTGCCAACGCAGATAGGCCAGGATGCCTTCATTGAGGCCCAGCCCCAACAGCCAGCCACCGATGGCGCCCACCACCCCGCCCAGCATGCCGATGAGTGCCGCCTCCGCCATGAACAGGACGCGGATGTCACCCGGTGACGCGCCGATGGCTTTCAAGATGCCGATCTCCCTGGTGCGCTCGTAGACGGACATGACCATCGTGTTGGCGATGCCGATGGAGGCCACGAACAAAGCCAGCCCGCCTACTGAGCCCAGCATGGTCTGCAAGATGACCATGGATTTGTTGAGCGTATCTAGCATCGTTCTCAGCGAGCTGACCTCAAAGCCTTGTTCTTCAAACTCCTCGATGATCTGGATGGCGTCGTTCAAGGAAGCGGCCTTGACGATTAAGGCATCGTATCCCGCGTGTTCCAGGATGTCGGGATCGTTGTACCACCACGCTTTCAGGGCCAGTGAATCGGCCGCACCAACGTTCGCGTCGAAATAGGGGCCATCGAACCCGTATTTGACGTCGATCACACCCACCAGGCGGAGGGGAAAGGTCTGCGTGTCCCCTCGCGGGGCCTTGAGCACCAGGGCAACCTCTTGTCCGATCAAATCGTCCGCGGCCTGTCCTTCGTATCCCAATGAATTCAGGGCACTCGTGCTGACAACGATCTCTCCCTGGGCGTCGTTGCTCAGACCCTCTCCGGCGACCAGTTCAGACGGTTGGGAGAATGGTTCGCCCACACCCCACGAAGCTTCGCCTACGGACACCGGCGATAGCTCTTCGTCGATCTTTAAGGAGACGTTCAGACTCCAGGGCATATGCACTTGAGGGACCACTTTCACCACGTCGTCCCGCGCGCGTATCTCCTCGACGAGATCTGTGGTGATGAGCACCGTCCGCCTGGGTTCAGCGAACTGGTTAAACGCAGTGCGCTCCTCGGTAGCCGGATGTACCCTGATCGTCTCCAGACCTGCGCTTTTGAATACCCGAACGATTTCCCGTTGCACGCCGACACCCAAAGAGAGCATAGTCACGATAGTCAGGATGCCCACGGTCACCCCGACAGCGCTGAGCGCAGTGCGCACCTTGTGGCGGCCCAGATTGCCGAAAGAGGTTTTCGCCAGGTCTTTCAGGGTCATAGTTCCACCTGCCCATCGCGCAGTCTCACGGTACGGTCGGCGAAGGCAGCCACCTCCGGGTCGTGGGTGACGACCAGCAGGGTCAGTCCCTCCTCCTGATTCAGCTCCCTCAACAGCGACATGATCTCCGCGCCGATGGCCGTGTCCAGATTGCCGGTCGGCTCGTCGGCCAGGAGCAAAGCCGGCTGGCCCACCAGGGCGCGGGCAATCGCCACCCGCTGCTGTTCGCCGCTGCTGAGCTGGGTCGGACGATGAGCCAGACGTGGCCCCAGCCCCACTCGCTCCAAAAGCGCCCGTGCCTGCGCCCTCCGTTCCTTCTCCGGTACTCCGCTGAACATCAGGGGCAGGGCCACGTTCTCCTCAGCCGTCAGGCGGGGCAACAGATTGAAGCTCTGGAAAACGAAGCCTACGTGTTGGCGGCGATGGCGGGTCAGAGTTCGCTCGTCGCTGCCGCCCAACTCGGTGCCGTTGATCCAAACCTGACCGCTCGTGGGCCGGTCCAGCCCGCCGATGAGGTTGAGCACAGTGGACTTGCCAGAGCCCGATGGCCCTACCAGGGCCACGAATTCCTCACGAGCGATGGTCAAATCCACACCCCGCAGCGCATCCACGAAACCAGCGCCCATTTTATAGCGGCGGGTCAGGCCCACCGCGCGTACTACGATGTCCATTAGTCCTCTCCAGCAAGGTGCGACGCACTTCTGAAAGTGCGTCGCACCTACTGTGTTCCATCAAGTTACTGCAACGACTCAGCAACTCTCAAGATTTTGTCCTGGCTGATGTGGCCGGCGATGGTGATGACTACCTCGCCCTCCGTCCAGGTCAGAAAACTATTGCCCAGACCATCGGTGATCAGGGAAGCCGTCTGACCGCGCACGGTAACTTCAGTCGTTGGGCCGCCGGGGGTCTCTCCCACCGCCGATGATAGCCCCTGCATGACGGTGAACGAGGTCGTGGCGTGATCGTAGCGGAGGACGAAAGCCCCGTCCACGGCGCCGTCTACGTCTACGTCTACAACAAACACGTCAATCAGGGTCGCGCCTTCCGGCAGGTAGGTGGGGACGAGCAGGGTAAAGTCCGCCTGGGCCCGGGCCTCATCCAGGGTGATGGGCGTGGGTCGCATATTCTCAATGTTGATAACTTGTGCGCCATCGGGGATCTCGAACTGGAAACGGTCGTCGGCTATCCCCGTGTTTAGCTCGAACGAGCGAACGCGCATCCGGCCCTCACCAAAGATCTCACCGCTGAAGTGAGCCTGCAGCACGACCCAGCGCTCCTGATCCACCCACAGGGTAGCCTTGCTGCCCACAGGCAGGATCGCCTCCTCGTCTTCCCTGGAGGTGAGTTCCAGTTTGTAAGTCGCCACGCCGGCCACGTCCTCTTCACCCAACAACTCTACCTCGCTGGTGTCCAGTACTAGCAGGATTATCCCCTCCATACGCTGGACCATCTCGCGGGGGCTGCTCAGTTCACCCGGTCCCGCTTCGCCCACCAATACCTCGTTTTGGTCGGGATCATACATCCAAACCTGGTCCCCGTCGGTCACGCTGATGGCTCCCACGAGTTCGGCGTCGCTGGCTTCGAGCACCTCGGCCCGTAACTTGTTGGGCTTTTTCTCCCACACTTCGATCACCAGATCATCGTCCATTCCCTGACCCTGGACGCTGAGCTCCAGGACAGCGTAGGCATCCTCGGTGCTGGCTTCGACCTCTCTCATTTTGGCCACGATCTCTTCGGCGGCCGGCCGATTTTGGCATCCGCCCAGAAACAGGGAGAGAAGTAGAGAGAGCGCCACCAACGCACTCAATCCAATAAACCGTCGCTTGTTCATCTGTCGCTCCTTTATCTAATGATATTCTAGTGCCGGTATCTCGGCAGATCTGCCAACCGAGTTAGGCCGACTGTGATCGAGGGACCTTGCCTTCACAAGCGACTTCAGTATACCAGGCAGATGCTACCGGCCAATGACAAGGCTGTTACTGAGATATGAACAATTGTTACAGGGGCAGGGTGAACCACACGCGGCTGCCCTGGCCCTTGCTGCTTTCGATGCCCATCCGCCCGCCGTGCGCTTCCACGATGGCCCGCGCGATGGCCAGCCCAAGACCAGCGCCGCCTTCCTCACCCTGGTAATACGGTTCGAAGGCCCGCTCTCGTTCCTCGTCGCTCATCCCCCGCCCTGTGTCTCGCACGCTGATCTCGATCTCACTCTCTCGCTGCGTCACGGCCAGCGTCACCTGTCCCCCGGCCGGCGTGAATTTGATGCCGTTGTCCAGCAAGTTGAGGATGACCCGCTGCAACCGGTCAGAATCGGCGAAGGTCGTCGGCAGGGTCGGTGGGATGTCTATGTTCAGAGTGACGTTGCGATGATGGGACCGCCCCTCGCTCAGGGTAACGGCATCGCGGGCGATGCCTCCGACATCAACGGGACGTCGGTTCAGTTCCAGTCGCCCGCCTTGCCAGCGGGAAAAGTCCAGCAGTTGGTTGACCAGACGAATCAGGCGGTCTGTTTCGCGCTCGGCGATCTCCAGGGAGGATGTCTCGGTCGGAGACCTTCGCCCATCGTGCTCGCCCGGCTCGGAGGCGTCAATCAGGTTGACCAGCAAGCCCTTGATGGCGGTCAGCGGCGTGCGTAGGTCGTGAGAAATCTCGCTGATGAACTGTGCGCGGGTGGCCTCCAGATGCTTCAACCGTCCGGCCATCTGATTGATGCTCTCGGCCAGACGACCTATCTCATCCGGTGGGTAGTGGCCCAGGCGGACGTCCAGGTCACCGGCGGCGATACGTTGGGTCGCCCGCTCCATATCGCGGATGGGGCGGCTCAAGCGGCGGGCCAAAAGTACGCTGACCAGCAGGGATGTCACGACAGCGGCCAGGATGGTCACCAGCAAGATATAGCGCAGGGTGGTCAGGAAACGTTCGCTGGCGAGGGTGGACCTGGACACCTCGACGACGCCGATACTTCGCTCGCCGACCACGACCGGTCGCGCCGCGTAGCGCCGGTGGAGCAGGTCACGGCTGGGCTGTGTGAACACGGTCGGGCTGCGGTAGTGCAATTCCATCAGGGTTGCCCGGCTGGGCTGCGGGCCGATGTCCTGAGTGGCGGCCAGGAATGTCCCGTCGCTGGCAGCGAAGAAGCGCACGTTGATGTCGGCCTGGGGCGCGAAGAGGCTGACGATGGTAGGAGCCAGGCCAGCCAGCGCTCTCTCGTCAGAAGCCAGATCGGCAGCGTAGGTCGCGTAAAAGCAGGCCTGGGCAGTCAGTTCTGCCTCCAATTGCTCATCAAGGTAGAAGGCGGTGACGAGGTAGACAGTCGCGCTGAGGGCGATCACGATGAACAGAGTGGACAGGAGATAAGTTGTGGCCAGCCGCCAGGCCAGGCTCCGCCCTCCATTCTCCACTCTCCACTCTCCATTCTCCATTCTAAATGTCCTCAGCCAGCCGGTAGCCCACCCCCCATTCGGTGAGGATGACCTGAGTGTCGGGAGCGATGGAGGACAACTTGCTGCGCAGGCGACGGACGTGCACGTCTACCGTGCGTTTGTCAATGTAGCTCTCGTGCCCCCACACGTGCGACAGGAGCGATCCGCGGGTAAATACTTGCCCCCGATGCTGAGCCAGGAAGTGCAGTAGATCGTACTCCCTTGGGCGGAGCTCCAGAGGTTGGCCCTGGAACCAGGCCCGGCGGCGGGGATGGTCGAAGCGCAGTCCTTCGGCCTTACTTAAGGCATGTTCCTCGTCGGGCCCGTCGGCCTGCACGCGGGCCACCTTGGCCTCCAGTTCCTTCAACTCGGCCTGGCGGCGGAGCACAGCCCGGACGCGGGCGCTCAACTCGCGGGGGTTGAAGGGCTTGACCAGGTAATCGTCCGCTCCCAGTTCCAGTCCCACGATTTTGTCCACGTCCTCGTCTCTGGCCGTGAGCACGATGACGGGTATCGTATCGCCTGTGCTCCGCAAACGGCGCAATACTTCGAAGCCATCAATCCCTGGCAGCATCACATCGAGCACAACCAGGTCGGCAGGGTCGGTGTCTATGTGGGCCAGAGCCTCTTCGCCGCTGGCTACAGCAAGCACCGTGAACCCCTCCCGCTCCAACCGCTCCCGCACAACGGTGACGATGGCCGGTTCGTCATCTACCACCAGAATATGCCCCATTGTGGCCTCTACCTCCAATTACCAGTGCCACCGGTATTATAGCAGAGGGAGATAGAGCGTCAAGAAATTATCGCTCTGCTTACTACACCTCTTGGAACTCGCCCTCGACTACCTCCTCATTCCCAGGTGGTGGCCCAGCACCGTACCCAGGCGGCGGGCCGCCACTGTACCCAGTCTGTGGCCCATTCGCTGCCTGCTGCTGCGCATACATCTGTTGTCCGATGGCGTAACTGGCTTGCTGCAACTGCTCGATGAGTTGCCGGATGCGAACCGCGTCGTCTCCGTCTTTTGCCTGCTTCAGATCCTCGATGATTTGCTCAATCTGCCCTCGGTCAGACGCGGACACCCCGTTCCCAGTGCCCAGATCACGCAGTGTCTTCTCCATCTGGTAAATCAACGTATCGGCAGTGTTGCGTGCCTCTATCAGCTCCTTGCGCCGCCGATCCTCTGACTCGTGACGCTTTGCGTCCTGCACCAATCGCTCTACCTCTGCCTCGCTCAGATTCGTGGTAGCGGTGATGGTGACCTGCTGTTCCTTGCCGGTGGCCTTGTCCTTGGCCGAGACATTCAGGATGCCATTGGCGTCAATGTCGAACGTCACCTCGATCTGCGGCACGCCCCGGGGTGCAGGCGGGATGCCCTCCAGGTTGAACTGTCCCAGGCTCATATTATCGGCCGCCATAGGCCGCTCCCCCTGCAGAACGTGGATCGTCACGGCGGTCTGGCCGTCCGCGGCGGTGGAGAAGGTCTCACTCTTGCGCACCGGGATGGTGGTGTTCCGTTCGATGAGCACCGTCATCACCGCGCCCAGCGTCTCCAGGCCCAGCGTTAGCGGCGTCACATCGAGCAACAGCACGTCCTTTACCTCACCGGCCAGAACGCCCGCCTGGATGGCCGCTCCGATGGACACCACCTCGTCGGGATTGACTCCCTTGTGGGGTTCCTTGTTCGTCAGTTCGCGCACCAGGTCCTGGATCATCGGCATGCGCGTTGCGCCACCCACCAGCACCACCTCATCCAGGTCGCTGGCGGTCAGTTTGGCATCTTTCAATGCCTGTCCGAAGGGCCCCCGGCATCGCTGCACCAGGTCCTCGGTCAGTTGCTCCAGTTTTGCCCGCGTCAACTTCATCTGCAAGTGCTTGGGACCGGAAGCGTCGGCGGTGACAAAGGGCAGATTGATCTCCGTCTCCAGCACGGTGGAGAGTTCGATCTTGGCCTTCTCGGCCGCCTCCTTCAGCCGCTGCAACGCCTGACGGTCTTCGCGCAGGTCAATCCCCTGATCCTTCCTGAACTCGTCGGCGACGTAGTCCACGATGCGCTGGTCCCAGTCGTCGCCACCCAGGAACGTGTCGCCACTGGTGGCCTGCACCTCGACGACACCCTCCCCCACGTCCAGGATGGAGACGTCGAAGGTGCCGCCCCCCAGGTCGAAGACCAGGATTGTCTCCTCTTCTTTCTTATCCAGGCCGTAGGCCAGGCTGGAGGCAGTCGGTTCGTTGATAATGCGCAGAACTTCCAAACCGGCGATCTGCCCGGCGTCCTTCGTCGCCTGTCGCTGGCTGTCGTTGAAGTAGGCTGGCACGGTGATGACCGCCTGCGTGACCGGCTCGCCCAGGTAGGCCTCGGCGTCCTGCTTCAGTTTACACAGGATCATCGCCGATATCTCCTGCGGCGTGTATTCTTTTCCGGTCTGCGGGATGCGGATCCGCGCATCACCTCCTTGCCCACGCACGATCTTATAAGGCAGAACCTGCCGCGCCTTCTCGATCTCAGGTTCATCGTCCCGGCGGCCCATCAGCCGCTTGATGGAGAAGATAGTGTTCTCCGGGTTGACGACCGCCTGTCGCTTGGCGACCTGGCCTACCGGCCGCTCGCCACTCTTGGTAAATGCGACGACCGACGGGAACAACCGGCCCCCCTCGGCGCTGGGGATGACGGTGGGCTCGCCCCCTTCCATCACAGAGACGACTGAGTTGGTTGTGCCTAAGTCAATTCCGATGATCTTACTCATCTGTTTCCTCCCATATACCTGCTGTTTCATCGAACCAGAATTGGACATCTTGGCCCCAGTATATCCCGCTTACATCAGAAATAGATAAGAACAACATTAGTATTTCGTTAGATTGTGCTCACAAAATGCGCATACATCCCGATCAACGCGACCGGTCAGATGATCATTTCTTTTCGCCGCCGAGGACGCAGAGTACAGATATCCCCTCGTTTGACAGGCTGTGGAGGGGAAGTATAATCGCGACAAGGACTGATTCGTGGAAAGGACCTCATGTCAAGGGAGGAGTCATGACCGACAGATTCAGGTTGCGGTGGCCTGTAGACGACCACACCATCACACAGCACTTTGGCGAGAATCCGCAGGTTTACGCCAAATTCAACCAGGCCGGCCACGAAGGGCTTGACTTCCGAGCGCCCATCGGGGCTAACATCTATGCCTGCGCAGACGGCGAAGTGTTCGACATCCGGCCCAATAATGGCAACGCCTACGGACTTCACGCGCGCATCCGGCACAGGGTTGGAGGTCGCGAGTATCGCACTATCTATGCCCACCTGTCCAGGGTGTTGGTCTCTGAGGGCCAGCACGTGGGGGCCGGTGAACCCATCGCCCTATCGGGAAACACGGGGCACACCTTCGGCCCCCACCTGCACCTCACCCTCAAATTGATCGGCGCCAAGACCCCCGGCTACCCGGATGGAGTGGTGGACCCGCTGCCCTACTTACAGGGGGCTGAGATCCCTGTGCCCGGTGGACTGACTATCTACACCACCGATCAGGTGCGACTGCGTGCTGGGCCTACGACTGCTTCCGCACAACTGGCGTGGCTGGATAAAGGCGAACCGCTCACTGTGCTGGGCGACGCCGACAGGGCCCGCGCCAAGGTGGCTCAGTATGGGCGGTGGATCCAGGTGCGGCGCGCCGACGGGATGGATGGCTTTGTAGCCGCCTGGTATGTCCAACTGCAGCCGCCCGCCCCAGCGCCGCCTGAACCTATGCCTGAACCGGAACCGGCCGAGACGTTGGTTGTCTATGCCACCGAAGCGCTGAACGTGCGCAGAGGTCCCTCGACAGGCACCAGTCGCATCGCCATCGCCCTGCCCCACGAGCCACTGACGGTTGTCGGCAACCGGGCAACTGCGCTCACTGTGCTGGGCGATCGGGGCGGGTGGTTGCGGGTGTGCCTCCCCGACGGGAGCAGAGGCTACGTCGCTGCCTGGTACGTGCAGACCGAACCTGGCCCAGCGCCGGAGACCTTACTGACCGTCTATCCCATTGAGGACATGAACATGCGCAAGCGACCCACGGTAAGAGCCAGGCGCATCGGGCGATCCGCTCACAACGCACCGCTCACGGTCCACGATGACCTGGAGCGCGCACGGGTGCTGGTGGGCCGGTACGACGAATGGCTCTACGTGGAGACGGAGGAGGGCCAGAGAGGGTGGGTGGCAGCGTGGTACGTCTCGACGGCACCAACGTAGCCTGCAGTCAACAGAGGCGGATCGTCTGGTCTTCTGCCTGTTGCCCGCTGGCTGGATGATGACGAGAAGGGGAGGTCTCTGCGAGTGCCTCGGCGACGACCAAATCCAGAGACCTTGGGACACTACCCGGTAAAACGAGGCCCATTTCATCCAGCAATCGCTCAGCCCTCTCCTGGATTGTCTGTTCACTGGCGGAGTGGTGACGCGCCAGACTGAGCAATTCCGCTACCCGGTCTTTTTGGCCCTGCTTGACAAAGAGGATGGCCAGGTTGACCAGGACTTTCAGATGCGATTTAAATTGGGGAGTAGGGACATGAAACAAAGCACATGGTTCAGTCTGGCGACAGGGATGCTGGTTGTAGCAACACTGGCATGCGGCGGCTCACAACTCGAGCCAGCCTCGGCACCGCAACCTACCACGGTCCCTCCTACCACAGCACCCACTACGGCCTCACCTACCTCAGTGCCCACAGTTGTGTCAACTGTGACGCTTGAGATCATCAACGACTCCGGCACCGACATCTGGTACGTCTACCTCTCGCCGAGTACCAGCGACCAGTGGGGCAACGACCGGCTTGGGGACGACTTCATCGCCGACGGCGACAGTTTCACGCTGACCGACATCCCCTTCGGCACCTACGACGTGAGAGCTGAGACCTCTGACCACGTTGAGATCGCGATCTGGTTCAACCAGCCTCTCGACGGGCCTATGACCTGGGAGGTCTGGGGCGGCGATGGGAGCGGCTGGATCCCCAGAGTAGACCAGTGGGCTTTCAGCGCCACTGCCAGTTCCGAGTACGGCAACCCCGATTGGGCCGCTATCCAGGCCACCGGTGCTCCTGATACTCCCGAGTGCGGCGACTACCAGACCGCCTGGGCTTCCTCGGCGTCGGACGGCGTGGACTGGCTGGAGCTCAGCTACGAGTTCCCTGTCGTTCCTGGCCGGATCAATATCTACGAAAGCAACTCGCCTGGGTTCATCGTGCAAGTGGAAGTCATAGACGAGGGTGGCCAGTACTACACGGTCTGGGAAGGAGAACCGGCACCCGTAGATGAGTGCCCCCGCGTTTTATCCATCCCAGTCACCGGGATTGATTTCCCGGTGGTGGGGGTGCGCATTCACCTGGATCAGAGCGAGGGGGGCAATTGGAATGAGATTGACGCCGTCGAGTTAGTGGGGGACTGAGGGGTGGTGAGTAGTGCAAGCGGAGCGGGCCTCCTGGCAGCCCACGCAGAACACTGTGGGAGGACTCTCCAGACACTCAGACGGCATCTGGGGAATCCTCCCACCAACGGCCTATGGTCCCACAAACCGGAACTGCACCGATGGCGCGCCGGCCCAGCCCAGAATCTCCTCCATCGTCGGTATCGCTGAGCGTGCCTGGAGGCCATAGAGCATGTCGAAGAAGGCAGTCGTCGGTTTCAATTCGACCACCCGGGGATCCCCTTCAATGCCACCTAGTTCTGCTGCTTTCGCTATTGCATTGTCCAGCGTGCCCACCTCATCCACCAGCCCCAGTTCCAGCGCCTGCCGGCCGGTATAGATGCTCCCATCGGCCAGGGCGCGTACGTCCTCTAGCGGCAGGTCCCGCGCCTGGGCTACGATTCCCACGAACCCCTCGTAGATCTCGTCAGTGATCCCTTCCCACAGCGCTTGCTCCTCCTCCGTCATGTCGCGGAAGGGGCTACCGATGTCCTTGTGCGGGCCGGAGGTGATGACCACCACATCCACACCGATCTCGTCTAATAGTTCCTCGACGTTGAGGAACTGGCTGATGACGCCGATGGAGCCAGTCAGCGTGTCCGGGTGGGCAAAGACGTAGTCACCGCCGCAGGCGATGTAGTAGCCGCCTGAGGCGGCGATCTCGCCCATCCAGATGATGACTGGTTTCTCGAACTCCAGTAGCGCGTTGTAGATCTCATCGGAGGCGACCACGCTGCCGCCGGGGCTGTTGACGCGCACCACGACGGCTTTGATGGCGGGGTCGGCGGCTGCCTGTTTCAGCAGGTCGCCTGCGCGCTCAGGGGTGATACCCTGCGTGGCAAAGTATTCCAGGGGACCGCTAGTGATGGTCCCATCGAGCCGGGCTACGGCCACGGCGTCACCAAAGCCGGCTGTCGTCTGCGTAGGCTCTCCGGCCATGCGGTTCAGTGTCCCCAGCGTGAGGAGCCCTGTCCCGACGCAACTGCACACCGGCAGCGTGAAGCCCAGGACAAAGGCCAAGAACACCCATAGGATTGCGCGATCTTTCATTTGTTCCTCCTTCTGTTCCTTTTATCCACACACCACGCACCGCGTGTTACGTGTTGTGTGCCGCGTCTCCCGGCACTAGCCGTAGAAAACGTCGTTTCCCTACCTGCAGCACTCTCTCGCCTTCAACCTCAATTTCCATCTCGATGCTGGCTACACGCCCGCCGTCCAATTTGACCGCTCCCTGCTTTACCAGACGACGGGCCTCACTCTTGCTGCGCGCCATCCCGGTGTCGAAGATAATCTCCACGACGTTGGTCGGGTCGGTCAGCGTGTAAGTGGGCATCTCGTCCGGCAACCGCCTCTGCTGGTGTACCTGCGTGAAGTGCGCGGCAGCCTTGTCGGCGGCCTCATCCCCGTCGAAAATAGACACGATCTCCCAGGCCAGTTTCTTCTTCGCCTCCATTGGGTGGACCACCCCCTGTTCCACCGCTTGCAACAGTTCGTCAATCTGGGCCGGCGTCCAGCGTGTGATCAGTTCGAACCAGTTGTGCATCGCTAAATCGGGGATAGACATGGTCTTGCCGTATTTCATCTCGGGGGGCTCATCTATGCCAACGTAGTTACCTGTGCTCTTGGACATACGCAGTGTGCCGTCGGTGCCGACGAGGATGGGGAATGTGAGACATACCTGCGGCTTCTGTCCGAAGGATTCCTGCAACTTGCGGCCAGCCAGCAGGTTGAAGAGTTGCTCCGTTGCGCCCAGTTGCACGTCGGTCCGCAACATCACAGCATCGTACCCCTGCATCAGCGCGTAGAAGAACTCATGCAGCCAGATAGGGTCGCCGCTCTTGTGCCGTCGGGCGAAGTTGTCTCGCGCCAGGAACTGCTGGACGGTGAAGTTGGTCGCCAGGCCGATGACGTCCTCGAAGGTCAGTGGGGCCAGCCAATCGGCGTTGTAACGCACCTCGGTCTTCTCCGGGTCGAGTATCCGGAACGCCTGCTGGGTGTAGGTGCGGGCATTCTCGGCCAGTCCCTCGGGCGTGTTGCGTGGCCGGGTTTTGTCTTTGTCGGAGGGATCGCCAATCAGACCGGTGAAGTTGCCGATGAGAAAAACGGATTGGTGACCCAGTTCTTGGAACTGCTGGAGTTTGCGCATGGTGACGGTGTGGCCCAGGTGGATGTCGGGAGCAGTGGGATCGTAGCCACAGTAGACGCGCAGTGGATGTCCGGTCTTCTTCGCCTCGACCAATCGCTCGCGCAGTTCCATCCGCATGTGCTCTTTGGTCTGCTCGTCGCCGAATTCTGCGCCGCGCATCAGAATGGTGACCTGTTCGTCAATTGTGGGGTTGCTCATCACACACCTCTCTTTATCGTTTGCTCTTTGTTTTATCTCTTGAGTCAGGATAACTGGGCAATATAAAGACCCACTGAGTGTGGGTCTGGTGTAAGCAGATTGCAGCGCAAGGCGGCGCAGGCGTGTCTGACGACCGCGCTACAATCTGCGAGAATAGATGTACGTGCAGGTTCTCCATGCCTGGCGTGTCAACTCTGGGTACCTCGGTGGGTGGATTTTGCTTAGATTATACCGAAAACGGGCAAAAAGGCAATTGGCCGTATTCCCTCAAGTATAATCGCACCGAAGGCAGTTCGTTCCCTCAAATGAAAA
>CAYLPU010000029.1:0-28219 GCA_964385635.1 uncultured Anaerolineales bacterium
TATCTTTTGAGGGAACGATGTCCGTTCGGTGCGATTATCATTTGAGTTGACAGGACTTCGCTTGCTGGCGACGCGGAAAGCGGCTATAATTGGGTGAGGAGGGTGTCATGAACAAGAAACATTCCGTGGTCCTGCGGGCGGTGTTGGCCCTGACCGCCGCAGCGCTTATCCCTGTGCTGGCCTGCGGCCCGTCCAGCGGGGGAAAGGGCCCCACCGTGGTCATCATCTCCCCGGCCAACGGCTCTACCGTCGTCGTTGGCCAACAGGTGCTTGTCCAATCCTCCGCCTCCGATGAGGGGGGCGTCGCTCGCGTCGAACTGCTCGTCAACTCCGTCGTCGTCCGCGCGGACCCTCCTGCTGAGGGCACGCCCACCACCTTCGCCATCGCCCAACCCTGGACTCCCGAATCCCCCGGTGATGTCGTCGTCCACGTCGTCGCCTACAACACCGAAAACCAGGCCTCTCTTCCCACCTCCATCACTCTCCACGTCGTGGAGTCTGCTGCCCAGGTCACTCCGATCTCCGGCCCCACTCAGACCCCCGTACCCGACGTGACCGAAGAGAGTGGCTGCACTCTCAACGGTTCTTACGTGGCCGACCTGACGGTCCCCGACAACACGGTGCTCCAGCCCGGCGTCGCCTTCACCAAGTCCTGGCGCATCCGCAACTCCGGCACGTGCGACTGGGGAACCGGTTTCAAGTTGGTCTTCGTCGGCGACAGCCAACTGGGGGGAGCAGCCTCCGTCGCCATCCCTGCCACACTCTCCGGGTCTGCCGTCGATGTCGCGGTGCAGATGGTCGCGCCCACCGAGCCTGGCACCTATAAGAGCCGCTGGCGTATGCAGTCTGATCAGGGGCAGGTCTTCGGCAGTATCGTCTACGTGCTTATCGTCGTGCCAGAGCCGATCACGTCCACCCCGACCCTTGAGCCGGCCCCCGCGATCACGCCATCACCCACTGTGATCACTGCCACGGTACAGCCACACCCGGGCCCGGAGATTGCGGACGTAGCGCCAGAGTCCATCTCGGTGGAGGTCGGGGAATGGTTCGAGATTCAGGTGGCGGTGCGTAATGGCGGCATCGCGCCAGCGGATCCCAGCACGCTGGAGGGTGTCTTCCCACCCGACGGTGTCACCGAGACGGTAGACATCCCGGCCCTCGATCCTGGCGAGGTGCATATCGCCACGCTCCGGTATCGCATCGCTGAGCCTGCCTACGGCGAGGCCACCATCAGGGTGGGTTCGGAAGATGTTGTGGACGAGGGGAGTAGCGAGGTCACCGTGCAAGTGGCCGTGGACCCGCCCAGTCTGACGGTGGGCGAGTTGGTGCTGGGCGAGGGCGACTCTGTTGATCTGGATCATTTGGGCACTTACGACTTTGGTTGGAACAACGATGGGGACGGCTGCGCCCTGCGCCCGCAGACGGACGCCGTGGCGTACATCATGGCGGACGTGAGCGATAGGGCGCACTACGCCCAGATTGATCCCACCAGGTTCAGTGCGGACGATATCCCTGCCCCCGATCTGGCGGTGGGCACCGTTATCGCTGTGCGCACGGACACCGGTCATCGTGGGTTTCTGCGGGTCGAGGCGTTGGACGCGCGCGATTGTATCCTCTCTATCTTCTGGGAGATCTGGGATTGGCCGTAGGTAATGACGAATGACGAATGACGGATGACCGGTTGGTAGCCAATGCTTTCGCTTGACCAACAGGAGGGTTACCGTCGGCGCTACGCCGAAATGCGGGCCGGCTGGCGGCCAAGCAGTCACGTCTACCAGGACCTGGTGGTCACTCGCCTGACCCCTGGTGCGCGCGTGCTTGACCTGGGCTGCGGGCGGGGTGGGGTGATGGAGCGGTTGCACCCCCATGCTGGCTTCGTCGCCGGGCTTGATGCCGACCTGAGGTCATTGCGTGGGCACCGTGCAGCGGTGCTACCGCTGACCTGTGGGCTGGCGGAGGGTCTGCCCTATGCCGACGGTGTCTTTGACCTGGTCTGCTGCTCGTGGGTGCTGGAGCATCTGCCCGACCCGGCCCGGGCTCTGGCCGAGGTGGCGCGCGTGCTGCGCAGTCCTGAGCCTGCCGAAGGAACTCCCGGCGGCTACTTTGTCTTTCTCACACCCAACGCTCGTCACCCGTTGGTGATGTTCAACCAGGCTCTGCGCTGGACGCGGGGGCGGCTGGTGGGTCGCTTCTACGACCGGGTGGAGGAGGACACCTTCCCGGCCTTCTACCGCGCCAACACGTACTCGCAGATTGAGCGGCTGGCACAGGCTGCCGGGCTGGAATGGGTCTCATTCCGTTTCGTCGGCGACCCCACTTACCTGGCCTTCAACGAGGTACTGTTTCGGCTGGCCTGTCTGTTGGAGCGGGTCATGCCGCGCCGGATGCGGGTGCACCTGGTGGGGGAGTGGGGGAGTACGTCGCGGTGCGGCCTGATTGACGGGAGCGCATACCGCAACCGGCGTTGTAACTACTCACCCGTTTGCCCCGCCGATGGTTGAAACTTGAAACCATCGGCTGATACGCAAAGTGCGTTAAAACGCACTAAAACGCGACTTTCTAACCCGTTTTAACGGGTTTCGCCGTATCAGCGGGGCGTTTCAACGCTCCGCGTGGGGGTGGCTGAGTAGTTACCCGGCGTTTTTGTGGTACACTGGGAATCTACAACAAAACCCCCCTGTTCTCAGTTTCAGGAGTAGAGCAATGGACGTGCGCGGCAGCGAAAGGAGGTGTCTATGCACAGACCTGCATGAAGACGTGAAGGGGAGCACGCACAAACGTGTACAGGCAAGCACGATATTGAAGAAGGGAGAGAAATGATGAACACGCGCAAGTGGTTGATCGTGAACGGAATCGTGATACTGGCTGTGCTGGCCGTGCTGGCGCTGGCAGTAGGACTAACTCGGGCCCAAGGGCCAGAGCCGCCAGAGATAGACGTAGAAGGAGAAAAGAGCGCTGCGGTGATAGCGCCTGTGGTGCAATCCCAATCCAGGGACGGCTGACCGACGATGGAGGCAACCCCCTCAATGGCACTTACACCCTCACTTTCCGCCTCTACGATGTAGCCACGGACGGGACGCCCCTGTGCTCGGACACTAACTCAGTGAGCATCAAGAACGGGCTGTTCAGTTCCTACATGGATTACTGCTACGATGACATTTACGGCCAGAAACTCTACCTGGGCATCGAGGTGGGGAGCGACGGGGAGATGACGCCTCGCCAGGTCATCTACCCCGTTCCCTACGCCTTGAGCCTGGTGCCGGGGGCGGTGATCAGTTATACCAGTGATGGTATCCTGACAGTGCGGTCTACCGGCAGCGGGGACAGCGACGCCTTCTTCGCCTATGCCGGGGATACAGGGGAGGCGGTGTCGGCCAACTCTCCAAATGGTATCGGTGTGTGGGCGTCCAGCGATACTTACCTGGCCCTGCAGGCGTATTCCTACGACCATACGGACCACCCTGCGGTCTTTGGTTGCTCGGCGGCCAGTGCAGGAACTTGTGATCCGTATCGGGATGACGGCCCTGCCGGCGTGATGGGCTACGGCCCGTTTGGCGTGTACGGGATAGGCACAAGCATGGGGGTCTATGGCAGTTGCGGCACCGGCTATGGCTTCGGTGGCTACTTCCATCACAGCGATGGCGGGCTGGCTCTGGTCGCAGACAGCAAAGATGCTGCTGATAACGACGACATCGTCCGTTTCCGAAACGATTTTGACGTCAAGTTCAAGGTGCAAGGGGATGGGGACGTCTACATTGACGGCAACTTCTATAATACTGGCGCCGACTTCGCTGACATGCTCCCTGCCCAGGACGGCCTGGAGCCTGGCGACGTCCTCGTCATCGGACCGGCCGGTCAACTCATCCGCTCCACCGATCCCTACCAAACCAACGTGGCTGGCGTCTACTCCACCCATCCCGGTTTCGTAGGCGGTGCGGGCGACGATACCGATTTGACGGGCAAAGTGCCCCTGGCCATCGTTGGCGTCGTCCCGGTGAGGGCGTCCGCGGAGAATGGGGCCATCCACCCAGGCGACCTGCTGGTCACCGCGTCCACGCCCGGCTACGCCATGCGCGCTGGCCCCAACCCGCCCCAGGGCACCGTCCTGGGCAAGGCGCTGGGCGAATTAGTAGAGGGTACCGGCGTTATCCATGTGCTGGTCACCCTGCAGTAGGAGGCCTGCGATGACTAAGCGAACGCTGATCGTGATCGCGGGGACTCTCCTCTGTGGCCTGCTGCTGTCCGGGGTTGCCCTGGCGATGTCCTCCGACAACTATCGACTGGACTGGTTCACGCCGCTGACTGGCGGCGGTGGAGGACCGGCCAGTTCCACCAACTACGCCGTCAACTTCACCGTCGGCCAGGCGGTCATCGGTGCATCCGCCAGCACGAACTATCGGGGCTGCCTTGGCTATTGGTGTGGCGAGTTTGAGTACCGTGTCTTCCTCCCTCTCGTCATGAGAAACTACTCGTAGCCCAGGCGAGTGGCCGCGCTGCGCAAGAGGGCCAGGTACCGGGCTTCCCCAGTGCCTGGCCTTCTGTCGTTGCTAGAGCGGCCAGCCGTGCAGCCGTGCTAACTTGGCCCGGTCCGTCAGGCAGTGCTCCAGTCCCTCTGTCGCCTGCCTATCGCGGCAGAACACCCTGCTTGCCAGGCACTTTCCCCCCTGGTACGCCACCCGTCATCTGTGCGGCTCGATGACTACTTTGATGGATTCCCCGGCATCGGCGACCAGTTGGAAGCCAAGCCCTGTCTCCGTCAGGCTCAGGCGATGGGTGATCATCTGACGCAAAGCACCGGTGCACACGATCACGAGGTCGGCCAGCCTGTCTGCGTTGACCCTGCGCAGGCGGGTTGGCACATCTTCTTCGGCGTGAATCACCTCGTCGGCCCCGAAGCGAAGCGCTGCGTTCAGGCGGTACTCGTTGATGTCCGTGGCCACTATTCGCCCGGCCCAATCTGCGGCGTCTCCATCTCCTCCAACCGCACATCCCTGTTGTTGTAGTACATTGCTACGCGCATGGTATCCTCTCACGAGGTGCGCAAGATTCAATAGCGTACGGGGATGTTTGGACCACGAGACACGCGAAAGGAGACGAAAAGCGCGAAAGGCTTTCGTGGGTCTCGCGCTCTGACGTGCATGTCCTTGACCCGCCTCCAGAGAACAAGTATAATGACAAATGACCGAAATGGGAAGGGAGCAGAGATATGGAGCCAATTCGAGCGAGCGTCGTGACCGTCAGCGACAAGGGGTACGTGGGAGAGCGGGAAGACGGCAGTGGCCCGCTGCTGGCCGATCTGCTGCGCGAGATGGGTGCTGAGGTCGTGCACCGGACAATCGTGCCCGACGAGCGGGCCGAGATTGAGCGGGTGTTGATTCTGCTAGCCGACGAGGTGCATGCGGACTTGGTCATGACCACCGGTGGCACTGGGCCAGCCCCACGGGACGTCACCCCCGAGGCGACGCGGGCCGTCATTGAGCGGAAGATGCCTGGAATGGCTGAGGTGCTGCGCTTCGAGGGGTACCGCAAGACCCCGCTGGCGGTCATCTCGCGGGGTGTGGCAGGCATGCGCGGGCGGACGCTCATTGTCAACCTGCCCGGCAGCCCCAGGGCGGTGCGCGAGGGGATGGAGACGCTGGCTCCCATCCTGCCCCATGCGATCAAGATGCTCCGGGGGGTGGACACCGAGCACGGGGCTCGGTCGGAGACCTTCGCCCAACCGGAGTTGGAGACCTTCGCCCAACCGGAGTTGGAGACCTCCGCCCAACCGGAGTTAGAGACCTTCGCCCAACCGGAGTTAGAGACCTTCGCCCAACCGGAGTTGGAGACCTTCGCCCAACCGGAGTTGGAGACCTTCGCCCAACCGGAGTTGGAGACCTTCGCCCAACCGGAGTTGGAGACCTCCGCCCAACCGGGGTTGGAGACCTCCGCCCAACCGGAGACAGGCCATGCCTGACAAGCACCGCCGCCCCGTGTTGAGCGTCGAGGAGGCGCTGGAGCGCATCCTGGCGACGGTGCATGTCCTGGAGCCAGAGCGCGTGGGCCTGCTGGAGGCGGCTGGCCGCGTGCTGGCCGAAGCGGTCACCGCTGACCGGGACATCCCCCCGCTGGCCAACTCCGCGATGGACGGCTACGCTGTGCGCGGGGCAGACCTGGCCCCCTGCTCTGGCCGGTCTCCGACCAAGTCCAGCGTCCGGCTGCGGGTGGTGGGGGAGATCGCCGCCGGGCACGTGAGCCGGCTGCGGGTGGAGCCTGGGACAGCGGTGCGCATCATGACCGGCGCACCGGTCCCGGCCGGGGCCGACACCGTCGTGCGCTTCGAGGACACCCGCCGGGATTCCGATTGGGTCGAGGTACTGAAACCCCCGCCAACCGGCGCGAACGTCCGGCCGGCGGGCGAGGACGTGCGCGTGGGCCAGGTCGTGTTACAGCGAGGCAAGGTGCTGCGCCCGCAGGAGGTCGGTATGCTGGCAGCGGTCGGGCGGGCGGAGGTGGCGGTGGTGCGGCGGCCCCGGGTGGCGATCCTGGCTACCGGCGACGAGATCGTGCCACCCGACCAGGACCCTGGCCCCGGCCAGATCCGCGACGCCAATTCCTACATCGTCGCCGCGCAGGTGCAAGCGTTTGGCGGGCTGCCGCTCCTATTGGGAGTGGCCCGCGACCGGGAGGAGTTGGTGCGGCGGGGGATGCGGGAGGCGCTGGCGCAGGGAGCGGACTTCATCATTACCTCCGGCGGTGTCTCCGTGGGCGACTTCGACCTGGTCAAGCAGGTTCTCGCGGCCGAGGGTGAGATGCACTTCTGGTCGTTGAACATGAAACCAGGGCGGCCGCTGGCCTTCGGACGAATCTGGCCACCCTCCCGGTGGGGTGGGACTGGGGGAGGCAGGATTCCCCCCCCAGTGGGGGGGGATAGGGGGGGGGGCGTGCCGCTGCTGGGTCTTCCCGGCAACCCGGTGGCGGCGATGATCAGCACCGAACTCTTCGGTCGCCCGGCGCTCCTGAAGATGCAGGGTTTCACCGATTGGTCGCGCCCGTGTCAACGGATGCAGGCGTGCCTGAGCCAGCCCATCGTGCGCAAGGATGGCCGCCGTCATTACCTGCGGGTGCGCTTGCGCGAGACGGAGACAGGCTACGAGGCGACGCTGACCGGCGACCAGGGCTCTGGCATCCTCAACTCGTTGGTGCAAGCGGATGGGTTGGCAGTCATCCCGGAGGAGTGCGACCATCTGCCGGCAGGGGCGGAGGTAGAGGTTCTTCTGCTTTCGCGCATGGGATTGAGTGATATGCGTGATGCTGCATGTGCTGGCAAGTCAGGTGCTTCCAGGGAGCGGTGATATGAAAGGGCTTCCAATAATTCGGAATCGAGGGTATTGTACGGAGGCCGCCGAAGCGGTCGTATGGTATGGCTTTGAGGTGCTGGGGCTGAATCGAATTTACGCATGCCACTTCAAGCGAAATCCTGCCTCGGGGCGCGTGGTAAGGAAAATTGGAATGACCCATGAGGGATGCCTGAGACAGCACGTGAAGAAGTGGGGGGGGTTGAGGATTTGGAACAGTACGGGATACTGAAGAGCGGCTACGAATCACGATGACACGACAAGCGTGCTGTAGGCGTCGGAGGTCGGGGGGATGATGGCGGAAGAACAAGAAGCGGCCTTCGAACAACTGCTACGGCAGGGAGGGGACCGCGTGCTCCGCGAAGCGAGTGCCTACTTCGCGGGTGCAGGACGGCTATACGGCGCAGTGCGCCGATTGGTCCAGCGGTTGGATGCGGAAGACATCCCCTACGCTCTGTTGGGCGGACTGGCTCTTGCCGAACATGGGTACCCCCGGCTGACGGAGGACATTGATTTGCTGATGACACCTCCTGGACTGGAGCGTTTCCGCCAGCAACTGGTGGGACGGGGGTACCGGCCGGCCTTTAGTGAAGCCAAAAAGACGTTCCGCGATACGGAGACAGGCGTGCGTTTCAAAATCGTGACCACGGGGGAGTATCCAGGCGACGGATTGCCCAAACCAGTGGCTTTCCCCGACCCGGCCGACCCGGGGGTGACGGTGGAGATAGAGGGTGTCTGTGTGGTAGCGTTGGAGAAACTGATCGAGTTGAAACTGGCATCGGGGACCAGCGCGCCCCACCGGTTGCGAGACCTGGCCGATGTGCAAGACCTGATTGCCCGTCTGAGCCTACCTCTGACACTGGCAAATCGGCTGGACTCCTCGGTACAAGCGACGTATCGGGACTTGTGGGAAAAGGCACATGCTGGCAGACGTACAGGTTTGCAAGAACGATGAAGTACGGATTGGCCGCCATGGACCGACTGACCAATTGGCCCCAGCCGACCAGCCAAGCCTGAGCCAGGTATTGGCTGAGATAGAGGGCTGGCCAGGGCAATAGCATTACTCCAAGCGTTTACCGATCTCACGCTCATACCCTGGGAAGTAGCGGCTGATTACTGTAAGATCAAATGAGCCCAGGATCGCTTCCTTCGGCTCGCGTTCCAGGAGAAACCGGAAGGACTCGGTCACCAACGCCTCTGGGCTTGCCTTGCCGCCGGTGAGCCGTTCGTGGTCGGCTTTCCGCAGGGTCACCCGGTGATGGCTCTCTCCACCTCTTTCTCTCACGGTTACCTGGAACTTGTAGCGGTCGCCGTGTTCTGATTTCTTGACCTCAATCTCTGCCATGGTTCGCCCAACCCCCCTCTGCAGGTGAAGTGCGTAGCCCCTCAGCCGGGCTTCATCCCCGGTGTTGTTTCCTCCGGCGCCGTTTACTCGTCATCCCACAAAGGGTACTGTCCCGGTGCCTCGCCCACTACCTCGACGATCCTCGGGTACTCCGCCTCCGGTGCGTCGGGGTTAATGGCGTGCACGCGCACTTTGAAGCGCCATTCGTCCCCGTAGTCGAAAAGGTACATAAACCCCTGGCCCACCTCCAGCCCAAATTCGCCCACCGCTGTCTCTCGGACATCGCCAGGGCCGGACGCCGCTTCCTCGGCCAGCAATTCAGGGGGCACCTCACCTTCAAATGGCTCTTCTATCGGCATCCCCCACGGATCGCACCCTTCTGGCAAGCAGTACTCGCTCTCCCCATCTCAGGCCCGACCACTCATAAAGAACGAGTAGAGGTGATCGGCATCCCAGCCGTATGCTTCCTGGATGGCGAAATGCAGGTCTTCCAGGGTCTGGTCAGCGCGCATCTCGATCTTCCGCCACGCTCGACCGTGGCCCGGCAACGAGACGTGAAAGGTGTACGTTTTCATCTGTTCTCCTCCGATGTGGTTAACTTTCCTCGAGACGCCGCATCCAGCAGTGACTGCCGCGGCCGTGACAGCCTCTCCCGCATTGCGGCTTGCTCCTGGCACAGATGGTCAACCTGAGCAAAAACAGCCTCCAGCCGCCTTGTTATCGTTGCTTATCTCTTAACATCACCTTTGACCGTGCGCTGACAACCGCATAACTGGAGCCCAAAGAGCCAAATGGTGGGGAAAGGGCCGCCCAGAAAGGCCAGAAAATGTAATCGCTCCCCTACAAAGGCAGCCTTTTTCGGCCCTCCAGTGGGGCGTCGTCCCTGCCAGGATTCCAATTATGCGTTTTGTGCTCAATGGGTCAAAGGTAATGCTAACGTTGGCTTGCTTTTCGACACCGATATACTCCCCCTGCAACCCTTTCAAACACATCCGGGTGAGAGGCCATAATACTGAGAACCCCATGCTCGCTCATCTGCAGTTTAGGGTGCCGATCTGCGACTATGCGCGCCAGCACTGCATAGTGAAGCGGGCGACCGTGTGCCTGTAGTTCTGAACGTACCGCACGGATCAACTCCCGCTGTCGTTTGAGTTGTGCCGCTCGTTGTGCCGCTCGACGTTCACGATAGATGTCGAGCAGTGTTCTGAGGTCCTGCATCTGAAACGGGTCGCGTAGCAGTCGGCAGGTCCCAGGTGTAAAGAACACGCATAGGTCGCAATCGAACTCATCGCGCTTCAGGCAATCGGGGCAATCGTAAGGCGAGATGCGAACATCATCTATCCAGAAGTGCTCGCTATAGCCGAGCCCAGCCGTGGGCACGGCATCCTCTTCCTCCTCGCCATCGGCCATCCAGTTCTCGTCCATCTGGGAATCCCGACTTCTTTCGGTTCATCTGCTCCTCACCCTGCTATGTTGGGTTCATCAATGTCCATTGCTCCCAGGCGAGGGTCAGCCAGCAGTTCCCTGACTTCCTCTGCGGTGATCTCATCTGTGCGGTCAGGACCACGGGCTAACTGGCTCTCAAGTAAGACGTGATTGGCATACAGCATCAAGCGGCGGGGCGTCAACGCTTTGATCTTGGCAATGTGCTCCACCAGGGTTTCGATTGCCTCTGGAGAAAATGGGTATGCCCAACGCTCTTCTTCCCGCAGTCGGAACTGCGCCAACAAGTCTCGGATGAATTCAATGGCCTCCGCTTGACTTAGTATATCCAGACTAATGCTCTGTGGCTCAGCGCGGCTCTTCAGTTCATTACTCAGTAGATACGCTACGTTGTCCTCGCGGCCAAACGAGAATGAGAGGATGACTTCCAGCCCCGTGGGATGCTCGTTGTAGTAGCCGTGCAAGCCTGCGTTGACTTCGCTCAGCACACGAGACCTTAGTTCGCCGATGCGCTGGTATTCGTCCAGCATGACCATCAGTTTGCTTGGGGGATTCGACTTGAAGGTTGCCAGGCGGGTCAAGGCAGCGAGCGCATTGATGGTGTCCTCGGGGGTTTTGATGCGGTAAGTCACACCGACAGCGCGAAGGTGGCGAGCCGTCAGGCCTGGCTGTGCAATCAGCCATTGACGAGCGGCTGTGCCTTTCTCTGCATCACCACTGCGCATGGCCAGGAGTGCACTCACGACGCCAGGAGACCTGGAGAACATGGGATGGAGCGTGAGGCTCCCTGACCAATTGCTGCCCACTTTCACCAATTGCTCCCCCAGAAAGCCATAAGGCAATTCTGAGACAATTGCCCGATACACTTCGAGGAAACCCTTGGCGCGCCTGGGCATGACAACATAAACGGGGATCAGTCTGCCCTGAGTCTGCTGGCATAAGTGCTGCAAATGAAGCAGCGTGTGGGTCTTGCCCATACCAAAGTTTGCCCACAGGAGGTGCAGGCCGGACTTGGGCGCGAACTGCATTTTCCAAAGCAGGCGCTCAAGTTGCTTCTTCGTCCGGCGACGGCCCGCCCAAATAGTCGCAAATTCCGCGTCGGGAACGACGTGGAAGGGCCAGGCTTTCAAGTTGAGATGTTCGTACATCGAAGCCTACTCCTCGGGATCGGGTAGGTTGAATTTGCGCCACGCTTCTCTCACGAAGCGCTCGGCGGCAGCCTGATCCAACGTACGGGTGAAGTAAGCATCATGCAAACGTCCCCGCAGGTCGCGCAGGTACTGCACGTAGTTGTTGACTGTCCGCGAGATTTCCACGGGTTTTTCTGGCAGCCGTGCCACCTTCTGCCCGGCCGCCTGGGCAAAGAGGAGGTAGCGAACCTCGAATCTATTGGCTACGGTGAGCATCTGCCCATCTTCGGTGATCAGTTGCTCCTGGCCAAAGTGGGGACCAACGTAGCGCAGTGGGGCGGTAGGCAACGGAATCTCCCGAAAGTCGCCAGCACGGGCAGCAGGGGAAAAGAAATCGTCGGGGAAGCGGGCCGGGCCGTTAGGCAGCAGGTCTTGCAGCACTTCTCCGACTACACGGTTGGCTGCCTGCTTGGGGCGGCTTCGTCGCGCTTTGCCCCGCATCTGGCCCAGTTGTACTCGCTCTCGCACCAGGGTCGTGAGGCCATCGTACAGACGGGGCAGCCATAGATCGGGGTCGAGGCCCATGGCTCGCAGCACGGCTCCGTCGAGGGCTTGGCGGTCGGGTTGCTGCACCTCGTTAAAGACGGAGCCGATGGGCCGCGCCAGTAGCGGCTGGAAGGCAGCCACGATGGCCTGGCGGCCAGCCTCGTCGAACTGCCGCACATCCGGCGCCAGCAGGTAATCGCGGGCGTCTTCGACTTTCAGTTCTAATGCTCCGTCGCCCAGGGTGACACGGCCGGCCAACTCGGTGAAGAAAGCAACCAAGCTGCTGTTCAACACGGCAGATATTACTTCCGCGCCTTGCTCATCGGCAGGGGATAAATAGTAGAGCCGTGCATCAGCCACCAGTGGAGTGGGGCTGTATCGTTGGATGTGCCGGTCGCCATATGCTTGCGTAAAGAACAAGTAACTGAAATGCGTCTCACTCTCCGGCAAGGCATACCAGCCCGGCTGACGGTTTTTGACCCACGGCCCCTCGGGCCACTTCATCCCCTGCTGTACCCCTCGCCTGTACTCTTGCTGTTCGCCCCACTCGATGTAGCGCAACGTACCTAGCCTGCCCTCGGCTCCCAATTCGTTCTTCGTCTTGCGACAGACGAATACCTTCAGGCTCAGGTCGTCGGAATTGATGCGGATGGTGTCGGTCTCGCTGGGTGACTTGATGAGTTGCCAGCAGAACTCGGGGTCAATGCCCCAGTGTTGGATGGTCTCCTCGTCCACGTAGAAGAACTCGTTGATGCGAGTCGTGCCACCGCGGGCAGGCGGTGCCACATCGCGCAGCAGGGCCAGCCTATCGCCTGCCTCGCGCAGCAGGTCAAAGTAGACGCCTGGGGCGCGAAGGTATGGCCCCCACTTGACCGTCTGCCCGGCCGCCTCCGCCTGCTGGCGCAATGCACCCTGGCGCACGGTGCGGATGCGGAAGTCGTCGTCCTCGACCACCCTCACCCCCGGCCCCTCTCCCTCACCAGGGAGAGGGGAGTTTTCGATCCGCCATACTAGCCGGTCCAACCCGTTCCAGCGGTTCAGCCCGTCCAGGCGCAGGTCCCAGGGGATCAGTTCGGCCAGGGACCGTTTGACCTTGACGAAACGGGCCGGGTGAGTCTCGCGCTCGGCCGGGTCGGAGCAGCGTTCGACGATGGTGACGACGGTGTTGACCGCCGCCTGCAGAAACCAGGGTTCGCAGCGGCTCTCCAGCACCGCGATGATCTTGAAGTGATCGAGGAGGAAGCGCTGCAATCCGTAGCCGTAGCCCACGTCCAGCCAGGCGTTGGAGGTGACGATGCCCATGCGCCCGCCCTCTTTGAGGAACGCGGCGGCGTGCCAGAACAGGGACACGTATAGATCGGCGTAGGTGGAGATGATCGGCTTGGCCTTCTCCAGAAAGACGTCCAACGCCAGACCATTCTGGCGGGCCAGGCGGTGCTGCTTCTCGTCGCTCTTGCGCTTGAAGGTGAAGCCGTCGGGGTAGGCGTGGAACCAGTCTTGCACCAGGCGGTGAGCCACGGTCTGGCGATAGCCCTTCACCGTGCGCTCAATGCGGTCGGCGCTGATGTAGGGAAAGTTGCCGACGACGGCGGCGAAGATGGGGATTGGCTCGTCTACCCAGCCCGCCCCCTCTCCATTGTTCGGCAAGGTCTCCTGACCGCCGCCGGATGGGGCTCGGTCGGGAGACCTTCGCCCAACGGGAGGAGTAGCGGGAGAATTGGGCGCTTTCAACGGAGGGAAACGATAGGTGCCGCCGGGGACGATTTCGAAGAAGTCCTCGTTCAGGATGCGGGGGAAGTTACCCGCGTCGTCCATGCGCTGGCGAAAGAGATTGATGGTAGCCAGTTCTGCGGGGAAGGGCGCCACGTCCACGCCCCAGAGTTGGCCCAACAGTTGGCTGTGATCGTGGACGCCCAGGCGGGTGCGCAGTCGGTCGTAGGCGCGGATGAGGAAAGTGCCGGTGCCGCAGGTGGCGTCCAGCACAGTATCGTCACCGTTCCGCACACAGAAGGCGACGATGAGGTCCACCAACGGCTCCGGGGTGAAGTACTGGCCCAGCGCATGCCGGTCTTCCGGGGGAATGAGCCGCTCAAAGACAGCGCCCACCACGTCCTGGGGCAGGTGGGCGAAATCGCGGGTGTTCAGGTCGCTCACCAGGTCGCGCAACTCGGCCGAGGCGGCGGCGGGGAACGGCAACCGATCCACTACGTCCTCACGGAACACAGCGTGGTAGTCAATTCTGTGCGCCGCTGTGAAGCAATCTCGCAGGCGGGGGAGCACCTGACCAGTGTCCAGGTCGATCAAGTCCATCGGTGGTAACTGAGACGCAGCCCGGCGCAGGCTCTGGTAGAAGATGATCTTGCCCATCAGACGGTAGATGGCCTGGCGGACGACGGCCTCGACGAAGTCATCAGAGCGCAGGTTGGCCGGGATACCCTGGCGCACCGCCCATTCGCTGAGTTCCTGGCCGAAGGCCGGGTCCATACCCAGCTTCGTCCGCAGAGCCTGCTTGACGGCCGGCTTGAGGACGTCCACGGCGCGGGTCAGCCGCTCGACGAAAAAATCGGCGTCGGGGATCACCAGGTGCAGGGAGCCGTCGCGGTGGAGGGCAGCCAGGTCGGCAGCGATCTCGTCGGCCCAGTCGGACAGGGCAGCACGCTCCAGGGGAGAAAGGGAATCACCAGCGCCGGGTGCAACCCGGTAAATGGGCGGGTAGCGTTTGAGGGGGTCAGGCATGTCACCAGGGCGGGCAGGGATGGGCAGGAGCCAGGCGTCGCGCAGGTTACTGACGACCAGATAGGGCAGACGACGGGCGCGGGCGCGCCGGGCCAGGTACTCAATCAGCCCGGCTTTGTTCACCGCGACGGTTGGCACGGTCAGGCCCAGCAGGGCGAAAGGCGCGTCCTGGACGAGGAGCGTGAGGGCACGCAGCGGCCCGCCGACGCCGACGGGGTCAGCGGAGGCGAAAGACTCGTCGGCGCTGAGGCCCAGGTGAGTGGCCGTACCCAGCCGATCCTGAAAAATGGCCAAGGCTTCGTCGAGACAGGAGTCAGGTTGCATTGCTCGAATCTTTGGCGGTCAGCGATTCCAGGACAATCTCATCGAACCGTCGAAAGTCCGCTTGATTGTAGGTTGCCAGCCTACGGACACCGTGGGTCAACATAACGGCGACGATATTGGCGTCGTGGATGTTCTTGCCACGCACCTGATACCGTTGTACTAATGCGCGCAAGAGATCGGCGGCAGCCAACGGTTCGTCGAGGACTGTGAGGCTGGGCAGTAGTGTCTGGATTTGAGCCAGCACCTGATCTACACTGAACGATTTCTCAAAGACAGTTCCTCGCGTCAGGACAACCATATACTCGCGCAGAATCTGGGTCGTGACGCAGAGGCTACGTCCTTTGCTTTGCAATGTTGTCAGCCACTCTCGTGCCTGTTGATGCCAGGGGTTGCCGGAGACCGTGCTGTATATGAGCACGTTAGTGTCCACTACGCAGGCGTCATCGGCCATCGTCGGCATAGATTTCCTCCCGGCGCAGTGTCCCACCCAGATAGCGGCCGCCATCTAGGACAGGCCAGGTGAGTGGGGAGAGTTGAGTCTTATCTGCTTTGATGGGTTTCCTCTCATAAAGCAAGATCAACTCCACTTCTCCCTCGGGTAGTCCGGGGGGTAGTCTGGATAATTCGAGTTGTCGGTCAGGCTGGATTCTTCCCTTTAGTTTGATCGCTTCCAACATAGAGCACGCTCCTTTTTTTCACTTATTCGATGGCGCTTCCAGAAACCGGGCGTGGGCCAGCTTGCCCATACGGTTGACGGTGAAGCGCACCCGGTAGGGGTTGACTTTCTGGTAAGCGAGGATCGCCTCCCGCGCCACTTTCGTCTCGATAATGAGGCCGTCTTCCAGCAGAGCCTCGATACCGGCAACCAGGGCCATCTCCTCAATGGGCGCATAGCCACCGGCACTACGAATGGATAGCCAGGCACGGTGAAGGTGAGGCACGATGGTTGCCGGGTCGGTGACAGGTGTGGCTTCAAGTTCCCATGCGTGAGCGACGGTGGCAAAGAAACGGGTCGCCAGAAACTCGGCCACCTGGGGGGCGGTCTCTATTCCGGTCAAGGCCTCGGCCCAGGTCAAGCCGACTGGGGTGAAGGCGTAGCTATAGCGGAAAGGACTGGGTTTATGCAGCAGTCCAATATCTGTGTATGGCTCAACGCGAGGGGTACTTGTTACTGTGTGTGCGCCTCCTCCTGTATAGGATCGCTCACGCCACTTTGCAACGCTATCTGCTACTTGAGAGAGAATTTCCAACCGATCCCGTTCTTCCGCCGAGAGCACACGGCGGCGATGACGCTTGATGAGAGCGCGGTAGATCGCTGGCAGCCGGTCACCGGCGTCCCGGTCGCTGAAGCCATCGGCAGCCTCGGCGGCCAATTGGCCAAGCAAGGGGGCGATGATTTCGCCATCGTTCTCAAGCAAGGAATAGAGCAGCAGCAATGCCTGGGCACGGCTGAGGCGCAACGGATTAGCCTCAGGCTGGTAATCCAGAAAGGCCTGAAGTTCGGCTTCTGGCGTGAAATAGAGCAGGGACAGGGCACGGGTGTTGGGCGAGTAAGTGCCGGCCCGGATGAAGCCCAGGGCCACACCCAGCGGTGGATATTGGCGCCAGTCGCTGCGCACCAGTTTGCCGGTTTGCGAAGGCAGCGTGGGGTCAGCCAGGTAGAGGTCTTGCAGCTCCATAGCCACGATAGTCTCTTCGCCTTCACTCCAGACGGCAGCCTGCTTCTTCAGGCCGTTGTAAGCCCGGTCGTAGAGACGCTGGCGGATGTAGGCCACCCGGCCAGCGGTGAGCGGCGCCCGCACTTTGCGCATCACTGTCTGGGTCAGGTCGCTGCCCAGGTTATCCACGCTGGACGTGCTCAGGGCAACCACCCGGCGCACCAGGCGCTTGAGATAGCCCAAACGCTGCATACAACGGGTGGTACTGCTCAGCACACGGATCTCTGCCATGCTCAAAACCCCCCGTGGACACTGACACGAGGGCGGATGTCCACGATGATGGCGCGTTCAACCTCGGTATTGGAGACCAACGCCTGCCCCACGTCCAGGCTGCGCAGCAGGTCGTCGAAAGCGAACACACGGTTGGCGTAGCGCACTTCCTGGGGTAGGCTTGATTTCAGGTTGCGACGCACATAGTCAATGTCGCCCTGTACCGTCAACTTGTGAGTGATGAGCGTGTCTACCTGGGCCAACAGGCGACTATCCAGGGCAGTAGGTTGCTGGGTCGCCACCATAAAGGATAGGCCATAGTTGCGCCCCTCGCGCACGAAGCGGACCAGCATCTCGCCAGCAGCCGTGCGGCGCTCTGACGGCAACACGTTCTGTGCCTCGTCCAGGGCCACCCATGCCGGAGGGATCGCCTCGGCCAGGATCGCCTTGATGTGAGTGCGTTCCTCAGGCGACAGGTCAGTTCGAATAGCGAGGTGCTTTTCCGCCTCTGAAGCCTCCGTGCGGGCGTCAAGCATACGGCGGATCAGTGCGCTGAGGACTACCAGACGCAGTGGCCCGGACATACGGTTCATCACCAGCACGTTCATCCGACCGGGCGTCAGCAAGTCTCGCAGTGGCGTGCCTTCGTCCTGAAAGAGCGGGTTGCGCCGGAAAGTGGTGATTTGCTGCAACACAGCGCGGCGCGTCTCGGTCCGGTAGCTGCTCTGTATCTCAGCGTCCAGCTTGATGCAGGTGATGAGGTCGTCCAGGGAGTAAACCGGCCTGGGCATCCGCTTGCCCCCTTCACCCTGCCAACCTTCGACGGTGACCTTGAGGTACGCGTCGTTGAGCAACTGGCCCATGCGGTCCTGGTAAATGTCCAGATCAAGCAGGTAGCCCCAGTCTGCGGCGGTGAAATCGGCGGTGCGCACGGCAAATTCACGGTGGCTGGCCGGCGTCGTCTCGCTCCGTGTGCCCTGGGGGACCCACACCTGCACGTCGAGTGGTTCGGGCTGCAGGTTCCATCCACGCCAGACGGCCCGCTGCTCCTGAATCACCGGCCGGTCGGCGGCTTCAGTCAGGCTTATGTCGGTCCACTGAAAAATACCCAACGTGTCGAGCAGCAGCACGGCCCGGTCGCGCCCGATGTGCGAGATGCTGCTTTCGGCCCGTCGCGTGCAGAAGCCCTCCAGCATAGAGCCCATGGTGTAGGATTTGCCGGAACCCCGCTTGCCAAAGATGGCGATGACGTGGGGATGGGTGGTGTCGAAACGCACGTCGGCCAGCGGTCCGGTTTCGGCCAGCCGCCCCAGGTAGAGCCAGGCCGAGGCACGGTCGGTCGGGTCGCCGACGATGATTTCTTTTCGGGCGAGCAAGCGAGGCTTGACGGTGAACTTTTTCATCACAAATTCTTTCTATCAGGCAAACACGTACTGGGACACATCGTTGACAATGCCCTCGTCCACCAGATGCTTCTCCTCGTCCCAGGCCTGGATGGCGCACTCGTTGATGGCGTTGATGATATAGCGCGGCAGCGCGCGGGCTGGGTCCTGGGTAGCATAGTCGGCCAGCAATTCAAAGGCGCTGCGCTCGAAGGGATAGACACCCGGCTCCGTGTCCAGGTTGTGCTCAGCGATGCGGGCCTGGGCCTGTTCCTGGTCAATGAGGTTGTGGAGCAATTCGCTGACGAATGTCTTGACATCCGACACAGCAGGCAGAGGAGGAATGTCCACATAGTTACTGGTGCCCACCCGACCCATGATGTCACCGCGTCGCAAAGTCGGCGGCGCGTCGTCAAAGACGTCTGCCTTGAAACCAATCAGGAAGCCCACACTGGCGTTGGCCGGCTCCGCCAGG
Source organism: uncultured Anaerolineales bacterium (assembly GCA_964385635.1). Classification (GTDB taxonomy): domain Bacteria; phylum Chloroflexota; class Anaerolineae; order B4-G1; family B4-G1; genus CAYLPU01. The sequence continues at coordinate 18,647 of CAYLPU010000029.1, forward strand.
CGGCGGAGATACTGGTGGATGGACTCGGCCGCGTCGCCAGAACGAACGCGGTGCAAGTCCTCAAGTTCGTCCAATAGAAAGATCAACTTTGCACCCACGCGGCCAGCCAGGTTACCGATAGCAACCAGCGCGTTGACCAAGTCGCCAGCGCCGACCTGACCCAGATTGCGGGTGAGCGAGAGGCCACTCAGTTCGCCGGTCTTGAGGGATTGGCCGGTGAGCCAGCGCCAGGCGACGAAGGTAGAGTCGCCAGCCGCGCGCAGTTCTTTCAGGGCCAGGGCAATATTCAAGTCGTCTGTAAGCTCCTCGAGGGCGGCGTCAAGGTTGGAGACCTGGTCAAACAACCGGCGCACCCAACCAGCCACAGTCTCCTTGCCCAGGGCTTCCATCAACTGCATGTGGAAATGGCTGGCCGTCGAGTTGCTGCGCATTTCGATGGCGACATAGAGAGTGTGCGGAATACCTTGACAGGAACCTGGTGTGTCGGTCTTGAGGTAATGTTCCAGGTAGAACAGTGTTTGGGTCTTGCCAGAACCATAAGGTCCCCACACCATGAGCTTGGGCACCCCCGGTGCAATGAAGGCTCGTCGCACCTGGCGTTGAAGCCGGGTCTTGATGTCATCCCGTCCGAAATAGAAACGAGCGTCGTCAGGGTTGATCTGTGGATCAATCGTAAAGTTGAGGCGATCCTTGAGGCAGAACCATTTCGGGAACTCTATCATCGGTCTGTTCTCCTTTCAGCAGAATTAGTGAATTGATTCGATTGCTTTGATACGCTGGCTCATCGTGCGCAGGCTGTAGCCGCCCCACTGATACAGATCGCGCAAGATGGCTCGCCCGTGCCCCCGGGCAAAAACCATCATGCCCAGTTCAATGTTGTGGCGCAACCCGCTCTCTGTCAAGTTGCCGGATCCAAAGAGGGCATAACTTTCTGCCTCGTCTCGGCTCCAAACCACGTACAACTTGGCATGGATATCAGGATTGTAGCGAATCTCGGCCAGGGGACACCGCTGGAGTACCTCTACGCCGGCCTGGTGATACAGTTCACGCGGCTCGCGAGTGATCACGTAAAGTCGGGTGCAGTCGGCTACCGCCTTCTCAGTGACGGCCCTTAACTCAAACGGTGTTCCTGCCAAGTCTCCGATAAAAGGGCTGACAATTACCATTGTCTGGGCTACGACACCGCCCATCAAGTAGCGTTGGAGAAACCGCTCCACCGGGCGCTCGGTGATCACCCGTGCATAAGGTGGAATGACTCCTTCCACGCGACCTTCGCCACCAGCCAGTGCTCCCCTGGCCTGCAATTCAAGTTCAACCAGTTGGTGAAACCGAGGGTTAGTCAGAATCATCTCCCGGATCTCGCCGATGGTCATTGCCCGTTTGTCCGTTTCATAGCGGCGGTAAAAGTCAGTCCGGCTGCCCAGAGTCACCATGTGAGGGCGCTGATCGCTGGAGGGCACGTGAACAACGATGATGCCCTGGTTGAACCCTGTCTCGTAGACGCGGATTTCCAACCCCTCTATGCGGTCGCGAACCCCATCAAGACAGGTCTGATGCATTGCCTGAGCGATCCGGTGTGGTTCAGGCACTGGCGTCAGTTCCGCAGCCCGACCAGCGTAGTCTTCCTGGATGCCGATGATCAGGTAGCCCCCCTCGCTGTTCGCCAGCGCTGCAATATCGCGCAGCACCTCTCGACGATCCTGGGGCCGTCCGCTATATGGGGATTCTTTGTACTCCAGGTAGGGCCCTTCAGGTACTTGGTTCTCGACAAGCAAGCGGATGTCGTCGAGGGAAATATCGCTTAATAAACGACCGCTGAAAATCATCGCTGTCCAGACCGTTCAAGCGAAACGCCAGACTTATCTGATGCAAATAATACAACCACCACGGATCGCAACCCCTCCAGCCGCCAATCCGCTTCGCCAGTATCATTGTAGCATAGTCGCGCCAAGGTGGCAAACAGCAGCCCTCACGGGGAATCGTAGCAGTTCTGAGGCCCTCTAAGGCCCTTCAGAGCCCTTCTGCCTGCGGCGTTTGGCAAATTCATCAAAACCCCACCCTCAACGGCTGACATGCCACTAGACGCACTCTGTGGCCTCCCAAGCGCTTTTGGGTTTCGTTCTGCTACGAATCCCCCTCACTCGCAAATCCCCTCATGGGGGTGGGCAACCGCCGCATACGAATACGGCGATCTGTCACACCTAGTCCGGGTTCCAGCAACACATTGGGCAACCTCAACGCGGCATAGGCCATGGCCAGGTCGGAATGTACTCGTTCCAGCCAGGCCTGAGAGGATTCAGGGGGTGGCGGATGGATTTCCCCCGCCGGGCGTGGGTGGAGGTGCGCTTGATAGGCAGGTCTACTTCGATGATCCGTTTGGGGTATTGGGTCATCGGTTTTTCTCTTCTTCACCTTCATCTTCGGGAAAGTCAAGCTGTAGTGTGCCCCGGCGTTGTCCACATGCTTGACCCCAGGAACACACCTGGTATAATTCTGGGGTTGTGAGGGCACCGATGATGAACCTGACGCGCCGAGAATTTCTCAAACTAGGTGGCGCCGCGCTGGCGGGAGTCGCTTTCCTGCCGTTGCCTCCCCGTGATCAGGCCACACGCGAAACCGTGCGGCTGGGACGGATCGCCGAATGGTCGGTCAGGGTGCGCGCGGAACCAGACCTCCGCGCCCCCGCCGTGCGTCGCCAGCGGCACGACGACATCATCGCCTACTTCGAGGAGGTCGAGGCTGAGGGCCGTAACCCGCACAACCCCATCTGGCTCCGCGTCATAGGCGGCTATATCTACTCCTCCTACGTACAACCGGTCGAAGTGCACCTCAACAAGCCGCTGCAGCATCTCCCCTCCGAGGGTCTGTGGGGAGAGATCAGTGTCCCTTACACCGACTCCCGCCGTGCTCCATCGCCCGACGCCTCCCGCTCCTATCGCCTACACTACAGTTCGGTCTACCGCATCGTCGAGTCGGTATGGGGCACAGACCACCGACTGTGGTACCGGCTGCGCGACAATCTGGCTCCCGGCGTGCGCCGCTACGTCCTCGCCGAACACGTGCACCCTATCTATCCCGAGGACCTGGCAACGATCTCGCCTCGCGTCCACGATAAGCGCATCGAAATCGTGCTTGCCGACCAACTACTCGTGGCCTTCGAGGGCGACGAACCGGTGTTCAGCACGCACATCTCCGGTGGCACGGGGGGCAACCGCGCCACCCCGCGAGGACACCATCACATCGTGTTTAAGGCTCCCTCGCGCCACATGAGAGGCGACGACTTTGACCTGCCCGGTGTATCTTTCGACTCGTACTTCTGGGGCGGGATCGCCATCCACGGCACCTACTGGCACAACGATTACGGCCGCCCTCGCAGTCACGGTTGTGTCAACGTGTCCCCCGAGGCAGCTAAGTGGCTCTTTCGCTGGACCACGCCCATCGTGCCTTATGAAGAAGATGGACTGCGCGTGCGTAAGGGCGGCACCCCTGTGATCGTCTATTGATCATCTACTCGACAATGCCAGAAGACCTGCGGCAGCGGCTGCGTGAACTGGGTGTGGTGCGTGGAGTACGTGAACTGGCGACGATTCCCCCCCGTCGCCGCGTCACGATTGAGGACCTGGTGCCCGGCCGCGTCCATACGACCTCCCACGGGCAGTGCTTCGTCGTTGAGACGACCTATCCGCTCGACTATCTTCACGGCGACCTTCCTCTCTCCGCGTTCCTGGACCTGTCCCCTGAGGCCGCCGCGCGGGTCGCGCGAGATGCTGCACTGTCCAGCGTGGACCTGCGGCGAGTCTGCTTCCTCGATACGGAGACGACTGGACTTTCCGGCGGCACCGGCACGATGGCCTTCATCGTCGGGCTGGGCTTTTACGCCAAGGAGGGTTTCCGTGTACACCAGTATTTCCTGCGCGACCCCGGCGACGAGCCTGCGATGGTCGAGGCGCTGGCGGAGCATCTGCCGGAGTTCGAGGCCCTGGTTTCGTTCAACGGCCGTGCCTTCGACGTGCCGATTCTTGAAAATCGCTTCATCCTGGCTCGCATACTGCCACCGACAGTAGACGTGCCTCAGCTCGACCTGCTGCACCCCGCGCGGCGACTGTGGCACCACGGTCTGCCCTCGTGCAGGCTGACTACCCTCGAGCGGGAGGTGCTGGGCGTGCTGCGCGAGCAGGACGATGTGCCCGGCGGCGTTATCCCCTATCTCTATCGCGACTATCTGCGCACGGGCGACGCCCGCGAGATGAAGCGCGTGCTCTATCACAACGCGATGGACATCCTCAGCCTGGTCACGTTGGCTGTGCGGTTGTGCCGGGCTTTCGCCGACCCCTGGGCCGAGGAGACGCTGAACAGCGCAGAGTTCTATGGGTTGGGCCGCTGGTACGCAGCCGAGGGTCGGCTTGCCGAGGCGGAACGGGCCTACCGGACGGCCCTTCGACCCTTCGACGAGGCTCAGGGTAGGCTGTGCTCAGGACAAGCCCTCAGGTCCGACCTGGCCATCGACTTGCGCGCCAAGGCACTACGCGATCTGGGATACCTCCTCAAGCGGGCTGACCGCCGGGCCGAAGCCTTCGCCTACTGGCAGCAACTCGCGTTGGAAGCGAGAGACGATGTGCTGGCTCATATTGAACTGGCCAAGTACTTCGAATGGCACGTTAAGAATCTCTCACTGGCCGCTGGGTGGACGCGGGCGGCGCTGGCGCGGATCGAGAACTGGCCCGCCGAGACACGCCGCGACCTCGCGCTGGCCGAGTTGCACCACCGGCTGGCGCGGCTGGAGCGGAAGATGAGCCGTTAGCCGTAGCAATGAATGTGGGTGGACTGGTGCCTAAACTGGACGCCGTATCGAATCTGTGTTAAAATTACACTCCCATCTTGGTTTTATCGTCGGAGACTGGTGTGCGTCGCTATCTGTTGGTCACTCTGGCATTACTCATCCTGCTGGCCCTGAAGGCGGATCCCTCTGCAGCGGCCGGCCCGTATGATCCGGGACAGCCCCCTGCTCGGGCCGTTCACACCCGTTACGTCTGTGTGCCCAGCCTCATCTGGCGCAGCCCGGAACTGTGCCCTTCCCATGGACCTGGCACTACCGCCTACCGCATCGCCTCCATTCACCTGCCCGATCCGCTGCCCGAACTGCCCGTGTTTGAACTCCCCCACGACGAAGACGACGACGACGACCTCGTCCCTCACACCTATGCCTACGTCAAGACCCTGCCGCTGAACGTATACCGCCACCCGATGGAGGCCGCGATGGGCTTGCCACCGGCATACACGATGTTCTCCGGTGACTGGTGGATCAGCGTGGATGGCATAGTCGAGTACGAGGGACAGCAATGGTATCAGATCAACGAGGAGGAGTTCATCCCGGCCGACACGCTGGCGCTTGCCAGCCCCTCCCGTTTCCAGGGTGTCTATCTCACCGAGCAGCCACAGCACCCCTTCGCCTGGATCAACCGTTGGGTGCAGCCCTCGGTCGCGCCCCAGGACGCGCCCAACGGATCCGTTGAGGGACTTAACCGCTACCAACTGGTCACTATCTTTGCCGAAGAACGACGCGGCGACGAAATCTGGTACCTGGTCGGTTCCGAACAGTGGGTGCAGCAGGAGAATGTATCACGGGTGGACGTGAACCCGCCACCGCCGGAGGTCGGCCCAGGCGAGAAGTGGATCGCAGTGGACCTGTTTGAGCAGACGATTGCCGCCTACGAGGGGGAACGCATGGTCTACGCCACGCTTATCTCCAGCGGCCGGACGGCCACCGCCACTCCACCCGGCCTGTACAGCCTCTGGTCCAAGGTGCGGAAAGGCAAGATGAGCAACCCCGACGTGGAGGATGGGAGCCCAACCTGGTACTTTATTGAAGACGTGCCCTGGACACTGTACTTCCACGAAGGATATTCCATTCACGCCGCCTTCTGGCACGACGCTTTTGGCTTCCAGCGCAGCCACGGCTGCGTCAACCTGCCCCCACGTGACGCGCTATGGCTGTTTAACTGGGCTGATCCGTTCACTCCCGAGGACGTGGACCTGGCCTATGTGGGAGAAGGTTCGCCGACCACCTGGGTCTGGGTGCACTTCACGTCGCCCTTTGAGTGAGAGAAGAGACCTCCAACATAGGGCGGGAGAATAGAGAGCAAGAATCCAAAGTCCCTGACCTGCCGATGAAACCAACCACCCCGTCACGCCGTGCGCTGTTGCTGGCCTTGCTCGCCAGCCTGGGCCTGCTCGCGGCCCTGTTCGCCGCCTGTGGCAATCCCACCAGTCCCGACGCCATCCCCACGCCGACCCGCACCCCGCGTCCCACCCCCACGTTGACTCCTTCGCCAACTCCCCTGCCCACTCCTACCCCAGCCTGGCCGGTGACCGTCTTCGTCCCCGAAGGACTGCCCGTGCCCGTCACCGACAGGTTGCGCGCAGTCCTTGTCACCCATCCCGACCTCTTCGTCCTGACCTCTTCCGCCGAGGCCGCCGACGTGCAGGCGACGCTCAACCCCAGCCCCAACGCAACCCCGCTCGCCGAGTGGGTCTACGTCGTCGTGGCTCCCTTCCCCACCCTCACCGACGAAGTGGCCTGGGCCGACGTCGTCAGCAGTTGGAACGGCACCCCGAGTGGCCCCTTCGCGGGCCAGCCACTGCTGATGACCATTGATACCGCTATGATGCTGACCACCGTGATGGGCCAGTACGCCCCCGGCGCGGCCGAGATCGTCTCGGCAGAGGAAATCGTGCAGCGAGCCTGGAACACTCGCCCGGCCTGGGCCATCATCTCCTTCGACCAACTGGAGCCACGTTGGAAGGCGCTGCGTGTGGACGGTGTCTCGGTGCTCGACAAGGGAATGGACACAGCGGCCTATCCGCTGGTCGTGCGCGCTGGCATAACCGGCCTCGATCGTGGCGTCGTCAGGCTTCAGGAGGCGATAGGTACTTCACTCACCAACCGGGATCCGGCCAAGATGTCGGTGGTCGTGATGACCGGAGTGACCGCCCTCGCCCGAGCCATAGGTATGAGAATGGACCGGTACGGCATGACCTACCCTGCCGAGGACATCCGCCCCTGGCTGGTCGAGCCTGACATCACCCACATCAGCAGCGAGGTTTCCTTCGCCGAGAACTGTCCCCCGCCAGCCGACTACACGACGATGGTCTTCTGTTCCAACCCGCGCTACATCGAACTGCTGGAGGATGTGGACGTAGACGTGATCGAGTTGACCGGCAACCACCTGCTTGACTGGGGGCTGGAGGCGATGCAACTCTCGCTGACGATGTACGACGAGCGCTCCATCCCCTACTTCGGCGGCGGGTGGAACCTGGCACAGGCACGACGACCCCTGACGCTCACCCACGGCGTGCACACCTTCGGCTTCATAGGCTGCAACCCGGTGGGGCCGGGCGCCAATTGGGCGACGGACGACCGCGCGGGCGCGGCCTCCTGCGACTACGACCTGCTCCACAGCCAGATCCGGGAGTTGCGCGAGCAAGGTATTATTCCCATCGTCACCCTCCAGTACTGGGAGTTTTACCAGTACGAGCCCACGCCGCAGCAGCGGGCCGAGTTCCGCGCGCTGGCCGAGGCGGGCGCGGTCATCGTCAGTGGCAGCCAGGCCCACCAGCCGCAGGGCTTCGACTTCCACGCTGGGGCTTTCATTCACTATGGCCTCGGCAACCTTTTCTTCGACCAGATGTGGTCACTGGAGACGCGGCAGGAGTTCGTGGACCGGCACGTCTTCTACGACGGGCGGCACATCAGCACCGAGGTACTGACGGCGATCCTGGAGGACTACGCCCGCCCGCGCCCGATGACGCCTGAGGAGCGGGACGTGCTGCTGAGGGCGGCGTTCACGGCGAGCGGGTGGTGAGCACCGGACGAGGTCAAACACCGGTTCGCTGACCACTGACCAAGAGGACTGCTTATGGAGAAGAAAACCCGCCGCCCCATCCCAATGGAATTCGGCTCCATGCCGCTCGACCCGGTATACGCCTGGGGGATCGTCCTGGAACCGGTGGAGACGCTCATTGAGCACACTGCCGGTTTCATCGAGCAACTGGCCAGGGAGACCTACGAGCGCGGCGAGGAGTTTAGCCTGGAGGAACTGGAGCGGCGCTTCCTCGCCTTCTTCGACCGGTTGGTGCAGGAGGGCACGCTCACCCGCCTGCCGGATGCTCCCCCCGAGATGGGACGCCGGATCTTAGGCCCTCGCCGTTGGCTGCGCGCCCAGCGCATCCGCATCAACCGGACCGCCGCCCACTGGCGCGAACATGGTGGCCCCGACCCGGCCTCGAAACCCGTTGCTTCCGCGCATGCCACACCATCCCGAAGAAGCGCGCCGTGTCCTTGATTGGATGGAAATAACTCACCTTGCCTATACCGTAGATGGTGCGGATGTCCACCCAGCCGATGCACATTCCCTTGCAGACTGCCTGAACGATGACCTCGACCTCTAACTCGAAGCCAGTGGTGGTCAGGTCGAGCCTTTCCAGGAGGCGGCGGTCATACAGGCGATAGCCACTCTGGTTATCGTAGATGCGCGTACCCAGCGCCAGCGAGAGCAGCCACGAGCCGAAGGGGTTGACAAGAGAGCGAAGGAAGGGCATCTGGCTGAAGTCGCGCCGCCCGACGATGAGGTCCCCTGCGCCAGCATCGTAGGCGGCCAGGAACTTGGGGATATCGGCTGGGTCGTGTTGGCCATCAGCATCGAGCGTGAGGACAGCCTCGTAGTCCCGCTCCAGCGCCCAGGTGAAGCCATCCATCAGCGCCACGCCCTTGCCCCGATTCCGGGAGTGGCGCACGACGGTGGCGCCAGCGGCCTCAGCCACAGCGGGCGTACCGTCGTGGGAGCCGTCGTCCACCACCAGCACCTGCAGGTGAGCCCTCGTCGCCTCTACGACAGGGCCAATGCGAGTCGCCTCGTTCCAGGCAGGAATGAGGGCGATAATTGGGACTTCGCTCATTGACACACTCCCTGCGACAATATAGTTGCCGGGTACTCATTGCTGGATGCTCAATAGTATACCAGCATCGAATATCAGCATCAAGATTATACCACCTTTAAACGACACAACCACCTCGGCTTGACAAGTCGACGAAATTGTGGTATTTTGCTGCTCATTGTCACGGTGTTCGGCAGCGTCGCCCTCGGTGTAGGAAAATGCGGAAGGGCGCTCTGACCGAGGCCGAAGTATGTCACAAGGAGGAAGGAAAATTATGGAGAACAGTGATCGCGCTCTGGGGACCGTCCAGTGGTTCAGCCGCGTGAAGGGATATGGATTCATCCGTCCCGATGGGCAGGAGGAGGACGTCTTCGTCCACTACTCCGCCGTCCGCGGTGATGGCTACCGGAACTTGAACCAGGACCAGCGGGTGGAGTTCACGCTGGAAGACACCCCCAAAGGGCCTCAAGCCGTGGATGTCATCGGGCTTGACACAGGAGAGAGCAAGTCCGTGGACGCCGTCGGGCTTGACACAGGAGAGAGCGAGTCCGTGGACGTCGTCGGGCTTGACACAGGAGAGAGCGAGTCCGTGGACGCCGTCGGGCTTGACACAGGAGAGAGCGAGTCCGTGGACGTCGT
>CAYLPU010000029.1:28319-48557 GCA_964385635.1 uncultured Anaerolineales bacterium
AGCGAGTCCGTGGACGTCGTCGGGCTTGACACAGGAGAGAGCGAGTCCGTGGACGTCGTCGGGCTTGACACAGGAGAGAGCGAGTCCGTGGACGCCGTCGGGCTTGACACAGGAGAGAGCGAGTCCGCAGAAGCATACATTTAAGCACGAACCGACAAGATGCCTCTCCAGCCCCGGTGGTGCGAAGCCCCGGGGCTTTTCAGTCCCGACTGTTATCTCGGCCACCATTTGACTTTTACACTGTTTGGCGGTATCTTAATGACAGGTAGGACACAGATTGAAGGGAGGAGACTGCGCATGGTGGAAGACCTGCGGGAACAGACGAGCCACACAGATATGGTGGGAGATCTACGGGAACAGGCGATCCAGGCAGAGGAGGCGTTCGAGGCTGAGAGGAAAGCACACCTGGCCCAGTCTTTTCTGGGCCTGGTACCGTGGCAGCGATTGGTGCTGGCAGTCTTGCTGTTCCTGAACGTGGCGCTATGCGGCTGCATGGCGCTCGTGATGACAGGGCGAGTGATGTTGCCATTCTAGCCTGCGTGATGGGAAGCGAACAAATGGTGCGGAGCGCGAAACCCCGTGAGACAGCGCTGATGCGCTTTCCCGACGGGCGGGTCTTCGGTGCTGCAGTGGGGACACCGTTGGAGCAGTACATCAAGGTGGCGCTGAGCGACACCCCGGTGCCTGTCATCGCGGCCCTTGTCGACGGTAAACTGCGCGAACTTACTTACCAGATGTGGTCCGACGCCCGGGTGGACCCCATGTTCCTCTCCAACTCCGACGGTATGCGCATCTATCGACGCTCCCTTTCCTTCCTGCTGGTGACCGTCGTGCGTGAACTGTTCCCAGAAGCCCAGATTTTCGTGGACCACACGCTTCCCTTCGGCGGCTTCTTCTGCCAGGTACAGGGACGGGAACCGTTCAGTGCGGAGGAACTGGCGCAGGTTGAGGCCCGCATGCGAGAGATCGTCGCTGAGGATGCTCCCATCAGGCGGGAGCACGTGCCCCTCGACGAGGTCGTCGAGATGTTTCGCGCGCGTGGCGAGAAGGAAAAGGTCCAACTCCTGGCGCACCGCCATAAGGACTACCTCTCGCTCTACAACCTGCGCGGCGTACGCGACTACTTCCACGGCTACATGGTGCCCTCGACCGGGTACCTGCGCTGCTTCGCCCTGCACCTATGGCCGCCGGGATTCGTGATCCAGTTTCCGCGCCGCCATCGCCCGACGGAACTCCTTCCCGTGCACGACTACCCACAACTGACAGCTATCTTCCGCGAGTATGGTGAATGGCTGCGCTTGCTCGGCGTGGAGTCGGTGAGTGGGCTGAACGAGTCCATCGCCAATGGCCGCATCCGCGAGATCATCCTCGTCTCGGAGGCACTACACGAACAGCGCATCGCGCAGATTGCCGATCAGATCGCCCGTCGCCGGACCGAGGTGCGGTTGGTGCTCATCGCCGGCCCCTCCGCCGCTGGCAAGACCACCTTCTCCAAGCGGATCTCCGTCCAGTTGTTGGCCCACGGTGTCCGCCCCTTCCCCCTGGCACTGGACAGTTACTTCGTGGACCGGGAGAAGACGCCTCGAGACGAGTATGGCAACTACAACTTCGAGTCGTTGGGAGCGCTCGACTTGCCGCTATTCAACCAGCATCTCCTGGCCCTTATGCGTGGAGAGAGCGTGCAACTCCCCCGTTTCAACTTCAAGACCGGCCGGCAAGAGCGGGGCGAGATCGTCCAACTTGGTCCCGAGCACATTATCATCGTTGAGGGCATCCACGGGCTGAACCCCCGGCTGGTGCCGTCCGTGCCGCGCGAGCGCACCTTCCGCATCTTTGTCTCGGCCCTGACGCAACTCAACGTTGACCGGCACAACCGGGTGCCGACGACGGACACCCGCCTCGTCCGTCGCATCGTGCGGGATACTACCTACCGGGGGTACACGGCCGAGGAGACCCTGAATCGCTGGGAGAGCGTGCGAAGAGGGGAGAAGCGGCACATCTTCTCCTATCAGGAACACGCCGATGTGATGCTCAACTCCGCGCTGGTCTATGAACTGGCGGTGCTAAAACCGCTGGCCGAGCCGCTGTTGCTACAGGTCGAGCCCTCCAGTCCCCGGCGCGTGGAGGCCAAGCGGCTGCTGGCCTTTCTGCAGTGGTTCAAGCCCTGCGGCCCCGATCTGATCCCGGACAACTCCATCCTGCGCGAGTTCATCGGCGGCTCTATCCTGCGAGATTATACGCCGTAGGTGTTCCTACCGCTCGTCCTGCGTAACCGCCATGCAGTGAGGACTGCACAGTGCGTATACCTGGCGCTCTACCCCCGCGTCCGCTGCCACAGCGCCACCGCTACCAGCGCGATGACGCCCATCACCGCCGCCCCCGTGCACAATGCACCGCCCGACTCCGTGGTGGCCACCTCGCTGCTGGCGTCTGGCGTGGCCGTCGGCTGATCGGACGGAGCGGGCTCAGGCGTATGGGTCGGCGGCACTTCCACCAGCCCACCCTCCCCCTCTACCACCTCGTAGGCCACACCCTCGGCCACGAATATGACCCGCTCACCCAGCGCGAAGTATGCGCCCCACCCCTGCCGGGCCGCCAGCAGGTCGAAGTAACCGTCGGAGCCGAAGCCGACATGGGTGGTGCTCATCCGTGAGTGGTCGAAGGTCGTATCAGTCCAGACGCCATTCTGCAGCATGAAGGTCTTGCTGCCCACAAAGCGCACGACCTGCGCGGCCTCCTCCGGCATCATCCCGCCACCGGTCGATTCGGCCCCGCGCATTTCGGCTTCCTCGTCAGCCTTCTCCACCGCTGGCGCACCAACGACAGGCATGGTCGGCATGGCCAGAAACTGCTCCGCTGCCTCCTCCTGCCCTTCCGCGGTCAGGATGTTCTCCTCCTCGATCAGGAACGAGGTGTAAGGGGTGATGATGCCATACCGGACGCTCAACTCGACGACCGCATCCACCCACTCCCGCTGCTCTCCGTGGAGCCGGATCTGCGTCAGCAGGTGGCCGATCTTGCGCGTGGCCCACAAGCGGGGGATGTAACTGGGTGACTGGGTAACTGGGTAACTGGGTGACTGGGCAAAAGTGCCCTCGTAGGCGAATTGCTGGCGCTCGCCGTTCACCTCACCGGTGAGCGTGATGCGAGCCGCGCCGCTCTCCCGGTAGCGGCCCACCAGGATCAACTGCGTGCCCGCGAAGAGGTCGGGCAGCGGGTAGGGGTAGGTGTCCTCGATCAGCACGTCGCCGAAGTCCAGTTCGATGTCGGTCAGGACGGGGGTGCTGACACGGGCGTAGAAGGCGGAGACCTCCTCGTCAATCCGCTCCTCGTGAGGGCGGACGTAGCCACTGGCCCCCCGGTGCTGCTCAGCCAACGTGTCCAGCAGGACAGTGTTGACGTCGTCGCCCACGCCGAAGGGGAAGAGGCGCACGTTGTCCGGCGCGGCCCCCTCCACGTTGGCCAAGATTTGCTCCACCTCAGTCACTCCCTCGGTGGGCAGGCCGTCGGTGAGAAAGATGAGCACAGTGGGCCGTTCAGAGTCCATGGTGAGTGAAGTCGAACCGTCAGTCTGCGCCAGCGCCTCCAGTAGCGCGCGGTTGATGTCGGTGCCGCCGACCGGTTCCAGCCGCTTCACCCAGGCGGCGGCCTCGCGCGCCTCGGACGCAGGCCGTAGCCCGCGTCCGTACTGCCGCAGCCCGGTGGAGAAGGCGATCACGTTGAAGCGATCCTCCTCGTTCAGGTGCTCCAGCACGTAGATCAGCGCCTCCTGGGCCTGCTCGATCTTCTCCCCATCCATCGAGCCGGAGGTGTCGAGCACCAGGATGACGTCCCTGGGGATCACCCGTCCTTCCTCCACTTCGACGGAGGGAGCGACGAGCAGCAGGAAGAACCCTTCGGCTCCGCTCAGGGCAGGCCCTTCGGCAAGATCAAGGTCCCGGTAGGTCAAGAGATTCAGCCCCACGTCTTCTTGGCTCACGGTGTAGATCAACTCGAAGTCCTCCTCGGGCAGGATATCTGTCGCCTCGTAGCCGACGGTGGCCCGGTAGTCGCCGTCCCGCTCAATGTAGACCCGGTCCTGGTGAGTAGGCGAGTAGACGGCGCGCATGGCGTCGCGGGAGCGGACCTCGACGTGGACGCTGACTTCCTCCAGCGGGCGGGCGGAAAACTTCTCGGTGTTGAGGGGATAGACGTAGTGCACCAGACTATTGTCAACAGGGAGAACCTGGCTGTACTCCAATTCGACCTTGCGCGAGCCACCGGGCGGGATGGGGAAGATGCGCGCCTGTACTGCGCTGCGCCCGACGTACTCCAGCAGCGCCGGATCGCGCCGGCGGCGGACGATGTCCTCGTAGATGGCGCGGGCCTCGTCGGCTGGAAGGATCTCCCCCTCGACCGGCTCGCCATCCACCCACATGATGAACTCGGAGACCGCCGCCCCCTCCGGCAGCGGGAAGACGTAGGTGCCCTCGACCTCCCAGTCGCACTCGTTGAGGAACTCCTGCTCGACGCGGGTGACGGCCACCTGGTCCTCGATGGTGACGGTGACACGGTGGTAACGGATGGTGAGCCAGGACTCCTCCAGCGGGGGTGGTTCGGGCCATGGGGGCGGTTCCGGGATGATGATGCCGTCTGCCAGGGCAGGCCGGGCGCCGCTCAGTAGTACAACGATGGTCACGACAGCGGCTATCAGAAATTGGTTGGCTCGTTGGTTGGTCCTAATCATTTCTTTCCTCCTGATTTGTGTGGGTGCGCGGCCAATGCGATTGGCCTGCTACCCACTAGACGTCGGACGGGGCAGGAAGGTTCCAATGACAAGTGACAAATGACAAATGCCCAAAAGGCGGGATAAGGGCCACATTTGACCAAAGGCTAAATTGGTGATATGGTAGAGACGTTCTTTGGTTCGCCGTTCATCTATCTCACGTGCGAGCGAAGTGGCTGTGGCACATCCGTTGCTGTCCTGCGATCCGCTGTTCTAACAGTCCTCACTTGCGCTCGAACAAATGTTCTGGTACAATACCGCTGACTGCTAACGGCTGATCGCTAACTGTTGATCAGGAGGGACGATGGCCAAGACACGCACCCACTGGGTCTGCCAGAACTGCGGGCGGACTTCGCCCCGCGGAATGGGCCGCTGTCCGGGCTGCGGCGAGTGGAGCACGATGGTCGAGGTGGTCGAGAAGCCATCCGCCTCGGCGGCCGGACGCTCGACTGTCCCCGGCAGCGAGCCCCGTCGCCTGGCTGAGATTGGGACCGAGGGGTTTGAGCGGCTGCCGCTGCCGCTGGGGGAATTCGCCCGCGTGCTGGGCGGCGGCGTCGTGCCCGGATCACTCATTCTCGTCAGCGGGGATCCAGGGATCGGCAAGTCTACCCTGCTGACTCAAACCGCCGGGCTGATGGCGGAGGCGAGCGGTCGCCCCGTGCTGTACGTCTCTGGCGAGGAGTCGGCGCGGCAGATCAAGATGCGCGCCGACCGGCTCTCCATCCGCAACGAGAACCTGTTCGTCGTCACCGAGACCCACCTGGAGACGATCCTGCGCCACGCGGAGCGAGTCCAGCCAGTGGCAATGATCGTGGACTCAGTCCAGACCGTCTACTCGGAGGAACTGACCTCAGCGGCAGGCTCGATCAGCCAGGTGCGCCGGGCGGCGGCCCGCTTCCAATGGTGGGCCAAGGCCGAAGGCGTGGCCGTCTTCCTGGTGGGCCACGTGACCAAGCAGGGGGCCATCGCCGGGCCAAAGGTGCTGGAGCACATCGTGGACACGGTGCTCTACCTGGAGGGGGACCGCTTCCACACCTACCGGCTGCTGCGCTCGGTCAAGAACCGCTTCGGGGCCACCTCGGAGGTGGGGGTGTTCGAGATGCGGGAGCGGGGCATGGTCGAGGTGCCCAACCCGTCGGAGGTGTTCCTGGCCGAGCGGATGGTGAACGCGCCCGGGTCGGCCATCGCGGTGACGATGGAGGGCACGCGCCCGCTGCTGGTCGAGATCCAGGCGTTGGCCAGCCGCACCAGTTTCGGCCACCCGCGCCGCACCGCCAACGGCGTGGACTTTAACCGGCTGCTGCTGATCGTTGCCGTACTATCTCGCCGTGTGGGGCTGCAACTCTACGACCAGGACGTCTTCGCCAACGTGATCGGGGGCTTGCAGGTGGGGGAGCCGGCGGCAGACCTGGCGGTGGCGGTGGCAATCGGTTCTAGCGTGCGCGACCGACCCGTGGCGGCGGACCTGGCGATCATCGGCGAGGTGGGGCTTTCGGGGGAGGTGCGGGCGGTGGGGCAGACGGCAGCGCGGCTGAAGGAGGCGGCGCAACTGGGCTTCCGCCGCTGCCTGCTGCCCAGGTCGGTGCGGCGTGGGCAGGAACCGCTGCCCGAGGGTATCGAACCCATCCCGGTGCGCTCCGTGGCGGAGGCGGTGGAGAGGGCGCTGATGAAGTAAGCCGCACCGCCGTAAACAGGCGGTGCTGGGGAAGCGACCAGCACCGGCGCTTCAGGCCGGTGCGGCGCTGGTATAGCATCTCGGTGGGAGATGTGTTATAATCAGTACTATCTCGAAGCGAGGTGTAACTGGCTGGCAGCGCCAGGCATAACATAATATAAGGAGAAAACCGATGACAAGACTAGAGAAAGTAGAAGGCATTGGAGAAGTCTACGCTCAAAGGCTCCGAGAGGCGGGTATCGCGACCACAGAGGCGCTGCTTAAGCAGTGCGCGACGCCCAAGGGACGCCAGGAAATCGCCGAAAAAACGGGGGTCAGCGGCAAGCTGATCCTGGAATGGGTCAATCTCGTTGACCTCTTCCGTATCAGAGGCGTCGGTGAAGAATACGCCGACCTGCTGGAGGAGGCAGGCGTTGACACTGTGCCGGAACTGGCGCAGCGCAATGCTGAGCATCTCTATCAGAAGATGAAGGCCGTCAACGAGAAGAAGGAACTCATCCGCAGGCTGCCCAGCCAGGATCAGGTCAGCGACTGGATCGAACAGGCCAAAGGTCTTCCTCGCGTTGTCACTTACTAAACAGTAATCTCTTGACGACCTGGCTGCTTGCCTGGGCTGTCAGGCCACATCTGATTGACACTATGACGAAAAGACGTTCAACTAGACGCACGAGCAGACGCAGTAGGAGCAAGCGACGACGGACATGGCCCCGCATCCAGCTCACCCGCGACCAACAACTCGATATCCTGGGCTACGTGCTGCTCGCCATCGCTGGTCTTACCATCCTCAGTTTCCTCTCCGCCAACCACGGGTTGATCCCAGGCTGGTGGCTGGGACTGCTGCGGCGTGGTTTCGGCTGGGGGGCCTACCTGACGCCGCTGTTCGTCGGTGCGGTGGGACTGTGGCTCGTCCTGCGCGAGTTCGGCGACCGGTTGCCCCATGTGACACCGCTCCAGGCTGCGGGTGTGGCGCTGGGTTACCTGGTCTTGCTGGTCACGTTCCATCTCCCGGCGGCACTCATCCTGTTCAGTGGCGACATCGAGGCGACGGCCGAGGCCGGCCATGGCGGCGGCTACCTGGGCGCGGCGTTGAGCCAAATACTGTTGGAGGGATTGGGCAGCGTGGGGGTGGTTGTCGCGCTGGTCACCCTGTGGCTGGTCGTCGTCGCACTCACCTTCGGGGTCACGGCCCAGGATGCTATGCGGGGGCTCCAGCACCTGTGGGGGCGTCTACGGCCCCGCCGCCCCAGGCTTCCACTACCAACACCGCCCCGCCCGCCGCTTCGCCAGGCACCCAAGGTTCCGGTGAAGGCTGTCTCCACACCCTCCCCGCTCGCCGCTCCCGTCCCAACTCGTCCTGTCGACGGTGACCAGCTCTGGCAACTGCCCACCATTGATGAGATCCTTGATCCCGGCAACGAGCGGGACTTCAGCGCGGTGATATTGCGCCAGCAGGCACGCGTCATCGAGGAGACGCTAGAGAACCTGGGCGCGCCGGTCTTGGTCAAGGAGACCAACCCTGGGCCGGTCGTGACCCAGTTCGGCGTCGAACCGCTCGTCGTCACCAACCGCAATGGCAAGGAGACCAAAGTCAAGGTCAGCCGCATCGCCGCGCTGGCCGATGACCTGGCACTGGCGCTGGAAGCCAAGACGCTGCGCATCGAAGCCCCCATCCCCGGCAAAAAACTGGTCGGCATCGAGGTGCCCAACTCGGAGATTTCTCTGGTCGCGCTGCGGGACGTGATGGAATCCAAAGCGTTCGCAGAGATGGACTCCCCATTGCGGCTGTGCCTGGGGCAGGACGTCTCCGGCCACCCGGCCATCGCCGACCTGACCGCAATGCCACACCTGCTCATCGCTGGCACGACTGGCTCGGGTAAGTCGGTCTGTATCAACGCCATCGTCGCCGCGCTACTGTTGAAGAATACTCCCGGCGATTTGCAATTTCTGATGGTGGACCCCAAGCGGGTGGAATTGACGGGGTACAATGGCATCCCGCATCTCCGGTCGAAGGTGGTGGTGGAGATGGAGCGGGTGACGAGCGTGCTCCAGTGGGTGCTGCGGGAGATGGACGGTCGCTATCGTCGCTTCTCCAAGGAGCGCGCCATCCACATCCGCGACTATAACGAGCACGTCGCGCCACGCCTGGGTGAAAAACGATTGCCTTACATCGTGGTCATCGTGGACGAACTGGCGGATCTGATGATGATGGCCCCGCAGGAGACAGAGCGCGCGCTCTGTCGCATAGCACAGATGGCGCGGGCGACCGGCATCCACTTGGTGATCGCCACCCAGCGCCCCAGCGTGGACGTAGTCACCGGGCTCATCAAGGCGAACTTCCCGGCGCGCATCGCCTTCAACGTGGCCTCATCTGTGGATTCTCGCGTCATCCTTGACAGACCCGGCGCCGAACAACTGCTGGGCCGGGGCGATATGCTATTTTTGCCCCCCGACGCTCCCACACCTTTGCGCTTGCAAGGCGCTTTTGTCTCCGACGAGGAACTGCGCCGGTTGGTACAGTACTGGAAGGGGTATGCAAGGCCAGGGGTGATACCAGCCGAAAAGCCGGTGCAGCAGCCGCTGTGGGAGGAAATGCGCCAGCAGGAGCAGGCAGTGGAGTTTGCGGATGAGTTATTACCTGACGTGATTGACCTGGTGTTACGGGAGGGACGAGCCTCTATCTCGCTTCTCCAGCGCAAACTGCGCATCGGCTACACGCGGGCAGCGCGGATCATGGACATTCTTGAAGAGAACGGGGTCGTGGGGCCACAACCACCGGGTGGAAAGGCACGTGAGATCTTCCCTAGCGCAGCCCATGCGCTACTTCACCCCCAGGAAGGAAGACAATGAGTTACAAGATCCACAAACTGACCTATTCCGAAGGGCAGGCCTACCGCTATCATATCTTGGACGATGTCGAAAACCTGCGCTACGTGGCCGAGCACACGGGTATGCTGCTCCCATCTCCAACGCGCCTGGTCGAGTTCTTCGACCCTGCGCACAACCCGGTTGGCCGGTTCCAACCTCTGGACGTCGCCCCGTGGCGGCGCGGGACGCGCTACGGAGTCTTCGTCGGAGAGGAGGCAGAGGAGCCATACGCTGTGATTCAAGAGGGGTGGAGACTGGTGGATATCCTGCTATTGCGCCTGCCACGCTACGAGGTGCAACTGGGACAATACTGTTACATTGTCCGGGGTAGCCGCTACGGTGATCACTTCTACGAGATTTTCCGTCCGCGTGAGGAGGGGGGGATAGGAGTAGCTGAGGAACGGGTGGGAGTAGTAGATGAGGAACAAGTATATGAGGAGATAGGGGACACAGAGACGGAAGAAGGTGAGGAAGAGACCAGGCCCAAGGACGTGAAAGTGGGGCGGATTCAACGCCCAATGGCCGGCCCCAGTTACATCGTCGAGAGCGACGCCGCGCCGTTGCGCCAGGCTCTATTGGTGCTGGCCTCGCTGGTGATTCTCATTGATATGAATCTCCATTCTTGAGGGAGGAAGGTCACTCATAGGACCTCCCCGCCGGGATCACAATTCGCGCCAATCAGGCACCTGCGCCCGGTGCCGCCAGCGCCACCACACTCCCGCCGGGTAGCCGATCATCTTGGCGACATCGCCCGTCACGCGGATGACCGGCACCCACAGCCCCGTCTGCAACTTCTGAACGAGGCTCAGGCTATCCCACATTCGCGCCAGCCGCCGCCAGCCTACCCAGAACATCCCCGGTATGGCGATCAGGTAGAGCCCCCACCACCATGGGCTGACCAGCGCCCCGGCGACGGCGATGAGCGGCACGGAGACCAGGTAGATCAGGTAGCGGATGGTGTGCCGCCTGCGCCACAAGTCCGCCTTGCCGTCCCCTCGCGCATAGCGATAGTACTGCACGAAGAAGGTGCGCAGGCTAGAGCGCGGACGGAAGTGGACCAGGGCCTCAGGCACGAAGGGGAATGGTCCATACCGCTCGTGCAGCCGGAAGTCGAAGATAATATCCTCGCAGTAGTCGAGCCATTCGGGGTAGCCCCCCACCGCTGCCCAGGCGCTCTTGTGGAAGGCGACCGAGCGGCTGGAGGGGAGAAAGTGCATCGGTTTGATGTCCTGCAGTTCCGGGAGCACCGTCGCGCTCATCGCCGTCTCGAAGGCGGTATGCGGATCAGGGCGGAAAAAGCCAGCGACTGCCTGCGTCGCACCGTCCTCAAAAGGCGCGACGATTTTCTCCAGCCACTGTGGGCTCAGCAGCACGCCCGCGTCGGTCACGGCGATGATTTCGCCCGTAGCAGCCTCAATCGCCGCGTTGCGCCCCTGCGAGATGTTGGCCCCCGGCCGCCGGAGGATGCGCAGTGGCAGGCGGCTCTCGGTATTCAGCAGCGGCAGCGTGCCGTCAGTCGAGCCGCCGTCGCAGATGACGACCTCATCCGAGGGGCGGGTCTGGGCAGCCAGGCTGTCCAGCAGCCGGGGCAGGCTGCCAGCCTCGTTCAGCAATGTGACGATGACAGAGATGCGCATTGGATGCGATTATACACGACTACACACCCGCCGCCAAGCCACGGCCGCAACGCCGCAACTTGACGTCTGGACATAAGTGTGGTATATTCATATTGTAGGACGCGGTAAGTTCAGGTAGCGATGTTCACTGCTCAGGCTTACGGGGCCTGGGCAGTTTGCGTATCTGCCTCCTCATAAAACCGCTTTGGCCTACAGAACGTCACAATATAAGGAGTTAAGTAAGGTGAACGAGAGGGAAACTGGGACCGTCAAGTGGTTCAGCAACGCCAAGGGCTACGGATTTATCTCGCGCGACGAGGGCGGCGATGTGTTTGTGCACTACTCCGCTGTCGAGGGCGCGGGCTTCCGGACGCTCGACGAGGGCCAACGGGTCGAATTCGACGTCGAGCAAGGCCCTAAAGGCTTGCAAGCCACCCACGTCACCCCGCTGTAAGAACCGATAGCGGGTGTTCATAAAAGTGGCAGCAAGCCACGCCTAGAGGAGGCAATATGTCTAAGAAGTTATACGTCGGCAACCTGGGTTACAACGTGACCCAGAGCGCCCTGGAAGAGCTGTTCGGTACCGTCGGTGAGGTTGCGTCGGCCAACGTTATCAACGACCGCATGACGGGGCGATCGCGTGGTTTTGGCTTCGTCGAGATGGCGGATAGCGCAGCCGCGCAACAGGCCATCGCCCAGCTCAACGGCCGTATGTTGGAAGGCCGGGAGATCAAAGTGGCGGAGGCGAAGCCGCAACAGCCTCGAGGCTTCCGCGATGAACAACCACGTGGAGGTCGTCGCCGCTACTAAGAACCTATCCGAAAGTTCGCCCTGGTCTCCGTCCCCGGGGACTGCCCGCCCCGATGATAGGGTGGGGAGTGCTCTTCGGACAGACACCAGGTATACCGCACAATCATAACGGCAGATAAAAAAGGGGACCGTGCATGTCCAGCACTATGTTGGCGTGCACGGTTTGTTGTCCCCATTCCGCCGATCAGGGTAGTTGCTCCGCCAGTTCCCCTCGCACCGTCCGCAGCAACGCCTCAGCCTTCAACTCGGCCAACGTGTAGCAAGGAGCCTCCAGATGCTCGGCCAGCGCCTGTGCCAGCCCTTGGTCGAAGGCTTCGTGCTCCATGTTGATCACCACCGAGCGGACATGGGACTGTGGGAACATCTCCGCGATGCGGTAGGACTCCTCCTGCGGCGGCAGGTTCGTCATTGAGACGTTGCCTGCGCCGTCGGTGAGCAGCACCATCAGCGGCATCAGATCGGGGTGCTGCCGCAACTCGCGGATGATGACCTCATGGGCGGCCTGTAGCCCGGCCGAGAGGGGGGTCTTGCCGCCAACGGGGATGTCGATCAGCGCCCGCCGCGCCAGTTCGACACTATTGGTGGGTGGGAGCACGACCCGGGCGTCGTTCTTCTGAAAAACGACCAGCCCCACCCGGTCGCGCTGCTGGTAGGCATCCGTCAACAGTGACATCACGGCCCCCTTCGTCGCCTGCATGCGCTCGGCCACCGCCATAGACCAGGAGGCATCCACGACGAAGAGTACCAGGTTGGCGGCGCGCCTCACGCGCACCTTACGCTGATAGTCATCGGGGCACAATGCCAACGCCAGGCCACCCTCGCGCCGGCGCTCTTTTTGGTAGGGGGCGGCAGCGCGGAGTGTGGCGTCGAAAGCCAGGTCGCTGGGGTCGCCGGGGGAGGGGCGAGACTGGACGTAACGGCCGCTCTTGCGGTCGGTACGGGTCTGGCTGCGACGACCACCGCTGGAGCGGGTCAGCCGGTCGAGGGGCGTGTCCAGCCGGCGCGGGGAGAAGTTCTCACCTACGGCAACCTCCTCGCCGCCCTCCCACCAGCGTCCCTCCGAAGGCCACTGGGGGATGGTCTGCAGCACCGGCTGCCGCATCACCTGGGATCGTTCGGTGGGAAGTTCCTCGTCACGAGTCTCCCCAGATGCGCCTTTTTTTTTACCGACTACTTCGGTGGCCTCGTTGCCCTCTTCCTCTCCGGTCTCGACCGGATTTTGGGTGCGGGCCTCGGCCAGTCGCTCCGAGAGGTCTCCCAGTGTGACCTCCGCCTCCTGTAGTGGATGTCGCTTCAACCGATGGGGCAACGTCAGTTCGGCAGCCAACAGGATGTCACGGTCACTCAGGCGGGTGCGCCTCTCGAAGGCGGCGTGGGCGCGGGCAGTCTTGAGCACCACCAGGTCGGCGCGGTGGCCGTCTACCCCCAACTCGCTCATCATCGTTGCGATGGTCGCTAAATCCGACTGAGAGTATCCGACCTCAGGCAGAAGATCGCGGGCACGTGCGATCTCCTTCGAAAGTGCCTGCTCACTGGAAGCCCATTCCGCGCAGAACTCCTCGGAGTTAGTCTCGTAAGCCAGATTTCGCTCCATGATCGCCATTCGGGCAGCGGGGTCGCGGATGCCCTGGATGTCCACGCAGAGGGCGAAACGGTCGAGAAGTTGAGGACGCAGATCTCCCTCCTCCGGGTTCATCGTGCCGATGAGGATGAAGCGAGCGGGGTGGCTGAAGGAGATACCCTCCCGTTCCACGACGTTGATCCCCATCGCTGCCGCGTCGAGCAGCAAGTCCACGACGTGGTCATCTAGCAGGTTGACTTCGTCCACGTAGAGGACGCCCCGGTTGGCGGCTGCGAGCACTCCCGGCTCGAAGCGCCGCTCTCCCTTTTGGATGGCACGCTCGATGTCCAACGTGCCCACGACGCGATCCTCGGTAGCGCTGACAGGCAGGTCCACGAAGCGCGTGCGCCGGTGAGTATGGGCCAGTTTCTCTCCCATCTCGGCCCGCTCGTGGCACTCGGTGCACCAGGTCGCCGGCCGATCAGGGTCACAGCCGAAGGCACAGTCGGCGACCACCTCGATCTCGGGTAGCAGCGCAGCCAGCGCACGGGCAGCAGTAGATTTCGCCGTGCCACGCTCGCCCCGGATGAGCACGCCGCCGATCTGGGGATGAATGGCGTTCAGCGTCAAAGCGCGCTTCATGCGCTCCTGTCCGACGATAGCGGTAAACGGGAAAATGGGTAGCATAATTCTCAACCTCGCTTCCCATTATACCGCAGTTACGGCGAAAACGAAACCTCCACTCAGCACGACTTTTGTCCTATAGACATATCGCGTTACCTGTGGTATCATTGTGTCAATTCCCGGTGCAGAATGCTCAAATTGGCACCGCAGACCAGGTTACCGATGGGTGAGTTAACTCTTGCTGTTTACGTCATCCTCGCCCTGGCATCCTTTGCCATTGCCGGGGGGCTGCTTGTGTGGGTCGCCGGTTATGTCAGGGGCAGAGGCAAAGAGGGTCATGGAGGACGTGAAAAACCGGCTGTCGCCCCGTCAGCGGGCGAGCAGGAATTGCTGCGTGTCTCGCGCGTGAAGAAGGGCAAGCTGGTTGTCTTCGTGCAAGGTCGTCGGTACCGCCATCTGCGGGAGATCACCGACCTACAGGTGGGGCACGAGACGATCGAAGCCCTCAAGGCTGTGTTGGCGTTCGCCGAAGGCTGGCTCCCTTCGGTGCAGCAGCGGTCAACCCAACCCTCTCCTATGAAGCCCACTGTGGACCAGGAGGCTTTCCTTCAGCAGTTGCGCCAGTCTCCCCCTCCCCCCCAAAGAAAGCGGCCCGGCTTATTCGGCCGATCGCAGGCGAAAGCGCCGCGCACCATATTGGAGCCGCCGCAATTCGTGGAGGAGATTGACGACTTGGTGCAACAGCGGCTACGGGAGCGGCCAGATCTGGCGAAGCGCCGCATCGGCTTGACCATTGGCAAGGACGGAGGCATCTGCATCCACGTGGACTTGCAGACCTTCGACGCAATAAACGACGTCCCCGATGCCGAAGTACGGGGGCTCATCCAGGACACCATCCTCGAGTGGGAGGGCGAATAACGCAGGCACTGGACACGCAAAAGGCCGCCACCTTCTCTGGCAGCGGCCTGACAGCTTGTGCCCGTTTTGTCTAATGTGACGACTTGAGGCTGCAGGTAACACACGAGGCCGAGGGTGTGCAGGAACCACACGACGCCCCCGCCCCTGCGATCACCCCCTCGCCACCAACTGCCGAGAACAGTGAGATTGTACGGCGCGTGCTCTCGCTGCCACACTTGGGGCAAGCGATAGGCGCGTCGGCGTCCGACATCGCCCGCAGGGCATCGAAACGCGCCTCGCAATCGAAACACCTGTACTCGTATAGCGGCATCGCCTCTACCTCTGATTCCGTCAGCCTCTTCAGTCTTGAAAATTCATTGTACCGCCGTTTGGTTGAACGGTCAAGGCCAATAGCACGCGTCCGTTATCTGATGAGCCCCAGGTCATTGTGGCGAAACTGGGTGCTTTTGTTCTATGGCAGAGATTGTGATATAATCGTTTTGTAAGTCTCAGGCAGGCCTTGTACACCAGCGAAGACAAAGGAGGTCAATTATGGAAGTCACCACTACCCAGTTCAAGCGCTGCGATCTGGTCGAAGCAACTGGCCGCATTGATAGCCAAACCGCGCCACAATTGGCAGAGGCTTTCAACGCAATCAATGAAGCGAGACGATTCAAAATCGTGTTCGACATGAGCGGCTTGAATTTCGTCTCCAGCGCCGGTTTGCGGGTGATGATTAACACGCAGAAGACATGCAAGCGGTTTAATCGAGGGCAGGTGGTCCTGGCTGGCGTGCCCCAGCGAATCTACGAGGCTCTGGATCTGGCAGGCTTTGTGCCGCTTTTTAAGTTCTTCGATGACGCAGTCAAGGCGGTTGGCAGCTTTTAGCGCCGACTACTCTTCCGACAGATTCTTCTCCAGTTGTGTCGGTGCGTTGGGGCCACCTCGGTTGCCTGGATAGGCTGCTGAGGTGGCCTCTCATCACCAGCCAAGCGATCACCGGTTTGGTTGCTTCTGACTCCGCCCATGGACACCGAACAAACGCTCACCCTTCCCGGTCGGTTCAACAGCCTGGCTGCTATCAGCGAATTCGCCACTCGTGCCGCTGAGGCTGCTGGTCTCGACCCGTGTGCCGTCTACGCGGTGCAAATGGCAGTGGACGAGGCCTGCAGCAACATCATCGAACACGCCTATGGCGGCGAAGGGCGCGGTGCCATCGAATGTACCTGTCGCATAAATGATGACGGATTGATCGTGATCATCCGCGACCATGGCCGCCCCTTCGACCCTACCATCGTGCCCCAGCCGGACCTCCACGCCAGCCTTGAGGATCGAAAAGGGAGTGGCCTGGGGCTCTACTTTATGCGCCAACTGATGGACGAAGTGCATTTTGAGTTCGCGCTCGATTCGGGCAACGTGTTGACGATTGTGAAACGCAAGGAGGCAGCATCTTGAGCGGCCGACCGCAGCCAGTAGACCACCCGGCGTGGCGACAACTCATCGACCTGGGCGAGCAATTGGTGGCCCAACCGACGGTCGTCGCCCAACGGGAACTCATTGTGGAGACGGCTGCCCGGCTGGCGGGGGGGCAGGCCGATCTCTGGCTGACTGAAGCACTTCACCGGCTGCCGGGCTCGGAGGAATCGCGCTTATTTCCCATTGAGCCCCCATCCGACTTAATGCGCCGCGCCCTTGACACCGTAGGGCGGGGTTTCGCACTCGCTACCCCACGTGGTGAGGGTTCGGTGACCACTAGCCCAGCCGTTGCGATACCGTTACTTGCCCACGACACAGTCCTGGGCGTGTTGGAGGTGAGGCGGCCCGATGGCCCGCCTTTCAGCGATGCAGAGATCGAACTTCTCGATGACCTGGCCACGCAGTCGGCGGTCGCCTTGCAGTCCGCCCGCCAGGTGGCGATTGAGCGCTGGCGGGTCGAGCAACTTGCATTGATGCGCACGGTCAGCGCCCAGGTCACCAACGTCCTTGACCTGGATGAACTCGCCCGCCACGTGACGGACCTCATTCTTTACACCTTCCAGTATTACTACGTGGCCCTCTTCACCCTGGAGCCGGGCCAGGAGATTCTGCACTGCCGGGCCAGCGCTGGCCCCACCCACCTCTGGCCTGACCGGGGCGAGGCCTCTCTGGTCTTGCAGGTTAGGCTTGGAGAGGGGATCATCGGGCACGCGGCCCAGGCCGGCGTGGAAATCCTGGCCAACGACGTAAGCCGCGAACCCCGCTACCGCTATGTGGATGCATTGCCCGAGACCCGGTCTGAGGTGGCATTGCCACTCAGGATCGAAGATCGCGTGCTGGGCGTGCTCGACGTGCAGAGTGACCAGCCGGATGGCTTCGGTGAGACTGACCTGCTTGTCTTACGCGCCCTGGCTGACAACGTCGCCATTGCTGTGGAAGGCGCTCGCCTCTACGGAGATATCCGTCGCCGCGCCGATCAACTCTCGGCCGTGGCCGAGGTCAGTCGCGCCGTCGCTTCCATCCTGGACCTGAACGTTCTGCTCGACGAGGTGGTAACGCTCATTCACGAGCAGTTTGATTATCCCTTCGTGCACATCTTCACCATGGACTCTGCTCGCCGGCAGATCGTCTATCGAGTGGGCTTGCCCCTCCCCCCTTCCGGAGGGAAGCCGGAAGGGGGTGACATCCGTAGCCAGGCGTCGCAGGCAAGGGGCTTGGTCTGTAGCCTGGACAATCCCGAGGGCATCGTCCCCTGGGTAGCCTGCCACGGGGAGACAGTGCTTGCCAACGACGTGAGCCGCGATCCCCGCTATCGTCCTACGGATCTACCGCCAACCAATACCCGCGCCGAACTGGCCGTGCCCCTCATCTTTGGTGGCGAGGTGCTGGGCGTGCTCGACGTGCAGAGCGATCAGCCGGATGCCTTTGGCAACGAAGACCTCTTCCTGTTTGAAGCGCTGGCCGACAGCGTGGCCATCGCCATTCGTAACGCTAACGTCTATCGCTCGGAACGGTGGCGTCTCCGAGTCGCCGAAAGTCTGCGCGAGGTGGCCGGTCTCCTCTCCGCCGACGTAGCCCTCGATCAGGTGCTCAAAGCCATCCTGATTGAGCTGGAGCGTAATCTTCCCTGCGATGTGGCCGCCATCTGGCTCTTGCACGACGAAAATCTGCGCCTGGCCGCGGTTTACGGCTACGCGGCGGAAGAGTGTGCCAGCGATTTCTCGCCTGGCGCCGCCTCCTGGCTCCATCAGGCGCTGCACGCTGACCAGCCCACTATCCGCACACCACAGTCCCCTTTCGAACCATTGGGAGCCGCCCTGGGATTTCCGCACGACTACTCCGCCATCGCCGTGCCGCTGCGCATCGGCGACCGGCGACTGGGGTTGCTCACCCTGGCCCACCGAACCCCTGGGCGCTACGGAGCCGAGTCCAAAGCGATGACGACTGCTTTCGCCTCTTATGCCGCCGTTGCCATTGAGAACACCCGCCTTTACCAAGAGGCCCAGGAGCAAGCCCGTATCGCGACGGTGATGCTTCGGGTGGCTTCAGCCACCCAATCACTGACCACCCTCGACCAGGTACTCGAAACCGTGGTCCGTCTCGCGCCGACGCTGGTCGGTGTGGACCGGTGCACGCTTCTCTTGTGGGATGAGCACACCGCGGCCTTTGTGCCGGCCGCTGCCTATGGACTTGGCTCGGAGGAACAGGCTATCTTCGATCAGTGGCACATTGAGGCAGGTGACGAACCTGCCTTTGATGATCTGCGCCTGAACAAGGCTCCCATCTTCATCTACGATGTGGCGACCGACTCCAGGCTGTCAGGGACAGTTGTCTGGGCGCTTGGTTTCGAGTCGCTCCTGTTGCTGCCTCTTCTCGCCCAGGGCGAGGTGCTGGGTGCGATGCTGCTTGACTATCGAGGCGATTGGTTCGGACTTGGCGCCATGGAGACGCTCCGCGACGAACGACTGGCGATTATCCTGGGGATTGCTCTTCATGCAGCAGTCGCCGTCGAGAATGCCGGGCTGCGGGAAGCGCAACAGGAAGAAGCCTACGTGTCGGCCACGTTGCTCCAGGTGGCGCAGGCGGTGGCTAGCATGAGTGACCTGGACGATATTCTGAGTACCATCGTCCGCGTCGTGCCCATCCTGGTCGGCGTGAGACGATGTGTTATCTTTTTATGGGATGATGAGCAATCCGTCTTCCAGCCAGCGCAGGCCTACGGGATCCCTCGCGACGCAGAAGCGACTCTTCTGACCCAGCGCTACGCACCCGGCGACTTCCCTCTTCTTGATGACACCCGCAAGTGTGATAGCCTGGTTAGTGCTCCACTGGATGATCCCGGAGAGGGGGAAGAAGGGCACGGACGAACTATGCCCCTGCTCCCGCCCGACTTTGTCTCCGATTTCATACCGGTTTCTACAGATGCTCCGCAGAGGGGACACCGCTCGCTGCTGGCCGTCCCCCTCTCGGTGAAGGGGGACGTGCTCGGTGTGATGGTGTTGGAAGAAGCCGGCGCGTCGCGCCGCTCCCGCCAGAAAATAAAAACGAAGCGGCTGGAGATCATCACCGGGGTCACGCATCAGGCGGCTCTGGCCGTGCAAAATGACCGGCTTCAGCAGGAGATGGCTGAGCGCGAGCGTCTAGAGCGCGAATTGCAGCTCGCCCGTGAGATTCAGGAAACCTTCATCCCCAGCCAATTGCCCCATCTGCCTGGCTGGGAACTGGCTGCCATCTGGCGAGCAGCGCGCCAGATGTCGGGCGATTTCTACGACCTTCTGGAATTGCCCGGCGGGCGATTGGGGCTGATCATCGCCGATGTGGCCGACAAGGGGATGCCGGCTGCCCTCTTTATGACGCTCACGCGCACTCTGGTGCGGGCGGCGGCACTGGAAGAGATGTCCCCAGCCGCTGCTCTGGCTCGCGTCAACGATCTGCTGGTACCCGACGCCCAGCACGGCATGTTTGTCACGGCTTTTTACGCAGTTCTGTCGTTGGATACGGGTGAGTTGGCCTACGCTAATGCTGGACATAACCTGCCCCTGCTGTTACGATCTCACACGCGGGAACTGGAACGGCTTCGCAAAGGAGGAATGGCGCTTGGCGTACTGGAGGGGGTTCGACTGGAGGAGTATGTCGTCTCCCTGGAACCGGGTGACTTTGTGATTTTCTACACCGACGGTATCACCGAGGCCTTTTCTCCAGAGGACGACATCTACGGCGAAGAGCGTCTGTGGGCGACCATTCAGGCTGCTGATCAGGCTACTGACGGCAACTCGGCCCAGGCAATGCTGGATGCCATTGACGACTCGGTGGCCGCCTTCGCCGATGACACCCCTCCCTCCGACGACCGGACTCTCGTCGTTCTTCGCCGGGAATAGGAGCCTATCCGAATAGGCTCTAGCAGTCTGTCGGAGAGACAGCTTCCCTCCGAACCCGGTTTGCGGTACAA
>CAYLPU010000030.1:0-7876 GCA_964385635.1 uncultured Anaerolineales bacterium
TCTTCGCTACGCTCAGAATGACGGTCAACCGTCAGGGCGACTTTTGCGGCACTGCCAAAACAGACGCCAAAGCGCCCCACAACAACCCACCCACCGGGGCGCTCGCACGTCTCGCAGAAGTATTATCAAGGAGTAGGAAGTAAGGAATAGGAAGTAGTGCGTCCTCACCCATACCCACGCTTCTTACTCCCTACTCCCTACTCCCTACTCCTTATTTACACCACGTGGCTAAAACGTCCCCACGAAGAAGACGCGAATGATGACAGCCAGCATCCCCACCACGAGCGGGAACAGCAGGCCGATGGTCCAGCGAAACTGGGAGTGCATCTCTGCCCGCAGCGCCTGTACCTCCGTCCGCAATACCTCCCGTTCTACCTTTGCCTCGGCGAAGCGGTGGTCTCGCTCTTCCTTCGCCTCAGCGAAGCGGCGGTCCATCTCTGCTCGCAACTCCACCCGCTCCCCCCCCGCCTCGGCGAAGCGGTGGTCTCGCTCTTCCTTCGCCTCGGCGAAGCGGCGGTCCATCTCCCTCAGCACACGGGCAATCTCTGCACCATTGTGCTCGACCGCCGCCTCCAACCGGCCTAACTCACTTGCAATACGCCGGTCCCGCTCTGCCAGAAAGCGGTCGAAATAAGGAGGAAACTGCACCTGCAATTGCTCCATCAAGTGCTCACCAGCCTCTGCTGCAGTGGGGGCTGTATAGGAAGCATCGGGCTCTCGTACTTGTTCTTCACTCATGATCGCCATTCCTCCAACGAACACTTCGCCCACATCACCAGTCGCCACACAGTATAGTGGAAAACGCAGGGGGTGTCAAGCGCTGGATTTCAAAGTCCGTTTTGTGATGCCCCCCGAGTTCTACTGCGGCCGGCCAACACCCGGTCGTGCGCGTCTCGTGTGCGTTGGCGACGTCGAACCACGAGAGGTGCGAAAAGCGCGAAAGGCTTTCGTGACTTTCGTCTTCTTTCGTGACCTTCGTGATCCAAAAAGGACACCAAATGGACAACTTCACCACATTTCCCACACCTATTCATATTTTCTTCACAGGTTTGTGGCATACTGGGGGCAAGTCAAAACCTGAGGAGGTGGGAAATGTCTAAGACGTGGTTTCTAGTGAGAGCATTGGCAGGGCTGATCGTCATTGGCCTGCTGATCGTAGGCGGGTGGGCGATCTACCGCACCGGTTGGTCGCAGGGTTACCTGGCGGCTGGTGGCGAAGAGGGTGCAATAGCGCCTTATGCGCCCTACGGCTTCGGCTACCCCGGGTGGCCATTCGACGCGAGGCTGTTCTTCACGGTCAGCTTGTTCATCTTGCTGCTCGTCGTGATCAGCAAATGCTTCCGCTTCTGGGCCTGGAGGACGGCCGGCGGGCCGTGGATGATGGCTGGTGGGCCTATGGGCAGGCACTGGGCCAGGCATTGGCATCGGCCTCACGGCCCGGTGCCCCCCTGGTGCTGGTGCTGGGAAAAGCCGTCCGACGAGAGGGCCGAGGAGGCTGGATCAGGCGCGGAAGCCAGCGACGCCGAGGCAGAGGGTTAGTCCGCAATACGTGAAGGGTCAGAGACGCGTGGGCAAGCCTGTGGTTGCCCACGCGCTCTCAGGCAAGGGATGCTTCGATGACCGGCAAGTGTCATCAACT
Source organism: uncultured Anaerolineales bacterium (assembly GCA_964385635.1). GTDB lineage: Bacteria > Chloroflexota > Anaerolineae > B4-G1 > B4-G1 > CAYLPU01. The sequence continues at coordinate 1,640 of CAYLPU010000030.1, forward strand.
CTTATCGCAATGAGCAAGGAGGAAAAAGTTGTCGGCAACAGACAGAATGCACTTCAAAATGATGTCCCTGGTTCATGAAACTCTCTACGGCCTGTTTAGAGATCCCTACAAGGCTTTGAACGCTGCAGGACTTAAGCCTGGTCAAAAAGTACTGGAGGTTGGCTGCGGCCCTGGCTTTTTCACCGTTCCCGCAGCAAGGATAGTAGGAGAAAAAGGGAGTGTTCATGCGTTGGATATCAACCCGTTGGCTGTAGAAAGAGTTCAACAGAAGATCGAGCAGAAGGGCGTGACCAACGTTAAGACCATTCTTGCCGATGCCGCTCAAACAGGTCTACCCGGTCAGAGTTTTGACCTCATCTTCCTCTTCGGTTTCGCCCACAGCGTTGGAAATCTGGAGAACATCCTGGTTGAACTACATCGGCTCTTGAAACCGGCGGGAATACTCTCTACCGAAGGACGGCTCTGGATTTCAAGCGAACTTTTCCATCCTCTGGAGCGTCAAGGAAGGATTTCCCAGTTCAGAAAGATTGGAGCGTAAGTATGGAAGAGAGAAACCACATGCTACAGGATCATTCCGTCACACAAGAAACCGGCACGAACGAGGATTGGCCAGGGGTGCTGGACGAGTATGGTGTTCAGTTTCTGGTACTGGACCGCCACGACGACAGCGACCTGCTAACCCTCTTCCGGTCGTTACCCGGATGGGCAGTTGATTTCGAAGATGAAGAAGCAGTGATATTTGTTCGCGCTGACATTGCCCAGGTGTACAACAGCCGCGCCCGGATGAATGGCTTTGGGGACTCAAAGAGAGTATTCCCATTTATGCAGTCAATTATCGTCAGGAGAGATTTGCGTATTTAAGCCGTTCGTGGTAGAAAGACGGACGGGGAGAGCAGAGTATGCACGGAACGATCCTGGTGATAGACGATGAACCGAAAATCGTCAAACAGGCACGGGACTACCTGGAGAAAAGCGGGTTCCGCGTCGTCACGGCCGGCGATGGAAAGACGGCGCTGGCTGTGGCGCGCTACGAGCGACCCGATCTGATCGTGCTTGATCTGAATCTGCCGGAGATGGACGGGCTGGACGTCTGCCGGGCGCTGCGACGGGAGTCGGACGTGCCGATCATCATGCTCACCGCCCGCGTCGAAGAGACCGACCGGCTCATCGGCCTGGAGTTGGGCGCGGACGACTATATCACCAAGCCGTTCTCGCCCCGTGAACTGGTGGCCCGCGTGCGGGCGGTCCTACGCCGAGTGCGGGGTGGCGTTCGCACGCCGCCGGGACTCATCCGGGCTGGCGACCTGGAGATCGACCTGCACGGCCATCGCGCCACCCGCAGCGAGTTCAACCTGCTGGCTACGCTGGCCCAGCACCCGGGCCAGACCTTCACCCGCGCGCAGTTGCTCGACCGGCTGCACGGCGTCGCTTGGGACGGCTTTGACCGCAGCATAGACGCCCACGTCAAAAACCTGCGTCGCAAGTTGGAGGCCGACCCTGCGGAGCCGCGCTACGTGCTCACCGTCTACGGCGTCGGCTACAAGTTCACCGACGAGGTGTGATCTTGAAGAGCGAGAAGCCTTGGAAGCGCGAAAAGGTCTGGAAACACCACCGACACCGGCCGCATCCGCCGTGGGCCCACGACCGCGAGTTTCCCAGGTGGCCACGAGCACACCATCGCAAGCGACGATTTCTCTTCTTCCGCTTTGCTGGGGTCTTTGGCTTCATGGCCTTGCTGTTGCTGGGTGGGATGGCGGTGCTGGCGTTTCTGCTCGCGCGATTGTCCGGAGGCGATGGACAGACGGCGGTGTTGGTGTGGATCGGGGGCTGTGGCCTGTCGCTGGCGCTGCCGCTGCTGGCTGTGGTGTTGGCGGTGCGAGCCTTTCGGGACATCGCCACGCCGCTGGCCGACGTTATGGCCGCCGCCGCCGCCGTGGCCGAGGGAGACTTGAGCGCGCGCGTACAAGTGACGGAACACGGCCCCCGCGAGTTCAGCCGCCTGGCCGAGTCTTTCAACCGCATGACCGAGGAACTGGAACGCGCCGACCAGCGACGTCGCAACCTCACTGCCGACGTGGCCCACGAACTCCGCACGCCGCTGCACATCATCCAGGGCAACCTGGAAGGCATCCTCGACGACGTATACGAGCCGACAGAGGAACACATCGGCGCCACGCTGGACGAAACCCGCTTGCTGGCGCGGCTGGTGGACGACTTGCGGACGCTCTCGCTGGCGGAGGCTGGCCAATTGCCGCTGGTGTTGGAGCCGGTGGACGTGATCGAGTTGCTGGCCGACGTGTCCACCAGTTTCAGCGGCCAGGCCGAGGTAGCCGGGATAGATTTACGCGTCGAGCCTGCTCTGGGCTCGCCGAACGGGGTCAAAGGCGACCCGCCCGCAATGACGATCATCGCCGACGTGGGGCGCTTGGATCAAGTGCTCAGTAACCTGGTGGCCAACGCGTTGCGCCACACACCGTCCGGCGGGGTCATCACGCTTCGGGCGGAGGTTCTCAACGGCTCCGTCCGCATCATCGTGCGCGACACCGGGGAGGGCATCCCGGCAGAGGATCTGCCCTACGTTTTTGATCGCTTCTGGCGCGGTGACCGATCGCGTTCCCACGCCCACGGGGCAGGGAGCGGCCTGGGGCTGGCCATTGCCCGGCAGTTGGTGCAGGCCCAGGGTGGCCGAATCGGTGTCGAGAGTGAACCGGGGCGGGGGACAATGTTTACCGTCGAATTGAGAAGAGCCTGGCCAAAATGAGTTGGAGCAAGAGAACTCACACCACACACATCTCCCGCTCCCTCACCCTTTCCCTCCTGCTTCTCGCCTCCTACCTCCTCCCACCCCCCGCCCACGCTGCCCTAACCACCCCCATCGCCTCCTACACCATCGAGGTCACGCTCAACGCCGAGGCGAAGACACTGACCGCACACGAGGTCGTCACATACCTCAACACCACCGCCGACCCCATCCCCGACCTGGTCTTCCACCTCTATCTCAACGGCTTCCGCGACCGAAACAGCATCTTCCTGCAGGAAGAAGGCGCTCAGCTCTGGGGCAGCGAGTGGGATCCGGAACATCCCGGCTGGATCCAGGTCACCGGCATCCACCTGGCCGACGGCACGCCGCTGACGCTGGAGGAGATCGAGGACGGCACGCTGGCTCGCGCCGACCTGCCCGCGCCCATCGCGCCGGGGGAGACGGTGGAGGTCGAATTGGACTTCCGCGCCCAACTGCCCCGCGTCTTCGCCCGCACCGGTTACGCTGACGACTTCTTTATGGTCGGGCAATGGTTCCCCAAACTAGGCGTCTGGCAGGACGGGGGTTGGAACGCCTATCCTTTCCACGCCCACACCGAGTTCTACGCCGACTTCGGTACCTACGACGTGACCATCACCCTGCCTGCTGTCTACGTCACCGGCGGGACGGGGCTCCCCGTCTCCACGGTGGACAACGGCAACTCCACCCAGACAGTGTACTACCACGCCGAGGACGTGATCGACTTCGTCTGGACCGCATCGCCCCGTTTCCGGGAGGCCACCCGTCAGGTGAACGGGGTCGAGATTCTCTACCTCTACCTGCCCGAGCACGAGTGGTCGGTGGAACGAGCGCTAGACGCGGCTGAGGCGGCGATGCGCCATTATAGCCGCTGGTACGGCCCTTACCCCTACGGTCGCGTTACGGTCGTAGATGTGCCCGACGGCGCGCGTGGGGCCGGCGGGATGGAGTACCCCACACTGGTCACGGCCGGCACAGAGAGCATGCTCGGGCTGGGGCCAGGCGCAGCCCGCAGCGGGATAGACCGGTCGCTCGAATTGCTCATCGCCCACGAACTCGGCCACCAATGGTGGCAGTCCATGGTCGGTTTCAACGAGGCGGAGGAACCCTGGCTGGACGAGGGATTCACCGACTACTCAGCGCTGCGGGTGATGGAGACGATCTACGGGACCGACACCTGCCTCCTGGACGCTGGCAGCCTGCGGATGGGCTACCTGGACGGGCGACGGATGGAGTACCTGTTCAACCCCCGGCTGCCGATGTACGGGCGAGCCTGGGATTTCGGGATGGTGGAATACGGCATCGCGGCTTACTCCAAGCCAGTGGTCTCGCTGCGCACGCTGGAGCGCGTCCTGGGCGAGGAGATGATGTTGGACATCATGGGCACTTTCTTCCATCGCTACCAGTTCGCCCACCCCACCAGCGAGGATTTCCGCGCCACAGCGGAGGAGGTCTCCGACCAGGACCTCTCGTGGTTCTTCGACGGCCTGGTCTACGGCGACGGCGCGTTGAACTACACCGTGACCGATGTAGACGAGCACAGCGTCACCGTGGCACGCCAGGGCGGCCCTTCGACAGGCTCAGGGCATAGCCTGGTCATCCCGACCGAGGTGCTGGTCACCTTCGCCGACGGCAGCACGATGCTGGAGCCGTGGGACGGAGAAGAGGCCGAGGTGATCTTCATCTACGACGCCCGGCCCCCGGTGCAGAGCGCCGAGGTAGACCCGGAACGCAAACTGGTGGTAGACCTGCGCTGGGTCGATAACGGGCTTTCGCGCCGCCCTGAGGTCTCGCCGTGGCTGGCACTGGTCACCCGCTTGCTCTACAACCTCCAGAACGCGCTGCTGGCGCTAGGAGGGTTGTAGCCGTGAACAGTTGGGACGCTTTCCGCACAGGTCTTTCTCGCACGCTGCGCTACCGGTGGGTGCTGCTGATCCTGTTCGCCGTCAATCTGCTCAGCGCGCTACCCCTGGCCGTGCTTCCGGCGCTGGGTCTGGCCTCCGAGTTGGGCCACCGGCCCGCCATCCGCCAGGCCGCCGACGGCGTAGACGCCTGGCTGGTCACCGAGACGCTGACAGCGCCGCTCAGCGGCACGGCGTTGGGAGAAGGTGGCTGGCCGGAATTGACGCGCAGGTTGCGGCAGGCGACGCTGCTGGGGTTGCTAACAGCGGCAGCACTGCCTCTGCTGGCATGGCTGCCAGCCACTTTCCTGAGCGGCGGCGTGCTGCTGACCTACGCCGAAGCCGTTCGGCTGAGCGCTCACGACGAAGCCCCGCAGCCCTTCCGCTGGCGCCGCTTCCTGTGGGGCTGCTACCATTGGTTTGGCGCTTTCCTGCTGCTGGGCGTGGTGCAGGGGGTCGCATCCGTCGTAGTGCTCATCCCAGCCACCGGTGCTGCGGTGGCTGCCGTCGCAGCCGCCGGCGGGTGGCTGGCGTGGGTGGTCACCCCCCTGCTGGCACTCGTCGTGGTGCTCTGGCTGGTCCTGTTTGAATGTGCCCGCGTCATCGCCGTCGTGGGAGAGACGCGCAACGTAGCCCGTGCTTTTGCCGAAACGGTGCGCTTCGTCTTTCGTCGGCCCCTGGCGGTAGCCGGGTTGTATGGGCTGGCGCTGCTGCTGTTGGGACTGCTGCACGCGCTCTACCGCTGGGTACTGATGCCGCTCCTGCCGCTCGACTGGTGGCCGCTCGTGCTCCTGGTACAGCAGGTGTTCATCCTGGCCCGGCTGTGGGCGCGGCTGGTGCGTCTGGCAGGAGAGGTGGCGTTATATCAAAAGATGGGAGATAACTGCTCAGCCAGTCATAAATAGAACACGGATCAACACGGATCATACGGATGTACGCAGATAAAGATAAAAAATCTGTGAGAACCCGTTTCATCTGTGTATATCCGTGTGCTATTTGTGCCTGTTTTGGGAAGAGCCTGAGCAGTTACGTCAGGTCTTGAGTTACCTTCGCTCTTGACTTTGCGTGCTAGTCGTGATAAACTCACACCGATTTAGAGTAACCCGATTTGTTGTGAACGTAGCGGAACAGCGAGACCTCTCGGAGAAGGGTAGTAGCCCAACCGAGTTGGGCGCTCTTGGCCCAAGACGGCCAATGCGATTGGCCTACTACCAATCAAAAAGACTCCTGGCTCGACTCTCCGAGAAATCTCAATGGCGCGAAAGGAGGTGACCAAGCAGGGAGAACATTCACACTCTCATAGATCAAAGGTCAGATCCAATTGAACTGCAATTCAAAGAGGGAGAAAACTCAAAGGAGAGAGGAAATGAAAACAACCAAGTTACTGCCCCTGATGACAATCCTGGTAATAGTGGTGGCGATGATAGCCGCCTGTGCTCCGCCTGCCACTGAAGAAGCACCGCCCACCGAGGCACCCACCGAGGCACCAACTGAGGCAGCGCCGGAGTACGACCTGGGAGGCGCCGAGGTGAACATCGCCGTCGAGAACGCCTACCC
>CAYLPU010000030.1:7976-47677 GCA_964385635.1 uncultured Anaerolineales bacterium
ACGCCATCGGGGTGCTTGAGGCCGATGGCACGCTGGATGCTCTCTACCAGAAGTACTGGGGTGAGGAGGCGGAGGCAGCGGAGTACGACCTGGGAGGCGCCGAGGTGAACATCGCCGTCGAGAACGCCTACCCGCCCTTCAACTACATAGACGAGGCGACCAGTGAGCCAATGGGGTGGGACTACGACGCCTGCCGCGCCATCTGCGAGATACTCAACTGCACCCCCGTCTTCGTCGAAGCGGCCTGGGATGGCATCTTCGAGGCCACCGCTGCCGGTGAGTACGACATGGTCGCGGACGGCGTCACCATCACGGCGGAGCGGGACGAGATCGTGGACTTCTCGATCCCCTACATGGTCATCCGCCAGGTGATCCTCGCCCGTGTGGGCGAGACAGAGATCGTGGACGAGGCCAGCCTGGTCGCCAGCGGCGCCCCCGTCGGCACCCAGATCGGCACCACCAACGAGGCGGTGGCGATTGACCTGGTCGGCGAAGACCGGGTTCAGAGCTTCGACACCTTCGACCTGCCCGTCCAGGCCCTCATAGCCGGGGACGTGGACGCAGTGATCATCGACGAGGAAGCGGCTAAGGGGTTCATAGAACAGAACCCGGACGATGTCATGATCGTGGGTGATCCGCTGACCGGCGAGGAGCAACTGGGCTTCGTCTTCCCGTCCGGCAGCGACCTGGTCGAGCCGATCAACTACGCCATCGGGGTGCTTGAGGCCGATGGCACGCTGGATGCTCTCTACCAGAAGTATTGGGGTGAGGAGTAAGTACGCACCCGGCAAGGGGGGCCGCAGATTTCTACCGCGGCCCCCCTATATCACACTCAGGAGGTAGACCGTGCCAGAACCCGGAGCACAAACCGCTGTTGGGAGCGTGGCGCGCAAAGAACCAGGTATGATCCCCTGGACAACAGGGCTGAAACAACTTCCCTGGTGGGCGCTCTTCCTGCTTCTGCTGGGCGTTGCTCTCGTCTACGCCATTGTCACCATTCCCAACTATACCGACGCTTTTTTCTTCATCGTGCCCGGCCTCAAGATCACGATCCTGGTCAGTGTCACGGCATTTGCCATCGCCCTGGTGACCGGCTTGGTTTTCGGACTGGGGCGTATCTCTTCCAACCCCATCGCTTACAACATCACCACCTTCTATGTGGAGGTGGTGCGCGGCATCCCAATGATCGTCATCATCATCTATGTCGCCTATGTCCTGGTCCCTATCTTCGTCTCTGCGGCCAACGGCCTTGGGACGTTGATCCTTCAAACGAGTTGGCTCTCTTTCCTCGCCGACCTGGGTCAGTCGTTGGCCGCGTTGGACATCCGCAACATCAACACGGAGGTCCGCGCCACCGCCGGCCTGGCCTTCGGCTTCGGAGCCTACGAAGCAGAGGTCTTTCGTGCAGGTATTCAGTCCATCGAGCACGGACAGATGGAGGCAGCCCGCTCATTGGGCATGAGTTACTTCCAGGCCATGCGCCACGTCATCCTGCCCCAGGCCATCCGTGTGATCCTCCCCCCTCTGGGCAATGACTTCATCGCTATGTTGAAAGACTCATCTCTGATCTCCGTGTTGGCTGTGCGGGACCTGACCCAATTGGGGAAGTTGAATCGCTCGCGCACCTTTCGCACCTTCGAGACCTGGAACACGGTCACCTACCTCTACCTCTCGATTACCCTCCTGGGTTCGATGGGTGTCAAGTGGCTGGAAAGGAAGTTTAGGACCGGTGAAAGATAACATCATCGAAATCCGCCACGTCTACAAGAGTTTCAAGCACGTCCAGGCGGTCGTGGACGTGAGCCTGGATGTATGGCGAGGAGAAGTTCTCTTCGTCTTCGGCCCCAGCGGCGGTGGGAAATCCACGCTCCTGCGCTGCATCAACCAGTTGGAGAAGGTGGACCGGGGGGATATCATCGTAGACGGCATCCTGGTCACCGACCCCCATGCAGACCTGGACGCGCTGCGCGCGGAGGTGGGGATGGTGTTCCAGTTGTTCAACCTGTTCCCCCACCTGACTGCCTTGCAGAACATCACGCTGGCCCAGGAAAAGGTCCGCAAGCGGTCGCGGGAGGAGGCGACGGAGACCGCGCTCCAGTTGCTCAAGCGGGTGGGGCTGCCGGAGAAGGCAGACGTCTATCCCAACCAACTCTCCGGCGGGCAGAAGCAGCGCGTGGCCATGGCCCGGGCGCTGGCGATGAATCCCAAGATTATGCTCTTCGATGAGCCGACCTCCGCTCTCGACCCGGAGATGATCAAAGAGGTGCTGGACGTGATGCTGGACCTGGCCCGCGAGGGAATAACGATGGTGGTCGTCTCCCACGAGATGGGCTTTGCCCGTGCCGCCGCTGACCGAATGGTCCTCCTGGAAGCGGGACGGGTGGTAGAGTCAGGCACACCGGAGGAAATTTTCTCCTCACCGAAGGAGGAACGGACGAGGGAGTTCCTGAGCCACGTCCTAACGTAGCCAACGGACTACCAACATCTCCAGCGTTCCGTCCGCCTCCATCTCCGCCAGCACACCGTTGATCGCGCGCAGGAGGTGCTGGCTTCCCCGCTGCACGGCTACGGCATAGGGCTCCTCGACGACCGGTTCCCCCACGATTACCAACCCCGCCGCCAGTGCAGAGACGCGGTCCACCAGCGCGCCGTCGGCTTCTCCCGCCGCGACCGTCGCCAGGGTCCCAGCCGCCGTCTGGCAGGGCACGATGGTGAGATCGGGCAATCTTCGCGCCCACTTGCGCGCCTCCAGGTCCCCCTGACTGCCGAATTCCACCGCCAGCGTGCACCCGCTCAGGCCGGCCATCCCTTCGACAGGCTCAGGGCAGGCTCCTTCGATGCCCCCCCCCCTTTCTTCCCCCCCAAAGTTGGGGGGGACAGAGGGGGGGCGCACGACCAGCACCTGCCCGGCGTCGAAGTAGGGAGTCGAATAGGCAAAATCGGCCGCACGAGCGGGATTGACGACGAGCGCAGAGATGACGACGTCAACACGGCCCACCGCCAGCGCGTCGTAGAGACCGTCGTAGGGGAGGTTGGCGACGAACTGCACCTCGACCCCTTCGGCTCCTTCGACTTCGCTCAGGACAGGTTCGCTCAGGGCAGGCCCCATCCGCCGGCCCAACTCCCGCGCCAGATCCACGTCGAACCCGACCAGCGTCCCATCGGCAGTGATGGCCTCGAAGGGCGGGAAACTGGCGTCCATCCCCACGCGTAGGATGCCGGTCTCGCGCACGCGTTCCCAGATGTCGTCGGGACGGGCGCAGGCGGCCAGGACAATGAACAATGAGAAATGAACAATGAACAATGTCCAACGTCCAGCGTCCAATGTCCAGTGTTTGATTTGGGATCTGGTCATCGTGATCACTCCCTTCAGGTATTGTACCCGCTAAGTTCGGGAGTGACAACCGCCAAGTTCGGCAGGTTTGGACTTGACAATTCGAGCCACTGCTGTCATACTTGAGACCGGCACACAGCAACCACCGCCTTCGGCCTGATCGTCCCAACCATCGAACCGGGCGGCGTATGGCCAGCCATGCTTTACCGGTTCACCAATGGCCGCCCTTCACCTGGACACGCCTACCACCGGAGGAACGGGCCGATGTCCATGCCCATCTTGGCCCGACCCTCTTCGCGCTTCTGTGAGCCAGGTCATCATCCCTGGCGGTGTAGTACAGACCAACCCGTGGACGCCCCAAACCCGAAACGCTACTGTAACGCAAGTGAAACCCTGAGAATGTCGGTTCCGAACTATACTGATGCTGAGTCCACCGAGCCGGGTGGTACTCCGGTAGCGTATTGGTAGACAAGGTGGAGATGAGATGACTTGCAAGCGAATCATAACACTGCTGATGCTGACAACACTGCTGGGGCTTCCGGCGACGCCACCCACTTCAGCAGCGCCGCAGGCCAACACCTACACCGTAAACTCGGGTACCAGCACCGCCGACGCCAACCCCGGCGACGGCGTCTGCGCCACGGCCGGCGGTAACTGCACCCTGCGCGCCGCCATTGAGGAGGCCAACGCGGACGGCACGTACTCAACCATCAACTTTGCTTCCCAGTTCCAGGGGCTCAACGCTATCAGTGGTTGCGTGCTGCCTGCCCTCACCGCGGACAACACCACCATAGACGGTAGCAGCAGATGGGATGTAGCGGACGATCGCCCCGGCGTCGAGATCAGCGGCTCATCCTGCGACTTGCTTACCATCCAATCCAGTAACAACACCGTGCTGGGGCTCTTCTTTGGAGGCAGCAGCAGTACTGGTGTACACATCACTGGGGGAAGTCTCAACTGCATTGGCGGCCACGGCGAGGGACAGCGCAATGTATTCCTCGTCGGCTTGTACGGGGTGTGGATACAATCCACTGGCACCTACAACTACGTCATCAACAACTACTTTGGCACTGTGGACGGAGAGACGCTGCCCGGTGGCGGTATGGGGACGCGGGGGGTCTTTGTGCACGCTGGTGATACCTATAGCACTGTTTCAGGCAACCTGATCGTTGGACAGAGCGATGCTGGCATCGTCATGTGGTCCAATGGAAACACGATTTCAGACAATCTCATTGGGATCAACGATTCCAAGAATGTCGCTTTGCCGAATGGGGTCGGTATAGAACTTTGGTCAGATGGAAACAGCGTCGGCCCCGACAATGTGATTGCAGGCAACACGTCCTACGGTATGCACCTCTTTCTCGCCGACGACAACATCATTTATGGCAACTGGATTGGCTACTCCACAGCGGGTATCGGGAATGGAGATGATGGGATTTACGTCGACGCCTCGCTTAACACTCAGATCGGCACGACCACCAGTGTCAATGTGATCAGCAACAATAGCGGGAACGGCGTTGGAACGATTGGTTCCTCCGGCCTTACGATTGAAAACAATACCATCACCGACAACGGCCAGGATGGCGTGTATCTCACGAGCAGCAGTGGCCAGATTGGTGGCAGTGGCAGCAACCAACGCAATGTCATCAGTGACAATGGAGACGACGGCGTGCACCTGGATGGGACAGGAACCGTCACCGTGACCGGAAACTACATCGGGCTGGGGACTTACGGCGTCTACGATCACGGCAACCAGGGCCACGGGGTGTTGATTGATAACGGCTCGACCGGCGTCATCATCGGTGGCGGTGGCGTGGGCGAGGGAAACTGGATCGCCTACAACCACCAGGATGGCATCCGTATGGACGGAAGCAGCACCCAGGACAACTACATCCTGGGCAACGTGCTCGGTGCGCCCATCAACTGGGGCTGGGAGGCAACCAACGGTTGGCACGGCGTCGGCATCTACGGTGGGGCGCACGACAACTGGATCGGCTGGACCAGCGCAGCCACGTGGGGCAACACCATCCTGTCCAGCGGATGGAGCGGGGTGGCCATCGTCGACAGCGACGACAACGCGGTGCTGGCTAACTACATCGGTACCAACGGGGCCGGCGTCAACTGGGGCAACGCTTTTTACGGAGTAAGCGTGGTAAACGGATCGGGCAACTCTATCAAATCCAACGAGATCGCCCATAACGGCACGCACAACGGCACCGACGGCGGGGAGGCTGGCATACGCGTGTACGGGGCGAGTGCCACCAATAACATGATCAGCGGGAACAGTATCCACGACAACGACGGGCCGGGCATCGAACTGGCTAACGGCGGCAACAATGGCCTGTCTGCGCCGGTCATCACCAGCGCCCATTGCGGGTCGGTGACAGGGAGCGCCTGCGCGAACTGCTGGATCGAGATTTTCTCCGACAGCGATGATGAGGGGCGGGTTTACGAGGGATACTTCACCACGCCCCCGAGCGGTGCTATCACCTGGAGCGGCACGCTCAACGGTCCCAAGGTCACCGCCACGGCGATAGGTCCGGGCGGTTCGAAGGACACCTCCCCCTTCTCCGCGTCCTTCGACGTCGGCTCCTGCAACACCGCGCCCACGGCTGCCTTCAGCGTCAATCCCGCCAGCGGATACACGAGCACGGTCTTCTCATTCGACGCCTCCGGCTGCAGCGACGCCGAAGACGCGGCTTCCGCCCTGCAGGTGCGCTGGGACTGGGAGAACAACGGCGTCTACGATACCGGCTGGAGCACGATCAAGACCGCCGATTACAGCTACACCTCGGTCGGTACCTACACTGTTCGGCTGGAGGTGATGGACACGTTCGGGCTGAAAGACACCGCAACCCGCCAGGTGGTGGTGAGTGTGTTGCACTGGGTGTACTTGCCGCTCGTCCTGAAGTAATTCGAAGGGCTGGTGGTGCGGAACTTCCGGTAGCGGCCCCGGCGCAGCACTGCCTTCGCTCGGTAAAGAAGGCGATGTGCATGTGACATCTGACGTTTCACGATTCATGCCTCACATTCCACGTCTCGCGTATCCCTGGACGCGTCGTGAAATAGCCTGTTGACGATACGATTGCCAGCCAATCAACATTCAAAGAAGAGCAGGGCAAAATGTCTACCAGGAGAGTGCTACTCGTTGTTCTGGTCGCCAGCGGTGTAATGCTGGCAGTGGGAACCGGACTCTGGGTTGTCGGTAGCACCCACGCGCTGCCCCATGACCCTGACCCACCCGATGTGACCATCCCCTATCCCGGCCGCATGCGCGACGATGCCGGGCCGCTGGCCGACAACCCCAACCCGCCCACCTCCACCGTAAAACTGGTCTTCATTCACCATTCCGTCGGCGACTCCTGGCTGGATACTGACAGCGGCAATCTGGGTAACCAGTTGGGCGCCAGCAATTACCACGTCAGCGATACCTACTACGATTGGGGACCGGACGACATCGGTTCGTACACAGACATCGGTAACTGGTGGGACTGGTTCCGGGGCCCCAACCGCGATACCTACACTCAGGCTGTCTACAACACCACGAACCGGCACGCCATCTACACTCGTCCTATGGCAGACCCCGGCGGCGAGAACCAGATCATTATGTTCAAGTCCTGCTACCCCAACTCCCACCTGGGGGGGAACCCGGACGGCCCGCCCCCGACCGGCCCCAACCCTCTGCGTGGGGAGGACTACACCTCCGAGCACCATGCCGTCGGCAACGCCAAGGGGATCTACAACGACATCCTGGAGTACTTTGAGACCCGCCAGGACAAACTGTTCGTCGTCATCACCGCACCTCTGCTGGTGGCGGGCGACACCGACGCCGCACACGCAGCCAATGCCCGCGCTTTCAACACCTGGCTGGTCGAAGACTGGCTGGATGGCTATTTCCACAACAACGTGGCCGTCTTCGACTTCTACAACGTGCTCACCTCCAATGGGGGGAACTGGGACATCAACGATCTGGGCTCGGACACGGGCAACCATCACCGCTACCGTAACGGCGCCATCGAGTACATCACCGACCAGGGAAGCAACACCGCCGCCTACCCCGACGGCGGCAACGACAGTCACCCCTCCCAGGCCGGCAGCGAGAAGGCCACCACCGAGTTCCTCCCCCTCCTCAACATCTTCTACCACCGCTGGGCGGGCGGGGGGACGTTCACCCCTACCCACTGGATCTACCTGCCGCTTATCCTGAGGGACTATGTCCCATCTACCACGCCTCCCAGCGGTGACTGTCCGGCCTACCCGCCGGACTTCACCCCGGTCACCGGCACGCAGGTCTATCCCGTGCCTAGCCTGGCCGAGCCCGCTCCACGCCAATGGTTCACCGACCCCACCTTCGGCACCTGCCTGGTGCGCATCACCGACCGGGCGAACGACCTATCGCCGGGCGATACCTCGACCGGCCTGCTGAACGAGTACGCGCGCGTACAATCTTTCAACGCGGACGGAAGCCGTGTCTTGGTACGCGGCACGGACCTGACGTGGTACCTGTACGACGCACAGACACTTGGGCCACCGCTTGCTGAACTGCCCCTCGCCGTGGAACCGCGCTGGGACTCGGGCGATCCCAACCTGATCTACTACTTAGATTCTGACGAAAAACGGTTGATGTCCTACAACGTGCAGACCGCAGTGCAGACCGAGGTGCACGACTTTGACGATGACTTCCCCGGTCAGAATCTGGTCGCCGTGTGGACGCGCCATGAGGGCCGCCCCTCCCGCGATCGCCGCTACTGGGGCCTGATGGCGCAGGACACACAATGGGACACCGTTGCCTTTGTGGTGTACGACCGGCAGACAGATCAGGTTACCATCCGCGACATGCGTGGCGTGCCGGGTGTGAATGAGGGCATTGACCACGTCACCATCAGCCCTCTGGGAACCTACTTCCTCGCCTCCTTCGACCGCTATTGCCAGTATGGACACCTGGGCGACGACGCGAACCCATGTGGCCTGATGGTCTACGACCGCGACCTGACCAACGGGCGGGGTCTGCTGCGCATCATCGGACACTATGACCCGGCCTTGGACGCCCAGGGGCGCGAAGTGATCATCTACCAGGACATTGACACCGACTATATCTCCATGCTCGACCTGGAGACCGGCACGGTGACCCCGCTGTGGGAGATTGATTTCAGCCACACGACGATTGGCTTTCACTTTTCGGGGCTCGCCTACGACCGGCCTGGCTGGGCGCTGGTCTCCACCCACGACGACAACCTGACCACGCATACCTGGATGGACGACCAGGTCTTCGCCGTCGAACTCAAGCCGGGCGGGCGCGTGGTGCGATTGGCGCACACGCACTCGCTGGTGGACGACAATCTAGAACTCGACTACTGGGCCGAACCGCACGCCAGCGTCAACCATGATTTCACGCGGGTCGTCTTTACCACCAACTGGGGCCGGTCGGGCACAGGCGAGGTAGAGATGTTCATGATCGTGCTGCCGTCGGACTGGCCCGAGCGGTTGCCGGCTTTGGCGGGCTCAGTCGAGCCGTGATGCGCGACTTGGCGTAGCGGCCCGGCACGAAGAGGAGGTGAGGCGTGTGTCCTGAAGACAGATCACGCAACACACGCCACGCAATACGTATGCTGCATCATTCACATTCGAGGAGGAAAGAATGTCTCCCAAGAGAGTACTACTCATCGTTCTGGTCGCCAGCGGTGTAATGCTGGCAGTGGGGGGCGGCGCACGCCCTCCGGCTGTTGCCGCGCCCGCCGCTCCCCCCATGCCCC
Source organism: uncultured Anaerolineales bacterium (assembly GCA_964385635.1). Lineage (GTDB taxonomy): Bacteria > Chloroflexota > Anaerolineae > B4-G1 > B4-G1 > CAYLPU01. The sequence continues at coordinate 17,064 of CAYLPU010000030.1, forward strand.
CCGCGTTCCTCATCTCAGACTCTTACGGCCACGGGTTCGACCCAGCGCTGGCTTACAATTCCCAGCGCGACGAGTATCTGGCCGTGTGGGGCACGCCCTACGACATCTATGCTCGGCGCGTCAGTAGCCGGGGCGAGTTGTTGGGGGGCGAATTCGCCATTGCGACTGCTTCTGCCTCGGAGACCGGCCCGTCGGTGGCCTACGACCCCGTCAACGACCGCTACCTGGCGGTGTGGGCACGCGAGATCTCGTCAAGCAACCGGGACATCTACGGACGCTTCATCCCCTGGGACGGCAATCCCACCGCCGGCGAGTTCGCCATAGACTCGTCGGCTATGGATTCACGGATCCCCAAAGTCGCCTATGCCCTGGCCCAGGGGGAGTTCCTGGTCGTGTGGGAGGATTACTATAGCGGCCTGGAGTATACGATCACAGGTCGCCGCGTGTACGCCAATGGGGGTGGCTGGCCCGCCAAGTTTGACATCGCCAGTCATGCGTCGGAGAATCGGCGCAACCCTCACGTGGCCTACAACCTGGCGCACAACGAGTACCTGGTGACCTATGACAACTGTGACTTCGGTGGCACTAACAACGAGAACATCTACGGGAAGCGTCTGGCGGGTGATGGTACTGTGCTGGGCGGAGAACTGGGGATAGCCACGTGGTCCGACGATGAGGTGGTCCCTGCCGTGGGCGCTTGCGACGGGGCCGACCAGTACCTGGTGACCTGGACATCGGTGCAATCGGGCGGCGACAGAGTCTACGCGCGCTTCGTTGACGGCGACGGCACGCTGCAGGGTGTGCACCAGATTGATGATTCAACAACCGGCTGGCCGTACGTCCCGGCCGCCGTGGCCTGCAAGTGGGGGACCCAGTACCTCGTAGCGTGGGAAAGGTACGGCGGCGGCTCGTTGGTGGGCATATCGGGACGTGTGGCATACTCCGATGAGTCGATGGACTCGTCCTTTGAGATTGCGGCTCCTTATTCTCCCCACCGCGAAAGCCCGGCCGTGGCCTGCAGCGCTCCCAACTGTCTGGTGGCCTGGGAACACCGGGACGCCTCGGGCTACGCCGAGATCTACGGCCGCATCGTCGGCGAGACCAAGCCCAAGGCCGCCTTCACCGTCAGCCCCGCCGGCGGCGACACCAGCACCGTCTTCCAATTCGACGCTTCCTCCAGCGGCGACCTCGAGGACCCGACCTCCGCCCTGCAAGTACGCTGGGACTGGGAAGACGACGGCGTCTACGACACCGCCTGGAGCACGACCAAGACTGCCACCCACCAATACATGATCTCCTGCTGGGCTTCCATGGTCATGCTCACTGTTCGGTTGCAGGTGAAGGACACCTACGGCCTGACAGACTCCACTACCCAGTTGGTGAGTGTCGGGAACACCAAGCCCACAGCCGCCTTCAGCGTCACCCCCACGGTCGGCGACAACAGCACCTATTTCCAGTTTGATGCCTCTGGGAGCAGCGATGCCGAGTGCGCGACCTCCAACCTGCAGGTGCGTTGGGACTGGGAGGACGACGGCACCTGGGACACTCCCTGGAGCACGACCAAGACCGCCGGAGTGACGTTCGGTGCCGCTGGCTACGGTTGGCAGACCACCCGGCTTGAGGTGAGCGACACGCCCGGCCTGACCGACAGCACAACTCACGGCGTCATGATCGACCACGCACCCACCGCCGCCTTCACCGTCAACCCCACCAGCGGGAACGTCAACACCGTTTTCCAGTTCGACCCCTCCTCTAGCAGCGACCCCGACGTGCACTATCAATCGCTCCACGCGCGATGGGACTGGGAGGACGACGGCACCTGGGATACGGGCTGGCTCATGTGCTGGCAGATCGTCAGCCACACGTACGGCGCCTTGGGCACCTACACCGTCCGGCTGCAGGTGCGGGAGGGTCTCCCCAGCCTCACCGATTCCACGACTCGCCAGGTGCAAGTCGTCAACACCGCCCCCACGGCCGCCTTCACCGTCAACCCCACTACCGGGGACACCAACACCACCTTCCAACTCGACGCCTCCTCTAGCAGCGACCTCGAAGACCCCCTCACCGCCCTCCAGGTGCGCTGGGACTACGAGAACGACGGCACCTACGACACCGCCTGGAGCACAACCAAGACCGCCAGCGTCGGCTACCCCGCTCCCGGAACCTACACCATCCGCCTGCAGGTGCGCGACACGGGCGGGTTGACCCGCAGCGCTACCCGCCAGGTGACAGTGCAAGCACCGAGCGCCAACACCCCCCCGAATGCGTCTTTCACCGCTAATCCAACCAGCGGAGACACCAGTACCGTCTTCCAGTTCGATGTCTCCGGCAGCAGCGACGCCGAAGACCCAACGTCCGCGCTCCAGGTGCGCTGGGACTGGGAGAACGATGGTACCTTCGAGACCAACTGGGACACCGCCAAGACCGCTACCCACACCTTCAACACCGCTGGCACCCACACCATACGGCTGGAGGTTATGGATAGTGGCGGCCTGACCAACGCCACGACCCACCAGGTGACGGTGAGTGCACAGGTGCCGCCTGCCTACTGGGTATTCATGCCGCTTGTCCTGAGGTGAGCCTGCCTTGAGCCCAGTCGAAGGGTCGAAGGGCTGGTGGTGCGCAATTAGAACGGCGGATTGCAGGACAGTGACGGATGGACCAGGGGCGGTTCTCTCCGCTGGGGCTATTCCCGGCTCAGCACCCGTTTTCGCCAGGTGGCCAAGCAGACATTCAGTGTAGTGAAACTTGACAGGAACCGTCGTAGACCCTATTATAAGCCACTGGACACCCTGTGAGCCCCTGGTTTTCCAATGCATTCCAACGGAGAGGAGGTGATGTGGATGTGACGTTTCACGTTTCACCCTTCACGTCTCGCTGGACATGCCGCGAAACGGCCTGCTGATGATATGATCGTCAGCCCAATCAACATTCAAGGAGAGAGAGAAATGTCTGTCAAGAGAGTGTTACTCGTTGTTCTGATCGCCAGCGCCGTAGTGCTGGCAGTGGGAGTCGGTCCCCGGTTTGCCAATACCGCCCGCGCGCTGCCAGCGGCCCAGGAGCCCGACCCTACGGGCGTGACCATCCCCTACCCCGGTCGCCTGAGCGACGAGGGAGGACAGCCGGTGGCCGACGGACCCTACGACTTTACCTTCGCACTGTACGACGCTGAGACCGGCGGGAAGCCGCTGTGGTCGGAGGTGCAGGAGGGAGTACCGGTGGAGGGCGGCGCCTTTGCCGTTATGCTGGGCGATGCGGAGCCCATCCCCGCTGCGCTGCTGACCGGCGGCGAGCGCTGGCTGGCAGTGGGGGTGCGCGGACCGGGGGAGGCGGAATTCACCGCCCTGACCCCGCGCCAGCGCTTGAGCGCCGCCTCGCTTGCGTCACCGGCCAGCCTGGGCGCCCCGGCCCTTACTGGAACGACCTGCGCCCACACACACGAGGGGGAGATGTGGAGCGCAACTGGAGGGACCAAGGGTCTGTACCTCAGCACCGCGGGAGGATACGGGCTGGAGGCGTGGAGTAGCGGCAACATCGGTGTGCTTGGTATCAGCACCAGTGCGGCGGTCGCGATGCCCTCCGGCATGAACGGCCTGTATGGCATCGGCGATAGCTACGGTGTCGTCGGCACTGGCGGCTACGGCGGCTACTTCGCTGGCTATGACGATCATCAAGATTTGATCCTCGGCGGCGGCGTGGGACGGATCAACACTGATCCCAATGACCTAGGAAGCGACCTCTACCTCTCCAGTAACGGCGACGTCACAATAAAACTGGACAATGATAGCGGAGGGGGCGGGGCCAATGTTTTGTACATAAGAAGCAGAGGACACCTCGCCTGTAGCATTAACGATGGCGGCGACTTGGCCTGCACTGGTGCCAAGAACGCCGTCGTCGAGACGACTGACTATGGCACGCGCAAGCTCTACGCCGTGGAAAGCCCCGAGGTCTGGTTCGAGGACTTTGGCACGGCATCGCTGGTGGACGGAGAGGCTATGGTCGCCTTCGACCCCATCTTCGCCGAGACGGTCAACCTGGAGGTGGACTACCACGTCTTCGTGACGCCGCTCGGGGAAGAGCCGGTGCTGCTGTTCGTCACAGATAAGAGTGCCACGGCCTTCACGGTGCGAGGGGTGACGCTGGACGGCAAGCCTGCGCAGTGCTCCTTCGACTACCGCATCGCCGCCAAACGGCTGGGCTACGAAGACGTGCGCCTGGAGGAGACGACCTGGCAGGAGGGCGAATGATGAGAAAGCACACCTTTTCCATCGCCATCGCTGCTCTGGTCTGTGCGCTGTTGCTGGCCGGCGTCGTGCTGGCCCAGTCCGGCGGGCCCGGCCCGCCCACGTGGTACACCGTCGAGCAAGGGACGGCCTCCGGCGGGGGCTACTACATGACCAGTCTGGCCTGGCGCGCGAGCGGCATCGCCAGCGGTGCAGGCTATCGCCTGCTGGGCCCGACCAGCCCTACGCTCACAGGCAACGGCTGCTGTTGTACCTACCTGCCCTGCGCGCTGCGCAACTACTAATAGAACGGCGGATTCCGGGACAGCAACGGATGGGCTGGGGCTGCTTGCCCCCCTTCCCTCCAGGGGGAGGGATGGAGAGATAGCCCCGGCCCAGATCAGAAACTAGTTTTTTGGGGTTGATGAGATGGTACTACTCAGACCAGCAGTCGTTACACAGAGTTACACGGAGAAGACACAGAGAACCACAGAGAGTAGTAACATTTCTCCGAGAAAGGCTTTTGACGGGAGGAAAAAGAAATGAAGCAGAGGAAACGATTCAAGAGCGCAAAGTTCCTAATCACCGGCCTGATCTTGGCCATGCTATGCATCGGTGGCGCAAGGGCCAGTTCGGTCGCTCCGGTTAATCCGGCCGCCGGCACGCTCACGATCACGCTGGAGGCGGGCGACTATACGCTGCACGAGGGGAGCGACAGCCAGACGCACATCCAGATGACCGAGGACTTTGGTACCTTCGGCGCTCCGGGAGAGCCAGAACTCCCCGGTCGCGCCTTTCTCATCGCCCTGCCGCCGGGAGTTCAGGTGACCAACGTTCACTTCGAGACACCGGAATCCATCACGCTGCCAGGCTCGCTTCGGGTCGCGCCAGTCGGGCCGGCCGTGTTCGACCCGGAAGATGCTGACCGGGCCACAGCCCGCTGGGAAGCGAAACGTGAGCGAGCCTACGCGACCGACGAGTCCTATCCCGGCCAGGTGGGAGAGTACCTGGGCCAAGGCCAGTGGCGGCGCTACACCTACGCCCGGGTGGCCTTCCAGCCCTTCTCGTACCGGCCGCTGTCCGGTGTGCTTCGCTTCCACCCTACGCTGCTCGTGACCATCGAATACCGACTGCCCGAGCCCGGCAGCCCAGCGTGGCACGAGTGCGAGCGGCTACGCGACGACCACGTGCTGGATGACGTCATCGCCCGTCACCTGGTCAACTTTGACCAGGCCCGGGCCTGGTACGACGGCCTTGATGTCACACCTCGGGCGACGACCAACAGCCTGTACGACTACGTCATTGTCGTGCAGAATGAAACAACGGCCACGGCCATCGCCCCCTTCAAGACCTGGAAGGAGAGCCTGGGCCACACCGTCAAACTCGTCACGCTGGAGTGGATCAACGCCAACTACTCCGGAGTTGACGTGGCCGAGGAGGTGTGGAACTTCCTGCACGACAAGTACCCGTCCAGCGAGTGGGGCATCCGCTACGTCATGCTGGTCGGCGACCTGCAAATCATTCCCACGCGCCGCGTTTACTATGCCGACACGGGGTGGGGGCTGCGCTCCGACCACTTCTTCGCCAAACTATCGGGCGGCGACACCGGTGAACAGGTGTGGAACAGCGACGGCGACGTGCGCTGGGGCGAACTGGACGACGACGAGATGACCGTCGAGCCCGACGTGCTGGTCGGGCGCATCCCCCTCAACGACGCCACGGAGGTGGGGACCGCCGTCCAGGCGATGATCACCTTTGAGCAGGATGACGGCGGCTGGAAGCACAGCGCCCTGATGGCGGCCGGTTATGCCACCATTCATAGCGCTACCAGCAAACGGGACGGCGCTGTTATGACAGAGTACATCCGCGAGCACTTGTTGGAGCCCAACGGGTGGTCCCACACTCGCATCTACGAGCAGAGTGGGGTGGGCACCAGCACCTACACGGGAACGGTCGACTATGACACCAGTCCGGCCAACGTGGTGACCGCCTGGAACGATACAAGTCATGGGCTGGCGATCCTTTCCGACCATGGAGGCCCCAGCGGGCTATCCGGCCACGTGTGGAGCCACGACACCCTGACGGTCACTGGCCAGGTAGATCCAGGTGAGTGGGTATGGAGCGATCTGTTCCGGTTCACAGACGTCGCTGCGCTGACGACTACACATCCTTCCATCGTCGAACTCCTGGGTTGCAACACACTCATGCTGGTCACGCCCCCCTGGCCAATCCCGGACCAGACGATGGCGGATCCTGGCGGCTACACCGAGAACACCGGTGGCGAACTGCTCGCTCATGGCGCGGCCGCCGGCGTGGTTGGCTTCTCTAGCCCCGGTCCTTGCTCGTCGTCTGGCTGGAGCCAGCCAGACCACGGCAACTACAACACCGTCGGCTACTACTTCGTCGAGAATCTGATCCAGAATCACCACACGGTCGGCCAGTCGCTCTACGAGGCCAAGATTCGCTACACGAACAAGTTCTGGAACAACAACTACCAGCCGTTTCACTGGTCCTTCCACCTCTTCGGTGACCCTTCGATGGTGCTGGAGGGATACGACGACTCTGCCCAAGGCACCAACAGAACGATCCACACCAGTTCTGTCTACGCCTACGGCACCGACAACGCTGACAACGGCGACATGTACGTGGCCGTGAGCACGCGAGACTCGGACACAGACGGCGAGATCAAGGTCTACAAGTCCACGGACCACGGCGAGACCTGGAACCTGTGGCAAACGGTCGGCCACGGCGAGCCTATCCTCGCCGTTGACGTGGTGGTGGGACAGTGGAAATCAGGAGAAGAACTCAGCGACGACCGCGTGCATGTCTTTTTCACCGACACCGAGGGCAACGTGAGAGTCGCCCGCATAAACCTGGCCAACCCGGCCAGCCGGGATGATGTGCTCATCGCCAGCGAGGGCGGCGGTGCGAATCTCCCGTTCATCTCGGCGGCCCGCGACTATCCTACTACGCCAATGCCTTCAGCCTTCAATCTCTACGTGACCTGGGAGGTGGACTCGGGAACCTCCCATCAGGTAAAGGGAGCCCTCTCGACGGTCAATGGTACCACCTGGACCAACCAGTTTGCGTACGAGAACTACCAGCAGCCACACATAGACGCCGGCCCCGGCAATCACGTCTATCTGGTGGCCGTGGCGGACGCTTTTCCAAACCACGTGCACGTCAATCGCAGCACCAACCGCGGGGCGAACTGGGATGGCTGGACGAACCTCACTTCCGGGGACAGCGCCGATTATCACGGCGCCCCCGTCGTGGCTGCCTCGACCGATGCTGCGCGTCCTACCGTCTGGGTGGCCTACAACTACTACGAAACCGTCACTTATGGGGGTGCCGATCTGCGCCTGGCCTACAGCAAAGACGGCGGGAGCAGTTGGACCAAGAACCGGGTTCTCAGCGCCGAGGAGGGGTTTGATGAGCTCATGCCCGACATGGTGGGGTATCGCGCCGGCGCCAGCCGTTGGATGAACATCGCTTACCATCACAGTCAATCCGCCCGCACCAACGTCACGTGGCGCTGGGTCAGCGGCTCGCACCCGGACAACTGGTGGGCACCCCGGCCGGTTAACGACAACGACACACATCCAGCAATGGGCCCGCAAGTGATCTACTCTCCCGACGCGGGGCCCGGCAGCGGTGTGGTCTACCCCGGCGACGGTTCTCCGGTGACCAACCTCTACTTTGCCGCACCCTGGCTTCCCTCGGCGGGAAGCGGGATGGCGTCTCCTCAGATTACTCTCAGTGACCCGACAGAGCCCAAAGTCCTGTCGCAGGTTGGCGATCTGGCGACGCCCATACGCCCTCAGGCTGTGACTCAGGCGGAACTGCCCGCCTGGGCTTTCACCGGCCAGGCGGGTGAGGCATTTCGCGTCGCCGGTCTGGCCCGGAGCGCAAGTGGGGCCCTTTACGCCGCCACCACCACCAGCGAGGTGAATGAGGCCAACACCGGGACTGTTTTTCGCTCCGACGACGGCGAGACCTGGGAACCGGTCCCCGCTCTTCCGCTGGCCTGGTGGCTGGATAGCATCCTGATAACTGATGCTGGGACGCTGCTGGTGGGCGGTATGAAGTATGACCCGGGCGATCCAGGCGCGGGAGCCCAGGGGGTCATCTATCGCTCCACCGACGGGGGCGAGAACTGGTCGGTGGCTGTCGAACGGACGGACACGGCCATCGTACACACCCTGCTACAGCGGTCGAACGGCGACGTCGTGGCCGGGGCGGGGCCAGGTGGCATCATCCTGCTCTCTTCTGACGACGGGGAAAACTGGCAACCGCTGCTGGCCACTCCCCCGAACGCCGAGCACGTGTACGCGCTCGCAGAGACGGCTGATGGGACACTGTACGCCGGCGGCGAGCGAACTGATGGCAGCGGCGTCGTCTACCGTTTCACCGGTGGGGCCTGGGAGGAGACGGCAGCGCTGGACAACGCTGCCAGTGTGTACGCACTGTTGGAGGACTCCAGCCAGGTGCTCTATGTCGGTGCCACTTCTACAGACGACACCGGACGAGTTTTCCGATCCCTTGACGGCGGGCAGAGTTGGGAACCATCGGAACCCCTTGGAGATAGCCAGGCTGTGCGCGCTTTGCTCGAAGGTCCGGCAGGAAGGCTCTACGCTGGTCTGGACGCGGGACCCGGTCAGTTCACCAGTTACGTGTACGTGTCGGAGGACGGCGGAGACACCTGGCAGGATGCTGGGTTCCTGTTCATGGCCGATGCTGCCCACGACTTGTTGCTCACGCCTGGCGGCGCTATCTACGCCGCCAGCGGCGACACTTACGGCGTCATCTTCCGCATGTGGAAACATCAGGTCTACCTGCCACTGCTGCTGCGCAACTACAAGTAGAACGGCGGATTCCAGGACAGCAACGGATGGGCCGGAGGCAGTTCTCTGTCCCGGTGCTGGCCCCGGCCCAGCACCGTTTTCGCCACCGGAAAGGAGGTGATGTGCATGCGACGTCTCACGCTTCACGTCCCGCGTCTCCCCAGACGTGTCGTGAAGTAACCTGCTGACGGTACGAGAGTCAGATAATCACTATGTGAGTAAGGAGGGTGAGAGATGAGAAAAGCACGCTGGTTCACCACGTTGATCCTGGCACTGGGGCTGCTGATGCCCCTCTTAGCCGTCCCGGCGGGAGGGCTGGCCCAACCCGTGAGGGCGGGGAGGAGCCCGGCGACAATGCAGGCCCCGCCGCTTGGCCCGTTCATCCATATCCAGGTCGATACTGTTGACAACTTCAACCCCGCGGTGGCCTACAACAGCAAGCATGATGAGTACCTCGTCGTGTGGGAGCAGCACATACACGGAGGCGAAGTGGCCATCTTTGGCCAGCGGGTGGGTGGTGATGGATCACTGAAGGGCGGCACGATTACAGTGATACACAACACAAACAAGTTGAGATGGCTCCCTGACGTGGCCTACAGCCCCACGCAAGACAAGTATCTGGTCGTCTACGCCTACGAGCACAGTTCGACCGATTACGATATCTATGCCAGGCCCGTCAGCTGGAATGGTGTGCCTGGAACCGAGTTCGTCATCGACAACGATGGGGACAAGGACTGGTATCCCGCCGTGGCCTACAACAGCACCAACGACGAGTTCCTGGTAGTCTACGAGAAGTACATCTCAGGGACTCGACGTGATATCGAAGCCCAGCGGGTGAAGGCCAGCGACTGGTCGTTACTGAGTTGGCGCAACATCGCCGGCGGCACGAACCAGGTGCGCCGGCTGCCCGATGTGGCCCATAACGCGACGAGCAACGAATACTTGATCGCGTACACCTACCAGCACGCCACCGACGGTGACATCTGGGGCAAAGTGGCTTCGCACAACATGGGGACGCTCAGCAGCGAGATCTACATCGTCCCTAACACCAGCGACCAGGATGGCGTTGCCCTGGCCGCCGGCCCGAACGAATACCTGGCCGTCTGGGAAGATGGCCCCAGCGCCACCCACCGTACCATCTACGGCCGGCGGGTGACTGGGACAGGCACATTGCATCCCTATATCCCCATCGCCGATCACTCCGGGCAAGCGTGCGTTGAGCCGGACGTGGCGTATGGGCCAGTCTACGGCTACCTGGTCGCCTGGCGCTATATCCCTTCCACAGGGGTCTGGGACGTGTATGGCCGATATGTGAAGCCGGGCCAGAACTCGGCCTGGGGCAGCGAGTTTGCCATAGACGACGGCGCGGAGTCGCAGAAATCCCCGGCTCTGGCCTGCGACCTCTCCGGGGACTGCCTGGTGGTCGAAGAGGATAACTGGCCGGGTGCAGACTACGAGATCCGCGGGCGGCTCGTGATGGCCTACCACGTCTACCTGCCCTGCGCGCTGCGCAATTTCTAGAATAGCGGATGGCAGGACAGCGACGGATGGGCCGGGGCCGATCCTGTCTTCATGGGATCAGCCTCGGTCTCCCTATGGCTGCGGGTAGGGGATCTCTTCCCGGCCCCGCTCGGTCAGGCGGGTGCAGTGCGTAGCGTGGACGGCTGTACTCCCATGACGCGCGGATTGCTGGTGACAGGCGGCAGAGGACGGATTTCTAGTTCGATTGAAGGAGCGAACCATGCGAACAAGAATAGCCCTGTCTCTTGTATTCACTTCGGTCCTGGTGTGGGGCGCATGTGTCCCTGCGGCGCAGGTGGGCGGTTTGTCCGCTCCGGCCCCCGCGCGCCCGGCCGGGCTGCTGGCGACCACGTATTACGTCGCCCCGGACGGGGACGACGACGACCCCGGCACGCAAGACCACCCCTGGACTACGCTCCAACACGCCGCCGACACGCTGCAACCCGGCGACACCGTCCACGTGCGCGGCGGCGTCTACCAACAGTACGTCACGCTGACCCGTTCAGGCGCGCCGGGCCAGCCCATCACCTACGCCGCCTGCCCCGGCGAAACAGTGTGGCTGGACGGCCAGGGCGTGGCTTCGAAATACGCCTTCAACCTGGGCGACCCAGGCGTCTCCTACATAGACATCGTCGGGCTGAACATGCGCCACTGGCACGACGAGACCGGTGACGGCGCTTGCATCATCTCGTGGCGCGATAGCGACCACGTCACTATCCAGGACGGAGAGTTCCACCATTGCGGCCACGGCGCTATCTCCTTCTTCCAGGACAGCGACTACATCACCGTGGAGAACGTCTACATTCACGACAACACGCTCGTCGGAATGGACTGTGGAACGGGGCCGTGCGCCCACTGGGTGCTGCGCCACGTGCGCGCCATCAACAACGGCTCGGAGAGCGGCAACACCGCCGCCGACGGTTTCGCCGTCGAGGACGGCGACGACATCCTGGTGGAAGATTGCGAGGCCTCGGGCAACGCGGGCGACGGCTTCGACTTCAAGTCCACCGGCACCACGCTGCGCCGCGTCGTCGCCCGTGGCAATGACCGCGACAACATCAAGTTTTGGGGCGAGCGCAGCAGCCTGATCAACGGACTGTCGGTGGACGCCGGCCTGGTTGGCCTGGTGCTCTCCGGCGGCGGCAGTTACACGGTCACCAACAGCCTGATCGCCAACCGGCAGAGTTACGGCTACCTGGCCGTGTTCGGCGAGGATGACGATGCCGCCGTGACCCCGGTCCGCCTGTACAACACCATCTTTTACAACGACGACCCGGAGATGGGAGGGACGACGGTCCATTTCTCATCCGGGACGCAACTTCAGGCCAACCACAATCTCTACTACAACCCCTACCGGGAGGAGGACGTCATCTGCGCCTCCTTCCTGGGCGAAAACGGGTGCTTCAACAGCGATCAGATCAACGACGGTACCTGGTTCGCCCAATCCGGTCAAGGGGAGCACAGCGCCTACGACGATCCGTTGTTCCTGGATGGTCTTGGCAAGGATTTTCACCTGACGGCTGGCAGCCCCGCCCTGGATGCTGGCACAGCCGCCTGGGCGCCCCCCGACGACCTGGAGGGGTATACGCGTCCGGTGGGGAGCGCACCAGACCTGGGTCCCTACGAGTATGGGGCAGCCAGTGCCCGTATCTACCTGCCGGTCGCTCTCGAAGGTTTCGCCGGTTCGTCACCGTCCGGCCTGCCGGCAGTGAACGACTTTCTATACCAACTCCAGGAACTCAACCTGACCACCATCGGCGGCACAGCCTACGACCTGGTGGTGATGGACTATTCGGCCGAGGGGGACGACGGGACCGCCTTCGCCGCTGCGCAGATCGCCGCCCTAAAGCACAGCCCCGGCGGCGAGAAGATCGTGCTGGCCTACATGAGCATCGGCGAGGCCGAGGATTACCGCTTCTATTGGCAGGATGATTGGACACCGGGGCATCCCGCCTGGCTGGACGCCGAGAATCCCGACTGGGAAGGCAACTACAAGGTGCACTACTGGGATTCGGCGTGGCAGACCATCGTGTTCAGTTACACCGACCGGCTGCTGGACGCCGGTTTCGACGGCGCGTACCTGGACATCATTGACGCCTACGAGTACTACGCCGATGGTTCGGCAGGGCTCACCACAGGCCAGGGGCGCGCTACGACCGCCCAGGAGATGGCCGACCTCGTAGCCGCCATCCGCGCTTACGCCCACAACCGCGACCCCGATTTCTACATCTTTCCACAGAACGCGCCCGAACTGGCGAGCCTGGTGCCCGCCTATCTGAACAGCGTGGACGGCATCGGCCAGGAGGACATCTACTACGGTTACGAGGACGACGACGTGATGACGGTGCCAGCGGTGACCGCCGAACTAGAAGGCTACCTCGACCTGTTCAAGACCGCTGGTAAACTGGTGCTGACGGTGGACTACGCCACCACGCAGGCCCACGTGGACGACGCCTACGCCAAATCGCAGGCCAAGGGTTACGTGCCCTTTTGCACCGTGCGCGATCTGGACCAATTGACCGTCAACCCCGGCCACGAACCAGATTGATAGGCGAATCGTAACTGCTCAGCCAGTCATAAATAGAACACGGATCAACACGGATCATACGGATGTACGCAGATGAAGATATAAAACCTGTGAGAACCCGTTTCATTCGTGTGTATCCGTGTGCTATTTGTGCCTGTTTTGGGAAGATCTTGAGTAGTCACCAGGAGGGTTGCAATGAATTGTTATCGCCGGCATCTGGCAGTCGCTCTAGCGCTGGCACTTCTTATCGGCCTGATTATGGCCCATACCAACATCCCGCCCGCTGCGAGCGACGGGACCCCGCCCACAGTCGACGACCCCCTGGTCTACCTGCCGTTGATCCTCGGGTCTCAACCGCCCCCCAAAGTAGCGGGGTGTGCCGTTTTTCCCGCCGACAATGTGTGGAACACGCCCGTGGATACGCTGCCTGTGGACACCAACTCGGACGCTTACATCGGTACCATCGGTGCCGACAGGTACGTTCACGCCGACTTTGGCTCCGGCGAGTGGCCGCCGGGCTCCGGCGCTCCCATCGGCATCCCCTACGTGGACGTGCCAGGCACCCAGCCGAAGGTGACTGTCACTTTTGATTACGACGACGAAAGTGACCCCGGCCCCTACCCCATCCCTGCCGACGCGCCTATCGAGGGCGGCCCGGACAGCGACGGCGACCGGCACATCCTGGTAGTGGAGCGCGACAACTGCATCCTGTACGAACTGTTCTATGCCTGGCCGCAGAACGGTGGGAGTGGTTGGCACGCTGGCTCCGGTGCCATCTTTGACCTGAACTCCCACGCGCTCCGGCCAGAAACCTGGACCTCGGCCGACGCGGCCGGCCTGCCCATCCTGCCGGGGTTGGCCCGCTATGACGAAGTAGCCGAGGGGGAGATCCGGCACGCGCTGCGTTTCACCGCGCCGCAGACCCGCAGGGCGTACATCTGGCCCGCGCGTCACTACGCATCGAACCTCACGGGGACGCAATACCCACCCATGGGCCAGCGCTTTCGCCTGCGGGCCGACTTTGACATTTCGGGCTTCTCGCCCGAGGTGCAGATCATCCTCCAGGCACTCAAGAGATACGGCATGATACTGGCCGACAACGGATCGGCCTGGTTCATCTCTGGCGTGCCCGACGAGCGTTGGGACAACGATGTGCTCCACGAACTGCACCAGGTTCACGGTTCAGATTTTGAAGCGGTGGACGTATCGTCGCTGATGATGGATCCCGATTCGGGCCAGGTGTGGAGAAACCAATGAAACGATGGTTTTTGCTTATCACCCTTTTATCCATCGGGCTGGCCTGTGTCGGGCCAGTTCCGCTTCCCTCTCACCCGACCGCCGCGCCAGTCACTCCGAAGGGCGATCGAGTGGACGGGGCCGAACTCCTCTACGCGCCCAACCCGCCGGCCAGCGCACAGAATCCGGCTTTCTCGCCCGACGGCCAGACTCTCCTGTTCACTCTGTTCCATGAAGGCTACAACAACGGTCCGGCCGGGCTGTATTTGCTCCCCTTCGCTGGCGCCGTCCCCGTTGCTCTGCTCGACGAAGACGATCAAGACAGCGTCAACCTGCCTGGCTCCAGTTGGAGCGCTGCAACCAACCGGATCACCTGCGCCTCCGATCGCCAGGATACCGACGAGGTGTGGACGATGGACGCCAGTGGGAGTGACTTGTTCCGCGTCACCCACCACACCGCGGCAGGCTACTCCATCGAACCGAGTTTTTCACCCGACGGCCAGTGGATTGCCTTTGAGGCCAATACCGACGCGCCTGAAGACGAGCAGCAGGGCAGTATCTGGAAAGTGCGCGCTGACGGCACCGAGCTGACGCAACTGACCGACGGCCCTGGTGGCGGCACCGATGACCGCCAGCCCAATTGGTCACCCAGCGGCGACCGGGTGCTCTTCCAGCGCCGCGCGCCCGGCAGCGACGATTGGGACCTATACACAATAGCGCCCGACGGGACCGACATCCGGCCGGTGACAACCACCTCCTCCAGCGACACCGACGCCAGTTGGTCGCCCGATGGCCGCTGGACTGTGTATTCGTCCGACTACGGGGGGCTGCCCGTGCCGAATATCTTCATCGTTCCGGCTGAGGGCGGCACACCCATCCGCGTGACCCGCGACGATACACACGAAGATGGCGCACCTTCCTGGTCGCCCGATGGAAAGTGGATTGCCTTTGAATCCCATCCGGGCCAGGACGAAGACACGCCGGCCAGTCTTTGGCGTATCGCGGTTCCATCGTCGATCTGCCTGCCCCTTATCCTCAGAGGCTTCACCGTTTCGCCACATGGCCAGGCGGTGGTATCTTCTCAATATCTTGGGGTAGGGGGAGCCTTGTGCCTGTTACGCTCGCGACGGACTGTCAAATCCGTCGCCCGGCGGCTGGATCGCCAGATCCAGCCGGAGCAAGGCGCGACTCTTGCCCCCACTTTTTGAGCAGATACTGGCGGTGGTCAATGAGTTCGCGCGAAAGGAAACGAAAGATGAATCGTAGATGTGCGCCTGCAATAACCTATTTGATACCAACCGTCCTGACCGGATTGCTCCTGGCCTGCGGCCTCGGCCTGCCCCATCCAGACGATAAAATCTCGCCCGCCACAGCCTGGGAGACGCACAGCACGGGCCTGGACAATGATACTGACGGCCCGGCGCTGCCGCGCGACTTTACGCTCCCTGCCCTGCTGTTCGCCCGTGGCAGCGCCTGGAACCAGACCGCCACCCAGGTAGCGGTCTTGTCCACAAGCGACCAGCAAATCCTCGTCACCTATCGCGTGCTGCGCGGCGATACCACTGATCTCCATCCACCTGGGCCACCGCCTACCACCTGGCCGTTCATGTACGTGAACCACGACGATTACACCATCCCCGTGTTCCGCATGGGCGCGGGCCAGCAGAGCGTGCTGATTTGCGACTACGAGGGCAACAAGTCGTGGCCCAGTCCCAAATTCCCAGACAATCAACAAGAAGGCGGGCCTGTGACCGTCCCCGCTCCCGCTGGCACAGTGCGTCCCGCCGGGCCGCAGAACACAGACGCGGATGGACATCTTGTCCTTTATCACCCCGAGACATTCATGGCCTACGATTTCTGGCAAGCGACGACCGTCCGCGATGCAGAGTGCCAGAGCCGGGGAGGCGGACTGACGGGAATCACGATTCTTGAGGCGGGGGCAATTGATTTTTTCGACGTGCATGGATCTGGGGCCAATCCTGACACGTACTCCAGCGCTCGCGCCACGGGGACCCCGCTCCTCGCCGGCCTGATCCTGCCCGAAGATGTCGAGAGCGGGGCGATTGCCCACGCCTTGGCGTTTGCAATTCCCGGACTGCGCAACCTGAGCGCCGACCCGTCTGAGCCGCTTCCATCCGACTATTCTTATCCGGCGTCAACGACCGAGACCGACTATTACAACACCAATCCCCACGCCCTGGCCGCAGGCCAGCGCATCCGTCTGAAGCAGACACTCGTGGACGACGAAGGCGATCCGCTTGACGAGAACCAGTTGGCACCCATCACCCACGTGTTCCTCACGGCGCTGCGTACCTACGGCGCTTACCTGGTGGACAACGCTGGCGGATTCACTTTCTACGCCGAGGATATTCATACCGCCGTTCTCCACCTGACCGACGACCAGGTTAATACGCTGATTGGCCAATCGTCAGGCACCCCGCTCCCGGCGGGCAAGACCAAGTGGCAGACTGTGATCGAGAAGCTCAACGAAGAGTTGGAGCAGATTCCGTTTGCCTACGGGCCGTGGACGGGAGGCCAGGACCCGGCGACGGCGACGATCACGACCTCAAATTTCGAGGTGGTCGCACCCGCCACGCGCACGACCACATCGGTCTACCTGCCACTCGCCCTCAGAGGCTTCACGGCTTCGACCCCGCCCAACTCGGCTGGACCTATGTCACTCGATGAAGTCACCTACTGGGCTTACCAGATACAGGACATCAGCGCATCGGGTGCTGTGGATGCCCTGGTCGCCTCTCACTACGACATGCTGGTGGTGGAGCCGACCCGCACCGATTGGTCGTCGGACGACAAGTACTTCGACACCCGGGGGATGGTCACGCAACTGAAGGACAGCCAGGCGAGCGACGGGACGCACCGCAAACTGGTCATCGCCTACGTTGATATCGGCGAGGCCGAGGACTGGCGCTGGTACTGGTCCTGGTCCGAGAATTGGGACTGTGTGGGCGACCCCCCAGCCGATTGGCCGGACTACATTCTCGCCTGCGATCCCGACGGCTGGGCGGGCAATTACCCGGTCGCCTACTGGGACCCGCGTTGGCAAGATGTCGTCATCTACGGTCAAAACCAGAACAGCGAGCCCTACGGAGACTACACCAGCGTCATTGACGAGGTCATCAAAGATGGGTTTGACGGCATCTATCTCGATTGGGTGGAGGGGTTCGAGAACGAGGACGTCGTGGCCGCAGCCCAGGCGGAGGGCAAGGACCCGGCTGTCGAGATGATCGCGTTCATCCAGGAGATGAGAGACTATGCTACCGGACGTAATCCCGATTTCCTCATCATTCAGCAAAACGGAGCCTCTTTGATCGACGGACATTCGGAACTGGTCAACGTGATTGACGCTATCGCACAAGAAGCCGTATGGTACGACGGGGACGCCACCGACGACTGGGGCGATCCTGACGGATACGATTGGCCGAACGACTCCGATCTGATCAACTACTACATTGGCTATCTCGAGCAGTACCTGGACAGGGACTTGCCCGTTTTCGACTGCGAATACGCGCTGAGTTATGCGGACACCGCCTACGCCAACTCGCTCAACAGGGGATACGTGCCCTACGCGACCCGGCGCTCCCTCTCGCGGTTGACGACGAGACCTCCGCCCGGCTACTGATCAAACGACAACCCCACTACTACGAACCCTTCAAATCTCGACAGAGGAGTACAGCAATGATGAAACATGACCGTGCGGACCTGGCAGTCTGTTCGATTCTGATCGTTCTCGTCGGGACCATCCTCGCTTGTGGCATCGGCCCGCCCGACATAACCGAGACCGACCGACCGGGCGTGGGAACCACGCCCCTACCACCGGAACCCACCTCAACGGGCACGGGGGCCGCGCCTGCTGGACCTATGTCACTCGATGAAGTCACCTACTGGGCTTACCAGATCCAGGACATCAGCGCATCGGGTGCTGTGGATGCCCTGGTCGCCTCTCACTACGACATGCTGGTGGTGGAGCCGACCCGCACCGATTGGTCGTCGGACGACAAGTACTTCGACACCCGGGGGATGGTCACGCAACTGAAGGACAGCCAGGCGAGCGACGGGACGCACCGCAAACTGGTCATCGCCTACGTTGATATCGGCGAGGCCGAGGACTGGCGCTGGTACTGGTCCTGGTCCGAGAATTGGGACTGTGTGGGCGACCCCCCAGCCGATTGGCCGGACTACATTCTCGCCTGCGATCCCGACGGCTGGGCGGGCAATTACCCGGTCGCCTACTGGGACCCGCGTTGGCAAGATGTCGTCATCTACGGTCAAAACCAGAACAGCGAGCCCTACGGAGACTACACCAGCGTCATTGACGAGGTCATCAAAGATGGGTTTGACGGCATCTATCTCGATTGGGTGGAGGGGTTCGAGAACGAGGACGTCGTGGCCGCAGCCCAGGCGGAGGGCAAGGACCCGGCTGTCGAGATGATCGCGTTCATCCAGGAGATGAGAGACTATGCTACCGGACGTAATCCCGATTTCCTCATCATTCAGCAAAACGGAGCCTCTTTGATCGACGGACATTCGGAACTGGTCAACGTGATTGACGCTATCGCACAAGAAGCCGTATGGTACGACGGGGACGCCACCGACGACTGGGGCGATCCTGACGGATACGATTGGCCGAACGACTCCGATCTGATCAACTACTACATTGGCTATCTCGAGCAGTACCTGGACAGGGACTTGCCCGTTTTCGACTGCGAATACGCGCTGAGTTATGCGGACACCGCCTACGCCAACTCGCTCAACAGGGGATACGTGCCCTACGCGACCCGGCGCTCCCTCTCGCGGTTGACGACGAGACCTCCGCCTGGCTACTGATCAAACGACAACCCCGCTACTATGAACCCTTCAAATCTCGACAGAGGAGTACAGCAATGATGAAACATGACTGTGCGGACCTGGCAGTCTGCTCGATTCTGATCGTTCTCGTCGGGACCATCCTCGCTTGTGGCATCGGCCCGCCTGACATAACCGAGACCGACCGACCGGGCGTGGTTCCCACGCCCCTACCACCGGAACCCACCTCAACGGGCACGGGGGCCGCGCCTATTGAGCCCAGTCCACCCTCCCCCACAGACAAGATGGCTCTCTGGGACTTGAGCAGCGGGCCGCATCTGCGCGGCGCCAACATCTACCAGCGCCGCGTCTACCCCGAACTGGATGGGCCAGAGTTCATGGGACCCGGCCCTGTCGGCCCACCCTACACCCAGCAGGGCTTCTACGACCTGGCGGCGCTGGGCGCCAACTACGTCAACGTCTCTCATCCCGGCCTGTTCACCGAGAGCCCGCCCTACACTCCCGACCTGGACATCCAGAACAACCTGGACAACCTGCTCACCATGATCGCCCAGGCCGACATGTTCGCCGTGATCTCCTTCCGCACCGGGCCGGGCCGCAGTGAGTTCACCTTCTTCTGGGATGAAGCGGGCGACTGGTTCGACGCCAGTTATCTCAACGATTCCATGTGGCAGGACCAGGCCGCCCAGGACGGATGGGTGGACATGTGGCGCTACACCGCCGAATGGTACGAGGACAACCCGATCGTCGTCGGCTACGATCTGATGGTCGAGCCGAATTCCAATGAGGTTGGCAGCGACGCGATTAACGACCTGCTGGACGTCTGGGACCAGGAAGAGTTCTACGAGGACTATGGGGGCACCCTGTACGATTGGAACCAACTCTACCCCCGCATCACCGCCGCCATCCGCGAGGTGGATTCGGACACACCCATCTTGATCGGTGGGATGGGCTACAGCGGTGTCGCGTGGCTGCCCTACCTTGAGCCGACCGGGGACCCGCGCACGGTCTACATGGTGCACCAATATGCGCCGTTCCAATACACACATCAAGAGCCTCCCCTTACAGACACCTACCCTGACGGCTCATTCAACCGAACATGGTTGGATGATCTGCTCTCGACGGTGGATGACTTTGCGACCACATACAGCGTGCCGGTGGCGGTGAACGAGTTCGGCGTGATGCGCTGGGAGCCCGGCGCCGACGACTTTATGGACGACCAGATGGACCTGTTCGAGCAACGCGGCATGAACCACGCGCTGTGGGTGTGGGAAACGTCGTGGGAATCCTACGCGGAGGAGGTGGATGCCTTTAACTTCCGGCATGGCCCCGACCCGGACAACCACGCTGACGTTGCATCAAGCGACTTGATGGACGTCATCGTCAAATACTGGGGGCGCAACAAGATACGCCCATAGTCACACCAGCACCGGCAGCACCGCCAGCCCGACCAGCAGGATGGCCACGCAGTGCCACACTCACACCCTTCCCACACTGATGATATACAGCGATGCTTCCTCTACGCCATCCAGCCCCAGCAACTCGTTGAGGTCGTCGTCGAGGAACGCGCCGACGGCGCAGGCGCCCAGCCCCATCGAGGTGGCCGCCAGGTAGAGGTTCTGCCCGACGTGCCCTGCCTCTAGCATCACGTAGCGGTAGGTGCGCTCGCGGTACTTCCAGCGCGTGCGCTGAAAGATGGCCGAGAGGACGAAGCAGACGTTGGCCTGTCCCAGAGAATCCTGCCACAGCCCGGTTTGCATCACGGCGGCGCGGAAATCCCCCCGCTGGAGCAACTCCAGCCCGTGCTCCCGCACAGCGTAGTGATAGACCCCTGGCTCCAGTCCCGCGACGTTGTGCACCACAGGGTACAGTTCGATAGGGTAGAGGGCGCCAGCCGAGGGAGCGGCACGAAGACCCAGGCGGCCTTCGGTGATGCCCTGGGCGGCGTGGAGCAGGCGCGAGAGTTCCTCTGACGACAGCGGTTCGGCGGAGTAGTCGCGGACGGAGCGGCGCGCCTCGATCGTTTCCTCCAGACTCGGTCCATGATAGCCATGAGGGTCAGGGAGCGCGATCTGTTCTGCGTCGGCGTAGGTCTTGTACCGCTCCGGCTGCCCGCCCCAGTCCAGCACCACCCCCAGCGCCTGCGAGGTGGACGGTTTGCTCCACTGGTGGTAGAGCGCGCCAACGTCGGCGGCCTCTTCCCCGGGAAGGGGGAGTTCCGCCAGCCGCCGGCCGGGGATCAGCCGCCCCAGGACAAAGCCCCCGGCGGCCGCCAGACCGGAGACGAGCAGTGCACGCCGGCCCGGAAGCGGCGCGCGCCTGGTCGGCAAGAGTGCTGGCCGTTCCCGGCGCTCCGGCCGTACGAACCGCCGCCTGAGATAGCCCACGATCCGCCCCCAGTTGAGCGCCAGGTGTAGCACGACGAGAGCGGCGCAGACGTAGCCCGCGTACCGGTGGAGGGCAAACTGGTGCAAGCCGAACAGGTCGGCCACCAGCCCGCTGAGCGTCACGTAGAGGCCACTGGCGAACATGGCGGCGATGAGCAGATAGTCCAGGTCTTTCCGTATCATCTCAGCCTCCTGCAAGCCCTGCATCTCCCGCGAACACTGAAGCACTGAAGGACACTGAAAGCACTGAGCAACGGCCTCATTCTCCTCAGTGGTTCAGCGATTCAGAGCCGAACGAGTACAATATCACCCACCACCGTGTATTGCAGCGTCGGCGACGGCCTTGAGGGCGACCAGGATGTTCGCACGGGTCGGGAGTTCGGCCGTGTGATCGGTGAGCAAGCGGACGCGGGCCGGGTCGAAGCCGCCGGTGACGAGACGCTCGCGGATGGCCGCCACGTCCTTATCTGACCCTTGATCTGACATAGGGGAACCCCCTCTTACTTCAACAAAGCTATGATACCACAAGATGGGCAAGCGTTCAACATGGCCAGCCTTCGGCCACATACCAGGAAGACATTATCCTGGACGTCCGCGCACCCAGGGGGTGGGTGAAGGCGACGTCTGGGGTATCGACTGGCGGCCTACGTGCCCTGCCTCCAGTCGCCATTGCCGCTACTGACGATTACCCCTACACCGTCTACCTGCCGCTGACGCTGAACGAATTCTGCACCTTGCCGACCGGGCTGACGAACGTCACCCTGAGCCTGGAGGCCACGGACGAGTTGAGCCGTGATGGTCCCCGCGTTATGCGGGCGCATCATGCTTCGGTTGCAACTAGCGCCGAAATGGGCTATAATCAGAAGCGATGGGTGAGGCAGACGTAACTGGTGTTTTATCTGCTGCCACCCTCACCTGGTGTTGACCTACCCGACCGGTACTACAGCGAGTTTCGGGGGCTGGTGGCACGTCGGGGCTTCCGGGTGGTGAAAGCGTGGGAGTTAGAAGCGCGGGAGGTAGTGGAGCGGGGACCGTTGGCACTGGTGCCCTTGACACCACTGATGAGAGGTGGAGACGAGGAGGTCGTGCGCGCCGGAGCGCACGCGCTGCGGGAACGGGGTGCTGGCGAGAAGATGGAAGTGACGCAGGTTTTTCTATTGGCAGGTGAAATCCGAGGCGGACTGTTATGAGAGTGAAGCAAGAGGATATTCTGTCCAGACTAAGATCCGGCCACATCATCGTCGCCGACGGCGCAATGGGCACGATGTTGCAGGAGGCAGGGCTGCCCCCTGGCATGTCCCCCGAAGCCTGGCTGCTGGAGAGCCCCGACGCGGTGCGTACCGTGCACGGCGCCTACGTCGAGGCCGGGGCCGACCTGATCCTGACCTGCACCTTCGGCGGGACACGGACGCGGCTGGAGCGGGCCGGGCTTGCGGAGCGCGTGGCCGAGGTCAACCGGCAGGCGGTCGAGATTGCCCGGAACGCTGCCGGTGACGAGGCTTACGTGGCCGGTGACATCGGCCCGCTGGGGGAGTTCCTGGCCCCGATGGGCAAGATCACCTACGAGCAGGCCGTGGAGATCTTCGCCGAGCAGGCCACGGCGCTGGCTGAGGCCGGGGTAGACGTGCTCTACATCGAGACGATGTCCGACCTGAACGAGGTGCGCGCGGCTGTCGAGGGGGCACAGCAGGCCACATCCGGCATCCCCATCTTCGCCACCCTCTCCTTCGACCGCCACGGGCGGACGAACATGGGGGTAAGCCCGGAGCAGGCGGCGGAGACATTGCTGCCGCTGGGAGTGGATGCCTTCGGTGCCAACTGTGGCGCGACGCTGGAGATGACCGAGGGGGCGATAGCGAAAATGCACGAGAGCGCGCCCCAGGCCCCCCTCATCGCCAAGCCGAACGCGGGCAAGCCGCACATGGTGGTGCGAGACGTGGTGTACGACGCCACGCCGGAGGATATGGCGGAGTACGCCCGCAAGTTCGTCGCGCTGGGAGCGCGAGTGGTGGGGGGGTGCTGCGGCTCGACCCCGGCGCACATCGCTGCCATCGCCAGAGCGGTCAGGGGTTAACCTCAATTGCAGAGAAAACTCGCAGGTATCAGTAGCCAGGGACACCCATCTCCCGGCAGAGTTCGATCATCTCTGGATGGACATACCGCCCTTCTTCTTCTAACTGTACATCGTCGGCCCAGACCGAGGGGTTGAGGACCACACCATCGGTGTGACTGGGTGCCCCCTTGCTAGAGGGGCCGATGCCGAACTGCATGCAGCCGAAGACGCGCTCGTCCTCCAGGATGCGCCCCGTGGGCCGGCTCACGCCAGGGTTGAAGCCATAGCAGGCGTGATCCACCATGTACATGATCGGGTCATCGAAGCCTGCCAGCCAGCGCTCGAAAAGCCTGGCCTCGTGGCCTCCCTCCACGCGCCGGATATAGCCTCCCTCGACGTGCAACACCACCGGAGAGTTGAGCAGCCCCAGGTCGGCTGGCGGCCAGAGACACCCGTCGAACACCAGGGTCCCCTGGAAGCTCTCATGGTAGGCCATGAAGCCCGACTGTCCACCTAGCATCACCGGGTAGCCTCCCTCAGCCGGCGGCGGTTCCCAGAAGGGATCGCCAGCCTTATCAATTCTCATTGTCAGGTCAGTGCCGGCTGGGCTGGTGACGCGGATGGTCTCGGCTGCCTGGGACAACTCGTACAGCCATGTCTTCATCTTGTCCAGGGCAGGATAGTTGACGTGGCCGATGGTGCGCACCATCATATCCACATCCATACCCGTAAGGGCCAAATAGGCGCAGCCGGCTTCGATGGCAGCGAAGTAAGCCGGACTGTAGAGTTGATATGCAGTAGCAAACTCGATCCACAGATCGGCCTTGAGGAGCGCGTTCGCCACAGGGTCAGGAGGGTCCATGCAGGGCTGAGAAAGAGTGGGGTACCAGATAACCGTGGGCACGCCTCCCACTGCGAAGGTTGCCTGCGCGGTCGCCTCAACAACCCGCGGGTCGCTGGCTGTGTCGGCGGTGATGACAACCTGCTGGCCCGGTCGGACCGGCGTTACCTCGGTCACCACCTTGCGAGCGGCCAATGCCAGTTCGTATGCATAGTAGCCCGGCTGGCCCTCTGTGCCTAATGTAAAGGGCATGACCTATTTTCCTCCCATCTGTTCGTAGTGACGACTTTAGTCGTCTCCAGAGCGACTAAAGTCGTCACTACGAACCTTATTACATCTTTTCGTACCACAGATTCTGCACGTCGGCCCCCACTGGCGGCGCTTCGGCCAGAGGACCCGCCTCTGGCTGACCGACAGGGACGATGCCGTTGATCTCCAAAAAGAACTCGGCCGGCACGCCGAAGGCTCCCACCTCAGTCAGTCGCTCGTTGACCGCCCGTACGTAAGCCTTCGGTGAACCGAGGTCCCAAAGTGAGAGGGTAAGCGTCGTGCCATCCACGGCGCTCATAGATTCAACGATGCAGTTTGGAAAGTCATCCTGGCTCTCAAAGGTGGCTTCTACGATGGGAGCCGGTGGGGTCTGGTCAGGAACGCCGGCAAAGACGGTGTAGCTGAAAACGTCATCCCGCAGATGTTCCGCTAAGCCCAGGTTATCGCTGAACACAGCGAAGACATCGTCGCGTCCATTGCCCTGCAGGTCGCTGCGGGCAAAGAGCACACTACCACCGCCCTGGGCAGTGTAGCGAACCTTGACAAACCAGGCCAAAGTGGTGATTTCTCCGCCCGTGGTCAGCACAACCCAACGCATCGGGCCAGCCATGACCAGCGTCTTGTACTCGATGGTTGCCATATCCGCCCCAAGCGGTGTGTCATTGCGAGGAACGGAGCGACGAAGCAATCCCCACCGTTGCTTGCATTTGAAGGCGGGAGATTGCCACCGCGAGTACTCGTGGCGGTGCTTCGCTACGCTCGCAATGACACATCCGCTCTCCTAACTTAATTACATTGGGACCACATTGGGCTTAGCCCCGCTCTTTCGTGACTCCGGTGACCTCCAAGGTGTCAGGGTCTATGATCACACCATAGTCCTTCTCCGCCATCTCTACGGTGACGTAGCCGTCCTTGACGTCCTTTTGCACCGCCTCGACAGGCCGCTCGTAGGGGTCGCCCCAGCCCGCGCCCGTCATGACCCGGATGACGTCGTCCGTGTTCAAGGTCAAGCCGCTCACCACCGCGTAGCGCTCCGTCTCACCGTTGGCTCGCACGATCAGCACGTGGTTGGGGGAAGCCGGTTGGCCGCCCTTCAGGGGCCACGGCGGGACCTTGTCGCGGGTGTAGGCCACTGTCAGCCAGGCGCGGTGTCCTGAGCCTGTCGAAGGGTTGTCGGACTTGATGCGATAGTCAATCCGCACACCCTTGCCGCCCCGCCTGCCACGAGCCCCGCCACGAGTACTCGCGGTGGTACTCGCAGTGGATGGAAGCCAGCGCCGCCATCCTCGTCGTGGAAGCTGAGATAGTCCACCGTCACGCCGTAGCGCGCTTCGGCCACTTCGGCCGGGCAGTTGTAGGTTTCGCCGTGCAGCGCGCTGAACTGACCCGGGTTGCCGTCGGAGGTCGGCGACCCGCCCCAGCCGCCCAGCTCGGGCTCAATCACTGCATAAGTCCGGCCGGTATCGGGATGAATGCCGCTCCAGCAGGGCCTTTTCTCATTCTTCTACTTGGCCGCGCTAACTATCTCTACGATGGCACAGGCACAGTACGAAACGGTGCTGGACGAGATGGTGTCGGCCGTCGAGCAGGAATCCCATACAACATACCTTCGGCACTAATGTCTTCATCTACGTCAGGCCAATGCACACCTTCGCCGTCACCTATGATTTCGTAATTCGCCCGCTGTTCGGGGGTAGCCTCCGATAATCGCCACGACCAAACCAACGGAACGCTGATTGTGCGTCCATCGGTTAAGTGAGCTGTAATCATATCATCTGTAATACGAATGTCTCGAATGAGTACCTCTGTCTTAACCACAGTGTTCATACCATGCCTCGATAATCGTGTCTAGGTTGTTGTAGATTATCTCACGAATACGGTTTAGCTCTCGCGGAGAAAAACGGCGGTTCTTGCTCAGAGCAATCGGGTCTAGCCAAAACTTGCATACCATTCTCTCTCGTCAGACATGCACGTGCATTGGTTCGTTACAGTCAAAGCTGTAGAAAAAGAAGCGATAAGGGCCGGGAATGTTTTTGACCGTTGGCATTGAGGAATCCAGTATTGATTATCTTACAACTACTATATCACACAACCAGTCAAATGGCAAAGCCTGGTTCGACAGGCCCTTCGACGGAGTTTGTCCTGAGCAAGGCCGAAGGGCTCAGGACAAGCTCACCACAAGCGGTTCGGCAGGCTGTTCGGCTGAGGCTGGCGCACCTTCGCTATGAGCCGCTTAACGGGGCGCGCATAAGCCGCCGCGCCGGGGCTTGCAGAACCTACATCACCACAAGACTACTACAAATGCAAAAACCGCCGATACAACGAGCGCCGATAGGCGCGGGCGGCTTCATGCGCAGGTTAGGCGGCAGTCCCCGAGTTCTCAATGTTGAGGGAGTATCCAGCCTCGGAAAGACGCCGTGACAACTCGCTCAGGACCACGTGCCCGGCTTTCGTCATTGCGTCTGCGAGGCCTCGCGGTGTGAGTCCCAATTCTGTTGACCGGATGAACCAGCCTCGTTGGTTCAAGTCGTGTTCGCCGAGCTCGGGAACTACAAAAACACCCTCCTCGGTTCTTTGGTCCCACCAAGCCCTAAGATCGGCTACTTTCCGTCCTTGACCCGAAAGCTTGAACTGGGTCCTCAGAGTCACCCTCAGGCAATCATCCTCCTCAACATTGAGGGGGCGATATGGCGGCTCGTTCTCGGTTTCAAATGCCAGATCGAGCCACATCGTAATGTTGGTTTTGTTGGTCAGTATTTACTCGCAGTCGTGCTCTCTCCATTGGCTGAGCTGCACCTGCGAAAGCGACTGAAGTGTACGGAAGGCGTCATCCGCGATTTCGGCCAGAACCGCCCGTGTTCCCTCTCGCGGGTATGTTGGTCGAGAGCCTTTCTCAATGATCCGGGCGATTTCTTGGAAACCACTTTCCACGAACCACCGGCGAAACTCAGGTTGCTGAAGCGAGTTGGACATTGAGGCGAGTGTTTGCCAGGTGACTGAAGCGGCGATGTCGTTGTCGCGAAAAACGTCCGTTGCCGCCAAATTGTCTGTCTCACGGGCCCCGACACCCTGAGGGGCGACGAAGGCTACGAAGATGGGCTTGTCAGCCGGCACTTGATCTAGTTCTGACTCGTAATACCGCACCAGTTGACCTGACTTGTAGGCACCAGCCCTGACCTTGTTCTCGATCAGGACTACCGCTTTGTCTGATTCCAGGCGAACGTCCACACGGTCTACCTCAACCTCCACCTTCCAGTTTCCATCAGCCAAAACAACGGCATCATCCGGAAACAACGCTTGGAAGAAACCGAGGCGAAATTGTGGATCGTCTTCGAGAAGCGTGGCGAGAAACGCTGACGCCACTTCCTCCCTTTTTAAGAGGCCACGAAAAAAGTGTCGCAGGTGCATTTTAGTCTCCGTCCGACGTGGGTTCGTTGCATATCGTCACCGCCGCGCCAACTAGTACGCGGTGGCATAAATCCCTTGGCAGTGTATGCGTACTCACTCAGTTCCTACGCTCGCCAGGGATCGTCAGATACCGGCTTTATGTGGCGAAAATCGGCTGCAAAATGGTAAAAACGACGCCTCAGACGGGGATCTGGCGATTCCCTGTGAGCAAATAACTGCCGAAGGATTTCCGCCGCGCTGTACTAGTTCGACAATGTCACATTCCTATTCGCTTGTGCTGCGCTTATCCAGCCCATAGTAGCGGTTCGCCTGCTCTAGCGTGATGTAGCCGTTCTTCAGGTCTTGTTTCACCAGCTCCAGAGGGCGCTCCATCGGGTCGCCCCAGCCCGCGCCCGTGCCCGTCATGACCTGGATGACGTCGTCCGTGTTCAAGGTCAAGCCGCTCACCACCGCGTACCTTTCCGTCTCACCGTTGGCTCGCCTGATCAGTATGTGGTTGGGGGAACCCGGTTGGCCGCCCTTCAGGGGCCACGGCGGGACCTTGTCGCGGGTGTAGGCCACTGTCAGCCAGGCGTTGTCGGACTTGATGCGATAGTCAATCCGCACACCCTTGCCGCCCTGATGGAAGCCAGCGCCGCCATCCTCGTCGTGGAAGCTGAGATAGTCCACCGTCACGCCGTAGCGCGCTTCGGCCACTTCGGCCGGGCAGTTGTAGGTTTCGCCGTGCAGCGCGCTGAACTGACCCGGGTTGCCGTCGGAGGTCGGCGACCCGCCCCAGCCGCCCAGCTCGGGCTCAATCACTGCATAGGTCCGGCCAGTATCGGGATGAATGCCTCCAAAAAGCGTGCCGCATACCGAAGCGAACCCGCCCGCGGGCAACCGGTCTGCCATGTGTTGGGCCAGGCAGCGCCAGATCAGGTCGTGCACCCGGATGGTAATCTCATAGTAGATGCCCTGAGCCGCCGGGAAGATCGGATCAAAGACGCTCCCGTGGCGCGTCAGGACTTTTAGGGGACGGAAGGTACCACCGTTGCTCAGTCTTTCTGGCGAGACGATACCCTTGAAGGCGATCTGGCACGCCACAGTCGCTTCGTCCCGGCTCATGTTGAAGGGGCCCTTGTCCTGATCAGGACTACCCCGCAGATCAACGATGAACTCATCGTCAGTAATCTCGATGGTGACCTTGTAGTCCGGTCCGGCATCTTGCGGTTCGACCAGGGAGTACTTGCCCTTCGGCAACCGTCTCAGCGCGGCCAGAGTGACCCGCTCGCCATAGTCCAGGTACTCTTCAACGGCATGCAGGAAAACGTCCTTCCCATACTTGTTCACGATTTCCAGGACGCGGCGTTCACCAACCCGGACCGAAGCCACGCCAGCCCACAGATCGCCTATCAGGAAATCGGGCATGCGGCAGTTCGCAGTGAGGATGTCAAACACGGACCGGATGGGCTCGCCGCGGGAAAAGAGCTTGACGGCAGCCAGGATCATTCCCTCCTGAAAGATCTCGGTGGCGTCGGTTGACATGCTGCCCGGCACCATGCCGCCCACGTCGTTCCAGTGGGCGATGTTGGCGGTCCAGGCCACGATTTCATCGCCCGCAAAGACCGGCATGGTCAGTATGACGTCGTTCAGGTGTGTCACGCCGCCGGTGTACGGGTCATTGGTGATGAAGATGTCGCCCGGTTCGATGTCGCCCGGCTGGTCGAACTTTTCCAGTACCCGCTTGACGGTCTTGTCCAGTACACCGACAAAGGCCGGGATACCAGCCCCGGAACCGGCCAGTTCGCCGTTCTTGTCGGTGATGCCCGTGCCCATATCGAGCACTTCGTAGATGATGGCGCTCATGGCCGTGCGGCGCAGAGCGGCGAACATCTCGTCAGCAGCCGCCTGTAGCGAGCTCTGGATGATTTCAAGCGTAATGGGATCATACTTGTCGTTCATGGGTTATCCTCCTCTTTACCTTTGAAGTTGGATATTGGGTGTTGGATATTGGGTATTGGATATTGGAAAACCAACCTCCAACCTCTAATATCCAATCTCCAAACCGGTGCGGATGTGATAGTTACCATAGTCATCCACATGACACGGCAGGCCGGGCGGGATCACAGTCGTGGCGCCGGCCTCTTCGATGATGGCCGGACCGACGAAATTCATGCCTGGTTCCAGTCCATCGCCATCGTAGATCGTCGCCAGATGGATGCCGGCTTCAGCGTAGTCCACTTCCCGCTGCATTTTGACCGCATCCTCGAGCGTGCGCCCCGTCGTCGGGAGTTTCTCCGGCTTCAGCTTGTCCACCTCGGCCAGGGCGACCAGGTGATAGACGACGAGCTCCACCGGGGTGTCCAGCGTGTAGGTGTATTCGCGCTCATAGTCCGTGTCGAAGCGCTGGCGGATGGCCTCGACCTGCTCAGCCGTGATGCGGCCGTCGGGCAGGGGGATTTCCACAGAGTGTTCCTGGTTCTGGTAGCGGCAGCGGCCAT
>CAYLPU010000031.1:0-47311 GCA_964385635.1 uncultured Anaerolineales bacterium
CGGCTGGACACATCGTGGGAGACTTAGATTTCCCCCTACTTTTTGAGAAGATACCGCCTGACCATCATTGGACAGCCATCTCGATTCGGGTTCAACGTCCGAGAAACACGACCAAGAACGGAATGAGATTGACAACATAATGCGCTCCCACGGCGTGTTCCCAGTCGCGTTTGACGAAGAGCACCGCCATGGGAAGCAGGTAGACTAGCCCCGTCTCAAGCAAGTTGCGCAGCGAGGGTCCGTGAACCAGGCCATGAGCTGTGGCGCTTATGAGCACGGCTGCAACGACTGCGCGGTGAGGACGCTCATTGGAGACAGGGCGCAGCAACGCATAGCATAGCGTGACGAGGAACAGCCGGGCCCACGTCTCTTCCGCAAGGGCGGGCAACCAGGAAAAGGCCAGGGGTTTCCACAGAGCATTCATCCACGTATACTCAGCATGAGCGCCAGCAACCGTGTTTACCAATGCCAGAGGCAGGTAAAGCGCGCAGCCGGTCAAGAAGCTGACGAAAGCTCCCAGGTACTTCCCTTCTAGCAATCGGCTTCGCCCGATGCCAGTGTGTGCCAGCAGCAATCCACCGCCGATGAACAGAGGCGGGACAGTGACTGTTTGGAAGATAGCCCAGAAAACGTCGAACGGATCGCCGGAACTGGCGATCTGTACAGCTTGAGCAGCGCCAGCCAGCAATCCCGCAGCAAGCCCTACAGCAACCAATCTCGGGGTTAACCGGCGGCGCCACATAACGACAATGCGTAGCGCAGTCAGTGCAAGCAGACCCTCCAGAACTATCCATGGTTGTAGATAGCGACCTACGCTATCTAGGAGATCCATACCTCCGATCGGATACAATGGCAGAACCAGCATGGCAGCAATCAGCGTTGGGCCTAGCAGCAGTGATAGGGTCAACGGCCACAGCATGCCCCCAAAGGTCCGTCTAGGGAACACGAGAGGATCCAGGTTTGGAAGGGTGGATACAGATGGCCCAGTCCGATACAGGTACCAGACCATGGCTGCGGTGAAGACGATACCGAGCGTCAGGACACCACCCTCTCCTTCGCTTTTCCCTCTGAAGCCGAGATGGAGCATGATACTCAGTGCTGTAGCTATGATGGCCCAAAAGATAACAAACACAACTATGTAGCGGTTGACCAAAGATTTTGCACCTGTTTTTGCAGCAGAGATCGTAATTTCAGACTTCTTTCTCATTGTTTCATTCTTTCTGATCAGTAAGTCCTAATGACCCAATATTGCTTCCAACAGTTCCTCGGCTGGGCATCCCTTGACCAGGAACGCATCCGCGCCAGAAGCCAGGGCGTCGGCCCGATACGAACCATACATCGTCAGCACGATGACCTTGACCTCCGGCCACCTCTCTTTGATGAGTCGGGTCGCCTCCAGGCCGTCCATCACCGGCATCCGCACGTCCATCAGCACCACATTGGGCCGACATTCCTCCACCAGCCACACAGCCTCCCGACCATTGGCCGCCTCACCGACCACTTCCACTTCTGGCCAGGCTTCGCTGTGGGATTTCGTCGAAGGCTCTGTTGAGCAATGTCGAACGGTGGACAGCAGCGCCTTCAATCCATCCCGGGAGCAGGAGCGATCGTCGACGATCAGTACCTGGATGCGTTGCTCCATTGCTCCCCTTTCCTGTTCAGATCTGCGCACGGTTCGCTAGCCTGGGGCTTGACGAGTGCCGGGTTGTCCCAGCCATCGCCTTGCGTAGAACCGCAACGATCTTCTGAAGGCGCTTGGGCTCTGGCTGAGCGACGGACTTGATCAGGCGGTAGTGCTCGGCCTCGCGGATCATGTCCTTGTACTGTTCCTGTTTGACCATTTGGTCTATGTAGAGAGAAAGGCTAATCATCGTTCACCTCCTATGTGGGGTATTTTCGCCTTCAGTGTACCAGAAAAGGGGTTCGCTGTCATCGGATGAAAAGTGGATTTGCCATACGCAAAAAAGACCGCCCGAAAGGCGGTCCTTCTCCACGCTGATCGTATGGACTCTACGACAGATGTTGTACCTGGGGTCTACGACAAATGTTGTACCCGATCTGACGGCTACAGTGCCCCATCGGTCTCACCGGCGTCATTGAGCGATGCCAGGCCCTCCCGCAGGGCATAGAGGGCAGCCTGGGTGCGGCTGGCCAGGTGCAACTTGCCCAGGATGTGGCTCACGTGCGTGCGCACCGTCGCCCCGCTGATCACCAACTGCTCGGCAATCTCCCGGTTGCTCCCTCCTCGTGCCACCAGCCGCAGTACCTCCACTTCCCGCTCCGTCAACGGATCGACCGAGGCTTCGGCAGAGCCCAGCCGAGCCTTCGCCGAAGTCGGCTCAGGCGCTCCCGGTCGCTTCGAGGGACGTGATAGTTCCTGCAACAGTTTCCGGGCGATGGTCGGGTGGAGTGAGGACTCGCCCCGATGCACCTGGTGGATGGCTTGCACCAGCTCCTTTGGGTCTGAGTCTTTCAGGAGATAGCCCACCGCGCCTGCTTTGATGGCCGGGAAGACCTTGTCGTCAGCAACAAAGCTGGTCAGCACCAGGATGAGTGCCTCCGGTTGATGGGCTGTGATGCGGCGAATGGCCTCGATCCCGTCCATCTCCGGCATTACCAGGTCCATCAGGATGACATCGGGCCGGAGCCTTTCCGCCTCGGCCACCGCTTCACGTCCGTTTTCTGCCTCTCCCACCACCTCGATGTCCGGCTCTGTCGCCAACAGGGCGCGAATCCCCTTGCGGACGATGGCGTGGTCGTCGGCAACCAATACCCGAATCGCGCTGGTCATCGATCCACCTCCACTCTTATGATTGTCCCTTCTCCTGGCTTGCTCTTCATCGTCAACTGCCCCCCCAACTGCGCCGCTCGTTCTTCCATCCCTTCCAACCCCAATCCACCGTACTTCTTGGCAGTGCTCGAGTCAAACCCTATCCCGTCGTCGGCAATCTCCAGGATCACGGTTTGCTGATCCTGACGTAGAGACACGGTGACGCTGTGGGCCTGGGCGTGTTTGAGGGCATTGTTCAGTGCCTCCTGGGCGATGCGATACAGTCCTCCCTCGATTTCAGGGGGCAGGCAGACCTCCCCCTCCACGTTGAACTCCGTCTCCAGTCCGGCCCGCTCCTCCACCGCTTCCAGCCGGGCCTGCAGGGCGCTCACCAGCCCTTCCTCCAGCGCAGAAGGGCGCAACTCGAAGATGAGCAACCGCATCTCCCGCAGCGCCTCCTGGGCCGTCTCCTGCAACTCGCGCAGGTGGTCGGCGGCAAGGTCCGCCTTCCCTGACGACAGTAGCCGCGCCGCCGCCTCGCCGTATAGCGTCAGGCCGTACAGGGCCTGGGTCACCGAATCGTGCAGTTCCCGTGCTAATCGCTGGCGCTCTTCCAGCACAGCCGCCTGTTGGGCCTGCTCGTAGAGCCGCGCGTTCTCAATAGCAACGGCTGTCTGATGGGCCAGAGACTGTAGCACAGTCAGGTCGGTCTTGTCAAAGGCGTTCAAGCGTTTGCTCTGGGCATCCAGCACACCGACGACCTCTCCCTTGACCTTGATGGGCACAGCGAGTTCTGAGCGGGTCTTACTGCCTCGCATCCAGACGTAGCGCGGTTCCTGGCTCACATCCGGCACCAGAAGGGGCTCACCCGTGGCGGCAACCCAGCCCGTGATACCCTCCTGGCCCACTTTGAGCCCTGCCGGCTGAAATTGGAACTGAGGATCGTCCCACAAATCGCCCGCGCCAACCTTGTAAACCGCCTGATCTCCCTCAATCAGCGCAATACCGACGTGGTCGTAATCGAAAGCCTGGTGGATCAGCCGGACAACCTGCACAAGCACTTCGTCAATGTCCAGTATCGAGGTGATCCGGCGGCCGACCTCGCTGATGACGCGGAATTGCTCCGCCCGCCACTGCTCGGCTTCGAAGAAGCGCGCGTTCTCGATGGCCACCCCAATCTGGTGGCCGATGGAGGTGAGCAACTGGACATCCTGGTTGGTGAATTCCCGGTGGCCATGGGTTATGGCAAATAGGGTGCCCAGCACCTTCCCCTTCGAACTCAGGGGGATGCTGGCCAGGGAGCGGAGCCCCTCCTCTCGTACCACCATCCTGGTGAGGCGAGGGTCGGTGGAGGCGTTCCTTACCACCATGGGCTGCCCGGATTGGGTCACGCGCCCGGAGAAGCCCTCGCCTACCTTTAACCTGTCGATTTCGGCCACGAACTGGGGGCTGAACCCCCGCTGGGCGACGATGGCCAACACCCCGGCTGTTTCATCCACAAGATAGATTCCCCCGGCTTCGATTTCCATGACCTCAAGCGTTTTGTCCAAGGCGTCGTTCAGGACCTCATCCAGGCTCAGAGATTGGCTCACCGTGGCGGCGATGGCGTTGAGGGCCGCCAGTTCTTTGGTCCGGCCGGCCACCCGGCGCTCCAGGTGAGCGTACAACTCCTGAAGTTGGGCCGACATAAGGTTGAACTGCTCGGCTAGCTCTTCGACTTCATCCCCCGTTCGCGCCGTGATGGTCTGGCCGAAGTTGCCCTCGGCCACCTCCTGTACGGCGCCGATCAGTTCTACAATGGGCTTCGTGATCCGCCTGGCCCCCACGGCGACGACGAGGATTGGCACCACCACGCCCAGCACCAACAACAGCAGCAGGAATTGCTGGTAACCTCGACTTCTGCTGGTCAGTGTGGCCCAGTCTTCCTCGGTGACGAGGCCCCAAGGCGTGCCCGGCACTGGAGCGAAACCGGCGACGATGTCCCGACCCTCAAGATCGCGGGTGCGGATGGCGTCCACCTGCCCACTCAACACCTGCTGCACTACCTCTTGCACGGAGAAGTCCTCTCCAATGCGGTCGGCGTCAGAGTGATAGATCACTCAACCATTGCCATCTACCAGGTATGTGCTGCTGCTCTCTCCAATGCGCGGCTTCACAATATCGCCGTAGAAGGCACTGACAGCCGTTGCGTCCAGACGAAACATGCCCACCATAGTTCCCAGAAACTCGCCCTGCTCGCCAGCGATGGGCACAGCAACGCACACAACCTCCGCCCCCTGCGGTCCGTCGGCCACGATGTTCGAGAAGACCGACCCCGGCGAGTCAGATATCTGAGAACGAAGCACCCCGCGATAGCAGGTGCGATCCGACCAGTCCTGCCCCAAGGCTTCCGGTCGCTCCGGCTCCGTGACCACAACCGTCCCGAAGGTGTCCAGAATCAGTACACCAGCGTCGAAGACTGCTAAACGGTTGCGGGCGCTCTTGAGGGCGTCACGTTGGGCAGCCGGGTCATTCTGGTAGATGTCCGCGGTGCGCACCAGGGTCGTGAGGAGATCGGTGTATTCTGCCAACTCCGTCGCCAACTGACCGGCTGAGAGACGGGTTAGATCCTGGTCCCGTCGGATCACCAGCTCCTCCGTCACCCGCTGGTAGGCGGTGAAGGTGACCAGTGCCACCGCGACCAGGATAATCGCCGTGGGCACGAAGGACCAGGCGATGATCTTGGTGCGCAGACTCCCCCATCGAATTCCCAACAGCATGACTGCCCTCCTATGCAACGCTATTATACCAGACGCACGCGAAAATTGGGAGAGGGACGCCCGGTTTGGCCTCCACAGGCGGCTTGCCGGACAGATGAAGGGATGTTACAATGAAAGACGTCCGTACTGTCAACTGGAGGTGCACTATCGCTGCGCAACGCCCCTACGACACAAGCGCCTATCGCTATCCCCGCGAA
This sequence comes from uncultured Anaerolineales bacterium, assembly GCA_964385635.1. Classification (GTDB taxonomy): domain Bacteria; phylum Chloroflexota; class Anaerolineae; order B4-G1; family B4-G1; genus CAYLPU01. Next base: position 5,727 of record CAYLPU010000031.1, read on the forward strand.
CGGCTCATCCTGGCACTCACGCTCCTTCTGGTGTTCCTGGTCATCGCGCTGACCGCCACGGCGACCGTCTGTTTGAGCGTCGTATTCGTCGCGGCGATGGTCGCGCTTTCCTACATGATCAACCGTTCTCATCACGAGGCCCTGTTGAAGCAAGCCCTGCGGGTCACACCACGGGACACCCTCGGCCTCGCAGCCCTCGTTGACGAAAGCGTCGCCCGGTTGCAAGCGGGACCTGTGCGGGTCTTTGTCGCTCCTGGTGACACGCTGAACGCCTACACCTTTGGCATCTTCTCCCCCAAAGTCGTCGTTCTCCATGCGCCGCTTCTGCAGGTGATGGACAGCGACGAACTGCGCTTCGTCCTGGGCCACGAACTGGGCCACGTTCGATTGGGACACACCAGACTAAACTCCCTGGTGGGTGGAATGGCGGGCATCCCCAGTCCGTTTCTGGCCTCAGCTTTGTTGACGGTGGCCTTTCTGTGGTGGAATCGGGCCTGCGAGTATTCGGCCGACCGGGCTGGATTGCTGGCTTGTGGCAAGCCCCACAAGGCGATCTCGGCACTGGTCAAACTGGCGGCAGGGCCGGAGGCTCACACACAGGCCGACCTGGAGCAGGCGCTATTGTACATTGAGGCCGAGGACGACCACGCCTTGAGCAACCTGAGCGAGGCGCTGACCACCCACCCGATGATGGTCCGGCGCATCGAAAAACTGCGCCACTACGCGGCTTCGACCGAGTACTGTCGCCTGCAAGCGCTGGTGGACCGGAACGTGGCAAGACGAGAGCAACGGTCAAGTGACGCGCATTAGCGGCGGGGATTATCCTCTCAGTATTGGATGACCACCGGCGTTCCAACCTCGGCCCACTCGTAGAGCATACGCGCCTCTTGTGTGCCCAGAATGATGCAGCCGAAAGAGACCGGTGTGCCCAGGTACCCCTCCCACAGCAGCTGACCGCTGGGAAGGATGGGCAGCGCATGGATGCCGTTCTCCAACGACCCCGCCCAGTAGATGCCCAACCAGTGCGGCATCTGCAGGCTCCAGGTGGAGGCGTACGCATTGGGATATTTGTCAAGCACGCGGAAGGTGCCCGTGCGTGTGCTGCCCCCCATACCGGTCGAGGCCACGAACGAGTGGGCCAACACCTCTCCCTGGTAAGCGTAGAGGTACTGCTCCGAAAGGTCAATCACGATGCGCTTCACGCCGCCGGCAGCAGCCGGGGCGGGCGCGGAAGCAGGTGCCAGGCTGCTGGCCCGTGGGATGACCAGCACCTGCCCGGGTATGATCAGTGATGGGTTGGCGAGGCTGTTGACCTGAACCAGCGTCCAGAGCGCGACGCCGTAGCGATGCGCGATGGCTGCGAGCGTCTCGCCTGGCTGCACCGCGTGCGTCGTACCAGCGTGCTCCGGCTGATAGGCCACTGCAGGCGCGGCCGGGCTGCCAGGGATGACTAACTTCTGGCCAGCGACGACGTGGTCGGAGTTGTAGATGCCGTTGAGTTCGGCCAGCGCCTGCACCGTGGTGCCATACCGCAGGGCAATGCGGTACAGATTCTCGCCCGCCTGGACGACGTGCGTGGCCCCTGCCGCAGCAGGCGCGGCCGGCGCGTTGGAAGTGGGAATCATCAACCGCTGCCCGGCATAGATGCGGGTGGGGTCGGCAATGCTGTTGGCTGCGCAGATACCATCCACGGACGTCCCGTAACGCCGGGCGATGCTGAACAGCGTCTCGCCCCACTCCACGATGTGGATCACGTTACCCTCGTTGGGCAGGGGCGACACATTCCCAGAAGTGCGTTCCGCTGGGTGAGGTCTCATGTCTCGCGAACCACCCGCTGCTATCGAAGCACCGCCCGCGGAATGCATCGTCCCTACTGCGTATGCCGGCGTCACCGCCAGCAGTGCCTGGGCCAGCAGTACCCCCAGCAGCGTTAGACTGCCCCACTTGTGCATCGTTCCCTCCCCCTTGCTGTCCCCCTTAACCTTAGCGGAGAACGCACGTTATGTCAAACACTCTTGGCCTGGGAGATAGCACAATGATTCCCTTATATGAAGGCTGCAGCACTACACGAAAGCCTCGCGTTATCCCGCCTGGGCGGCGATCCCCTGACGTGGTCATAGTCTCCCCCTTACCCTTCCTCCTCCTCGTGGATCGGCGTCCCCGGCGCTACGCCTATGACGCACACCAGCGTGCCCACCGGAGCCCAGTTGTAGAGCGCCTCTGCATCTCCGATGTCGAGGATAATACAGCCATAAGAGGCCGGCCAGCCCAGGACGCCAGCCCAAAGCCGCCGCCCACCGGACGTGATCGGCAGTTCGTGGATGCCGTTAAAGAAATCCGGTCCTTCCTCGTAGATAGCCATGAAGTAAGGCATCTCCAGGCTCCACCGGGGGGCGTAGGCGTTTGGCTCCTTAAAGAGCACCTGGAACTGTCCGCCGATGGTCGGGGTGCTCGATATCCCGCTTGAACAGGTAAAGTCATAGACCAGTTGCTCTCCCTCGTAGGCGCGCAGCCGTTGCTCCGGCAGGCTGATCTCAATGCGCTTGCCAGGCTCCAGCGGCTCGGGGAAGAGAACGTCAATGGAGGGAATGACCAACTCCATCCCGATAGCCAATGCCTCCGGATCGACGTTGGGGTTGACCTCCTCCAGCCGCCACTGGGGAAACCCGTGACGGTAGGCGATGTCGAAAAACATGTCGCCGGGTTGGACCACGTAGGCGCGCTCGGGATGGCGAATATGTGCCTCAATCTGGCTCTGTCCAGCGGCCAGCGCCATCTCCGCGCGCGTCAGCGTCTCAGCGACGTTAAGCAGCCGCTCGGGCCCCAACTGCGGCGCGACCTCAAGCAGCCATGCCCGCACCGCCTCCTCGTTCACCTCCAGCGCCATGCGGGCACTGTCCGGCGCGTATTCGGGGACTGCCCGCAACCAGGTCGCCACCCGTTCCGGTGGAGCCGCGAACCCGGCATAATAGTCGGTCAGCGGGTCATCGGCGACAAGCATAAAAGGCTGCGCCAGGAGAGACCGGGCCAGCGTGTGGGCCGGCTCTGGATCGGAGAGGTGAGGCGGCACGGCTGCCACGACCAACTCGACCCACCCCACCCCGCCCACCTCCCCCGAAGCGGAGGACATTCCCTTCGTCTCGTCTGCCAGCGCCCGGAGCACTCGCGCGGTGCTGGCCTCCACGTCAAGCGCTCTCCCGGGCTGACCGGGGACGGGCGCTGTGCCGTCTGGGCCGATCTGCAATTGGGCGTCCACCGGCGGCACGAAAACGACGGGGGCCACTTCCTCCAGTATGGCCGTGACCCGGGCCGGATCGGCTGAGGTCACCAGCGGCTCTACTCGATGTCCCTGCAATCTGATGCGCCAGGCCGCTCGAATCTGCTCGTACCACGGGCACTGGCGGGCGACCTGATAGGCTGCCGCCGCTGTGCTGGCGTAGTCATACCCCTTCCCAGCGCCGGTCCAACTGAGTTGCCAGCGGTGTTCTCCGGCGCGCAGTTGGACCACTTGAGCGGCCGGGTCGGGCAGGCTCTCGACCAGCACAGCCGTGGCCTCCTCCACCGTCAGTCCGCCCACGTCCACGTCGTGGACGGAGACGCCTGGATAGATGCGGCCATCGTAGACGATGGGGTAAGCGGCTGTCCCTGCGCCCGCTACGACGCAGACAGCGAACAGGGCTGCCAGGCCCAGTGTCACCAGACGAAGCCACTTCTGCATACTCCCCATCTTATCACATCTTGTTCATCCCCGCAATGCCAGACCCTTACGCATCCTCGACGAAACATCATAAAGGGGCGATTCCGCTAGTCTTGCTCTCTATTCAACTGTTAAAGTGCGAAATCTAGGCTTAGGGCGGGCCTACCTCAGCAGGCTGGATCGAGGTGGCAACACTGTAACCCGTCTCATGCACAGTGCAAGATTTGCACTGAAAACCTGTGCGGCCACGCGCTTCGCCGGAAGATGCCGTTTCTTCAACTGATCACCGGTGAGCGCAAGTGTCCCAGGCAATCCTCCCACACCAGCAGCACTTTGCGCACCCGGCCGGCAAAGTCGGCCAACTGTGCTTCGGGCCAGGAGTCCGGCTCGCGGTCGGGGTTGTCCCACTGGCGGTGTAGGAGATCATTCCCTTTCTAGCGCCCGCCTCAAATCCGCGTCCAACCTCTCCAGATCCACCAACGATGCCCCCACCGCCTCGGCTTCGGCGCGGGCGGCGCCGGTGAATCCGGCGCGGGCGAAGAAGGCATAATGCACCTTCCATCCCTCACCATCGGGTAGCACTTTCAATACCCTGGGTGTCTTGGTATCAACCAACTCGCGGATCACACTGCGCCTCACCTTGTCGGCTCCCCACTTACATTCCCCCAACAAGATCTCTCGCTCCCGCCAGTCAACCGCCACCACGTCTAATTGAACCCCCCGGCTCCAATGACTCCCAACTTCCACCGGATGTTTGTTATCCGCCACCTCGAAGGGCAGTTTGCCGGCCCGCCCCTGCTCGGCGACCCAGCGGCGACCCAACTCCTCGAACGCGGTCATGCCCACAAACGGTCGCAATCCCTCACGAATGTGAGACAGCACCCGCTCAGGGTTGTAGGTCAACTCGTCGTGGTACGGCGCGATGAAGCGAAAATAGAAACGGAAGTAGGGATCGCTGAGGTGATAGCGCCCACGGCGGGCGCGCCGCCGTCGAGCGGGTGGTATGGTAATCGGCAAATGCCGCTCCACCAGCCGGGTTCTGGCAGGGAACGGTCTGCGCCCAGAGGTAGTCCACGGGGATCCAGCCTTTCTCCTCGGTAATCTCCCGCTTGCCCACTAGCCCCTCGGCGCTCTCGGTGGGGTAGGAACGGCCGATCTCGATGCGCGCTTCCTCCAGGATGACGTTGGCCCACTTCTCGACCAGGTAGGCCAGCAGGTTGACCTTGACCGTGTCGCCTCCATCACCAAGCTCCAGTTGCCTGGCGTCATCGGCTTGGCCTTCCACCATTTCGTGGGGCAACTCGACTTCCATGCCGAACTTCTGAGGCCATTCCAGGGTGGCTTTTTCGATGAGAACCGCCACGGGGTTGTAGTCGCTGGCGTAGGTCTCGCAGCCGAGGCGGAGAGCCTCCAGGGGGATCGATCCGCCGCCAGCGAAGGGGTCGAGGACGCGAGGCGGCCGGCCGTATTGCTTCAGAATGAGTTCTCTTGCCCGCTCGATGTCCTCCGAGTCGCCGTCCTTGACCGCCTCCCAAGGTGTGATACACTTGATCAGTTCCAGCAGTTCCTCGCGCTCCTGCGGGTGGTCGGGGCCGGGGTCATCAACGAGGGCGGCGAAGGCGGTGGCGCAGGAGGAGGCCAGCGGCCGCCGCGCCCACCAGATGTGCAGTGTGCTGGGGTGGCCGTGTCGGATGTTCTTCTCGCGGGCCGACGCTTCGGAGATGTCGGCCAGGGGGAGGTTGTATTCGATGAGGCGTTTACAAATGGTCAACCTTCTATCTCCTCTTCCAAGGTCCAGACGAGCAAGATCTCGGGGTCTTGCCCTGCTCCAGCACGTCGAGCGAACTCTTGGACATAGGCATCCCAGTTTTGTCGGTTCAGCCTGGCACAGCCCGTCGTGAGCCTGTTCCGGACAAATCTGATGGCGTCTAGTAGTTCAAGCTGTACCATATCCGGAAATCGCTCCTGCAGGTCGTCACGCTTTTCCCTGCCGAGGCTTACGAGACGAACTACATAGTCTTCGTGTGTTCCCATTCCGGACTTGTAGATGGATTCAGCTAGTTCTTGAATATGCTCGGGATCGGATACAAAACCCATCCAGCGTAGAGCATACTGGACATTCCTTCGCTCCGCCTCAGTCCAAGTGTCGTTCAAGTCGCACAGCCCAGATTTGACTTCCGCAATAAGAAAATCAATCACATCTGGCAAGACGAGATTCGGGTCCCGTTCAAAGCAATAATCACCTGGCTCTTCACTCGAATGAGGAAAACGGACTGCTAGAATATCCGCTTCGGCCTCTCTTCCCCTTCTGACGTCTGGATGAACTGTGAAGTTTGGGACTGTGAAGTAGCCGTTGAATCGTAGATACCAGTTGACTAAACTCTCTACCTTATTGGCACTCACGGTTCGATTCCTCCTGTCCACTTGCGGGCCGACGCTTCGGAGATGTCGGCGAGGGGGAGGTTGTATTCGTTGAGGCGTTTATGAGCGGTCAATTTGTCGTCTCCTTATCCTGACTCCTCAGAGTTTTGAGTCATGCTCTTTCCCAAGCCCAAATCGGTAAGACAAGCTAGCCGCGCAGATGCACAAATGTTGGTCGATTGCTACCTCGTACATAGCTCCAGTTAATTGAATAAACAGAGTAGTAACGGTTGAGAAGCGGGACCGGAAAAGGCACAAAAACACTTGTGCCCAAATCTAGTTGTAGAATATTAGGTGTCCAGGGCATCAGCAAAGCTAGAGAGATACGGTGGGCGGGTCTTATTCCTATTACGACTTGGCCAAGCCGATTGGAGAATACCGCAGGGCGAGATGGAGTCTCGACCAGGTCAACTTGAAAAGTAACAGGGGCGTAGAATTCTCGCCAGGACAGCAATAGCCGTTTTGACCAAGTAATCACTCCAGACTTGGGCTCAGGTGGCTCACTCAATTTGCACCAATTTGTCCAGGAGTCTGGAGTAACTGCACCGTAAGCAGACAAATCTTCATGCCACTTCGATAACCGTTCTTTGTCGCCTGCCGAAGATACGAACCTGAGCCATACTCCAACCTGCAAATACGCTATGATCTCTGGATCAAGGGTGGGTAATAAGTGTCCGTGAAGACAAAATCCCGCACACGATTTTTCCTGTCTTGCCATATGCATGACTTCGGCATCGAAGCCCTCCAATTGACCGAAGCCAATCTCATTTGCGCTTGAAAAGATCACTAAACAGAAATCAGCAGTAGAGTTGAAGAGGACTTTCAATCCTTGGGGAGAAGGAACCTGTGCCACACCAGAGAACTTCTCTCGTCGGGCTATAGCTGCTATTTGCTGATATGCATCCAGGAATCTTTCGCCCCAACGAAGCTCCTTATATTCAGCTTTGGCGCATTCCCAATCCGTACAGTCTCCCATCATGTTCGACAGATGGTACTCTGCAACCGCTGCCCGAACTGCATCAAACGTTGGTTGCTTCTGAAGCAGAGCAAGAAAAACGTTAGGGCGCTTTGTCAATTCCACTGATGGTGATGTGGACAACCCCACTGCGTATGCAGCAGCAGCAATACCCCGAGGCTCTTCAAGCGGAAACTGATCCAGAGATTCTCTTGCTTCTGCCAATACAAACAAACGATGTCCAGCAAGGTAATCTCTCATAGAGGGATGAAACCACTCCACGTGATCGTTACGTTCAAGCAACAATCCACTACGGATAATCTCATCCAAAGCCTGGGCAGACTCTACTGTTGTCAGATGGTTCGAGAAAGACTCCCTTACAGATGCTTTTGACATTCGTAAACTGCGATCCTCGACTACGGAGCGAAACGCTAAATCCACCAAGCAGTCAAACTTCGTCCCTACTGGGATCTGTCCAGATTTCCCTTGTAGCTCTGCCCATTTCAATCTCTTTTCTATCACTCGACCATACAGATTGCGAAGACTGTCGCGACCAAAACCATCAGTTGAAGCTAGTTCGAGCAGAAAGCGCAGATTCAATGGCGTTTGAGCAAGCGAGAAGAAATCCCTGGAAACTTGTTCTGACCTGCCAGTCACTCTATCGAAAAACCATTTTACCTTATTGGCTTGCCCCACCTCAGCGAAGAAAGCCTCCACTATCTGGCGAAACTGGCTTTCACTCAGAGGTAGTATTTCGTACGCCGGACAGTCAAAATCAAAGTTGTGATCAGTGATTGGATAACTAACGAACAATCTACCTTGATAGGAGCGGATTAGTTGTTCTATTTCTGCTGCACACTGCCTTCGTTGTTCCTCAGGAGCCACCTCGTTCAGGCCGTCTAGGAGCAACACTGCCTTGTGTTCTTCCAAAGCTCGTAAAACCTTCTCTTCAGGAAGTTCATCCCAGCCAATCGAATTCTTTATGGTGCTTTTCAGGCTGTGAGCATAAGATCGAAGTGGTATCCAGGCACAGTATCCAGCTTGCGCATCCTGAGTGAGAAGGGTATACGCAATGGCCTGCATAGTGCAAGTCTTGCCACTGCCACTTTTCCCTATAAGCACGATTTTCTGAGAGCCTCCTGCTAGCAAGTCATAGAGGGTGTAAGTTTGTGAAGACACCAAGGGGTCACCCAAACGTCTTAGCGAAAGAGCCTGTATCCAGGGTTCAAGTTCAGGCAAGAAAACTCTAGGAACAGGCAAACTAGCCGATTGACTATTCGAAATGAGCATTTCTAGCTTAGTTAGTGCGTTCAATAGTTCATCGAATTGGCTCCCTCGTTCCCTTTCTCGCTCTTCCAACTTCCTTGCCAGATCCGTGATTTGAGTCTGCAAGATCACATCGGGTGAGAAGGTCAGTGCCATTCTTTGATATTTACGATGAGCAGCAGAGATGATCCTGTGCGCGGTTTGCTGGCCGACATCGGCGCCCGAAATGATGACACCGCTACACAGTATCTCCGTTAATGGTTGCAAGAGTTTCGCATCCAGTTCGGAGGCGACCGCTGGTAAAGCCTCAATTTGCAGTGCTCGACGCCGCAGCTCGCGTTCGAAAGCATCTCGATTGAAAACTGCGGATTCTGCTCGACTTAACTCACTTGTATGTGGTAGCTGATCTTCAAAAGACTGCTTGAAAGCGTCACAGTAGACACTTAGCAGATTGTCCTCTCGCCGATGCTTGAACCACTCGAGCAGTGTAAGGCCATCCGCGACATTTCCACTGACTTGAAGAAGAGCTTTTAGAATTTGAATGATGCCCATAGTCATACTACTGGAGTAAGAATACTCTGATCTCGAAAGTGCGCCGCCTGGTTCTGGATTGGAATTTCGGCCAGGGGGAGGTTGTATTCGATGAGCTTTCTACGGATGGTCATAGGAGTCTGCTCACCCTGGCTAATTCGGCGATAGCTTCCTCCGGCGTTGGCTCAGCGCAAGGTTCGTGGCGGTCAATTTCTTCCGGGGGATGATAGTGCCAAAACTTATAGTTATCGTACCCGGCCAACCGGCGATCCTGGCGAATCAAGGCATAACTGGTCTTGCCGGTCAGGGCATTGAAGTAGTCGGCGATCAACATCTCTGCGTCCAGTCTGGCTCTGCCGCTCAGCACAAATCCGCGGCTTTGGGTGAGCGTCACCTCGGCCTGGGGGAAGTGCCGTTCCAAAGCCGTCAACAGCGCCTGGCGGAATTGCTCCAACGTTGTTGCCATTGGAGTCATTGGAGTAAATCCTTGATGAGACGTAGTTGCTGGAACCAGTGCTGCTTTTCGGCGATCAGGTCGTCCCAACGCATAGCGTCCATTTCCAACGCATAGCTGAACTCATCGCCTAGCGCGCCGGCTTCCAATTGCTGCCGGAACTCCGGGTACTCCATACCGTATTTAACTTCCAGTTCCAGGCGTCCCTGCTCGCATGCCTCGAGATTGCGGCGAATTGCGCCCAGCAAAAGGTGCGCGAATTTCTCATCCGGGGTTGCGCCGGTCAGAGTCTCCAAAATCGGCCTCACCTGGGGCGGCAAGGTCACTGTAACGCTCGCAGCGGGTTTAGACATTCTCTCTTCTCCTTTCGTTTATCCTCAGCGCGACAAAGGCGGTGGCGCGGGAGGAAGCGAGCGGCCGGCGCACCCACCACACGTGAAACTGGGGAGGTAGCCCGATGTGGACATTCTTCTCGTGGGCCGACGCTTCGGAGATGTCGGCGAGGGGGAGGTTGTATTCTATGAGGCGTTTACGGATGGTCAAAGGTTGTCTCCTTAGTTGCAGATCAGCAAGTCGGTCTGTGTTTGCCTTGACAGAGTCGGCCTGCTGTTCATCAGGTTACCAATGCCTAGAAGTCTTCTCGTTCTTCCATGATCCTGGCTTGTTCTATTCTTCGCTCCAACTGAGACACATACTCATCAATCCACTGTCTCACATTCTCATTCTCCTCTTTCTCTCTAAAACCCAGTAGTCGCCGCCTTTTGTTCTGGAAGTGCAAGCTTTCAGGCCCCCACCAGCCCTCTGTTGAGAAGTTTGCGATTAGATTCCTCCGCACGTCCTCTCGTTCGCCATACCGAATTAGCACTTCTCGGGCCCAGCAGACTTTCCCCTCTTCTCGAAAGAGCAACTTCGGCACGAAGCTGGCAAGATACCAAGCACGATCATCTACATCCTCATCTACCCACCGCCAAACAGCTTCTGGTCGAATCAACGACAGCGCTCCCTCTTCTTCCCTCCCCCAGAAGTCTTCGCCTCTCAGCCAGTCCTTAATCAAATGCGCACGAAGATCTATGGGAGGGCCAAGGTATTCAGTGATCCTTACCCACGTTTCCTCGGGATGCTGCTGTAGGATCTCAGCAAGCACAGAGTGAGTTTTCGAACGGAAACCCCCGAGAATGGCCCCACCTTCTCCAAAGTGTTCAAGCATTGTGTCAGCGAGTTCCAGGCTCCTTGCGGGGTAGAGTCTCACAAACGCTTTTCCTATCAATGTCCAATGGTAAGAAGCCATTTGGTCATGCCTGGCTGCCTCAGACTCCTGAAGTAGCGAAGGGCTCGTGAGGAGCCTTAGGGTTAGTTCTTCAGGTAGGCTATGTCGAGCATCTTTCGCTAAATAGTAGTGAGAGTATAAATCAAGTGCGATATAGGCAGCATAAGCATCCGGGTGAGAGAGTAAGAATTCAATCCATTCCCTGAAAGCCTCTCCAGATAGTCCGCTAGTAGCACCACCGTAAACAAACATCCGAAAATGTCCAATGTCAGCAATTCCCTCATCCGCAAGCCTGAGGACACGCAGGGCCGCTCTGTCAGATACCTTTCCTGTTCGCCAAGTCAATTCCGGCACCCAGGCCCTTAGCTTTTCATCTTGCGAGAAGGAATCCAATAACTCCTCCCATCTCTGTTGATCCTGCTCGAATAAAACACGCAGATACCCCCCAAGGAAATAGGCACTCGCATTTTCGCTTGCGTTCTTTTGTGCTTCGGTAATCATTGACAAGAGTGAGAGTCCCTTGTCTCTTTTGCCGAGCTCATAGCCAAAACGATAGCCATTTCTTGCTTCAGTTGTTGCCAACCAGTTCAATTCCGGTCGTAGCAAGTCTTGATTCTCAACGGCTTGTTGGGCTAAATCCTCAATCCAGGGTTGGGCCTGATCGATGCGATTGCCTTCTTCATCGAATTTGACCTCTAGGATATCCATCCCTATATAGCGTTCCATCAGAGAGGCGAAGTCAGCGCCAGTTAGTCTACCCCTTAACTCTTCCCAGCTTTCCCTTGTGTCCTCGGGCAGACGGTCTCCGTCATAATGCAAGATCTGAATGACGACTTCCAACACCCGCTTCTTATCCACATAGGCTCTCTGTGACAGTTCACTCACTGTATCAATGACCATACTACTCAGATTTCCGAACCAGCCCAATGGTCGGGCATTCCGAAGCAGAATATCGGTGGCTTCGCGGCGTTCACCGTCCGGTAGACTGTTCAGCTTGTCTAATAGATACTGCCATACTTCCCGGTAGGCATCGAACAACTCTCTATATGTCTTGGGGGCCCAAAGCTCAGGCTCCTTGCCTACTATCCGAGGTGGGCCGATAACCGGTCCCCAAGATACTCGTTGCAACGCTCGATCACATGCACGCAAACCAAGCTCTCTTCGCTCCTTGGAACTCGATTCCAAGGCCTCCTTAAGCACTGGGAAGAGCTCCTGTGGAGAAGCCCCTGTTCGGGAGAGTTCTCTGTGTTCGCTAATGGAGAAAAGATCAGTAAAAACGCCGCTAGCATTGTTCGACCACGTTTCGTTCTCAGCTTCGCCCAGTGTAAGAAGTAACCTCGCTGCATCCGCAAATAGGTTTCTCCATCTTGCGATTTCTCCAAGAGTCCATACGACTTCTCTGCGACCAGTTGTGAATTGCATAAGCTGTTCTTGGTCCCAAGTGCCCACTGTATTTTTCAAGCATGCCAGGGCTCCTTCTGGATCAGCTTTTCCCAGGAATCGAAAAAAACGTGGGCCGAGCCCCCTCCTCAAGAGCTCCGGGTTTTGCTGAAAGGGGCCTTGCTCACCCAGAAGCGCTCTTACAGTATGGAAGGCAGCTGGGGACCCCGCTGCATATTCGAACATCTCGAAGAACCAATTAGGCAGTGCTGGGGGTAATATAGAGCGTGTTTTCACCTTGGAGGATTTTGCGGTCCCTCAGGCTTTTGACAATCTCCTGGAATCGCCGCCAAGCAATCCGGGGATCTGCTTGTTGAACAAGTTCTGCAACGGCTTTCGCCTCGGTGACAACTGGCCCTCCATAGCCGAACCGTTTGAACAGCGCTATATGACAAAGCACTGTTCGCCTCTGCCGGACCTCTTGACTGTCTGGGTCATCCAATCCCACGATGTAGCGTTCCCATATATTGACTGTGCCGGGAGGCTTCAAGATGTCCTCTGGATGATTGATCAAATTCGATCCAACGACATGCGCCACTCTGGGGGAGCCGCTACATTCTGTTGCCCATCTGTCGGCTTGGTCCTTGGGAATACCATATCTGTGGATGATTTCGATGATCTGTGCTTCTCCAAGAGGCGGCATATCGAAATAGCTGATACCCGAGGAATCATCTCTCTCGTTGTAGATTGAGATGAGCTTTATCCTCGGGCTGTGGTATTTGAGTTTGTCCCAAGTGTAAGCTCTAGTATCTGGGTCACATTCGTCAAGTATCAGAATCGCGTAGAAGTCGCCCCTCAAAACCTCGGTCATCAGATTACTGTCGCGAAAACGACTGGCAGCACAATAGACGATCAAGGGACGCAGATCATCGGCATCTGTTGCCTCAAGCACGAGCCTTGTCTTTCCAATCCCAGCCACACCCCACACTCGGATATGCACAGGTTCTTCGCCACGGCGCAACTCTACCCGGAGTCTTGCGAGAAGCTCTTCCTGCTGTTCACCGGCTACGAACCCTTTCCTCATCTCTTCTTGGGTTGCCCATTCCTGATGCGTCTCAAACCTCCCCCACTGGCGACGGTTTATGCGCAATGCCAAAGCGGGAAAGGGGCGAAGAAAGCTGATTAGGTTGTTCAGGCTCCAGACATCTACCTGAGGGTTCTGGTATCCACATTCATTGAAGTAGTATTCGAGATTCTCTATTGCATCTCGACGCTGGTTACCGGTCAAGTCGTGTCCGAAGCAAACCAAGACATACGTTCCGTCTCTATCAAGGCATACCCTGACGCTGCTGCCCAGGTTTTGTTTGCTCGGCGATTTGTCACCCAACAACTCGTTCTTGATTTGAGATCTTTGCCAAGGAGAGAAGCTTGATCCCGTCTTTACCTGGTAGCTGTTGTGTCCACTTTTGATGAAACTACTCTGCATCAAAGCGTTGCTGTCACTGATCGAAGCATCCACTCCCCCATCAGGTACATCAATCCACCTTGATACATTGATCTTGTCCAGTGGTATGCCTATTCTTGTTGCTTCAGCCCAAAGCAACTCGCGGAAGAAGTCTACCGCTTCCTCAGGACTCAATATGATCAAGTGCTCGTTCTTGACTGTGAGGATCGTATTTCTACTCATCTCTTCCTCTCTTCGGGCGTGCTTGCTCCCCACTGTCTCCAGGCATCCTCGTGGATGATGAAGCCGGTGGCGAAGATATCTTCACCTACGCGAAGTTTCGCCACCGGGTTCTGGATGCGGTGCAACTGGGGCACGTCGCTGGCTGCCTCGGTGACGATGTAGAGCCAGAACTTGTCGTCAAAGTGGTGGGCCTTCTTCCATTCGTTGGCCGAAAGGCGGATAGCGCCGGAGCGGGCGCGTGCCTTGACCTCGATGTAGCGGATGTTCTCCCGACGGGCCGACGCTTCGGAGATGTCTGCCAGAGGAAGGTTGTATTCGATAAGGTGTTTGATCGTTTGTAATCTCTCTCCATGAGTCTTATGTTTCAGCAATTTCGCGATAAGTAGCAACGCAGTTAACACATATTCGCTCATTTCTAAGCAAATACCTTGCTACAGGTCCATTGCCAGATAACAGAATTGCAGTGCGCTGGTCTCCTTTGGCACGGCCTTTCTCACGGGGATTATGAAAATGTAAGTCTTCAGAAATGATGAAGGCTACCGGCTGTCTTCGTTGTTGAACTTGGTTCTCATACAAGTCGACAATAGCCCTCGCTGTTCGAACATACCATATGTCGCGGCTTTCCCTTCCTCTTGTAGGGAAGCCTAGTCTCCCAAGTCGCCTTCGCAACTCGTGACAGGTATCTACAGGGATCTGGACTGCATGACCGTTCTTCAGTAAGCCAGCAAACCAGGGGTCGAACCATTCTGGGTCAACGGGTTGGCGCCATTCCTGCTCTATTTGTCCGTCTTCATCCAGATACACCCGATCTTCAGAGTCAACTCGATCAAAAATGAAAGTCGCTGCATCTGTAAGTTGCGGTTCCATTTCCAGAACACTTTCCTTGAAGTAGCCACACACCACCTGAGCATCGATGACAACGTGCATATTATCCCCCCCGCTCAAACTCTCCTTGAAATCTGATTCTCGATAGCTTTTTGGCTTCTTCAAGACGTTCGGGGAAAAACCCTTCTGGCCACTCATCTATGAAGCGCCCTTCATCGTCCAATCGCAGTCGTTTTGCTTTCTTCCTGTCTTCTCCGTTTTCGTTCTCTTCCTTGGCATAGACATAGTATACAAGAACATGGTCCGCAGGAATGAGTTTGCTCGCAACATACTGTTGAAGACGAAGTACAAGATACTCGCTGTGAGTCTCTACGATGGACTGTACTCCTCTTTGATACAATTCTAAGAAGAGGTCACCGAGTGCAGCTTGAGCACGAGGATGTAGATGAATCTCTGGCTCTTCTACCATATAGGTCGATCCCGGGGAGAGATTAAAGCCACCTATGAGAACTGGCAGCACCTGGCTATTGCCATATCCCACATCTGCCAGATTCTGGTATTCATCTGTGACTGGGTGTTGAACACGAATCTCGTAGTGACGGTCAGAGAGCCGCTCAATCCGCAAGTCCGATGCAATATCGGCCTTTGCTAGCCAATCTCTCACGAGTCCAGCAATCCCAAGCGAACGAGCCCCGCTGCGCGCAGAGTCCATATCTAGTATACTGACTGCATTCTCGCCAGACGCGCCAACACGCCGTCGCCTTTCACCTGTAAACAGATAAGTTCGCGAAGGCGGTATGCGCATTGCACCCACGTATTCCACGCCTCGGAGATAGAGTTGAATCTCCCTGGCTATGTTGTTGGCTTTCCTGAGATTGTCCTCAACGTCCTTGGTAACGAATTCCTGCAAGGCACTTCCTTCGGATCTCCTTGCAGCAACGTGTATGAGGACAGGCTGTGGCAGGAAGTGGTACATTCTCAACGACTTAGCCAACGAAGACTTAAGCGGAGATGGTACCGCTTTCTCTCCGACTTTTTCGACGAGTTGTCTCTCCGAATCCTCCGAGTAAGCTGTGGCCAATAGAGTGTCGCCGCTTAGCTTGATCTCGGTACTCCTCAGAACGAGTTCTCGACGCACGGTCCGGTACTTGTACCCCAGCACGATCTCAGATACAGCGTCCTCGGTAGAAGGCCAAAAACCTTCCTGAGAGGCAGGCCTGCGCCTACGGCCAGTTGACTGAACTGAGATGCCTATCTCCATGGGGCGTCCTCTGTGATTGCGATACACTATGTCCTTGTATGTGCCAAAGTCTCCCATTATCCCACTCAATAGAAGGGGCACTTGAGCATCGTAGCTCTCGGCAGTCTGAACCAAGAGCCGCAATGGTGCGATAATCGAGGACTTACCGGAGTTGTTTGGGCCGAGAAGCAGCGTGATTGGACCGAAGTCCATCGCCAACTCGTCAAATGCCTTAAAGTTGTGCAAATGTATCCTTCGTAGTAGCATATCATCCTCCAGTATCGGCTGCGATCATTAACGGGCTTTCTGTATCCACTTTTCCTCTGGTACAACAAGACCCGTAGCAAAGATGTCTTCGCCCAACCGGAAATGGGCCGCCGGGTTCTGGATACGGTGCAACTGTGGCGCATCAGTGGCTGCCTCGGTGACGACGTACAACCAGAACTTGTCGTCGAAGTGGCGGGCTTTCTTCCACTCGTTGGCCGAGAGGCGGATGGCCCCGGAGCGGGCGCGGGCCTGTCTTCACCTTTCAGTCTCCTGTTCCACCGCAGCCAGCAATTCCTCGAACCATTCGAGTACCCCGCTCGCGCGAGCGCCGCGGCGCACCGCTTCCAGATCTAACTCCCCCCATTGCATCATCAGAACGGACCGAGCATCCCGCAGGTGTTTGTCCGACTCCGTCTCCCGATAAGCGATCAGTTTCGCCACGATGATGTCTTCCGGGGTAATGAAGGTCGCCGAGTGACCAGCCTCGTCGTACTCCAGCCGTTGGCGGCGTTGGAACGCTGCCCGGGTGAATGGATCACGCGGCAGCGGCACCAGGTCTACCTTGGCCCCTGTCGTCGGCTGGATGACGTTGAATGGATAACACCGCTGCAGGGAATCACGGATACCCTCCTCGCTGACGTAATAGTCGGGAATGGGGAAAGCAGCCACAAACGGCCCGATGTGTCTCCATTTCATGTCCGCCACGATGTCTACGTCAATGGTCAGTCGCGGCTCGCCGTAGAAGATGGCCGCAAAGCCGCCCACCACCATGTACGGGATGTTCAGTTGCTCCAGCACTCAATCACGTAGGTGAAGAAGGTTTTCAGCTCGTAGTCTCTCACCCGCTCCATTGGTCTCACCTACCCAGTTTGGGGTTCCCCTGCATCCGGCGGGTGACTCGCCATGCCAATTCGTCCGGCGGCAAGTCAGGGTGGCGCTGCCGCTCGGTCAGGCGCACTGTATCCAGCGCGAACTGATACGCCTGAAACGCTATCTCCAGGCGACGGGCGGGGCTCATCGCCCGCCAGGCAGCAACTTGGCGCGGGTCCGGCTGGCCCAGTCGTCGGCGCAATGACTCGACTGGCGCAACTACGTCCGTGCTTTTGTGCGTAGATTCCACGTCATTCACTCTTCGTCTTCTCTCGCCACGTCCAAATTAGCATAAGGAGTATGTGGCTTATTTTATCCTGGACAGCGTCATCCGTCAACTCGCACGAGCCCGCAGACTACGACGCCTCCACCCGTTCGACAGGCCTGTCCTGAGCGAAGCCGAAGGACTCAGAGCAGGCCCGGCTGACGCCGTTCTCTTTGACCACCCGCACCACGTTGTCGGTACCCCGCTCGAATGTGTCGTCGTGGCTGATGACAAAGAGCTGGGAGAAGCCCTTGACATTTAGGATTTGCTCGGCCAGGTTGTCGCGCCGGTGGTCGTCCAGGTTGGCCGTCGGCTCGTCGAAGAAGGCGACGTCAACTGCCGAGACCTCGCGCAATAGTGCCAGGCGCACGGCCAGGGCGGCCGCCATCTGCTCACCGCCGGAGAGTTGCTTGAAGGTGCGCTCCCGACCACCTGCCGTCAGCACGATCTCGTAGCCCTCCGTCCAGCGCAGTCGAGCGGTTTGGTCGGCCATAATGTCGGCGTAGAGGCAGGCTGCCTGCAACGAGATGACTTCCACCAATGCCTGAGTCACCTGCGGTCCCGCGTCCCGCAACACCTGGCGCAGGTAGTCCAGGAGGGCCAGCACCTCGACCAACTCAGCGTGCTCGACGCGGGCTGTCTCGAGGGCCTCCTGCACGCCCACCAGCCGCTCTATCTCGGCCTGTCCTGCGTCTACCTGGCTCCGCTGCAGGCGAATCCGCTCGCTCAAAGTCGCCATCTCACTGCTCAACGTGGTAAACGCTTCCACCAGTTGCGCGTAGACTGCGGCATCATAGTCCGCTGCAACCTGGTCTCGTTCCCGGACCGCCCGCTCCCACTCAGTATGGGCACCCTTCCGTTCATCGTTCAGGGCAGCGACGCTTTCCTTACGCTCTCCCAACGTCTCTGCCTCGCGGATGTGCTCCAGGTAGCGCCGGTGATCCGGTTCGTGAGTGGCCTGCGCCGCTCGCTCAGCCTCGACACGCTCATCCAGGTCGGCGTAGTCTGCCAACTCCCCCTCGAGCGCGTCCCTTTGGCCCTTCAACTCGGCGATGCGCTCCTTCGTCGCCGTCAAATCCTGCTCCACAATCTCCCGCTGGTCGGCGGTGTCGGTGGCGCGCTGGTAGTCACGGCGGGGATCTCCCAGGATCTCCAGTTCGGCCGTCAGCCGTTCGACCTCGGCCGGCGCGCCGGCCAGGTCGGAAAGCGTCGCTTCGATCCCTGACAGGGCTTTCCGTTGAGTATCTATCTGCGCCGCGAGATCATCTGCCTCCGCCTGGCGGGGCAACTTCTTGACTCGCTTTTCCCGCTTGCGCAGCGCCCTCTGTTTCTGGCGGCGGCTTTTCTCTGCTGTATCTTGCCGGGATATCGCTTCGTCCAGCGCCGCCTCTAGTTCTGCTTGACGCGCCTGATTGCGCGCCAGCAACTCGGAACGGTGTTCCGGCGTCAACGGGCCTTCGCACACAGGGCACAGCGCCGTCTCAACTGTTTCCAGAGTGACGGTTTGCTCTTTCAGTTGATCCAGTTCCGCCTGGTGCGTCGCGATTTGAGCCGTCAGCGCATCGCGTTGTCCGTCCAGTTCCTCCAGTTCCGCTTGCAGCGCTTCGATCTCCCCCTCGACCTCGACCAATTTGGCCAGGCCAGCCTGCACGCCAGACAGCCTTATCTCCAGGTCGATCAATCGGGTCTGCTCTTGACGCAAGGCTAACTCCGCACCGGCCAGACAGTCGGCGGCGCGACGGGCCTCGGCCAGTTCGCTCTCCAGCCGTTGCTGCGCTTTTACCTGTGGGTCTAGCATCGCCATCTCGGCCTCGGCTGCGGCGATGGCCTCTAGTTTCGATTCCAGCCCGGCGACTCTCTGCTGGGCCAGGGCCAGGTCGGTGACGTGGCGCTGAAGCGTGTCGTTCAGGCGGTCGCGCTCCCGCCGCTGCTCCTCCAACTCGGCCAGATTCGCCTGGGCCGCCAGATAAGCCTGGTGCCCGACCCCCGTCTCGCCCACTACGGACTGGGCCTGCGCCGCTCGTTCGACGGCGGCCTGGGCATCGGCCAGTCGTGCATCAAGCGTCTTGACCCCTGCCTCGGCCTGGGTAACCGTTTGCTTCAGCGCATCCAGACGTTCCTTGATAGATGCGAGGGCTTCCTTACGCTGAGTCACGTCCTCCAATTCGACCTGCAAGACAGCCTGGCGCTCTTCATCGGCCTCAATCTCAGCCCGCAGGCCGGCTACCTTCTCCCGCAAGACTGGTAGTGGTTTGACCTCAGCCTCGCAGCCGGCAATACTCTTCTCCTGCTCGGCGATCCACTTCTTGAGATGACTTCGTGGATCGAGCAGTGCCTTCCAGACTTTCTCGTACTCATCCACGCGGAGAAGGGGGTTGAAGGTGTTCTTGCGATTGCTCGCCCTGTCCAGGAAGGCCGCTGTCAGCAGACCCTGGGGCACGCCAACCGCATCCTCGAAGAGGGCGGATAAACTGGTAGTTTCCTCCACCTCCATAAACTCGTACAGCCAGGCCTGCGTCTCTTCTTTGCCATTTGTGAGATTCTGGTCGATCTCTGGGTCATAGACGTAGTAACGGCTGCTGTGGCCGCACTTGCGGACCACCTGGTAGGTTCGCTCATCGTCGCTGACCAGGTGAACGGTGATGGTGGCTGTCTTTTCTCCCTCGCGGACGAAGTTGCGTCGTGTGTAGGGCAAAGAGTCAAAGAGGACAAAACCGACGGCCTCCAGCAGTGTGCTCTTGCCCGCGCCGTTTGGCCCGCAGATGGCATTGGTACCCTCGGTAAATACCACGCTTTCCCATCGGTAACTCTTGACGTTTTCCAGGTCTATCTGGGCAATCCGCATCTTATGTACCTCTTCCGAGAAACCGGGTTTTTAGGAAAAAACCCGGTTTCTGGGTAATCGAGCGACGTAGGTAGTCTATCACGGTCTCCGGGGTGCTGTCTTCCAAGACCAACCGCTTCACGTCGAGGGCAACGCGCGTCCAGGCGTCAGCGGCCGGTCGGAAGCGGGCATCTCGCTCCAGCAACTCGCGGACGATGGCGCGCTCCAGTTCCGGGCGGCTGGCCTCGACGTCCACGGCGATCTCAAACCCGGCTGGTGTGGTCATATTTCGCACCCGGGTCACGAGGGGCGACCAGACATCGTCCAGCAAGCCTTTGATGTAGTCCAGGTCGAGGTCGTAACGACTGAAGGGGAGCACACCGCCCAACGTGAGTTCGACAACAGGAGCCGAATCGCGGGCAATGCCACCGCGAGTACTCGTGGCGGTGGTGCTCACCTCGCCTTGATGAAAATGGAGTAGCGCGTGCACTGCGTCGTAGACGAGGTTGGGGTCGGTGAACGTGTCTACCTCCAGACGAAAGCGATGGAAGGAACGGCGTGGGGTGGCGATCAACTCGGCCTGGTGGTCTGGGTCACACCCCGGCTGAATCTCGACCAGGTAATAACCTCGCTCCCGCCAGGCGACCTCCTCGATGCTCCAGGTCTCTGGCGAACCAGGGTTATAGATCCACCCATCCACAGCGTAGGGCTTGTGGATATGCCCCAAGGCAAGATAGTTGATGCGCTCCCGCAACAGGGCCAGGTCGTTATAGGCGAGCGTGCCGGAGTAGCGCGGCAGTTGCCCTTCCATCCCAGCGTGAGATACCAGGATGGTAAACTCTACATTGTTATGATCCATCTCAGCCAAAGCGTCGGCGAAGAGGCCAAAGACTTTGCCCGTGGAAGCGCCGTAGTACTTGAGGCCATAAACGCGGACGCCAGCGGGCAGATCCAGGTAGGCCCCTCCGGTGTCGCCGTAGGGCTCCAGGATGGCACGTCCGTCCTCAAAGCGCGGGTTGAGCAGGTACAGATAACCCAGCCCATCCAGAAAATCCACCCACGAGTACTGGTTACGGTAATGCGCCTTTTCGTGGTTGCCTTCGACGGCGACGACAGGGATGCCGGCCTCGCGCAGCATCCTGAACCCCTCAATGGCCACGCGCATGGCCAGTGGGTCTACGGTGCGTTTCTCAAAGAGATCGCCGGCCAGCAGGACAAAGTCCACCTGCTGCTCGATGGCCTGTTCGACGATGTACAGAAAGGCCTGGCTAAAGTCGTTGAAGCGTTCTCTGGAGCCGTATTGTTGGTAACCGAGGTGGATATCGGCAATGTGCATAAAACGCATAAGCGCTTACCTCCTCCTACGCCACGAATCGTACACTTCCCCATGCTCGTTCAACCACAGTTCGGGTGGTGACTGCTCAGGCTCTTCCCAAAACAGGCACAAATAGCACACGGATACACACAGATGAGACGGGTTCTCACGGATTTTTTATCTTTATCTGCGTACTTGATCCGTGTCCTGTTTATGACTGATTGCGTGAACCAAACCCTTGCGAAGGTTAGAAAACGGTTTAGATTGAAGGTGTTTTTTGCCGTCGGGAACAATCGTTTGTACCAGAGTTATGCGCAACCTTCGCAAGGGTGGCCCCAAAATTCGCGCTGCGCCACAGTGGCGTCGTTAAAGTCGTATTCGTGTGTGGAATACCCCGCGCGCCGCTCGCGCAGCACTATGCCAGTATCAGTGACCTCCTCGTATTCCACACCCTCTCTGGCACTCACTCCTGCTCCCCCATTCGCGTCCTTCGTGCCTTTCGTGCCCTTCGTGTTTCCTATTCAGAATCCCTGGCGCAACGGAAGCCCCTGATGTAGCGTGCCTCACCGGGATTGTTCCAGCCACGGTCGGCGCTGCGTACGCGAGACGGGTCGTTTTCCCACGAACCCCCATGCAGCACCCGGTACTCCCCGAAAGAGGATCCTGCCGGATTCTCCCGCCGCCCGGCGGGGTACTCCCCATACCAATCCGCCACCCACTCCCATACGTTGCCCGCCATATCCAGTGCGTCGCACCAACTGGCCCCTGTCAGGAAACTCCCCACCGGCGCAGTGTCGGCGTAGTCGTCGCTAGTCGTCTTGTCAGCCCAGTCACGCTCGCAGTTGGCATCACAGTAGTTTAGCCGCGTCCCGTCGAACGTGTTCCCCCAGGGGAACACCCTCCCCTCCGGCCCTCGCGCGGCGTACTCCCACTCCGCCTCCGTCGGCAGCCGCGCCCCCGCCCACTCGCAGTAGTCCACCGCCTGGTGCCAAGTAACCCAGATGACCGGGTAATCGTCGTAGGCGCTGTTGCCGTAGTATGCTTCACGGGTGTCTGAGCCACTCTCTACCAGTGGGTCGCATGCCTCTGCCTCCACGCACAACTGGTACTGCGTGTTGGTCACCTCGGTGCGGTCAATCCAGAAGCTGTCCAGCACCACGGTGTGCACCGGCTGCTCGTCTTCGAACCCCTCCCGCTTGCAGCTGACGCGGGAGTACTCGTTGCACAGTTGCAGCGCATAGTCCACGCCATCATCATCGCTGCCCATCTCGAACTCTCCCTCCGGCACGTATACCATCACCATCTCGTCGTCGGGGCGGACCCAGGTGTTGGGTATACGGGTGGGAGTCAGCGTAGGTGTCAGCATACGGGTCGGGGTAGCTGTGGGCGCAGCCGTCGGTGCTGGCGTGCCCGTGTGTGTCGTGGATAGTGTCGGCGTCGCTGCGGGCGTGGCTGTTGGCATCTCCGTCCAGAAAAGCGGCCCCGCTGGCAACACTACACAACGAAATCCCATAAAGGCGCTACGCTCGCTTGGAAGAGGAAACATACGATTGGCCGCACGAACACCTACTTGATCGTTGATCCAACTGCCTCCGCGCAGTACCTTGAAGTCTCCTGTTTCCGGGCCGATGGGATTCGTTTGCTCCTTGAAGAAGTAGCCACTGTACCAATCATTCGTCCACTCTGCAACGTTGCCAGCCATATCCAGTGCATTGCACCAACTTGCTCCGCCCCGGAAGCTACCCACCGGCGCTGTTCTCTCATATCCATCGTCGTACTCAGTGTCTCTGTGATCTTCCGTGCAGTTAGCATCACAGAAGTTCAGCGGCGCACCGTCAAATATATCTCCCCATGGATAGATCCGCCCACCCGACCCTCGCGCTGCGTATTCCCACTCAGATTCGGTGGGCAATCGGCCCCCGACCCATTTGCAGTAAGCCGCTGCGTCATCCCACGAGACGCCCACCACGGGGTTCTCATCTCCGTTGTAGGTTGTGTTGTGCACATAGACTGACTCCACGCATTCACCGTCTGATACGCAAGATGCGTACTGGGCATTGGTCACTTCAGTTTGGTCAATCCAGAATCCGTCGAGGGTGACGGGATGTTTAGGAGATTCATCTTCACATATGCTCTGGTGGCATTCACCTTTCCCATACAACCGTTCGCACTGAGCGAACACCTCTTCGATCTCAGCATTAGTACTGCCTATCTGGAAGGTCCCGCTCGGTACGTAGACCATCGCCATCCTATCGGTGGGGCGAACCTGTATATCACCATTGCATCCATTTTCATCGCAGATAGTTCCCAGTCTCGGGATGTGTTCTGGAGGCCACCAACGTAGCCCCCATCCAACCAAACCCACTAGGATCGCCAGCATCACCACCCCACCCACAATCCAGGTCCAGGTCGGTACTCGCTTGTGCCACGGGCGGCGCAATGGCTCGCGCGCACGGCGCTCCTGTTCTTCTCGCTTTCTTGCTCGTGCTTCTTGCTCGGCTTTCTCACGCGCCACGCGTTCCGCCTCGGCCCTCCGCGCCGCAAGCCGTTCGGCTTCAATCTCTTCCCACCCCTTACCTCTTGCTTCCCGTCTCTCACCTCCTGCTTCCTGCTCCGCCTCAGCATACACCGCCAGGCTCTTGGCAGCGGCGGTCGAAACCCGACGGCTGTCGTCGTCCGCCAGGCGGGTCAGGGCGGCGTGCGCCGCGAGTGCCAGGCCCGGATGGCTGCCGCGCAGCAACCGGTCGAGTTCGCGCACCGCGCCCTCGCGCACCCCCGCAAAGGGGCTCTCGATGGCCTGCTGCAACTCGCGCGGCAACTCGACCGACTTCACGCTCCAACGCGGATTCCTGGCAATGACGATGTCTCCCTGCAGGTCGAAGGTCCACTTGCCAGGAGTCTGCCGGGGCGTCTCGTCAGTCACCCGGTCGTAGACGTAATCGTACAGTTCGTCGAGCGAGATCCAGCCGTCGCCGTCACGGTCGGCTTCGCCGGTCTCCAGCCCGCGCACCAGGTGGTGGGTGAACACGGAGCGGCTGCCTTCACCGATGATCTCGTCACCCTGGAAGGCGTACTGAATCGCGTTGGAGGCAGTCAGCACCACCCGGCCCCGTCCCTCAAAGCAGTCACGGATGTCCACGCTCTCGCCACCCTTGATCACCACCCCCCGCGCGAAGGCCCCGCTGTGGCAGCAATCGAGGATCAGCACCTGGCGGCGGGAGCGGCTGGCGGTCATTGTCTCGTTGACGAAGGTGGCCGGCACCGCCGTGGAGCGAAACAGCCTGCGCCGGGTGTCGGTGGTCGCCAGGTAGAGCCGCCCGTCGTCGTCCTTGACGCCGTGGCCGGAGAAGTAGAGCAGCAGCAGGTCATCCCGCTTGCGGCCGGTGAAGAAGGTGTCGATCTCGCGGCGCACCTCGTAGGAGGGACGATCAATGAGCCGCTTGACCTCGAAACCGCCGATGGTGGGATCTTCCAGCACACGCGCCAAGTCGGTGGCGTCCTGGCCGGGCGTGATCAACCGCCGCAGCGTTTCATCAGTGAACTCGCTGCTGGCGACGATCAACGCCAACCGTTTGCCTGTTGGGGCCATACCGAACTACTACCTCACCCCGATGATTATGATGGGTTCGTTCGTAGTGGCGACTTCAGTCGCTTCTTCCCCTTCAACAACGACTGAAGTCGTTACTACGGGGCAACAAAACCTGTGTTGTGGACTGCTACCCTCCCGCTGTAGGTGTCTTCCCTTCTCGCAGGGTGCCCACGATTGCGTTGACGAAGCGAGTCATATCCTCAGGGGGAGTCTCGGCCGGGGAGTACGCCAATTCGACCTCCCGGTCGCCGATCTTGGCCTTGAGGGTGACCGTGCGGCCCTCCCGGCGGAGCGCCCAGGACTTCAGCAACTCGATCAGGCCGGTGAACACCCCGGCGGAGGCCAGGGCGACGAAGATGCTGCCGATGGTGATGGGGTCCCCTTTGGCCCCCGGAGGCAAGTCGGTGCCCGGGGCCAGCCCGACCTCCTCGACATCCAGTTCGTCAATCTCGTCGCGCACACGTCGGGTGAGGCGGTCCAACGTCTCGTCGTCCACTTTGTCCTGAAGGGAGATGGTCAGGTCAAGCATTGGCTCGCGCATCGGTTTCCTCCTTCAGCTGGTAGCGAGGCGGGGCGCTCAAGCAGGCAAGCAAACCAACAAACAAGCAAACCAACAAGAGCTACATTCAGTATACAACGGAAGAGGCAAGGTTGTCAAGCACTTTTGTCGCCCTTTTCCTGCTCCAGCACCCACAGCCGCACCAGCGATAAGGCAGCGTCGGCGACCCACTCCCGCACGCGGGCGCGGTCGCCGCTGAAACTGAGCCGGCGGCAGGTCTCCCGCCCCCGCAGGTTCACCACCACGTGGGCCACGCCGTATGGCCGGCGGTAAGTGCTGTCTTCAGGGATGGCGATTGCACCCACGCCCACGCCGACATCGGCGCCGGTGGCGTGCCGCGCGGTCGAAGCCATCGTCAACGCGGTCTCTTCGTCCACCAGGCTGTCCCCCCTGGGCTTTCCCAATGACGCCAGCGCCACGTCAGGTACTGCACTGCGGCGGAACCAGCGCTGGGATCCCTCCGGCTCGGTCAGCCGGGCGGCGACCAGCCCGCCGGTGCCCACTTCCACCGTCGCAATGGTCAGCCCGCGCTCGATCAACAGGTCGGCCACCACCTGGGGCAGGTCCCGTTCATCCTCGCTGATGACGTACCGTCCCAGTTCAGCCCGCAGTGTTGCCAGGTCCGCCTCAATCAGCGTTTCTGTCTCCTCCGGCGTGCTACCTGCGGCGACCACTTCGACGGTGATGGTGCCCCGGTGGGGCAGGAGCCCCAGGAGCGGGTTGCGGCCCCGCGCCAACATCGGCCGGACCCGCTCGTTGATCACCGACTCCGGCAACCCATAGACCTTGAGGGCCGCCCGCCGGACGTGGTGACCGGCCCCCACCAACTCCCGCAGCCGGGGCAGGATGAACCCTTCCAGCATGCCTTCCATCTCATAGGGGATGCCGGGTGTGACGAAGATGTGCCGCCCGTCTGTCGGCAGGTAGAATCCGGCAGCGGTGCCCCGATTGTTGTAGATGATCTGGCTGCCAGCGGGCACCTGGGCCTGGATACGGTTGCTCGTCAACATTGTTGGGGGCATCGTACGGCCCCGGCGGGCAAACCGCTCTCGGATGCGGGCCAACGCCTCGGCATCCTCCACCAACTCCAGGCCGAAGTGAGCAGTGACCGCCTGGCGGGTCAGGTCGTCCTCCGTCGGCCCCAGCCCGCCAGTGATGATGACGACGTCTGCCACGTCCAGCGCGGTGCACAATCCCCAATGGATCGCCTCCAGGTCGTCGCCCACGCTGAGATGGAGAACCACCTCAACGGGCAAGAGCGTCAGGCGGCGCGAGGTCACCTGAGAGTTGGTGTCCAGCCGGTAGCCGCAGGTCAGTTCGTCGCCGATGGTGATGATGGCTGCTCTCACTTCACTACCTCCTGCGCCACCCGCCGGCCCATCTCCACCGCGTAGTTGGTCCCCCGGTCCCAGGGATAGACCTGGCTCATGTTCGCCATCCACAGTCCAGGGACACCCGTCTTCAGCGGGGGGATATTGCGCGAATGGTGAAGCGCGGGGACCGGCTGAGCGTACTTCTCGGTGAACATCCAACTGTCCCGCACCCAGTCGAGGCGGAAATCGGGATTGATCTTGACCAGGCTCGGCAGGTAGGTCTCCAGCAACTGCTCCTTGCTGTAGCCGAAGTAGGGATGGTCGGGCGGCAGGTAGTCGCCGCAGTAGACCAGGTGGTCGCCGCCGTAGTGCTCCGGGCTGATGTAGTTGGTGTGCTCGACCAGCCCCATGAAAGGGAACTCTCCACCTTTAGGCAGGTTGATCCAGTAGTGGCCCCCGGTCAGGCGACGCCTGAGGGCCAGGATGAGCACTACCGCGCCCATCGACTTGAGCCGCTCCAGTTTCACGGCGTAATCGGGGGGGAGATCGGGGGTCAGTTGAAGCATCGCCTGGGGGGAGCAGGTGGCGATGACCCGCTCGTGTTCGGCGACGCCCGCCGCCGTCTCCAGCCGCAGGTGACCCTCGGCGCTGGGATGGACAGTCTGTACCGCTGCGCCCAGCCGCACCTGTCCCCCCTGCGCCTGCACTCGCTCGACCAGCAGATCCACAAAGCCCTGGAACCCGCCGACAAAGTAGCCCAGGCTGGCGGTGCGTTTGTACAACCTGGCCCACATCCAGGCCATGTTCACGTCCCGATAGCTCTCTTCACCGAATTTGCTGATGAGTAGCGGCTTCCACCATACGTCGTAGGCCCTCTCACCGACCGCCCGGCGCAGCCACTCGTCCGCTGAAACGTGCTCCAGAGGACGCCAGTTCTTGGTCAATATCAGGTAGACGCCCACCAACCCGACCCGCAGACGATCTACGAGCGGCAACGGTGTAAACTGAAGCACGCGGATGGCGCGGTGCAGCGGCGGGAACGGGATGAACTTTAGCGAAGGAACGGGGCTATCAAGTGGGTAGAGCCGCCCCTGATAGTAGAGAGTGGTGGTGGGGCGGGGGAAGAAAAGCCGGTCGCGGGCACCTAGTTCTTCAATCAGATGGATGACGTCGTCGTCGGAGGCAAACCAGTGGCGATAGAAACGGTCGAGAGGCCACTCCCACCGCTCGTCGCGGAAGCCTGCCGCGAGACCTCCGGCGTAGGGCCGCGCCTCGTAAACGGCGACAGCGTGGCCCTGCTTCGTCAGATCGTAGGCGGCCGCGAGGCCGGTAATGCCGGCGCCGATGATGCCGATGTCCATAGGCAAACCTCAAACTCACTCGCCCGGCTGTGCAGCCAGGGTCCGGTCCAGGTCGGCCTTTCTGAGGCCACCGCGCCATATGAACCACAGCCCAGCGAAGGTCTCCGTGCACCACAGCACAGCGTGCAGCAATGTCTGATAACTGATGGCCGTGTTACCGGCGACGCCGACGCGGGTTAGTACCAAGATGGCAGGAGCGTCGAAGGTGCCCAGGTTGCCTGGCCCTGAGGGCAGCGCCGTTGCCAGGTTGGCTGCGCTGCTCATCAACAGGAGGTGGTGCAGGTCAACACCGAAGCCGAACGAGTTCATCAGCAGCCGGTAACTGAACGTCTCGGCCGTCCATACGGTAATAGAAAAGATCAGAACCAGGGTCAGCGTCAGGACGGATTTGACGGAGGCGAAACCACGGATGAAGCGCCCAGTGACGTCACGCAGTCTTGGGCGAAAGCGCTGAGGGGCGAGGCGGGCGATTAGCCACTCCGCCAGGCGCTGAATAGGAACAGGCCACAACACGACCGCATAGATCAGCGCCAGCGCAGCGCCGAAAACCGCCACTGCCGCCCACACGACGTAGCGGAGGTAATCGGGGATGCCTCCGATGAGGGCTGCCAGGATGAGGAATAGAATCATCGTCAGCCCGTCGAAGACACGTTCGACCAGGATGGAGGCCAGCCCGGCGACAGCGGAAACTTCGTTGCGCTGTCGCAGCAGCAGCGCGCGCACGATCTCGCCAGCGCGAAAAGGGTAGATGTTGTTCGCCCCCCGGCCCATCGCCATCGTCGGCAGAAGTTCTCGCAAGAGGATGTGACGCTCGGAGGAGAGAAGTGCCTGCCAACGCATGGTACGGACCACCAGCGCGAAGAGGTATAGCACCACCGCGGGCGCAATCCAGATATAGCGAGCCTGTCTGAAGGCCCGCCAGACCTCCACAGGCTGCAGGTTCTGGATAGCGACGTACAGGCACACGCCACTCACCACCAAGCCGACGACGACTCTCCAGTTGAGGCGGCGCACCCGGTCTGTTCTGGTTCTCACCCGCTTACCTGTCGCTGCCGCAGCGCCTCGTAGAGCACCACCGACCCCGCCACGGCTGCATTGAGCGAGGTCACCTGGCCAAACATGGGCAGCCGCAGTAGAAAGTCACAGCGCTCCCGTACCAGTCGCCGCAGCCCCTCCCCCTCACTGCCCACCACCACCGCCAGCGGGCCGTTCAGGTCAGCCTCGTGGTAAGGTTGCGCACCGCGCAGCGCTTCCAAACCAGCCACCCACACGTCGTGCGCCTTGAGCATGCCGATGGCGTCCACCAGATTGGTCACCTGCGCCACCAGCAGATGCTCCACCGCACCCACCGAGGTGTGGACCACGGCTGGCGTGATGCCCACTGCCCGCCGTCGCTGAATCACCACCCCGTGTACGCCCACGGCCTCGGCCGTGCGCAGCAAACTCCCCACGTTCTGGGGGTCCTGCAGTAGATCGAGCAGCAGGAGGAAGACCGCTTCGCCACGCGCTTTAGCCGCTGCCAGGATGTCGTCCAGCGAACTGTAGGGATACTCGCTCGTCTCCAACACCACGCCTTGGTGATGAACGTTGCCAAGACGGTCCAGATTACGCCGTTCGGTGCGATCCACCGGCACCCCGGTCTGCTTGGCCAGGAAAACGATCTGGCCGACGGCGTCCGTTTGCCGGACACCCTCAGCCAGCACTAGTTTGTAGAACTCACGCCGTCCGGCCCGCAGTGATTCGTAGACAACATTCCGGCCGTAGAGGATTTCCCTCATCCTCTCCTGTACTCCACCTGCCACGCCGGCCCCTCGGGCCGATCCTCCACCACGACCCCAAGTTCCTCCAGTTGACGGCGCAGTACATCTGCTTGTTCCCAGTTTTTGGCCTCGCGATATCGTTCACGGAGGCCCAGAATGATGTCCATCAGCCCCTCAACCAACTCGCCGCCGATCTCTTGGGCCAGATCATCGGGGATAATGCCCAGCACCTGACCGCCTAACTCACGATAGAGGCCATCTATCGCCGCCAGCGTACCCAGGCTCACAGGCTGCCCCGAAGCCAGCAGCGTGTTCACCTCCTTGCTGAAGTCAAAGAGGGAGGCGATGGCCCTGGGTGTGTTGAAATCATCGTCCATCGCCTCTATGAATGCATCGCGATGAGCATCGAGGTCAGTGATGTAAGAAAGGTCCGCCGTGCCAGCCGGGATTAACTGCTCCATCCGAGCTCGCAGCGTGCGCACGGTGTTATGCAACCGCTCGACTCCGCGCTCGGCGGCCAGTATCGCCTCGCGGCTGAAATCTACTGGTCCACGGTAGTGGCTTGAGAGGATGAAGGCGCGGATCGCCTCCGGGCTGTAGAGTTGGAGCGCCTCCTTGACAGTGAGAGAGTTGCCCAGACTCTTGCTCATCTTGACCCCGTTGACAGTCAGAGAGCCGGCAAGAATCCAGTAACGGACGAAGGGCTTGCCAGTAGCAGCCTCCGCCTGGGCTATTTCACATTCGTTGTGCGGGAAGATATTCTCCAGCCCACCGCCGTGGACGTCGAACGTCTCACCCAGATACTTGGTCGCCATCGCCGAGCACTCAGTGTGCCAGCCTGGATAGCCCCAACCCCAGGGAGAGGGCCAGCGCAGAATGTGCTCTGGCTCAGCGTGTTTCCAAAGCGCGAAGTCGGCCGGATGTCGCTTCTCCTCCCGCATTGCCACCCGCGCACCCGGTTTCAGTTCTTCGACCTTGCGTCTGGAAAGTTTACCGTACTCGGCGAACTCCTCCACCGAATAATAAACGTCACCTTCTACCGTCTCGTAGGCAAACCCCTTCTCCAGCAGCATCCTGACCATCTCAATCTGCTCAGGAATGTGGCAACTAGCGCGGGGGGAGATGTTGGGGCGGACCACTCCCAGCGCGTCCATATCCTCGAAGTAGGAACGGGTGTAGGTCTCCACCAGTTCCATTGGCTCTACCCGTTCCCGCCGCGCTCCCTTAAGGATGCGGTCCTCGCCAGTATCCAGGATATGCCCCACATCGGTGATATTCTGGACGTAGCGAACTTTGTAGCCCAGGAAGCGCAAGTAACGCACCACCACGTCCATCGCCACATATAGTTTGGCGTGGCCCAGGTGGGCGTGGTCGTACACTGTTGGGCCACAGACGTACATCCCCACTCGCCCCCTCTCCAGCGGTTTAAAGGGTTCTTTCTCGCGGGTTAGATAGTTGAAGATTTGCAGACTCATCGTTATCCTCTCCGAATCTCGACATCCTGGCCCACTGGCCCTCAACGTGCCAGCCGGGCGAAAAGCATACGACCAGCCGCCGTCTGCAGCACCTTGGTCACAATCACTTCCACTTCACGGCCAATGTACGAATGTCCATCCTCCACCACGACCATCGTGCCGTCGTCCAGGTATCCAACACCTTGGCCAACTTCTTTCCCCGCCTGAATGATCTTGACGACGAACGATTCGCCAGGGAGAAAGACCGCCTTGACAGCGTTGGCCAGTTCGTTGATGTTGAGCACCCTCACGCCCTGCAACTCGGCCACGCGATTGAGATTATAGTCGTTGGTGACAATGGGACAATGCAGTTGTTTTGCCAGCAACACCAGCTTGTCGTCCACCTCTCGCACACCCTCAATGTCCATATCGGTGACGCGCACCATCGTGACGGACTCGTCTTGAAGCCGGCGTAACATATCCAACCCACGGCGTCCCCGGTTGCGGCGCAGAGCATCGGGAGAATCGGCGATGTGCTGTAGTTCGTTGAGCACAAAGCGTGGCACCAGCATCTCACCTTCGATGAACCCGGTGTGGCTGATGTCGGCAATGCGCCCGTCAATGATGACGCTGGTATCCAGGAGAACGGGCCTGCGCCCGTTACCCCCGCTTTCTGGGCCCTCGCCTCGCTCTGACAGCCGCCCGCGAAAGAGCCTAAAAATATCGTGCTGGCGAGTGATCATCACCATAATCCCCAGGTAACCGAAAAGCACAGCAGCGACGAAGGGCAGAATCTGGTTGAAAGGTGATGGGAGCAACGAGAGCGGGAACGCGATCAGGGCAGCGATGATCAGGCCGACAATCAACCCAAGCGCAGCGGCCAGCAGTTGCTGCGCCGGCGCCTGACGGATACGTTTGCGTAAAGCCAAGAAAGGTCGTACTGTCACGTAAGGTGTCAACACCAGACCGCCCAACGCTCCGACGAGCAGAAAGACCGCCGCATACTGGTAAGGTTCCCCTCCAAATTGGGCTGCTACGTGGGTGCCCAGAAAAACCCCCGCAGTAGCCATCAGAATCATACCTACAATACGAGAGATGAATTCCGCACTCATAAATACCCTCCTATAATAAAACCTGGTCCACGAAGCCAGCATAAAAACATAAAAACAAGTGAGCACCAGCAAGGCCCTCACCTGCCATAAGGCACCCTATGCAGCCTGACACTGGCGTGCCTGGGTGCGGTTCTCGTCTTTGTGTCGGACGGCTTCGTGTCAGACGACTTCGCAGTACAAACAGACAAGATGATAATGAATACGCGCCGCTGAACCGCACAGTGGACGATCGAGAATCCTCGCTGATAAGGCCAAGTAATAATATCTTAGCACATTCATCGCCAAAAGTCAACGGCGCGGAGACTGGAGAGTTCCGATAAGTCCCAGCCTAGATTTCCACTAAACCATCCTCCCCCCGCAGCACTGCCCGACCCCGCGCCAGTACCGCTTCAGGGTCCTCTTCCTCCCGAAGCCCCATTTCAGCGTAGAACTCCGGGGTGCCGTAAGTACGGGTATGCACTACTACCGGCATCGGCACAGCATGGCCTAGGATGAGTGCCTGCTGGCGCGTGTCGAGTCGCGCCAGCACTTCCCGCAGCACACCTGCCCCGCTGATGCCCGAAAGGACTGCCCGGATGTCCGCCTCGTCATCCAGGAGGCAGGTGACGCGGGTGCCAATCTGGCTCATCACCTCCGGGTCGATTCCGCTGGGCCGCTGATCCACGATCAACAGTGTGACGTTGTACTTGCGTAACTCACGGGCGATGGTGCCGAAGATGGTGTGTCGGGCGACGGCGGGGTCGAGGAACTTATGCGCCTCCTCAATGGTGATGACCAGCGGGCGCGGCTCCTTCCCCCGCTCCCCCAGCGCTTCCTCCTTACGTCTGACATAGTGAGCGTGAATGCGACGGGTGATATAGTTGGCTACCAACAGGTATGCCTCCAGGCTGTTGCCGTACCGCCCGAACTCCAGGATGATGTTCACTCCCCGGTCCAGGTGGTCGAGAATCTGGCGGATGGAATCCTCCGCCATCCGCTCTTGCAGAAAGTCAAAGCGACGGAACATCCCCAGCTTGCGCTGGATGGCACCCAGGGTCCCCCCGTGGAGAGCGCCCCGCTCCAGTGCACTCTCTAGATCCTCCAGTGGGTCATCCTCGTCCAGCAGCCGGGCGACCCATCGCCGCCCCAGTCGCCGCCGGAGGAAGTAGAGGGCGCCAACCTGCACATCGGAGAGGGCCATCAGGCTGGAGAGACTGTCCACGTCCTCCGGCTCAATCTGGTCGTAACCGATGCGCACCGCACCGTCCACCTTGCTACCCCGCCGCCGGGACGACATCTCGTCCAGCGTGAAGACGGAGACCTGCCCGGTGGGGAAGAGTTGCCGTAGTCCTTTGACTTCTTGCTTCGCCTCATTCTGGCTCTTCCAGCCGTACTCGTTGTGCATGTCGAATACCAGGTTGACCGCCACGCCCTCCTGGACCAGCCCGGCCAGCAGCGTGCGCGTGAGGAAGGTCTTGCCGGTGCCTGTCTTGCCGAAGACCCCCGCCGAGCGCTCGACAAAACGGCGCAGGTCGAGCGCCACATGGATGCCCTCCATCTCCAGTGGATCTCCGATGTAGAAGTAGCCCGGTTGTTCCTCCCGGCCGAAGACGAGGGCGACCTCTTCCTCGTTGGCGGGATAGACCGGGGTGAAGTGGGCCGGGATAGTCTTGACCGGTTTCGGCTCGCTCCCCCCCTCTTTCCCCCTCATTGGGGGAGAGGAAGAGGAGGGCTCCAGCACCAACATCGGCGCGACGTGGATGCGCCCGAATACGGCGGTGCCCTGGTAGACACGGGCCAGGAAGGGATCGGATGGCTCTGGCGGAGCCTTCTCGATGAGAGGATTGAGGGCGTCCAGTTGTACATCAGTGACGATACAGAAAAAGCGCCGCCCGGTCTGCCCACGTACGACGACATACCGACCCACAGCCAGCCCCTCAATGACCGTGCCCTGATCCAGTTTGATGTCCAGCCCCTTGGAGAGACTCCCGCTGACAACGATGCCCAGCCGCTGGAGAGGCCGGGGCTCGGCCGGGCGGGGGCCAAAGAAGGCTTCCAGTTCCTGTTCAGGTGAACGTTCACTCATTGGCTGTGTCTTCCATCGTCAAACATCGCAATCGGCCCCCAGCGGGCCTCGCATAGTGCAATCAGGTCGGCCTCCAAGCAGTGCAGCATCTCGGTCTTGCGTAGCCAGGTCTCCCGGTCGTCCAGATGCAGGACGTCTAACAAGTTCCGGTCGAAGTGCTCCGGTTTGACCGACAGGTCGCGCAGCAGTTGGCTCATACGAGAGGAATAGCGATTGTAGTTGTAGTGATCATTCAACACCATCACCACGTCCACGATCAAGTTTTTGATAGCGGAAAGGTCCAGGCCAACCCACTCTCCTCGCCGGGCATACTTCTCGTAGGTTTTGGTGCGCGCGTGCAGCAGGCGCAGGTCCGCCTGGACGCGGGCCTTGAGTTCTACGCTGCTGTACACCTGATGGGGGCTGTGCAAGTGGGACGTCAGGTCGTCCTTGTCCACCAGCGTCACGTGGTCGAAGTAGAACCTGAGTTGGTGGGGCAGGTGGTAACTGACGTCAAACCAGACATCGTGGAAGACGAACTTGTCAATGATCTGCGACTGCACCGGGAACGCCGGGTTGTCCACGCCAGCGATGGTAAGCATAATGTTCCGGCAGCCGATAGCGCGCAGCCGCTTCAGCCGCTCGTCGTCGGGGATGAGCGTGTTGACGGCCACCAGCATGTCCACGTCGGAGTAGACGTCACCCTGCCCGCTGGCAGTGGAACCAACGATGAAAACCGCCCGCACTCGATCGTCGTTCGCGTACCCAAGCGCTCGTACAAAGGTCTCTGCCGCCTGACGGTGCTCCTCTGCTTCCATCTCGCCTCCCACCTCGTTACCTCACCAGGCTCGCAGCCGTCGCAGCAATCCCTCCAGCCGTACCGGGTCGCCAGCCAGCAGTCGTGCCAGTCCTCGTCCTGCCTCAACCAGAAACGTCTCCCGCTCACCCTCTGGCCGGGCGGCGGCAGCAGCCAGCAGGCTGGCCCCCAGCAGTTCGTCGGCCGGTACCTGACGCGCATCCAGCACCAGGCGGAAGTAGTCGAAGCGGGCAGTGAAGGCCTGTATCTCCTCGTCGGTGCACTGGTAGAGCCAATCGAGTGTCACCGGGGGTTGCGCGGGCAGGCATTGGCGAATCGTCACTCCGTCGCTGCAACCCACCGCCAGCACACTAACCTCTATGGGCACCTGACGGTTCTCGCGTTGGTCGCGCACAACCTCTTCAGGTGGATCAGCACTGATGAACTGGCGCACAAAAGGGTCATCCTCCACGCTGACATCATAGATCAGGCCGTAGATAGCACTCCCCGACGTCTGGCCCTCCACCCGCACAAACGAGCCAAAAGCCGGGAGATCGGGCTGCATCACCGCACAGCCGACAGTGAAACCACGCGTGCCAGCCCGCAACACTCGGCCAACTTGCAGATTCTTGCTACTCATCCACGATATTTCCTTCTGCCCTGACGGGTCAGGGTCTTGTAATACGCCTTCGGCGAGAGGGCCGATCTCATCCCAGCGCGCAGTAACGCCGTGACGACCATCTCCTCAAACGTTTTTCGCTCTGGGCCGCTGATGAAAGCTAGTTCGTCGGCGCGAGCCAGCGCGTAGGGATAGTCTCCGGTGATGCGCGCCTGCGCGACGATGGCCCCATGGACCAATGCCAGCCGGTCGGGATTCTCGGCCACCCAGGCTGGCAACTCTATCCGCGCGATGACCGGGTCGAGTCCCTCCTCGGCCAGGTTGATGTAGCAGAAGTGAACACCGTGACCGGCAGGGTGGTAGTAATCGTAGTTTGTAGGCGATGGGCTGACGAAGAGTGCCGAGCGCGCACCGGGCGGCAGCGTCTCGAAGAGGGCGCGGTCAGGCAACCGTTCCAATGGATTGGGCTCTTGATCGACCCGGTTTTTGTCTCCATCCACGCTGGCCAGGTGCAGCAACCGCGTCACCTCAGCACGGCGCGGGCGACTGATGAAGGCGGCCACGGTTGCACTGGCCTCGCGGATGCGGTGCAATTGGTCGAGATAGGCCATCACTTTGGCACGTTGCCACTCTTCGGAGCGGTCTTCCAGCACCCATAGGATGAGAGTACCGTCCACCAGGGCTACCGTAGGCCCCGACGGTTCGACGGCGCACAGGTCGGCCAGGCGGGTGATCTCGGCCAGATCCCGCCGTACATCGAGCAGGTTTCCGGTCACCAGCCGCCCGTTCTCGTACATATCGGTTCCGGTGTGGCCCAAGACGGGCTCACTGTGGGCCTCGGGCGCCTCGCCGCTGCCGTGCCGGTAAACTAGACTGCCGACGTTGACGAGGTAGTAGAGCGCCACTCCGTGCGGGTCGGGCTGGATCTGCGAACCATCGGCAGCGATGACGGTGAACCGCTCCGGCGTGGCAGGAAGGGGATGGATGGCATTGAAGGGTTCATCAGTCGGGATTGCAGCGCGGATGGCGCGGGCGGGATGGCGCAATCGTTCACCCATGTCGGCATACTGGATCAGCCAGCGTCGTGCCAGTTCCACCATGCCAGCGAACTGCCGCGCGCGGGCGGCCAACTCCTCACCCATCGCTTGCACCTGTCCAGTTAACCTGCTCAATTCAAGCGTCACTCAGGCTTCCTCGTGCTTAGGAGCGTGTCTGGAGATTCAGATAAGATATCCTCTTCAGGTGCATTATACCTGAGGCATCGGGCACTGGCAAGCAGGAAGATTCATCGTACTTCCAGTAGCAACTTTTGCGGTATTGCGATATAATAGTGCCGATGACTACGCTCAAGAAACTAAACGTCTCTCGGATCGCTGAGCTGTTAGATAAGCCGTTCTCAATGGTGAACGCCGCCCGCGTAGGCGACATTACCGTCAGCGTTTACATTTGCCAAGGAATGTTGGAGTGGCATAGGCACCTGGACAACGATGAGCTGTTCTGGGTCCACAAAGGGACCATCCTGCTGGAAAGCGAGGGGGGCGAGGTGCGACTGAGGCCAGGCGAGTTGGCCTGCGTGCCGAAGGGGGTAGGACACCGGTCCAGTTCAGAATTGCGTGCCAGTGTGTTGCTCCTACGCTGTGGCTTCGTTCCCGAGCGGAAGAACGGTCGCCGCCGCCTCTACGCCGTCGCCGGAGAGGCGAGGCTGAAGCGCGTCAGTCTCCACGGCGTGATACGGACACTCACCTTGCCATTTCGGTTCCAGACCGTCGCCCGAGTCGAGGACTCAGTCGTGCAGGCGACGTGGGGGGAGGGAACCTGGTCAGTCGAAATACCGGCCCCCAACGATCTGCTGCTTTTCGTGCTGAGTGGCACCTCGACTGTGCGCACGTCCCAGAGTATGCTGCACCTGCACTCCGGCGACTTCACCGTTGTGCCACGGGGAACGGTCTACCAACTTAGCACAGCCAAAGGCACAGCATTGGTGCGGGTGACACGTGAAAACGTGCAGCAGGGGCTCTGAGTGATTGCACTGCGAACAGTGATACAGGTATGAGAAGGGTAACGATGAGCACTCCAGTAGGCCTGCTCGAGAACTTGCACTGGCTGGGCCACGCCAGTTTCCGCCTCGACGGACCGCCAACAATCTACTTCGATCCGTGGAACTTGAAAGGCCAACCACCCCAGGCCGACATCATTTTGATCAGCCACGAGCACCACGACCACTGCTCTCCCGACGACGTGAGGCGGGTCAGTTGGGCCGGGACGGTGACCATCGCCAGCCCCGGAGCGGCAAAAAAATTGCGCGGCAACGTGCACACTCTGCAGCCAGGTGAGCGAACGACGGTGGGAGGGGTGGAGATCGAGGCTGTGCCGGCCTATAATGTAGGCAAGCACTACCACCCCCGGCGGGCCAAGCACGTCGGGTTTATCGTGACAGTCGGCGGGGAGCGACTCTACTTCGCCGGTGACACTGACCACATCCCAGAGATGAGCGACATCCGCTGTGATGTGGCCTTGTTGCCGGTGGGAGGGACCTACACGATGGATGCCGAGAAAGCCGCGCAGGCAGCGACCGACATCAGGCCGAAGATAGCCGTGCCAATGCACTACGGATCAGGCGTCGTCGGCACTCGCGCCGATGCCGAGCGCTTCCGCAGCCTGTACGATGGCGAGGTGGTCATACTAGAAGTGGAATAGCGTCCGCTACTCCTTTTTCTCCGACGGTTGAAGGACCTGATCTGCCAGGCCATACTCGACCGCCTCCTCAGCGGTCATAAAGCGGTCGCGGTCGAAATCGGCCGCGATACGTTCCGCCGGCTGACCGGTATGGTGCGCCAGCAGTTCGTGAAGCAAATCCTCGACGCGCTTCAGTTCCTTGTATTGAATCTCGACGTCGGGGGCATATCCTTGCGTGCTACCGCCGGCTGGGTGCATGTGGATGGTGGCATGAGGCAGTGCGTAGCGATACCCCTTCGTGCCCGCTGCCAGCAGCACCGTGCCCATACTGGCCGTCACCCCTATAGCGATAGTTGAGATCGGCGCTCGCACCTGCTGCATGGTGTCGTAGATCGCCAGCCCGTGGTAGACGATGCCGCCAGGGCAATTGATGTACAGAGAGATAGGTTTGTCTTGATCCTCATTGTCGAGGTACAGTAACTGGGCTACCACCAGGTTGGCAACCTGGTCAGTGATGGGCATACCCACGAAAATGATGCGCGCCTTGAGCAATAACGAGAAAATATCGTAAGCGCGTTCGCCGCGCCCCGTTGTCTCAATCACCATTGGAATCAACGTCATAGGCGGAACCCTCCTCATCACTCCTGCTCCCCTGCTCCTTGCTCCTCTGCCTCCCCACTCCCTGTCTCTCCCTCTCCTTGTCTCCTTGTCTCCTTGTCTCCCCCGCTCCTCTGCTCCTCAGCGGAGATTGGCTCCGATACCTCTCCCTTGGCGATGGCGATCAGCCGTTGCACCGCTTTGTCGGCCAGCAGACGGCTGCGCACCGTCCGCTGCCCCTCGTTGGAATCGAGGGATGCCTGCACCTCGTTGGCCCGGGCGCCCCACGGGGCGCTGACCTTCTTGATGTGCGCGCTGATTTCCTCCTCGTCCACCTCGAGCCCTTCCAACCTCACGACCTCACCCAGCACCAGAGCGCGCCTGAGACTGGCTGCGGCACGAGGATTCAAGTCCTCCCGCAATTCCTCCATAGTCTTGCCCTGGATGCGCAGGTAATCCTCCAGCGAGAGTCGTGCCTCACGCTTCAGCGCACGCTCGACGTCCCCAACCGCCTCGTCCAATGCCTCTTCGAACATCACAGGCGGGTACTCGATCCGGGCTTGCTCAATGATAGTCTTCAGCACTTGCTCTACATACTCCCCGTCGGCTTTTTCCTGCGCCGCCCGCCGCAACTGTTCCCTGACGTGCTCCTGCAATTTTTCGAAGGAATCGAAGTTGCCGATAGTACGCGCCAGGTCGTCGTCCAACCCGGGGAGGGTGCGCTTGTAGACTTCTATGAGCCTGACAGTGAACTCCGCTTCCTGGCCCTGTAATCCCTCCTGAGGAAAGTCGTCCGGCAGTGCCAACGTGAAGGTGCGCTCTTCGCCCGTCTTCATCCCTACAACGGCCTCGGCGAAGCCAGGCGCAGGGTCGGTGCTTTCGGCGTCCAACAGAACACGGATGCCGTCTCTTTTCAGTAATGTCACTCCATCGGTCGTCTGACCCACGAGATCAATCACGACCACGTCGTCTAGCGCAGCCGGACGGTCAACAGGATCGAGGATCGCATTTTGCTGGCGGATCTCTTCGAGCGCCTGCTGTACCTCCTCTTTATGTACCCCGACTATTGAAGGCTCGAGGCGATAGTCGCGGTAGTCGCCCAGGCCAACCGTAGGACGCAAGGGAATGGTGAGCCTGAAGGTGATGGGGTGAAGCAGTACCTCATCCAACACACAGGGAGCGTAAGGCTCAATCTCCTCCTGCTCCAACGCCTCGCTGTAGACCTTTTTAGCCAGTATATCGGCGGCCTCCCTACGGATGGCGTCCTCACCGTAGCGCTGCACGATAACACCGTAGGGAGCCTTACCTTTGCGGAAGCCCGGAACATTCACCTCTCTGGCAATCTGGCGGGTGGCCTGCCGCATGGCCTGTTGAGCCCGCTCTTCATCCACCTCAATGGTGAGGAGTAGTTGACGGTTCTCCAGAGGTTCAGTAATGATCTTCAAGCGTATGTGCCTCCTCATCACGATTTTGAGGCAGGCTCAGAAGCCTGCCTTACCAAATGGGGAAGGCGGGACTCGAACCCGCACGGGTTGCCCCACGTGATCCTAAGTCACGCTCGTCTGCCCATTCCGACACTTCCCCGCGCCAGGTCCCATTATAATGCCTAGCGTGTGTTCACGCAAGGTTGCGTATTCCACTCACATAGAATATGCCGGATCAAACAAACAAGCATAGGGTCGAGAGCGGCTGTTTGAAGTTATGGAAAGGTGTGTTATAATCTGAAGCAAAGTCCAAAGGAGGAAACGACATGCCAAAAATCGGTACACCGGAACTGGTGATTGTGTTGGTGATCGTACTGCTTGTCTTCGGCGTAGGCAGACTGAGTAAGCTCGGCAAGGACTTAGGGGAAGGCATCCGCGAGTTCCGGCACGGTCTTACGGGTGGAGAGGGCGAGAGCAAGGAGAAAGTGGAGGAAGAAGCCGGGGAAGAAACGGCTTAGCACTGCAAGGATTTGCTCGCTCTCAAACCTATGGCCGGTTGGGAGGCCATAGAGAACGAGAAGTCCCTTGGCAATGACCTACTCTCCCAGGGGGCTGCCCCCCCAGTACCATCGGCGCTGGCGGGCTTAACTGCCGGGTTCGGGATGGGACCGGGTGTACCCCCGCCGCTAGAATCACCAAGGGACTTCTAACTGTACGATTGATCAACTGAACAGCGTGAAAACTCCAAGTTCTCCGCACTACGCGTTAAGCCCTCGACCATTAGTACGGGTTGGCTGAACGCATTGCTGCGCTTACACCTCCCGCCTATCAAACCGGTAGTCTTCCGGCGGTCTTACCCGGTTAAACCGGTGGGGGATCTCATCTTGGGGCGAGTTTCCCACTTAGATGCTTTCAGCGGTTATCTCTGCCAGACGTAGCTACCCAGCGATGCACCTGGCGGTACAACTGGCACACCAGAGGTCTGTCCACCCCGGTCCTCTCGTACTAGGGGCAGCT
>CAYLPU010000032.1:0-42703 GCA_964385635.1 uncultured Anaerolineales bacterium
GATGTAGACAGGCAGGGCGGGCACGGCCAGGTCTTCGCCGTCCTGCTCGTCCTTGCCCTGCCACACCAGTTGCGGATCGAGGGAGGGGTCGCGGGGGTAGCGCAGGATTTGGGGTGCGTGCTCGTCCTGGGCCACAAAGTCGCGCAGTTCCTCGGTGGGGATGTTGGCGCGTTTGTCTTTGTGTTTGGTGCTGGTGATGGGTTTGGGGGTCTTGGTTTTCTTGCGAGCCATGAGTGCTCCTTTTTGGGTCAGCGTGGGGTGTTTGGATCACGAAAATCGCGAAAGGACGCGAAAACCGCGAAAGCCTTTCGCGTGTTTCGCACCATTTCGTGTGTTTCGTGGTCCAAGACCTCGCGCTCACGATAAATTAGACACATATCGGGCCTACGCTTCAAGCATAGCCCGAATGGTATTCTTGGCGTCCCACGGATCGCTGATCTCAATAAAGGCCCAACGCCCCAAGCCGCCGTGGTTGTTGATGGCGGGCACCCACAGGTTGCGGGCGGCGGCGACCTTGGCGGCCTTGTCCTTGCGGGCCTCGCCCGAGACCTCCACGATTAGGTTCAGCAGATCGTCCGGGCCATGCCCCTCGTCCACGTGTAAGATGAAGTCTGGTGTGTACTGCCGCTCCTGCCCGTTCAGTGTGTAGGGGATGGTAAAACCCAGGCCGTGGTTCTTGACGTAGCGCACCACCTCCTCCATCTCCTCCAACACCTGGGCCATCTTGGCCTCCCAGCCGCTATCGAGGACAATGTGCGAGATGTGGCAGAGTTCCGGGCCGGTGGGGTAGACCTCGCGGGCGGTGTCAAAGTTCACGTAGCGGGTGCTGCCCAGTGTGTCGTAGGGACGCAGGATGGGGCGGAGTGTCTTTTCATCCGTGGTGGATTGAACGATGGCCTGGTAGATGTGTTCGGCGGCGGTGGCGGCCAGATCGTGGAGCAGTAACAACTGGGGAAAGACGTTGTCCTTGAGGGTGAGACATTCGGCCCGCCAGTTCCGGACGATGCGCAGCAGTTGGGGGAACAACCAGGGTTTGGTGTACCCCTCCACGTCGCGAAAGTAGCGTTCCAGCACCATCTTGGCGAGTAAAAAGTCCACCTCCTGCTCGCGGCGGATGCTCAAATCGTACAGCGTATGAAAGCTGGATTCTCCCACAATCGGCGCAGTTTCAGTGCGGGTGGGCACGTCCAGCGTCGAGATCGCCATGTGGGAATCGGGCGTAAATCTCGCCGTCAGCCGCTCGCCGGGCAGTTCGTAGCGGTAGCCGATCAGGCGGGGGAAGGTGATCTCGCACCCGATGCGCTCCTCCAATGCCCGGACACGGGTCGGGCGCGGGCCGGGTTTGGGCGGGGCGGCGACCGCCTTGGTGGGAATGAAGGAGAACGGCACGCCATACACCTCGGCGTATTCGACCGGGAAGGCCTCGAACTTGAAGACGTCACCGTCCACGCCGTTCACAACAATCTGTCGCGGTTCGGTGGCAAAACTGATACGGCGCAGGCCGCGGCCCACCACCTGCTCGCACAGCAACTGGGTGCCAAAGGCTCTCACCCCCAGGATGTGGGTCACCGTGTTGGCGTCCCAGCCCTCGGTCAGCATCGAGACAGACACCACGCACTTGACAGGCTCGCCTAACTTGCCGGGCTGGCCCACGGTGTTCATCACTTCGCGCAGCAGGTCTTCGTCGGTCAGCCCCTCGGCGTCGCGGCCGGGGAAGCGGGCGCGGTATTCGGCCTTGAACTCCTCGATCTCCCGCGCGGCGATTT
Organism: uncultured Anaerolineales bacterium; assembly: GCA_964385635.1. Lineage (GTDB taxonomy): Bacteria > Chloroflexota > Anaerolineae > B4-G1 > B4-G1 > CAYLPU01. The sequence continues at coordinate 1,767 of CAYLPU010000032.1, forward strand.
TCTTGAAATCTCTGCTCATCGCCTCGCCGGACTCGAGTTGTTTGCTGTCAATCAGAACCGTGTTGGGGCGGGCGATCCAGCGGCCGTCTTGTACGTTGCTAAAGATGGGGAGCGCGCCGGGCACCGGGATAGTGTGGTCGCTGTCCAGTTCCTTCTCCCAACCGGCGATATAGTCGTACATCATTTTGGAGACGTTGGTGTTGTTGCACACGACGATGAACACCGGCGGAGGGACATCACGGGCGGCCTCGCTTGCCTCCCATTGCTCGTGATACTTTTGGTAGTTGTTGTACAGACTGTGCAGCGCGCTCTGGAGCTTGGCCGGCAGTTTCGGCTCGCCGCTGACGGCCTCGGTCTTACGTCCCTTTTTGGGCAGGTCGTCGCGGATGTAGGGCCACAGGTGGCGGTAGGTCGGATAGTCGCCGATCATGGCATTGTCGTCCACCGGCACGCGGGGGACTTTGACGATGCCGCACTCGATGGCGTCAATCAGCGAAGAATCGGACACCACCCAGGGGAAGAGCGTGCCCTCGGGATAGCCGGAACCGCGCAGGAAGAAGGGCGTGGCTGACAGGTCATAGGCCACCTTGAGGCCGATCTTTTCTTTGACCGCCTCCAGCCCTGAAATCCAGACGCGGGCTTCTTCATCGCGCACCTTTGCTTCGCGGCGCTCGTCACGGTTGAGACGTATCTTCTCGCCATCGGGTTTGCGGCGGTAGCAGTGGTGGGCCTCGTCGTTGAGCACGACGATGTTCTTCTTGTTGCCCAACTCGCGGCACACCCGCCGCACCATCTGGGCGGGCGTCTCGGTAAAGGGGCTGGCTCCGCCCTGGGCGAGCAGTTCTTTGGTCAGTCTACCGGCCTTGACCTTTTCACGGAGTTGGAAGGCGTGAAAGTTGGTGATGACGATCTTGGCCTGGTGCAGTTGCTGGATCAAGTCGAGCGGCAGGAGGTCGAACTGGCGGTAATAGTTGCTCGGATCGCTGGGGAGCAGCACCCGCAGCCGGTCGCGGATGGTGATGCCGGGGGTCACGATCAGAAAGGCGTCGGAGAAACGGGCATCCTGGCGGTTGGCTATCTTGTTCAGAGTCTGCCAGGCGATCAGCATCGCCATGACGACTGTCTTGCCGCTGCCGGTGGCCATCTTGAAGGCCACGCGGTAGAGTAGCGGATTGGCCTCCGCATTGGCGCGGTGCAACTCGTTGCCGATCCAGTTGTCGCCGTGTTTGTGCGCCACTTCGGTGATATAGATGGCCGTCTCCAGCGCCTCGATCTGGCAAAAGAACAACTTACGCTCGCGTCCGGGGTCTTGCCAATATTCGAGCAAGCGGCGGGTGGTCCTGGTTATCCCCACGTAGCCGCCTCTGCGCCAGAGTTCCACCCTGCCGCGCACGCGGTTGATGAATTCGTTGGGTTGGATGCGGTCCTCAGTCCAGGTCTCGAAGGCCAGTTGTTGTTGGCCCTTCTTCCTGGGGCGCGCGATGGGCACGAAGTATTCGCTCTGGCGGCGGCCCACCGCGATCTCGTCGGTGATGCCGTCTTCCGAGAAGCGAAAGTGAAGCCTGGGCTCCTCGAAAGGCGAGTTGATGATGGGATTGGCAATTACGACTTGTCTCATGATTTAGAATTATATTCGAACGGCGGCGCTCGCGCAAACGACAGCGTTCACCGCCTTGCCTTCTTCACTCCGACCAGTGCCGGTGGCCAGAAATCACAGGGCCGCAGGCTTGTCTTTCAGTGAATGGTGTTGTCGGTCTGGGGGCGGGCCACCCTCTTGCCTGCGGCGTTGGCTCTGTCTGCTGCGTCAGGCTTCACGCCAACCCCGCCGCCAGGTTCTCCTCCTGCGCCACGCGGATGCCCTCCTCCTCATCTACCCGCAGGAGCAGGCCGCCGCCGACGATGAAGAAGACGATGAGGGAGACGATGCTCAGGCGGCTGGAGCCGGTCAACTGTCCCACCACGGCGAAGAGGGCCGGCCCGACGATACCGGCGAACTTGGAACTGACGTCGTAGAAGCCGAAGAACTCCGCCGTCTTCGCTTTGGGGGCCATGCGCCCGAAGAGGGACCGGCTCAGGGCCTGGCTCCCGCCCTGCACCGTCGCCACCAGGAAGGCCAGGATCCAGAAGTGGAGGCTGGTCTGCATGAAGTATCCACCGATGGAGATGATGGCATATATGCCCAGCGCTAGCAGGATCGAGCGCTTGGTCCCCAGACGCCGCGCCAGCCAGCCGAAGGCGAAGGAGAAGGGAATACCCAGGAACTGCATCGCCACGATCGCCCCGATGAGATCCGTCGTCCCGATCCCGATCTCCTTGCCGAAGATCGCCGCCATCGTGATGATGGTGCCGATGCCGTCGTTGTAGAGCCAGAAGGCGACCAGGTACTTGAACAATTCCCGGTAGCGGCGGATCTCGCGGAAGGTCCGCCCCACCCGCTGGAATCCCGCCTTGACGGGGTTGGCGCTCTCTCCTCGCTCCTGGACGAAGGGAGGTTCGGCTACCCGGCGGAAGAGGGGGATAGAGAAGAACGCCCACCAGGCGGCGACGCTGAGGAAGGAAAGGCGGGAGGCGAGTTCAGCGTCCCGCAGGCCGAACCACTCTGGCTTCATAATCCAGGCCAGGTTGATCACCAGGAGCAACCCGCCGCCCAGGTACCCCAGGGCGTACCCTTTGGTGGAGACCTGGTCGATCTCGTCGGGGTGGGCGACGTGGGGCAGGAGCGAGTCGTAGAAGATGTTGGCCCCGGAGAAGCCGATCCGGCCCAGGATGTAGAAGGCCGAGGCCATCAGCCAGTCCCCCGTGCTCACCAGCACCAGGAACGCCGTGAAGAGGATGCCCAGCCCGGCAAACCCTCCCAGGAATCGTTTCTTGGTCCCGCTGTGGTCGGCGATGGCTCCCAGGATGGGCGCGGCGACGGCGACCAGGAGCATGGCGATGGTGTTGGTGTAGCCCCAGTAACTGCTGGCCTGAACTGGCTCCAGGTTCGCCCCGGCGACCTCGCTGTAGAAGGTGGGCAGTACGGCCCCCATAATCGTCGTGGCGAAGGCGCTGTTGGCCCAGTCGTACATACACCAGGCGTTCACAATTTGAGCATAAGTATGACTCGTTTTTGATCTTATGTGCATGGTTATCCCTCGTCTACAATGATGAGACCCTTATCTCCAGTGACTGGATCACACCGTCCAGCAACGACAGTTGGGGCCTGAAGCTGGACGGAGGTTGTGCGTTAAGCTGCTGCTTGACGTCTCGCAAGTACTCGTCGTAGTTGGCCAGGAAGGCCTCAATGTCATCGCCCGGAATGACGTATTCATCGGGCAAGATGGGGCTGGATAGCGGAAACATGGCCACCACGTAGTACCTGTCATCGTCCGTAAGCCCCAGGAAGTAGTATGACAGCCCCTGGCAATTCGTGGAGTAATTGCCAATGGGGCGCGTGTCCCGGTCGTGCTGCGTGACATAGCGTATGCCTGTCCCGCCCTGAAAGTCGATGTACGCTACGTGACTTCTGAATAGCTGCATCGTCGGTCCATAAGCCACGAAGGGTATCTCGCCTGGCGGTGATGCCGGTCTCTCCGCCAGAAGTTGCCGCAAACCTGCGATGGCTTCCACACTGTTTGGATTGACCGCTTCATAGTCGTTAACTGGGTAGACAGAAATCGAAGGGGGATACCTGTTTGGCAGGACGTAACCTCTGAACCAGAACACGTAATGCTCTGGACTCGACTCCTCTGGAGAGCCGTCCGGAAGCCAGGCCTCGGCGCTCTCCGCTTCCACGTCTGCAGCAAGTGACGCATCGTACGAGAGACTCACCCCTTCATAGACCACGTCGGGTGACGGTGTCGGGAGCGTGGCAGGTGTCGCGGTCGGCGTATCAGCAGAATCACCTTCCCCGGAGAGCAATTCGGTTGGCAGTTTGCCCGAAGGACAGCAGGCAAGCATTTCCAGCACGAGCGGGACGAGCGCCAGCACAGGAAGGTACGGGCGAACATGCAGGGATCTTCTCATCGTAGTCACCTCAGTCACATCTGAACGTAGCGATTGGGTCGCCGCATACAGCGCAGATTACTGGCTGCTATTGTACACGCTTCTGCCGTAAGAAGCAAACACCTGACCGGCATGTGTTCGAAGCATACGCCATGAGTGTGTACACACCCCCAAGGATGAAATTGGACGGTGACACCGTCGCCGAAGCCGTGCGCGAGGGACGTTTGGCGTCCCGCTGTCCTGGCAACCCCACCTGGCTGGCGTACAGCGTCTACGCGCATCCGAATGCGCGGGTTGTCTTTGAAACCGGGTGAGATGTGGCATGGGATGTGCCTTGTGTATATCGATATATCGTGGTATACTGATATGCACACGAAGGAGGTGGGGGCAATGAAAGCTATTTCCTTGCGCTTAGAGCCAGCGCAATATGAGCGGCTGCGCCTGCTGTCGTTTGCTACTCGCAAGCCTGTCTCACAGATCATACGAGAGGCGATAGACGTTCACCTGCAGCAACAACCCATCAAGCCTGGACAGGAGTGGTTTTGGACAGCGGAATGGCAGGCCGCCGAGCGCGAGGCTGAGGCTGATCTGGCCGCCGGCCGTGTCGAGCGCTTTGACAACGACGCCGACTTTTTGGCGAGCCTGATATAGCGATGCGGCACGTCAAGACGCGGCGATTCAGTAAGGCATTTGAGGCACTGCCCTCAGAGGTCAAGAAGCAGGCCCGCAAGGCGTTCGCGCTGTTTTGCCAGGATATGTTGCATCCCAGCCTGGCGATCGAGCGCATCGAAGAGTATCCGGGTGTTTGGTATGGGCGTATCAGCCGTAAGTACCGTTGGACGTTCCATTTTGAGGAGCACCCTGAGACGGGCGGGCGCGTCTGTGTCCATCGGGTGATCGGCGCACACGAGGACATCTACCGTAATCCGTAACAGAGGTGACAGGTGAACTGCTGGCAGAGGAGAGGCCGCCCACTGTGGGCGGCCTCGTCAGATTGCGCTCTGTCGTGTGACTGGCTACTGCGGTGGTGCAACGTCTGGGGTCGCGGCGGAAGCCGCGACCGGCGCCACCCTGCGACCCGTCAACCAGTCACGGCCCCAGATCCAGACTGCGCCCAGGCCCAGCAGCACGGTGACCAGCGTCGCAAGCCACCCCAGCACAGGGATGGCGGTGATGATGACGAAGATCAACACGCCCAGCAGCATGGGCCACCAGCGGTGCTCGGCTGCTGTGGACTTGAAGAGCCTGAAGATCAGTTGTCCGAGCAGCAGGCTGATGACGATTTTGGTGACATAAGCCCAGGTGATACTGAAGCCGAACGTCGCTGCGCCCATGACGATGCCGCCCAGCGCGGCGAGCCGTCCCGCCAGTTCGCCCAGAGTCACGACACCGAAGACGATAGCCAGCAGCACGGTGGCGATGATGAGTACCAGCATCGCCATCACGAATGCGGCGATGGCGACCACGCCCCATCCCAGGCTCGGCAGTGGCCTGGTCTGCACGATGCTGGCGACCTTGCGCGTCCAGTCGGGCACCAGCCACATCATCAACGCTCCGACGAGCAACAGCGTGATCAGGAGGCGCAGTCGGCGCACGAACCAGCGGCCTACGAGTGCGGCGGGCGAGGGCGCTGCCGGTTCTTCGACTTCGGGGACGTACTGGATGAAGGTAGTCTCGCCAGCGACCGCACCGGTTGGGATGGCAACCTCGGCGTTGGCGGTGTAGTTCAGATCGCCGCCGATGCTGGCGCTCTCGCCTATGGTCAGGCCACCAGCGACAGAGGGAACGGGCGGGAGGTTGGGGGCGAAGGGGAACCCCGGTGGCATCTTCTCCCCAGGCTCGGCTCCACCCATGTCCACGTCTGCATCTCCCCCGATGGTGCCGGCGATTCCTATAGCGCCTCCGGCAAGATTGGCATTCCCCATCACATCGCCAGCCAGCGACGCCTGGTAGCCGCCAAAGAACATGTCGCCACCGACGTTGGAGCCCCTCTCATTCTCCAGGCTGAATCCAACTGCGATGAGATCATCCGCCACCTCGCCGCCGACGAGCAACACATAGCCGGCGATGCGGACGTCGTCCTCCACCGTGCCGTTGATGACGATGCTCTGGCCCGTGGCCCAGAGGTCGCCTTCAACGGTGCCGTTGATCTCGATGGTGCCACCGCCGACGATCAGGTCGCCCTTGATAGTGCCATCCAGGGTGAACTCACCGGCGCCGACGTAGAGGTCGTCGTCAATCACCTCGTCGGCCTCGATGATGATCACGTCCCCGCCTCGGCCCTCAAAAGCCCGCGCTGTGGGGACGGCGAGGAAGATGGTCAGCAAGGCTATGCCTGCTATGGCCAGCAATCTGCGACTGTGTGTACTGAACCTGTTCATGTTATACCCTCCTTGTTCTTGAGTCTGACTTGAGTCTGAATAGAACTACGCACCGGCACGCGCAAGGTTGCGCATCTGCTGTGCTGGTTGCATTGTAATACTGCGTGCTGGGCGGTGGGCAAACAGGTCTCCGGCAGTGTGGGAGATGCCTATACCTGAACCCGCCGCAACCTCAGGCTGTTGCTGACGACGGTGATGGAACTGAGGGCCATCGCGAGAGCAGCCAGCACCGGGTGGAGTTGACGCAGGATGGCGGGCATCCACGGGAAAGGATAGAGGACCCCCGCAGCCAGCGGGATGAGTGCCACGTTATAGAAGAAGGCCCAGAACAGATTCTGCTTGATGGTGCGCATCGTGGCGCGGCTGAGGGCTAGCGCCTGGGACACCACCCGCAGGTCACCCCGCATCAGTGTCACGTCGGCTGTCTCCATCGCCACGTCGGTCCCGGTGCCCAGGGCGATTCCGACGTCGGCCTGGGCCAGCGCCGGGGCGTCGTTGATGCCGTCGCCGACCATGCTGACCAGGAGACCCTCCGCTTGGAGCCGCTTCACCTGCGTCGCCTTGTCGGCGGGCAGCACCTCGGCGACGACCCGGTCGATGCCAGCCTGGGCGGCGATGGCCTCGGCAGTGCGGTGGTTGTCGCCGGTGAGCATGACCACCTCCAGCCCCAGCCGGTGCAGTTGCGCCACTGCCTCGGCCGAACTTTCCTTCAGCGTGTCGGCCATGCCCAGGATGCCTGCCGCTTCCCCGTCCACCGCCACCGCCACGCTGGTCTTGGCTTCCGTCTGCAACTGCTCTACCTCGGCGGCCAGGTCCCTTAGCGGGATGCCCTCCGCCTCCAGCCATTCCGGCTTGCCCACCAGCACCGCGTACCCATCCACCTGGGCGCGGATGCCCTTGCCGGGGACTGCCTCGAAGTCCTGCGGGTCGGCCAGGGTCAGTCCCCGCGCCTCCGCCTCGGCGACGACTGCCTGCCCCAACGGATGTTCCGAACCACGTTCAGCAGAAGCAGCCCAGCGCAGAATTTGGTCATCGGTCATTGAGCGTTGATCGTTGCCTACGATATCGGTGACGGTCGGCCGGCCGATGGTGAGGGTACCGGTCTTGTCCAGGACGATGACCTGGAGGCGGTGGGCGGTCTCCAGGGCTTCGCTATTCTTGAACAGGATGCCCAGTTCCGCCCCCTTGCCGGTGCCGACCATGATGGAGGTGGGGGTTGCCAGCCCCAGGGCGCAGGGGCAGGAGATGACCAGCACCGCCACCAGGCGGATGATGGCGGCGGTGAAGTCCCCGCCCACAGCCCACCAGACAGCGAAGGTGACCAACGCGATGATGATGACAGCAGGGACGAAGACGCCCGCCACCCGGTCGGCCAGACGCTGGATGGGGGCCTTGCTGCCCTGGGCCTCCTGCACCAGCCGGATGATCTGGGCCAGGGCGGTCTCCGCGCCGACCCGCGTGGCCTCGAACTTGAGCAGCCCCTGTTTGTTGATCGTCGCGCCGATGATCTCGTCGCCAGGGCTTTTGTCCACCGGGATCGGCTCGCCGGTAAGCATACTCTCATCCACCGCCGAGTGGCCCTCGACGACGATCCCATCCACCGGCGCTCGCTCGCCGGGCCGCACGACGACCAGGTCGCCGACCCGTACTTCCCCGACCGGCACGTCCATCTCTGCGCCGTCCCGCACGACGCGGGCGGTCTTGGCCCGCAGCCCCATCAGTTTGCGAATGGCTGCGCCGGTTTTGCCTTTGGCGCTGGCCTCCAGTAGTTTGCCCAACTTGATGAGGGTGATGATGACGGCCGAGGTCTCGAAGTAGACGTGCTGGCCCGCCGTCGGGGAGAGGAGCACCACCAGGCTATACAGGTAGGCGACGGAGGAGCCCATCGCCACCAGGACGTCCATATTGGCGGTGCGGTTGCGCAAAGCGTGATACGAGCCGACGTAGTAGTCCCACCCGGTGTAGAATTGGACCGGGGTGGCCAGGGCCAGGAAGAGCCAGTTGACCCAGGGGGCGTGCGCCCAGGGCCCCAGGAGGCCGAAGTCGCGGGCCATGCTGAGCAGGAAGAGGGGCAGCGAGAAGACGACGCCTACCCAGAACTTGCGGGTCTGGTCGGCGATCTCAGCCTGGCGGGCCTGGGCCTCGACGTCCTCCATCTCCTCCTGGTCGGCGGCCTGTACCACGCCGTAGCCGGCCTCCTCGACGGCGCGGATCATCGCCGCGACGGAGGCCAGGCCGGGGATGTACTCGACGGTGGCTCGCTCGGTGGCGAAGTTAACATTGGCCTGGACGATACCATCCACCTTCCGGTTCAGCGCCCGCTCGACGGTGGCGGCGCAGTTGGCGCAGGTCATGCCGGTGATGGGCAGTTCGACCCGTGCGGTCACGACGCCATAGCCAGCGTCCTCTACTCGCTGCACCAGGTCGGCGGGCTTGAGCAACGCCGGGTCGAAGACCACTGCGGCCTGCTCAGTGGCGAAGTTCACCGCTGCGTCGGACACGCCCTCCGCCTTTTTGAGGCTGCGCTCGACGGTGGCGGCGCAGTTGGCGCAGGTCATACCGATGATGGGGAGGGTGAGGCGGGTGGGCTCTGGCATGTCAGGACTCCTTACTCTGCAGGCGGGTAGTTGATCTCAGCCAGCAGGGACTTGACACCGTCCCAGGTGGCGGGCGAGTCCCACTCAACGGTGACGGTTTTTGTCTCAGCATCGCCGGTCACGTTGGTGACGCCTTCCAGTTCCCCCAGTTCGCGCTTGATGGTCATCACGCAGTGGTTGCAGGTGATGTTTGGGATGGTAAGTGTCTTGCTCGTCATTTCCGTAGCCTCCTCTTAATTTATATGATGGCTATCATCTTTATTATATCACATAAATCGGAAATGTCAACCTACGAGTAACTACTCACCCGTTTGCCCCGCCGATGGTTGAAACCATCGGCTGATACGCAAAGTGCGTTAAAACGCACTAAAACGCGACTTTCTAACCCGTTTTAACGGGTTTCGCCGTATCAGCGGGGCGTTTCAACGCTCCGCGTGGGGGTGGCTGAGTAGTTACACCTACGAAGTGTTTGATTCGCATTAGAACAGCCCATCCCTGCGTTGGGCCGTCGGGCCGGGTTTGGTGCTGATGGCGATTTGTGCTACAATCTGGCCCAAGGCGGGCAGAACGGGAGCGGCTGTGAATCGTAAAGAATGGCGCTGGGTCGTGCTGGTGACGCTGGCATTGGTGACCGCCAGCAGCCTGCCCTACCTCATCGCCTGGGCGGTGACGCCTGAGGGCGCGCACTTCACCGGATTGCTGGTCAATCCGCTGGACGGGCACTCGTATATCGCCAAGATGCGCCAGGGGCTGGATGGCTCGTGGCGTTTTCGTTTGGTCTTTACGCCTGAATCACAGGAGGGAGTATACCTGTTCCTGCTCCACATCGTGCTGGGCCACATGGCACGCTGGACTGGCCTACCGCTCATCGCCATCTATCACGGCGCTCGTGTGCTGGCAGGTGTGGCTCTGCCTTTGGTGGGCTATTGTTTCATCGCCTTGTTGGGGGGAGAACGGGGGCAGCGGCGGCTGGCCCTGTTGCTGCTGGGTATTTCCTCGGGATTAGGGTGGCTGGTTGCGCTGGGTGGCTACCTGTCTTCGGACCTATGGGTGCCCGAGGCGTTTGTCTTTTACTCGATTCTCGACACCATGCACTTTCCACTGGCGATCACGCTGATGTTGGTAATTCTTATGGGGCTGGCCCGACCTGGTCGGGAACCGGGCTGGCGCGAGGCGCTCGTCGCGGCTGTGGCATCGGTCGGCCTGGGCGTGGTGCAGCCCTTCGGTGTGATCCCGGTGTACGCGACGCTGGCGGTGTGGCTGGGACTGCGCTGGCTGTGTGACCGCCAGGTGGCCTGGCGGACGGTCGGCTGGACGGCGGCAGCCGGGCTGGTGGCAGTGGTCTACCCGCTGTATGGAGTACTGGCTATCCGGGCCGACCCAGTGCTGGTCGATTGGAGCGCGCAGAACCAGACGCCCTCACCGCCGGTGTGGGACTGGCTGCTGAGTTTTGGCCTGATGGCGGCGCTGGCGGTGCCGGGTGTGGCGGCGGCGGTGCGCCAGCGCTTGGAAGGCGGTCTGCTGCTGGTGGCGTGGGTGATTGCGGCAGGTGTGGGGATGTACGCGCCCCTGGCGCTTCAGCGACGGCTGGCGCTGGGTCTGCAGGTGCCGCTGGCCCTGCTGGCAGCAGCAGGCTGGTGGCAGGCGATACGGCCCCGGCTGCGGGCCCGTCTGCGAGGACCGGCAATGATGGCGATGCTGGGCTTCTCGACATTGACCAACCTGTTCCTGATGGCGATGTTCGTTCTGGCGGCGTTGGGCGGTGAACCACGCTTCTATCTCAGCGATGGCGAATGGCAGGCGCTGGAGTGGCTGCGGGAGAAGGTGAACCACGACCAAGTGGTGTTGTGTGCACCCCAGACTGGGATGTTCGTACCGGCCTGGGCCGGGCAGCGGGTGGTCTACGGCCATCCCTTCGAGACGGTGAACGCGGAGCGGCGGAAGGCGCAGGTAGAGGCGTACTGGGCTGGCAAGATGAGCCCGGCGGAGCGGGATGGGTTCTTGCGGGAGAACCAGGTGGGGTATGTGCTGGTCGGGCCGAGGGAGTTGGAGATTGGAGATTGGGGATTGGAGATTGCTGAGTTTGAAGGGGAGTTGGTGTTTGAGGGGGAGGATGTGAGAGTATACGATGTGAGCGATTAGTAGTAAGGGAGAGCGGAGACAAGGGGATGAGGGGACCAGGTGACAAGGTGACCCATACGCAGAGGCCAGGCACTGTTCGTTGGGATTGGTCATTTGTCATTTGTCATTTGGCATTTATCATCTTAGCGTTGGCCTTACTTTTGCCAGTGGCGCGGCGCCCGGGTTGGTGGATTTGGGTGCCGGGGGCGGAACATTCGGATCTGGCGGTGACGCATTGGCCCAACGTGCACTTCACGCGGCTGGCGCTGTGGGAGCATGGGCAGTTCCCGCTGTGGCGATCCACGATTATGAGTGGCACTCCCTTCGCAGCCAACCCGCTGGCGGGGCTGTACTATCCGCCCAACTGGCTTTTCCTGTTCCTTCCCTGGTTGCCCCTGGAGGTTGGATTCAACCTTTCGGCTTTGGCGCATCTGTGGCTGGCGGGGGCGGCGATGTACGCGCTAATGCGGTGTGGCTTCGGTGCTGGTATGTGGGGGGCGCTGGTGGCGGCGGTGGCATACGAAGCGTCGCCCAAACTGCTGGCTCACCTGGGGGCTGGGCACGTGGGATGGGTGCAGGCGTGGGGGTGGCTGCCGGTGGTAATGCTATGTATGGTGCGGTTGTTGAAGGAGACGGGGAGACAAGGAGACAAGGGGACGGGGAGACAAGGGGACCAGGAGACAAAGAGGCCGGGAGACAAGGGGGCAAAGAGGGGCAATCCGCAATCTGGGCGGGGGTGGCGCTGGCGGTGCAGTTCTGCGCCGACGTGCGGATGGCAGCGTATACGTTGATGGCGGCAGTAGCGCTGGTGTTGGTGTGGATGCTGAGACGGGTAGGTGGTGAAACAAGGAGGCAGGGGGTCACGTTGCAGTCGCGTGCTCGTCGCTGGGGTTTGGGGTTTGGGGTTTGCGGTTTGGGATTTGTTGTTTTCCTGGGTCTGGCTGCCTGCCAGTGGCTTCCCCTGGTGGCACTGCTGCCGGAGACGACGCGGGCCTCGATGACGCTGCACGATGCAACGGTCTGGTCACTGCCCTGGCGTTACCTGGTGGGACTGCTGCTGGCCGACCACGGTGGTTACCACGAGTGGATGACCTACGTCGGCATTAGCACGCTGGTGCTGGCGGGGATTGGGGTGGGAGCGTTGTGGCGGACGCGAGGGGAACGCTGGTTAGTTGGTTGGTTGGTTGGTTTGTTGGTTGGAGCGGCCTGGTTCAGCCTGGGGGAAAACGGGAGGTTGTTCCAGATGTTGTGGCGCGTCGTGCCGGGGCTGGGACTGCTGCGAGTGCCGCCCCGGGCGTGGGTACTGGTCGTTTTCGCGACGGCAGTGCTGGCGGGGCTCGGTGTGGAGGAGACGCTGGGACAGGGGGATAGGGGGACAAGGAGAACAGCGCGCTGGGGGCGGATGTTGCTGTTGGCGGTGGCAGTGTTTGCGGTGTTGCTGGTTGCCGGTTATTGGTTGCTGGTGGGGGTGCCGCCACTCAATCTGGTGATGTTTGGAGTGGTGACGCCGCTGGCGGCTGCAATCTGCAATTCGCAGTTTAGTAGTTCCGGCACCAGTTCCGGCAAATCACAGTTGTTGGGGTTGGCCGTTGTTCTGCTCGTCGCCGTTGACCTGCTGGTGGTGGATAGGACGCTGGGTGAGGCTCGGTCGCCGGAGGAAGTGTTCGCCGACGGGCGAGCGGCGGTGGAGTGGCTGGCGACACAGCCGGGCCGTTTTCGGGTCTACTCGCCCAGTTACAGCATACCTCAGCACGTGGCGGAACTGTACGGGCTGGAACTGGCCGATGGTGTGGACCCTCTGCAATTGCACGTCTACGCCGACTATCTGGCTCGTGCAGCCGGGTTGGAGCCACGAGGGTACAGCGTGACCTCGCCACCTTTCCCGGAAGGGGCCGACGTGCGCATTGCATTGAAGGACGTGGTGCCAGATGCGGAGATGCTGGGTTTGCTAGGGGTGCGGTACGTAGCGGCAGCGTTTCCGATTGCAGATAACAGATTGCAACTGGTGGGCCGGTTCGATGGGGTGTATGTCTATCGGAATGAGGAGGCACGGCCGGTGGCTGATTCAGAATTGGGCGGTGGCATTGTGCTGGCCGATGGGACGAGACTGTTTCGGTACCACCCATGGGCAGTGTATGCAGGATGGATGGTGTCGGGCGCGATGGTGGTTGGTTTGTTGGTTTGTTGGCTGGTGGGCTGGCCGGCCGGTGGGCCGGTGAGTTGGGGACGGAGACGACGTGTCGATGTCTGATTCGAATCTGCGATCTCGTTTTTGCAGTCCTCGTGAACTCCGTTTCGTGCTAGTCTTCAGCGTCGTCGCTTTGGTCATCACCTCCATTCCCTACGTCCTCGGTGCGACGTTGGCGACGGAAAGTCGCATCTTCGGCGGCTTCGTCTATGCGGTCGAGGATGGTTATTCCTATCTGGCGAAGATGCGGCAGGGGGCGGAGGGGAGTTGGCTGTTCCACATCGCCTACACGCCTGAGCCGCACATAGGCACATTGTTCTTCCCCTTCCACCTGCTGCTGGGGAAGGTGGCAGCGTTGCTGCCGGGTCCCAAAAACAACCTGACAGCGCGGATGGTGTGGGTGTACCATGGGGCGAGAGTGGTCTTTGGACTGGGGCTGCTGCTGACAGTGTATCGCTTCCTGGCTTCGTTCACGGAAGACTTGGCGGTGCGGCGGCTGGCCTGGCTGATGGTGACCTTCGGCGGAGGGTTGGGCTGGCTGCTGGTCGCGTTGGGGCATCCAGACTGGCTGGGGAGTACACCACTGGATTTCATCCTTCCCGAGGGGTTCACGTTTCTGGTTTTATACGCCTTCCCGCACATCGCGCTGGCGCGGTCGCTGCTGCTGTGGGGGATACTGTTCCTATTGAGGGCCTGGGAAGGGTGTCTGAAGTCCGAAGTCCGAAGTCTCGATCATGCATCACGCATCACGCAACACGCAACACGCATCACACATCATGCAGCACTGGCTGGGGGTGTCTGGCTCCTGATGGGTCTCATCGTGCCCTTCTACGTGGCGGTGGCGTGGGCGGTGACGGGGGCAGCCTGGGTGGCGCTGGGGCTGCGGGCGGGGCCGGCGGTCGGGAGACCTTGGCCAACGGCGGGGCTCCACTGCGAGAGTACTCTCGTGGCAGGCGTGGCAGGGTTGGCGGTGCTGATCTCTGCGCCGATCGTGGCCTACAGCGCGTGGGCGTTTACCAGCGATCCAGTGTACGCGACCTGGGCGACGCAGAATCGGATCCTGTCGCCGCACCCATTGCACTACCTGGCGGCGTATGGGGTACTACTGGTGCTGGCGGCCTTTGCTGCGAGGGATGCCTGGCGGGAAGAAGGGAGGGGGTGGTTTCCGTTAGCGTGGGTAGGGGTGGTGCCAGTGCTGGTCTATCTGCCGTTCAACTTGCAGCGAAGGTTGGTGGAGGGGGTACAGTTGCCCCTGAGTCTGCTGGCCGCCCTGGGAGTTTCGAGTTTCCGGTTACAGGGGTCCCGATTGCGAGTGGTCGTGACTGTCTTGCTGGTCGGGTTGTCGCTTACCAATGTGTTGCTGGTGGCGGGGAACTGTCTGGTACTGCGGGGGCAGCCAGCCCCGATCTACCGGGATGCGGGGGAGGTGGCGGCGCTGGACTGGCTCAGCGAGAGGGTTGAATCCGACGACGTGGTGCTGGCAGCCTACGAGACGGGCAATTACCTGCCAGCGCGGGTGGGGGCGCGGACATTTGTGGGGCATGGGCCGGAGAGCATCCGTGCCGACGAAAAGAAGGCGCTGGTGGCTCTGTTTTTTGCCGAGGCGACCGACGATGTGTGGCGCTGTGACTTGCTCTCGGAGTACGGTGTGGACTGGGTATTATGGGGACCTACAGAGCGGGGGTTGGGGACATTCGATCTGCACGCAGCGTCCTATCTGCGGCGAGTGTACGAGGCGGGGGGATACATTCTCTTTGAGGTCGAACAATGAACAGAGTCAGCGAATCGGTGAGTCAGCGATTGGGGTTTGTCATTTGTTATTTGTCATTTGTCATTTTCCTTCTGTGGCGACCGCTCTTCGCAGGCGAGACGTTCTTCTGGGGCACGCCGCTCCTCCAGTTCGTCCCCTGGCAGCGGATGGCGGCCACGATGTACCGCGCCGGTCACCTGCCGCTGTGGAACCCGCTGGTGGGCTGTGGAGCGCCGCTGGCGGCCAACTACCAGACGGCGGCCTTTTACCCGCTGAACGTGCTCTACCTGCTGCTGCCAGCCGAGGTAGCCCTGAGTTGGACGACGGCGCTCCACCTGGCGCTGGCTGGCTGGGGAATGTACGGCTGGGGCCGGGCTGTGGGACTGGATCGGTTCCCGGCCTTCGTCGGGGCGCTTTCGCTTTCGGGGAGCGGCTTTCTGGTGGCGCGGGTGGCTCTATTCCCCAGCATTGCCTTCACCTTCCCCTGGCTGGCTGTCTGGCTGTACCGCGCTGAGGTGCTGGTGCGAAGCAGGCAGCCGCGTGATGCACTGTGGTTGGGGCTGGCGCTTGGCCTGGGGCTCCTGGCTGGCCATGCGCAGACCGCTTTCTATGGTGGGTTGCTGCTGGCGGCGTACCTGATCTTCCGAACGCTGTCTGATGTCCGCTCACGTTTCACGTTTCACGTTTCACGTTTTTGGTCATTGCTCATTGCTCATTGGTCGCTAATTGCTTGCTCATTTGTCATTGGCGTGGGATTGGCGACGGTGCAACTGCTGCCTACTGCCGAGTTGGTAGCCCAGTCGCTACGGGCCGGCGGTGTGAACTATGACTTTGCCATGACCTATTCGCTGTGGCCCTGGCGTCTGATCACCTTCGCGGCCCCCGATTTCTTCGGCAATCCGGGTCGGGGCGACTACTGGGGGTACGCCACCTACTGGGAGGGTGCAGGGTATGTTGGTGTATTGCCGTTGCTTCTGGCTATGGAGGCGGTGTTTGGACGAGGGCGGGGGAGACAAGGGGACGAGGAGAAAGGAGACGAGGGAGGGAGGCAGGCCGGGTTCTGGGCGATTAGTGCGGTCATAACGTTGGTGTTGGCGTTGGGGGAGAATACACCGGTTTTCCCATTCCTGTTCCGTCACATCTCCGGCTTCAACATGTTTCAGGCTCCGGCTCGCTGGCTGGCGCTCACCACCGTCGCGTTGGCGGCGCTGGCGGCGTTGGGCGCGCAACGATGGCTGGCAGGCCGCCTTGGGCGGCGACAAGGGATGTTGGGGGTAGTCGTGGGCACGGCGCTGCTCATTGGCGGGCTGGCCGCACCACGCCTGATCCCAGGGGGGCGGCTTGCCTTCTTCGGTGCGGCGACCATCCGTCTCGGTGGTATCCTGGCTGTGGCTGGGATGCTGGCATTGCTGCGGCGCGACGAGGTTTGGTGGCGGGCAGCGGTGGGAGCCTTTGTCGCGCTGGATCTGCTGCTTTTCGGCTGGCCACTGGTGCCGACGGTGGATCGGTCGCTGTACCACGGCGGCACGGAGGCGGCCGATTTTCTGCATAGCGAGCCTGGCCTGGTACGGGTCTACTGGCCCACGGACCCTGCTCACCTCAATCGGGAGTACGATGCTGAGCAGCGAGTTAAGTTCGGCTACCTGACCTTCGATGACTTCGGCCCACGCGACGTGGATCATTGGTGGAAGATGCGCGAGGCGCTGTTGCCCAACGTGGGGATGCTGGACGGCGTGGCTTCTGCCAACAACTTTGACCCGCTGTTGGTCGGGCGTTACGCCGCTCTGTTGGAGGCCGCCGTCGAAGCACCGGCCCTCCTGAGGGTGATGGGGGTGACCCACGTTGTCAGCGACTGGCCGTGGCCGGGGGGGGAGCGGATTGAAGAGTGGAGGATGGAGGATGGAGAGGATGTTGTGGGGCTTTATCGTCTGACCGGTGCCCTGGGGCGTGCCTGGGTCGTGCCTGCTGCCCGCGAGGTGTCCCCCGACAGGATGCTGGCGGCGCTCGCCAGCCCCGCCTTCGATCCCACTGCCGAAGTGTTGTTGGAGCAGCCCGTACCCGGCATCCAGCATCCAGCATCCAGCATCCAGTACCAGGTAACCTTGCAGGATACCCCTAACGGGGTTACAATACACGCCGTTCTAGATACGCCAGGTTATTTGGTGTTGGCCGATACCTGGTATCCAGGTTGGCAGGCGACGGTGAATGGTGTGCCGGCCGAGGTCCTGCGGGCCAACTACGCTTTCCGCGCCGTCTGGTTGGAGGCTGGGGAGCACGTAGTAGAATTTGTATACCGTCCGCGAGCAGTGATGGCAGGGGTAGGA
The DNA here is from genome assembly GCA_964385635.1 of uncultured Anaerolineales bacterium. Classification (GTDB taxonomy): domain Bacteria; phylum Chloroflexota; class Anaerolineae; order B4-G1; family B4-G1; genus CAYLPU01. The sequence continues at coordinate 19,112 of CAYLPU010000032.1, forward strand.
TTGTCGGCGGCCTCGCTGGTCTGTTGGTTGGCTTGTTGCTTGGTCAGCCGGTTGAGTAGGCAAGTTGAATAGAATCCGCTGCTGTCCTGCAATCCGTGTTCTGCAGCCCTGGCTGGTCGTGCTGGTGCTAGGATTGGCCTACGTGGGGCTGACGCTGGCCCGCTACGAGGGCGACCCCCTCGCGTTTGCCCTGGTGGGGACGCGGTACAGCCAGTCCGATCCGCAAGGGACCCCGGGCTACGACGGTCAGTTCGCTTACTTCATCGCCCGCGACCCGGCTGGCGGCTGGCGGTACTGCGATGTGCCCGCCTACCGCTATCAGCGTATTCTCTACCCGCTGCTGGCGTGGACGCTGGCGCTGGGGCGGCCAGAGGCGGTGGGCTGGACGCTGGTCGCGCTCAACGTGGCGGCGCTTGCTGGCGGGACGTACTTCGCCGAGCGCTTGCTGGTGGCGCGGGGCGCGAACCGTTGGTACGCGCTGTCTTATGGTCTCTACGGTGGGCTGGTGGCTGGACTGCGACTCGATCTGACCGAACCGCTATCCTACGGGCTGGTATTGGCTGGGTTGTGGGCCTGGGAGGAGCGGGAAGCAGGAAGAGATTTGGGATTAGGGATTAGGGATTGGGGATTTGTCATTTTGGCACTGGCAGCGTTGGCAAAAGAGACGGCGCTAATCGCTAGTGCCGGACTGGTCATCTACCTGCTGCTGGAGCGCCGTTGGCGACAAGCGGTGGGGTTAGGGTTGACGGTGGGGTTGCCCTTCGCCGCCTGGCAGGGTGTGCTGTGGGCCTGGCTGGGCGCGCCGGGTGTGGGGGCGGGCGGTGCTATGGCGACCTCTTTTGAGGTGGTCCCCTTCGGGGGGCTATGGCGCGTGGCGGAGGAGAGTTGGCCCGCTTTCTGGCTGATGCTGGCGGTCGAAGGGCCGCTGTTCGTGTTGCCGACCATCTGGGCGCTGTTTGTGTCGGTGCGTGACCTGCTGCGCGGCAGGCGACATGCCTGGGTGACGGTGTTGCTGGTCCAGGCAATTGTGTTGCCTTTTCTGCCCTTTTCGACCTGGCGGGAGCCGCTGGCGATGGCGCGCTTGGCGGTGGGGCTGCTCTTTGCAACGTTGCTCTACGGTGCGCTGCGCCGCTCTCGGCGTGTGCTGACCTATAGCCTGTTCTGGCTGGCGACGCTGGCGCTGCTGGTGAACGAGAGCGCGCTGCCAGTGTGATCGGGGCCGGCGGTCGGGAGACCTTGGCCAACAGGGGCCGGCGGTCGGGAGACCTTGGCCAACACCTTGGCCAACTGGAGGTGTAAGTATTAAGGTGCAAGTAGTGGTTATCGTGCCGACTTATAACGAACGTGAGAACATCAAGGAACTGGTGGCGCAACTGCTCGCCCTGCCGACGGCTGTGCGGGTTCTCGTCGTGGACGACAACTCGCCCGACGGTACCGGCGCGATCGCTGACCGCCTGGCGGAGGCGAGCGATGGACGGGTGGGAGTCATCCACCGTGCTGGCAAACTAGGGCTGGGCACCGCCTACATCGCCGGTTTCAAACGGGCACTGGCCGAGGGAGCCGACCTTATCTGCACAATGGACGCCGACTTCTCCCACAACCCGCGCTACGTCCCCGGCTTGGTGGACAGAATTGGCCAGGGGTACGATCTGGTCATCGGCTCGCGCTACGCGCGGGGTGGAGGGTCAAGCGGCTGCACCTTTGACCGAAAGTTGCTCAGTTGGGGGGCCAACGCTTTCGCCCGCACGATGCTTGGTCTGCGCGCTCACGATACGACGGCCGGCTTTCGCTGCTATCGCCGCGAGGTGCTGGAGGGGATGGATCTGGATGGGATCAAGGCCAGCGGCTATTCTTTCCTCATTGAGGTGCTCTACCGCGCCCAGCGGCGCGGCTGGCGGGTGGGGGAGGCGCCTATCGTTTTTGAGAACCGTCGCCTGGGCGTCTCGAAAATCTCGAAGGACGAGGTCATACGGGCGATGGGTACGGTGTTGCGGCTGGCCAGTGCGCGCCTGACGGGGCAACCGGTCTGATGGAGCACGTGCGCTGTAACCTTTGCGGCGCAGAAGACACTGTTGTGCGTTATCCCTGTACAGTCAAGCAGGGAGAAAGCGGCGACTGGCGGGCGTTTCGCTGTACCCACAGCGGATATGGACACCATCACACCATTGTCCAATGTCAGCAGTGTGGATTGGTCTACACCGACCCGCGCCCAGACAGCCAGGACATTGTTAAGACCTATCAGACGGTCGAGGACCTGCTCTACCTGGAGGAGCGAGAAGGGCGGGTGCTGACCTTCGAGCGTCACTTGAAGCCGCTGGAGCGGCTCACGGGGCCACCGAACGGTCGCCCATTGCTGGACGTAGGCTGTTACGTCGGAATCTTCGTCGAGATAGCGGCCCGCCACGGCTGGGACGCCTGGGGGGTGGAGCCCTCCCGCTGGGCGGTGGAGCAGGCGCAAGCGCGGGGTCTCCACGTGGTGCAGGGGACACTGGAGACGGCAGACTTGCCAGAGGCAACCTTCGACGTCGTGACGATGTGGGACGTGATCGAGCATGTGACCGATCCACGCGGGGCACTTCAGCATGTATACCGGTTGCTCAAGCCGGGCGGATTGGTGGTGGTGCACACGATTGACATCGAAAGTCCCTTTGCGCGGCTGATGGGGGCCCATTGGCCGTGGCTGATGGAGATGCACATCTACTACTTCTCGCGGCGCACGCTGCGGGCGATGTTGGAAAAGTGTGGCTTCCAGGTACTCAGCGACCAGCCTCAGGGACGCTACCTGCGGCTGGGCTACCTGATGAATCGGGTGGGCGCTCTGATGCCGCTGGTGGGTCGGCCGGCCGAATGGCTGGTGACGAAGTTGGGGCTGCGGAGCCTGGCGGTGCCGGTGAACCTGGGTGACCTGTTCACCGCGTATGCACGGAGGCCCTGCGCCTGAGAGCCTAGATTTGCTTGTCAGGATGGGGCTTGATCTGCAGGCTCCCGTATCCAAAGGGATAGGACTAACTGGATCAGCAAGTAGCCCACGTATTGCACGTTGAGAAAACGCCCGAAAAAGATGGTGACAGCGAAGAAAACTGTCTGGAGAGCCAGAGTGGTTCGCAGACTGCGTTGACGCCAGGTCAGGTAGCCAGTGAGAGCCAGTAGAGGTAGCGGTACAGCCCATTGCAAGATGGAGAAGATTTGAGTGTGCGGTTGACTTGGTGCTAGCAGTGCCCGCAGGCTCATCCCGCCGATGGGATAGCTATCGGGGATGCCGCCGATGATGAACAGCACTGTGTCTTCTACAAAGGCTCGGGGGTTCCAAAGAAAGAAAGGGCCAATTAGGAGGGCTAGCGGGGCCACAAATGCCAGTGTGGGACTGGCAATCTGCTTGGGAGTATGCGGGCGTTCCACCGAGAGCCAATGGAGTGCCAAGAACGGCACCGCTACAGCCGAAATCTGCTTGGTGGCGATGGTGAGTCCCAAGGCCAGGAATGCCAGGGACCAGCGACGTTTGACCGCAAAGAGGTACATGAGCAACCATCCCGTAAAGACCATGGCATCTATGTTGCCGCAGGTGTAGGATGTCAATAGGAACGGGTTCAGCCCAACAACGACCAGCAGGGCGTGGCACGCGGTGCGGGAGGCCGCCAGCTGCCTGAGCAACACGAGGTTGGCCAAGTAGCATAGCAGCGGTACGACCCAGTGGTCGTACCAGCCAGTGAAAGGCCGGATGATGGCCTCTCCAGGCACGGCTGCCAGGAATGCCAGTGGTGTGTAGACAAAGTGGTAGAGCGCTGGGTTGGTCTGCAATCCGGACCCCGAGAGCCTCCAGTCTGCCATAGGAGTGTCCAGGTAATTTACTATGTAGGGGTTCTGTCCGGCAAGGACAAAGCGGGCGGCTGCTTCGACTTGCAGTAATCTGTCCTAGACAAACTCAGAAGGGGCTGTCTGAGCCCTCTGGATCATGAACATCACCGTCGGTACGACTACGAAGAGGCTTATAGCGATGGCAATGATGGTCAGATGGAGGACGGAGACGAGGCGCTTATTTCGATCTGTGGAGTGTAGGGCAGAGGCCACTACATTCACCAGCAGGTAGGCCAGGGCGCAGAGGAGCAGGATCGCGCCCACCACATTGGCACTGATATAGGCGAAAAAGAGGGCGGTGAGGAGCAACACCAAAGTGTCACCCTTAAAGATTGACGAGATTCTATCAGTATCCATTATAGGCGTACCAGAAGGAACGCAGAGTACATAAGAGCTGGACAAGACGCACTGGATGTACAATTTGGGTGTGTGAAAACTAGTATAACACATCACGTTGAATTGAAAAGTGGAGAGTATGGCAAGCCAGTTGATACCGATGGATAAGATGAATCAACAACAGCCAGAATGTCCAGAGGTGGAATCTCTATACCGTCGCGGTGAATGGCGCTGGGTAGCAGTAGCGACTGGTTTGATCGTCCTGTTGAGCTTTATGTTGCATATTGTGGGGTGGCTCGATCCATCCGACGGCTTGCACTTCACGGGCATTGTTATCAATGTACCCGATGGTCACTCGTACATCGCCAAGATGCGGCGTTTTGGAGCGGAGAGATGTCGCCGGACGAGCGGGTTCAGTTCTTAGCGACGAATCGTGTTTCTTACATACTCTTCGGACCGCGAGAGAGGGCGTTAGGCGGTTTTCTGCCAGTGGACTGGAGTGAGCTGATTTTCGAATCTCAGGATACGCAGGTGTACAGACTGACCAGCGCGCCGTTAGACGCGGGGCAACGTTGAATCAAAAGGTAAGTGGAGTGACTGACGTGCGATTCGCACGCTTGATGCCACAGTGCATCTTTGCACACCCTGATCTGACTCGGCTGGTTGCCATTGCCGGAGCAGTTTTGGTATTGTTGGCTCCCTGGCTGCTCGATAGGGACTTGGGGATCGTTTCGCCAACTGAACTGGGCACCGATCTTGTAACGAAGCAATTGCCGAACGCTGCATACATTGTTCAAGCCTGGCGGCAGTGGGGTGAGATGCCCCTCTGGCGTACCACGGCACTGGGGGGTATTCCCATCGCAGGCAATCCATCAATGCTCTTGGCATATCCACCGTACTGGCTTATTCTTCTGTTTCCCATTGGTTGGGCCCTTACGGTTTACTTTGCTCTACACCTGATATGGACCGGGTGGGGTGTTTACGGCTTTGCTCGCCGGGCACTGCAGCTATCGCCAGGAGCGGCGCTGTTGGCCGCTTTGATGTTTGCGCTCTCGGCCAAGGTAGTGGCCCACCTGGGCGGCGGTCATGTTGACATCATCGCGGCGGTGGCGTGGTTACCGTGGCTCTGGTGGGCTGTGTATGGGTTAGCGCGACGACCGGGCTGGCTGCCAGTAGTGGGAGCGGCAGTGGCAGTGACGGCGCAAACCTTGGCCCACCTGCCGACTTTATGGCTAAGTGCTTTAGCGACAGGATGCTGGTGGCTATTTGTCCGGCTGGCTGATCGGACACCGGGAGCGTTGCGCCGATGGCTGTGGTCCGGGTTCGCCGGGTCGGGAGCGTTGGTGCTGGCGATGGGACTATCTGCAGTGCAAATATGGCCGATGTTGGAACTGTTGCCATTCATCACGCGGGGTGCGATGATGTCGTCTGAGGCGGGCCAGTACGCTTTGCCGGTTCCGCTGTTGGTCGGGCTGGTGCTTCCCACTGCGTTGGCTTTCCCTGAGTGGGTAATTTACGCAGGTGTAGTGACGTTGGCACTGGCGCCAGCCAGTAGATTGGCACACGACTTGACCAGGGAATGGTACTTTCTCGTCACACTGGTCATCCTGGGGACGGTCTTCTCGTTGGGACGCGCAACGCCGCTGTACTCCCTGCTTTTCCGAGTGTTGCCAGGGATGAATTGGCTACGGGTTCCGCCCCGGATGATGTTTCTGGTCCAATTGGCCTGGGCACTGCTGGCGGGTATGGGCTGTGATGCTGTGCGGCGGAAAGAACTGCGACAGATACGTGTGCTTGTGGGTTGGTGGATGATATTGGTCTTGCTTCTGGGCATCGGCGTGGCATGGCGTCATCGTTTCCCCGGTGTATTGGCGGTTCCTGCTGGCAGTGTTGCTGTGGCGATGATGACCCTGCTGCTGCTGGTGGGGCAATCACACGTTCGGGTGGTTCGGTCGTCTGCACCGGTGGCTTTGGCAGTGCTGGTTGTGCTCGAAGTGGTGGTGCTGGCGCCACAGTTCATTGCTGAGGGACATATGTCAGCGTTGACGATGCCCACGCCAGTGATCAACTTTCTGACATCACAGCCCGGGCGCTTCCGGGTGTATTCTCCCCGTGGGTTGGTCGCGCTGGCGCAGGCGGTAGTACACGGGCTTGAGACGGTGGACGGTAACGATCCGTTCCAGTTCGACTATTATGTGCGATGGGCAAATGCTGCCAGTGGATGTGATCTGGATGCGTACGCTGTCAGCGTGCCAGCATGTGCCAGCAACGAAGTGGACCCGCAGGCTTACCTGCGGGCACAGCCTGACGGACCATTGCTGGGCGTCGGCAATGTGCGTTACGTGGTTGCCGACCACGCTTTGAGCCAATGGCCGTCATTGGTCTGGCAATCGGGCTCGGTGCGGGTCTACGAGAACCCGGCAGTGTTGCCGCGAGCGTTTGTGGTGCCGGCGGTCGTGGTGGAGGCCGACGACGCGGCTGCGCTGGCGTTGCTACAGGCGCGCGGTCCGACGGCGGTGGCGACGGTCTCGCGCACCCCGGAAGACGCTCTGCCCGCAGGTGCGTCATATCATGCTGTGGAGGTAATACGCCGGACATCGAACTGCATTGAGGTGCGGGCGGACGGCCCAGGGTGGCTGGTGGTGGGCGAGGCGTGGGCACCGGGCTGGCGGGCGTCCGTTGACGGCGTGCGGACCGAAGTGTACCGCACCGATGTGGCGTTTTGTGGCCTGCCGTTTCCCGATGGCTCTCACACGGTGACGTTGACGTATGTCCCCAAAGGATGGTTGTGGGGGCGCTGGATCAGTCTGGGTGTAGTGATGGCAATGGTTGTGGCGACGGTAGCCATGCTCTGGAACCGGCGCCATGGCGCGGTTACGGGTGCCGCTCGAAAATGAGCATCCCGTCTGAACCGTAGATATCCGTCTCAATCTTCTTAAGCAACCGGTAGCGAGCCTGGAAGCGGAGGTCGGGCAGCAGCCCCCGCCGCCCGTAGACCTCGAGGATGACAATGTAGTCGGGGTCGAGTGCCAGCACCAGGTCGGTCGGGATGGCGTAGTTGATGACGTAGATGGACGGGTCGGCCGGGTAGTAGTGCGCTGTTTGTGGCGTCACCAGCCCGACGGTGTCGAGGATGCGCAGGTCAGTGCGGTAGCCCAGTCTGCCGATGTCCCCGGCGCAGAGGGTGTCGCTTGGTGCGGCATAGGAGAGCACAACGTCAGCGGCCTGGGCGTAGAGTAACTCCAGTTTGAACCAGGCCATCTCCGGCGCGGGCCGGTCTGGGCCGTGGTCGGGGTGCAGGTCCCAGGCGTTGAGCGTGAGGGCGAGGGCGGCGGCGGCAAACAGGGCGAAAATGGAAATGGATATTGGATATTGGATGTTGGATGCTGGATGCCGACGACGAGTATTGAGTATCGAGTATCGAGCGGCTAGTTTCCCCAGGTCACTGACTAGTGTCCATACGCCGGTGAGAATGAGCAGAAAGTAGAATGGCAGCGGCGGGGAGAGGTACCAGCGAAACAGGAGCGGATTGGCGACGACGAAGACGATCAGGTAGAGATAGGGGTAGGCCAGCAGCGGCCAGGCGCGGCGGTCGCGCCGGATCACCCGCAATCCGCCCAGTCCGCATAGCAGCAGATAGACTGCGAAGCCGATCAGATGCCAAAGAGGGCCGAGTACAGCGTCCCCGAAGAAGGGCGTGCTGTAATGCTGGATCAGCCGCACCAGACTCTCGGTCTGGTTAAGGCGGTAGGTGACGGACTTGGCGGCGATGGAACTGGTGAGAGGGCTACCGAAGTAGAGCATGCCGAAGATCAACCAGGGGGCCAGAAGTGCCAGCGTGATCAATCCCTCTCGCCAGGGGCCTGTCCTGAGCGAAGGCGAAGGAATCCGCCGCCGCGCCAGGATCAGGTCCAGCCAGAGTAGTCCTAGTAAAATGGCTGTATCTGGTCGGGCCAGGAGCGCCAGTGCTGAGAAGGCAGCCATCGTGTGGGAACGACCAGTCACGTGGGCGCAAGTAGCGGCGAGGAGTAACGCCACCGTCAGGTCGGTCTCCATCCCGCCTATGGCGAAGGTGACGCTGTAGGGGGCTACAGCCCAGATGAGGGCGGCTGCCACGGCAGGGGCTCGGTGACCGGCAAACTGCTTGCCCAGACCGTAAAGCAGCCCGACAGAGGCAGCGCCGGCCAGCGCGTTGACTGCCAGCGCCAGCGCAGGAAAATCACGGGAGCCGGTCACCAGCGCCAGTCCGGCCATTAACAGCGTGTAGAGCGGCGTGGTTGTACCCAACACGCGCTCGCCGGGGTTGTAGACGAAGCCCTGGCCAGCGGCGAGATAACGGGCGTAGCGGAAGGTGATGTAGGCGTCGTCTACGATGCGCTCGCCGGGCACGAGGCGGGCCAGCAGCGCCAGGGCGAGCAGACCGACGATCAGCAGCCTCTCGTTGCGAGTTCGGTCTACTTTGCTTTCGGTATCACGCATCACGCATATTATACACTTTGATAGTATTATGACCAAGTTACGTGCAGCCCGGTACCTGGTCGTGATCATGATCGGGGCGATAGCACTCAGAGTCGTATTGCTTGCCCTTGACGCGGTTCCCTTCGATGGCGACGAGGCGGTGGTGGCGCTGATGGCGCGTCACATCCTCCGAGGGGAGCGCCCGTACTTTTTCTACGGTCAGGCCTACATGGGCAGCCTCGATGCGTATCTAGTCGCCGGGGCTTTCGCGCTGATGGGTGAATCTGTGCTGGCGGTGCGGCTGGTGCAGGTGATGCTCTTCCTCAGTACGTTATTGACCGGTTACGCTGTGGCTCTTCGCCTCACTGGTGACCGGCACACCGCGCTGTTGGCCGTGCTGCTGCTGGCTTTTCCTCCCGTGCTGCTGACCCTTTACACGACTGCGTCGTTGGGCGGCTACGGCGAGGTTCTGTTGGCAGGCAACCTCCTGCTCTGGTGGGGGCATCGCCTGGGCTGGGAGGACACGCAGCGCTGGGGGTTGTGGCTGGCATGGGGGCTGGTGGCGGGCCTGGGTTTCTGGGCGTTCGGGCTGGTGCTGGTCTACCTGGTACCTGTGGCACTGTGGCTCCTGTGGCGACTGCGCGTTTGCCCTTGGCGGGGGTACCTGCTGGCAGCACTGGGCTTTGCCATAGGCAGCCTGCCGTGGTGGCTGGGCAACCTGGGCCGCGTGGAGGTTGCCGTCGCGGAACTGCTGGGGACGGCGGTGCGCAGCACGGCCACGGCAAGTGGCTTTCTGAGCAACGTCGGTGCACGGATCTTCAATTTCATCGTCCTGGGGCTGCCTGCGCTCTTCGGGTTGCGCTTTCCCTGGAGCGTAGAGGGGCCGCCTCTGTGGCTGGCCGTGCCCGCGTTAGCTCTCTACCTGGGCGCACTGCTCTACGGACTGCGCCGCTCATCTACTCGTTCCTCATCTCCCACATCTCCACACCCCCACACTTTCACACTCCAAAACCAACTGTTGCTGTGGTCCGTCTGCGTGGCATTGTTCCTCGGCTTCATACTGACCCCCTTCGGGGGCGATCCGTCGGGGCGTTACTTCCTGCCGCTCTACCTGCCGTTGTTTGTCTTCACTGCCGACGCTCTGGTGGCGCTGCGGGAGCGCGCCGGCCGCTGGGCCTGGGTGTTGCTGGGGGCTGTTCTGGCCTTCAACCTGGTCGGCACGACTCAGGCCGCGTTGGCCAATCCGCCCGGCATCACAACCCAGTTCGAGGCCATCACCCAGGTAGATCACCGCTACGACGCCGAGTTGATAGAGTTCCTGCGGGCGCACGAGGGTACGCGCGGCTACGCCAACTACTGGGTGACCTATCCCATCGCGTTTCTCTCCAGGGAGGAGATCATCCTCGTGCCCCACTTGCCATACAAGGCCGACATGCGGTATACTTCCCGTGACGACCGCTACGCGCCTTACAGAGAGTGGGTCGAGGCGAGTCCTATCGTGGTCTACGTCACGACCAACCACCTGGCACTAGATGAGTTGCTCCGGGAGCGGCTGAGTGGTTTGGATGTGGGTTATGCCGAGGTTCAGATTGGTGACTATCATGTCTTCTACGACCTCTCGCGCAAGGTGACGCCGGATGAATTGGCTCTATGGACCGAGCGGTGAGATTCACAAATGGCAATGGACTGGATGACGGGCCCTATGGACCGGCGTGTGATGACCGCACTGGTCGTCGTGGTCGGTGCGGCGATATTGACCCCACTGGTCATGCGACTGCCGCTGCTGGGGTGGGACTGGCAAGTCTGTTTTCAGGCTCGAGATTCTGTTCTCGCTCCGGACGGCAATTGCTACGATCAGTATCCCCCCTGGACTTATTGGGTTTTGCGACCGCTGACAATCTTGCCTTGGCGCGTAGGGTTGGCGTTCCAGCTTGCGATGCTGCTGATGACAGTTGCGGTTAGCACGAGCCAGGGGGCGTACCGCTATGGGGAGGCTGCGCTTCTGGCTCTCCTGACACCGCCAGTTTGGATGCTGATGTGGCTGGGGCAGATTGATGGCCTGGCGATGTGGGGGCTGATGTTTTTTCCGTTGGGAATGTTGTGGGCGTTGACCAAACCCAATATCACCGTCTGGGCTCTATTTGCCCGCTGGCAGTGGGTGGTCTGGGCGGCCGCGCTGGGTATCGTCAGCGTGCTGATCTGGGGTTGGTGGCCGGACAGGCTATTGGCTGCCCGCGCGATGTGTTACACACACCCGGCGGCAATGGGGTGGGGTAATCTGGGGTGGCCGATCTTGGCGTTGGGGCTGCTCCTGTTCCCATTTTCGGGGCGTGATCCGTTGCGGTTGATGGCCTCAGGGGCGCTGCTTCTGCCGTTTCTGATGCCTTATCACTTCCTGGTGCTACTACCAGCGTTGGGCAGGGTAAGCGGCTGGCGACGCTGGTTGCTGTGGCTGCTGGCATGGACGACAGCGGCAGTGCCAGCCGTTGGCAGCATGACCAGGTATGTCGCGTTTGGCTTTCCCATCGCGGTGTGGCTCATGGTTAGCCCCCGGCCTTTCCATGGTTACTGCGCCCTGGCGCGGAAGGTGCGGGCCTTGCTCGAAACGCAGATGAGTGGGATTGGTTGAGATGAAACGGGTATTGACTTGGTTGGACACCCGCCGCCTGGCGGTGGCGATCCTCTTCGTGGCAGTGTTCGCCATGGCAGTCCGTGCCCCGGCCGACACCGACACCTGGTGGCATCTACAAGCCGGGCGGGTGACGCTGGAGAGCGGCCAAATCCTCCAGACCGATCTTTTCTCCCACACCCGCTACGGCTCTCCCTGGGTCAACCACAGTTGGCTCAGCCAGGTCATCCTCTACTGGCTGTTCGACCACTTCTCCTACGCCGGGCTGGGATTGTGGATGGGCGCGGTGGTGACCCTCGCCTTCGCCTTCGTCTACTTGCAGATGGAGGGAGATCCCTTCACGCGGGCCTTTATCGTCGTCCTGGCGGCGGTGACGTCGGCGGTGATCTGGGTTGCCCGCCCGCAGTTGCTTTCCTTCCTGTTGACCGCCGTTGTGGCCTATATTCTCTATCTCTTCAAGTGGCGGGGGGTGAACCGGTTGTGGCTCCTGCCGCCCCTCTTTGTCCTCTGGGTCAATCTCCACGCTGGCTACGCCTTGGGCTTTATGCTCCTGGCGGCCTTCGTCGCCGGGGAGGTGTTCAATCATCTGCTTCAATTGGTCCTCCCCCCCAATGGGGGGGACAGCGGGGGGGAGGGAGGGGGGGGCGACCCGGTGGCGGGCTGGCGGGGGATCGGACTGGTCGTGGTGGTGGCAGTCTTGTCGGCACTCTTGCTGGTCGTCAACCCCAATACCACCCGCATGTGGACCTATTATCTGGAGACGGTGCAAGTCGGCGTTCTTCAGGACTTTATCCAGGAGTGGCAGTCGCCGAATTTTCATCCTCTTTACGCCCAGCCCTTCTTATGGCTGCTGTTGGCGACACTGGCGGCGGTGGGGCTTTCGGGACGGCGGGTGGATGGCACCGACCTGGCGATGGTCGGGGGGTTTGCCTACGCCGCACTCCTGGCCGGGCGCAACTTTGGCCCGTTCGCGCTGGTGACTGCCCCAGTCCTGAGCCGGCACGTGGCGGCGTTTTTGAGACGATGCGGTAGGGGGACACGGGGGCAAGGTGACATTCTCACTGTCTTCCCCGCTCCTCTGCTCCTTCGCCCCTCTGCCTGGAGGGGGGCGGTCAACCTGGGACTGCTGACGCTGGTTGTCGGGCTGGCGGTTGTGAAGGTCTGGACTCCACTGAGCCCGGCCTTCAACGAGCAGAGGCAACGGGAGAGCCTGCCAGTAGACGCGGCGGCCTGGATCCGCCAGCACCGGCCGGCAGGGGAGATATATAACCCCTATAACTGGGGTGGTTACCTGATCTGGGCGCTGTGGCCCGATTACCGGGTCTTTGTGGACGGGCGGACCGACCTCTACGGGGACGAATTCCTCCGCCAGTACCTGGAGGTGCAGTTGGCCCGGCCCGGTTTTGAGAGGACGCTGGCGGACCAAGATGTCAACCTGATCCTGACCTATCCCGACGACACCCTATCGGCCCAACTGGCTTGTGTGGGGGGATGGGAGGAGGTCTATCGGGACGGGGTGGCGACCGTGTGGGGGCGGGAGGGGATGGGGCGGTGAGAGCATGGCCACACGCTCGGTGGGGGACTGACCTGCTGTTGCTGGAGGTCTGCCCGTGACGAAACCCGTGTCCACTCTCAGGCTAACGCTACTGCTTTTCGTCACCTTTCGCCTGGGCCTGCTGGCCTTCTGGCCGGCTGACCAACTGGCGCGCTGGTCAGACTACGACTATTATTACCAGATCGCCAGTTGGGCAGACCAGGGGTGGCTCCCCTATCTCCACTACTGGGTCGAGTACCCGCCCTTGTTCCCATATCTTTCGGTCCTGCTGTACCTGCTCACGCCGCATTACGTAGCCTACGCGACCGGGCTGGCGTTAGTGCAACTGGCATTTGAGACCGGCTCACTGGTGCTTCTCCACCGCCTGGCCTGGCGGGCACTGGGGGAGGCGCGGGTGGACCGGGCTGCCTGGGTGTACGCGCTGCTCTTTGCGCCGGTGGCGACCTGGTGGTTGAGTTTCGACGCTATCTCCACGTTTTTCCTGCTGCTGACTGTCGAGCGATGGCTGGCAGGCCGCCGGACGGAATCGGCTCTGGCGATGGGGATGGGGGCGCTGGTGAAGTGGTTTCCTCTGCTTTTCCTCCCCGTTGCCATCCGTTTCCGCCGGGGCTGGCGGGAGGCGATGGGCTACGCAGCGGTGATGATGGCCATAGTTGCGCTGGTCTGGGGCCTCCTGGCCGTGCTCAGCCCGACATACACCTTTGCCTCACTCCGCTCACTCGGCAGCCGCGCCTCCTGGCAGACTGTTTGGGCGTTGCTGGACGGGAACCTGGGGACAGGAGCCTACCAGGCGGACCGCCTTGATCCCGCCGCTGCGCTTCGTCCCCAGGGCAATCCGGCCTGCGTTCCCCAATGGCTCACACTGCTCCTCTTCGGGGGGTTGTACCTGTGGCTGTGGAGGCGGACCCCCGACGAGGGAGAGCCACGGCGCGTGATCAGGTTCACTACCCTGACTGTAGTGACTTTCTTTCTTTGGTCACGGGGCTGGAGCCCTCAGTGGCTGGGGATGCTGGTGCCATTGCTGCTTCTCTCGTTTCCCCCGGAGCGGGCCGTGCTATATGTGGTCGTGCTGACCTTCGTCAACATCGCTGAGTGGCCGGTGTTGCTTTCGCGGGGGATGAACGAGTGGCTCTACCTGACGGTGCCGCTGCGAACTGGTCTTTTTGTGTTGCTGGTAGTAGAGTTGTGGCGCAGGGTGCGAGTGTGAATGGGCATTGGCCCGGAGTCTGGATAGCGCGAGATTGGTGGCGGTGCTGGAAACTGGTGCAGACACGCTGCTTTGAAAGGTAGAACTGGCGGAGTGCTATGGGGAAAGCAAAACGTGCCGCTATCTACATCGTGAGGCTCTTGGCGTTGCCCACATTGCTGCTGGGCGGTATTGAACTGGCGTTGCGTCTGTTCTTTGGGATGCCACAGGGGTTGTTTTGTGCTCTGTTCCCCGCACCCAACGGGCTTTATCCACCCAACCGCCGTATGGTTCTGGATTTCGGCGTAGTGCCCTATGTCGTCGAGTCCAACTCGCTGGGCTTTCGTGGCCCGGAGATCAACATTCAAAAGCCGCCAGGCGTGTTCCGCATCGCCGCGCTGGGCGACTCGATGACAGATGGTTTCTTTGTGGACAGCGATGCTACCTTTCCCTACCTGCTCCAGCAGAACTTGCACAGACAGGGCTGGTTTGTCGAAGTGATCAATGCGGCCCATGGCGGCGGGACGATCAACACCGAGTTTGCGATGCTGGAAGAGCACGTGCTACCGCTCAACCCGGACCTGGTCATTCTCACCTGGTCGCCCAATGACATTGGTGACCTGATGTCTGAAACTGTCCACCGGATGCCAGGGATGGCTTTTGCCTCGGGCCCTCGGGCAACGCTGGGGTGGCTGGCCTGTCACTCTGCCGTCAGCGAAGGCCTGCTGGATGTTTACCTCCGTGGCCTTTCAGACAAGTATCGCTGGTTGACCCGCCAGACTGGCGAACTCATCCTTGATGATCGGCGCTACCAAGTCTCAGGCAATACCGAGTTTGCACGGAATGCGCAATACACTCTGGATGGCGTCACGGAAACAGACGGGCAGGTCATCGTGGAGCCGTCCACGCCCAACACAGAGGTAGCGATTCAGACTTACTTGCAATGGTTGCGCCGCATGGACCAGATGTTGTGTGATCGCAAGACACAGTTCGTATTCGTGTACCACCCGGCCTATTCGCAGGTATATGTACCAGGCAGCTCCATGCGCATGCGCGATATCCTACGCAACGAGTGCGCGCGATTGGGAGTGCCTTTTCTCGACCTGACTCCTGTGTTTCAGGAGAGAGGCCAGCAGCAGGCGCTGGACCTGGCACCTTTGGATTACCATCTCAATCCCTACGGCAACCAGGTCGTGGCTGATGGGTTGACCGACTTTCTTCAATCGGCCGGCCTGCTGCCTGCGAAATGAACCTGGGTGGTGCTCAGCGATACATACTTCCCGGGCTGGTGTGCATGGGTGGATGAGGAGGAAATGCCAGTGTTGCGGGCCGTACGCGTGTCTGCCGGTAAACACAGGGTTGTGCTAGAATATAGGTCACAACCGCTTGAGATAGGGGAATGGGTGAGCGCCGGTGGTGTAGCAATTGTGGCGGGTCTATGGATATGGGACAGGTGCAGGTCTCGTCGATGAAACGCTACCATCTGTATCAGCGTTGCTTGCTCTCGGTGCTGTTGCTGCCGACGAGTTTGAGCACTGCGCGGCACACTGTCCGATGGAGATTGGCCAAGAGGTCACCTCTATGCGCCGGCTAATGCTTCTGCTCGTGGTGGGTCTGTTCCTGGTCGGCAATGTGGTGGCGACCCATGTGCTCTTCACCTCCCGCTACCCCGGGGCCAATGACTTTGCTTCTCGCTGGGGTGGGGCGCGGGCTTTCTGGCGCGAGGGGTTCAGCCCTTACTCCGACGAGGCCACGCGACAGATCCAGTTACTCATCTACGGCCGTCCCATCCAGCCGGAGGAGGAGCAGGAGTTCGACCCCGGTCCCTTCGCCTATCCCTTCTACACGGTGTTCCTGCTCTGGCCGTTGGTATGGCTGCCTTACCCCTGGGCGGAAGCGGTCTGGCTGGTGCTGCTGGAAGCCTGTTTGTCGGTGGGACTTCTACTTGCGCTCCGCATCCACAGTTGGTGGCCACCGCGCTGGCTGTTGGCCTGCACCGCGCTCTGGGCGTTCCTATTCTATCCCAACGCCCGGGCGTTGATCCTGGGGCAGTTCGCTGTCTTTGTCTTCGCGATGATCGCTTTGGTGCTCTGGGCATTGGAGGAGCGACGGGATATCCTGGCTGGACTCTGTCTTGCTATCTCGACGGTCAAGCCCCAGATGGTCTTCCTGCTTGTTCCTTTGTTGCTGTGGTGGGCGATGCGGGAGCCCCGCTACCGCTTCGTGGGCAGTTTCCTGGGTGGGATGGCGATGCTGCTGGGGGCCTCCTGGCTGGCCGAGCCGGGCTGGATGACCGGTTTCCTCCGCCAGATGGCCCGCTATTCCTCCTACACAGCCATCGGCTCTCCCATCTGGATTCTTACTCATGTCACCTTGCCATCGCTGGGAACGTGGGGGGAGTGGGGGCTTTCGCTGGTCGCCACCGGTTACGTGCTGGCCGCCTGGTATTCCTCGCTGCGCGAGGGGACGAAAGGGGCGCTGGCCTGGGCAGTCGGGCTGTGCCTGATTGTAACTAACCTGGTGGCGCTGCGCACGGCGACGACCAATTACGTGGTCTTGCTCCTGCCTCTGGTGATGGTCTTCCGGTCGCTCCAGCGTGGGCGCGCGAGGGCATGGCTGGTGCTGTTGGTCGAGATGGTGCTGCTGGTGGGGTTATGGGCTCTCTTTCTGACCACCGTGGTGGGTAAGTTTGAGCATCCGGTCGTTTACTTGCCTCTGCCTTTCGGGTTGCTGGCGGTCTTTGCGCTGGCCCGTCATTGGCTGGTGGGCGAGGGCACTCGGCTGGGGGTGGCTTGAGATGACCGACACGGTGGCTAAGAACTTGGCATCTCATGGTGTGCGCTGGTGTTTGGGCACTTTCCTCGCGATGCGGCTCGCACTAACTGCGTGGCCCGCTCTTGTCCTACGCGTCTATCCCATTGAGATCCCATGGCAGGACCCGGTGGGGGTGGCTCTAGTGGTGCCGTTGGCTTATCTGTGGTGGCGGGCCAAAGTGCCCTGGAAAACGTGGGGGCTGGCGCTACTGGCTGTCCTTATGCGTTTCTCGCGTGGGCGCTGTACGTACGGTTGGGGCTTCGAGTCTCCCTGTATTCCCCGACTTATTTGCGGTGACGCTGTTTGCTGCTCTGATTATGATCGCCTTTCGCGTGCTGCCCAGGGAGTACATGCTATTGATGGTTTCTTTGTTTTTTGTTCCTCTGGTGAAGCTGAGCGGTGACGGTTTGCTGAGGGCTATGTCACGTTACGTGTTGCCCCTCTTCCCTGGTTTTGTCTTGCTAGCCCGATCAGGGCGGCGGCCCAGGTTCCGCTGGCCGTGGATATGCCTCTCCTTCACTTTACAGGCCATCGCCTCGGCGGCCTTTTTCCTTTGGTTCTGGGTGACATAGTGATGGAAGCCCGGTTGCCCTTACGATGGTACAGGATCTGGCCTGAAGATTGGCCATATCGAGTGCTTATTCCGTTGCTGGCTTTCAGTCTGCGCGTGGTCCACCTCCAGGCCCGTTCCCTCTGGTACGACGAGGCATTCGCTGTGCTATATGCCTCCCTGAGCCCGGAGCGGATGGTTTATGGGACCGTGACGCCGGTGGCGGGTGCTGGCGCGGCGGACGTGCATCCCCTGCTCTACTACTTCCTCCTGCACGGCTGGATGGGACTGGTTGGCCGGTCTCCACTGGCGGTCCGTTTCTTCTCCGTGGGACTGGGGATGGTCACCGTGGCGCTTCTCTGGCGGCTGGCGGCCTGGTGCTTTGGCCGGCGGACCGGCATGGCGGTGGGACTGCTGGCAGCGGTTAGCCCTTTCCACGTGGCCTACTCCCAGGAGGCGCGGATGTACGGGCTGCTGGGCCTGGCGGCTGTGACGGCGGCGTGGGGATTGTTGCGGGCGTTGGAGTGTGGGAGTGCAGGGGTGTGGGAGCGTGGGGGTGTGGGGGGCAGGAGGCGGGTCCAGTGGTGGGCGCTCTATGTTGTAGGGGCTGCGCTCACTCTCTATGCTCACAATCTGGGCGCGTTCGTCCTGCTGGCTCTCAATGTGTTGGTGGTGATCCGCCGCCGCTGGTACCGCTGCCTGCCGGCGCTGGCCCTGGCCGACCTAGCCGTGCTGGCGCTCTTCAGTCCCTGGCTGGTCGGGGCGCTGCCGGGGCAGATAGGCTTCGTGGGGCGAGGGTACTGGCTGGCGCCGCCGGGAGCGGAGGAGGTTGTTCGTGCTATGATGCTTCCGTTGCTCACCTTCTATGAGCCGGCACCGGTCTGGCTCCTCGGTGTAGGGCTATTTACTGGTGTGCTTCTCCTGGCACTGCTGGCTCTACGGGCTTGGCAGGCCCGCTCGCAGGCTGGCTGGTTCCTGTTCCTGTGCTGGGTGCCGATCTTCCTGCTTCTGCTCATCTCCCGCTGGCGGCCGGTCTACCTGGAGCGGACGCTGTTACCATCGGCGCTCTTCTACCTGGTGGCGGTGGGGTGGCTGTTGACTCGGGGCGGCCTGCCGCGCTCGCTGAGCCTGGGGCTGGTGGCGCTGCTGGCAGTGAGCACGGCCGGATCCTTGGGGGTTCACTATACCTACGTTGGCTTCCCCCGCCCGCCCTTCCCGGAAGCGGCGGCCTATCTGCGGAACTGCGTCGAGCCTGCCGACGTCGTGATTCACACCAACAAACTGACCTACTTCCCGATGCACTATTATGCCCCCCATCTGCCCGGTGTCTTCCTGGCCGACCCGCCCGGCTCACCGCAGGACACCCTCGCTCGCCCCACGCAGGAGGCATTGGGCATCTTCGCTACTCCCACCATCACCGAGGCAGTGGGAGAGGTGGGGCGGGTTTGGCTGGTCTATTTTCCTCGCGAGGTGGAGGAGGTGCAGGCAATGGGCGCCGAGCACCCGGCGCTGGCCTGGCTGGAGGGTCGCTTCGGGCCGGCGGTCGGGAGACCTTGGCCAACGGAGCAGGAGCGGTTCAGCGACCTGGTGGTAGCGCTCTACCGGCGGAAGGAGCCATAGCGTGGGACGGATGACGCGGCAAGAGTGGGCGTGGGTGGTGGCGGTGGCCGGCCTGGTGGTGGCTGTCTCGACGGTGCCGTATATAGCGGGCTACCTGGCGCAGACGGCGGAGGTGCGCTTAGCGCTGGCGCGTTGCTGGACTGAATGGACTGCCACGGTGTTTTATGGGGCAAGACGAGCAGGCACTGGGCGGATTCGATCCGGACCACAGCGGTAGCCTGGTACGGGTGTTCATACAGAAGGATGTATCCCTCTACGAGGTACAACGATGAGCGGACGTGCGCGCTGGAATTTCGTTCTCTTTGTAGCAATTCTGTCCATCCTGGTGACGGCCCTCTTCACTACCCCTTTGGTGTTCTTATGGCGGACGCATTTGGCTGGCTTCTATGGGTCCGACGCCTTCTCCCACGCCTGGTCCACATGGTGGTTCGATAAGTCACTGTTCACTCTCCATCGCTCGCCTGCACAAGTGGATAGGATCTACTACCCGACGACCATCTATCATCCAAAAGTGGCGGTGACTCCCTGGGCCAAGCTGATAGCGCTTCCCGGCGTTCATTGGGGAAGCCCCATTGCTACCTATAATATGCATCTGTTCGCATCCTATGTGCTTACCTGGGTGTTGATGGCGCTCATGTGTCTGGAATTGACCGGCAGTCGGGCGGCGGCGGTGGTGGGCGGGGCGATCTTCACCTTCTGCGCCAACCGGACGCTGCATGTTCTCAATGGTCACTTCACCCAGGTTCTTACCTATCCATATCCGCTGTTGGTCCTCTGTCTGTGGCGCGTGCTAAGACACCCGACCATCGGGCGCGGGCTGGCACTGGGGGGTGCGTTGGTCATGGCTTCCACCGTTGACCTGATGCCGCTGGCGTATTTCACCGCTCCGGTCACTGTAGGTGTGTTGCTTTTCTTCCTGCTTACCGATCGTCCACGGGTGCTTTCGCGTGCCGCGCTGATGAGCCTTGGGGTGGGATTCGGGTTGGCAGCGCTGATTCTACTCCCATTGGTGTGGCCGTTGCTCTCCTGCGCTGCGCGAGGGGAGTTGGGTTTTTACCACGCAGCGGGCATCCTGGACTACTCGGCGGACGCGCTGGCGTTGGTGGTACCGCCTCCGGGGCACCCACTCTGCCGGGTCTGGCCCGGACTGTGGAGGCTCTCGGTGCGCACCATCTCGAACGTTAGTTATACGGAGGGGGTCGTCTATGCCGGTTGGGTGACGCTGGTACTGGCGGCGATAGGCACGCTGAGGGGGTGGCGGAGGCGGCACGACGTGCGTCTCTGGGTGACGGTAGCGGCAGGCGCTTCGCTTCTGGCGCTTGGACCCATCCTGCGAGTGGGAGGGCGGCTGGTGACCATCGAAGGACGGCCGTTTGTGCTCCCCTACCGCCTGGTGGGAATGCTGCCCCTGCTCTCGTGGGGACGGACCCCGGCGCGTTTGAACCTCACCGCTATGTTTGCCCTGGCGATCTTGGCCGCGTATGGCATGGTGTGGCTGGTCGGCAGGATCCGCCGGCGGGTATGGCGGCAGGTAGTGGTGGCTGGGGTGGTGGCGTTGGTTATCTTCGACGCGATCTTCCTCTTTCCCTGGCCGATGGCTGATGCCAGCGTGCCCGCCTTTTACAGGGACTTGGCAGCCGACCGGCGTTCGGTGGCGGTTCTTGACTTACCTGTATTGGACTACGTGGCTGCCAAGTATCACGTGCTCTATCAGATGGTGCACGGCCATGCTATCGTGGGGGGATACAGGGACCGACGCACAGCGGAGGCAGAAGAGTCTATGGCGGAATTGGAGGCACTGGCGCTTCCCGGCGGGGATCCGCTGGCGCTAGCCGATTACGGCATAGGCTATGTTATTCTGTATCGGGACTTTCTAGAGCCAGACGATCTTGAGGCTGTGACCATGTATCTTGTTGAGCAGTTGGGTCCCCCACTCTACGAAGACGAGCGGATTGTGGCTTTTGCTGTGCCGGGCGCTCTGGAGATTGCTCCACCACCGCTGGAGGGAAATTGGTGAGAGGACAAAGCAGGCACAGCATAGGAGGGGGTCTGGTACGTGGCCTTCGACGGACGTGGGAGGAGTACCGCGCTCTGGGCTACGCCGATGTGCCGAACCGGGCCTGGCTGCGTGCCCATTGCCGTCAGGAGGGGGAAACGCATGCTGTCGCTGATGTAGAGGTCTGTCACTTTGTGGACTGCGAGGTGAAGCCATGAGTGGGGTGGTCTCGCGGGCGGAGTACCGTTGGGCGGCGGCGGTAGCGCTGGCGGTGGTGGCTGTCTCGACGGTGCCGTACATGGTGGGTTACCTGGCGCAGACGGCGGACGTTCGGTTCAGCGGCGCGCTGCTGAACCGGATGGACTACCATAGTTATCTGGCGAGGATGTGGCAAGGATACCGGGGGGAGTGGCAGTTCCGGCTGCTCTTCACGCCGGAAGAGCACGAGGGGGTCTACTTCCAGCCTTTCTACGTCGCCCTGGGGCATCTGGCGCGGGTGCTCGGGCTGGAGCTGCCGTTGATCTACCAGATCGCCCGGGTGTTGTTGAGTTTCCTGATGTTGCTGGCTGTCTACCGGTTCATCGCTCACTTCGTCGTATCGGTGCGCACCCAGCGGTTGGCCTTCCTGCTGGCGACGACTGGTTCCGGGTTGGGGTGGCTCACGGAGGTTTTCGCTCCTACCCCGCCCGGCGGTGTCTCGCCGATGGACTTCTGGCTGCTGGATGGCTTTACGTACCTGGCGGTGTTGACCTCTCCCCACTTCTGCGCCGCCACCGGCCTGCTCCTGGCCGTCTTCCTGCTCCTCTTACATTGTCCCGAAGGCCCCTCGCTCGTGGATGGGGCGCTGGCAGTCCTGGCATCGCTGGCGCTGGGCCTCATCCATCCGCATATCTTGCTCGTGGCCGACGTACTGCCCATCCTATGCTGGGCGGTCCGGGGAGTGCGGACGCGTCGGGTAGCGTGGCGGGGCCTGGCGGCGGTGGCGGCGATGGGAGTGGCTCAGGTCTCTCTGTTAATCTACGACCTGTGGGTATTCCGTGCCAGACCGGTCTTCGTTGGCTGGTCGGTCCAGAATGTGACCCTGTCCCCACCTCTGCGGGTCTACCTGTGGGGGTACGGAGTGCTGTTGGTGCTGGGAGCCGTCGGTACTGTGGCCTGGGCGCGCCGTGGTGGGCAAGAGTTGGCCTTTCCCCTGCTCTGGATTGGCCTGGTGGCGGTGTTGGTCTACCTGCCGTGGAACCTGCAGCGGCGGTTTTTAGAAGGAGTGCAAGTGCCGCTGGGGCTGCTGGCCGGGGTGGGGTTGGCACAGATTGCAGATTGCGTTGCACATTGGAAGTCGCAGATCGGGAGGGGCAGGCGGCTTGCGCAGGCGGCAGTGGTGGCGCTGATGGCGGTGAGTCATCTCTATCTGACGGCGGGGGCAACCCTGGCGGCAGCGGCTCGTGCACCGGCCCTATTCTGGCCCACCGATGTGTTGGCAGGGGTGGACTGGCTGGGGGAGAACACGTCGTGGGAGGAGACGGTGCTGGCGGGGTTCGAGACCGGGAGCCTGATCCCGGCCCGCATCGGCCACCGGGTTGTGCTGGGCCACTGGATGGAGACGGTGGACTTCGAGGGGAAACGGGAGGCAGTGACCCGGTTCTTCGCCGCTGGCACGCACGACGTTGAGCGGTTGGCGCTGTTAGAAGAGTGGGAGGTGGCCTATGTGTTCCACGGGCCGGATGAGCAGGCGCTGGGCGACTTCGACCCCGGCTCAGCCCCATGGTTGAAGCAGACCTTCCGGGCGGGGGAGGTAGAGGTCTACCTGGTGGCACTGGAGAGAGAGCCGTGAACCGTGCCCGGCAGGACCTGCTAGGGCTATTCCTTCTTTCCCTGGCCGTGCGGCTAATTGTGGCTGTCCTCGTTTCCCGGCCCGGCTATATGGACGCGGCTTACTACGCCGCCGGAGCGGTGCAACTGGCGCAGGGCGGCGGTCTCAACGAGCCCTTTCTATGGCATTATCTGGATGATCCGGCGACCCTGCCTCATCCTGGCTTTCTCTATTGGATGCCGCTCCCCTCTCTCCTGGCAACCCCTTTCGCTGCCCTTTTCCCTGGCTCTTTCTTTGCCCTCCAACTCCCCTTTGTCCTGCTCTCTGCTTTGCTCCCACTGGTAGCCTACGCCGTCGCCTGGCAGGCCACGCCTGTCCTGCCACCGCGAGTACTCGTGGCGGTGAGCGTGGTCGAAGGAGGGGTGCGCCGTCGCGCCTGGGCCGCCGGCCTGCTCATTTTATTCAGTGGCTTCTTCTTCCCCTACTGGACGCTGCCAGAGACCTTTGCCCCTTTCGCGCTGTTCGGGAGCCTGGCGCTGTGGCTCGCTGGAAAGCGAGGGGTGGAGAATGGAGAAGGGATGCTGGATGCGGGTCGCTGGTTGCTGGTTGGCTTGCTGGTTGGCCTGGCCCACCTCACCCGCGCCGACGGCATCCTACTGCTGCCCGTAGTCATTCTGCCTCTGCTGGTCCGTCCCCAATCACGCACCACGCATCACGTTTCACGTTTGACGTTTGACGTTTCACGTTTGACGTTTGACGTTTCACGTTTGACGTTTGACGTTT
>CAYLPU010000032.1:42803-46804 GCA_964385635.1 uncultured Anaerolineales bacterium
ACGTTTGACGTTTCACGTTTGACGTTTGACGTTTCACGTTTGACGTTTGACGTTTCACGTTTGACGTTTCACGTTTCACGTTTCACGCTCGTCATTCTCGGCTACCTCCTGGTGGTGACTCCTTGGTTCATCCGTAACCTGGGCCTGATTGGCGCGCCGCTTTCCCCGGCGGGCGCCAAAACCCTCTGGCTGCATACCTACGATGACATGTTCTGCTACGGGTGCGATCTTTCCCCCCACTCCTACCTGGCCTGGGGCTGGGGGAACATCCTACGCTCGAAACTGTGGGCGCTGGGGGTGAACCTGGAGCGCTTCCTGGCGGAGGATTGTCTGGTGTTCCTGCTGCCCTTCGTCCTTATCGGTCTCTACCGCCTGCGCCGCTGCTCTCCCTTCGCGCTTTCCCTCATTTACCTCTTCCTCATCTACCTCACCCACTCCCTGGCCTTCACTTTCCCCGGTCCCCGGGGTGGATTCTTTCACGCTAGCGCGCCTGTGTTGCCGTTTCTCTTCGTTGCTGGCGCGGAGGGGCTGGATGCGGTGGTGGGATGGGTGGGCCGGAGGCGACGCTGGAATCTGCGGCAGGCCCAGGTGGTATTCACTGTGGCGATGGTTGTCGCAGCGGTGGCTATGAGTGGTTACGCGACGGTGGGGAAACTATCTGCCTGGCGAGATGCCGACGCGGCTTACCTGGAGATCGGCGTGTGGCTGGATGAGCAGGGAGTCCCGGATAGTACAATCGTCATGGTTGGCAACCCCCCTGGTTTCTGGTATCATGCTCATAGGCCAGCCGTGGTCGTCCCCGATGGCGATGTAGAGACATTGCTGATGGTAACCGACCGGTACGGGGTTTCTTACGTAGTGCTCGACCAGAACCGGCCAGCGTCGCTGACGGAGTTCTACATCGGAGCAACATCCCACCCTCGGCTGCAGTTAGTCGCGGTGTGGGGAGAAAGAATAGCACAGACTGTCCTGTACAGGGTGAAACAGTGAGTCATTTGGAGAGATTGGGACGATGAGCGACAGTTCTCCAACGAGAGGTGCTTGTCGGCATGGCACCTTTTCGATAGTTTTTTCCCTATTCTTGATTGTGTTGGCTTTCGGGTTGCTGTACGTGTACAATCTGGGAGGATGGTTGATCAACGATGACGAGGGGAGTTTCCTGTACCAAGTTTGGCGCATCAGTGAGGGGGAAAGTCCCTATCAGGACATGTTCACATCGCGTTGGCCACTGTTCCTCTATACCGGCGCTGGGTGGATGCGGGTAGTCGGGGCGGAGGTTGTGCCGATGCGGATGCTCTCTGTGTTCCTGACAATGAGCACAGGCGTCCTGATATTTTTCATGGCCCGAGAAGTCCTGCCAGCAGAAGCAGCATTGCTCAGCATGGTCGTTTTTTTGCTCCATCCAGACATCTTCCGTTTGGGACGCTCGTTTCAACCTGAACCTTTCTATATTTTTCTTAGCACGCTGGGATTGTATCTTTTCGCCCGGGGACTGACGAAGGGTGGCCTGGTCTTCTTTGCAGGTTCCAGCCTTGCTCTTGCTGTGGCGTCGCTATATAAACTCCTGGCAGCACTGGTGATGCTGGGCTGTGTGTTATTGCTGGTGGTGACGTGGATTCGGGAGCGGGCGTCTCGGCGCAGGACGATTCTTCGGGCCACGGTTCTACTGTCTGTCTATGTGGTCTTGTTTGGCCTCGCGGCGTGGATACTTGTTCTATACGTTCCCCATTTCTACGAGGGCGTGATAGGAGTAAATCTGGCACAGGGACAGGAGTTGACATTGCTTCGGGTCATTCTCAAAGGATTGGTGTTCCTATTGCAGTATTCTCTGATGTTTGCCCCTTTCCTTCTACTCACGATCCCTGCTATCCGAGGGGGATGGTTTCGTGATCGGAAGATGGCATTGTTCAGTTGGCAACTGCCGACTGCCTTGGCTTTTTTGGTCTTATCCCGCGAGTTATTCCCTCGTCTGTTGCTCTACCTAGTACCTTCGCTATCAGTTCTCTTTGCTGCAACCCTTGAGCCGGTTCGTCGTCTCCCACGTAGTTCATTGCTCCTTCTGAGCATCATTTGTGCGGTTCTCGTTCCCTGGATCACGACCGATGCCCAGATACTTCTGCGCAGCGAACAGGATACTATGGCTGTGTCTCGCTACATTCAGACCTTGATCCCTGCGGATACCCGTGTGTTGTCAGACTACCAAGAACTCAATTTCTATGCCCGTCGCCCCTCTACATACTTGGGGGCAGAGATATCTCACGTTGTTGTGGCTTCTGGTCAGATCACAGGTGCTGATCTGATTTGGGAGATTGAGGCGATGGATGTTCGTATGGTCATCGTGGATGTGTCTCCACAGACAGCTCATCACATGGTGGGACTTTTAGATTATGAGAATTTCCGTGTTTATCTTCAAAATCACTTCACGTTGCTCGATGTACTTCCTCGCGAAGGGCAACAGTTGGAAGTCTATTTCAGTTCACAGATACCATAGGCTGTATTGTGGAAGGTATGAGAGTGGCGCGCTTATGAAGGCGGTGTGGTTGGAACTGGTGACGGTTTCGGACAACGGGGAAGGTTCATTCTACCGGCGGACAGGGAGGCCGTAGGGAAGATGTTCCGGCGCTTCCGACGTTTTTTGACGCTGTTGGCCATAGGCGATGTGTTGCTCACGCTGGCATCCCTGGCGCTGGCCGCCTTCTTGCGCCGCGCTCTGCCCTGGGGCCAGCCACTGTCGCCAGCGTACCTGCTGGTGGCACCGGTTGTCTACGGTGTGGTGGCTCTCACCTGGCCGGTGGCCTTCCAGATGCTCAACGTTTACGACTCGCAACTGGCCACCAGTGCTCGTGGACTGCTCCGACGTCTCACTGTGGCTGTTCCGGTCTGCATCTTTGTGCTGGGGGGCTTCCTCTATTTCACCTACCGCGAGGTGCCGCGGTTGCTGGTGGTCTACTTTGCCGTGTTAGACTGGTCGCTGCTGGCCCTGATGCGTGTAGTGGCAGTGGCGTCGCTGCGTTGTCTGCAAGACACGCGGCGCACGGCCGGGCGCGTTCTGATCGTCGGGGCAGGCGGGACAGCCGTCGAGGTCGCTGAAATCATCGACCGCGAACTGGCGCCTGCCTATCAGGTCGTCGGGTTTGTCGCCGACGACGAAACAGAACAGGCCGGCCGGTGGCCAATTCTCGGACGGATTGCCGAGACGAGTGACATCGCCTGGCAAAAGGGATGCGACGAGATCATCGTCGCCCTGCCCGCCGAGCGGTACGAGGATATTGAGCACGTCGTTTACGAGTTGCAGGCGCAGCCGGTGCACGTCCACATCGTCCCGGATCTGTTCCGCCTGGCGCTCGTGCGCGCCCGCACTGAAACCCTCTTCGGCATGCCGTTGGTAGGGCTGCGCGAGCCGGTGATTGATGGGGTGGACTGGGCGATCAAGCGCACTTTCGACCTGCTGGTGACGCTGGTGGTGCTCCCCATCGTGTTGCCGGTGATGGCACTCATCGCGCTGGCGGTCAAATTGGATGACAGGGGACCGGTTCTCTTCCGGCAAGAGCGCATCGGGGAGAACGGGCGTCGCTTTTGCATACTCAAGTTCCGCACGATGGTGTCAGGAAGCGGGCTATTGCAGGCCCAGGTGGCCCAACTGGACGAAAGTGGCAACCTGGTATACAAAGTGCCACGTGATCCGCGCGTCACCCGAGTGGGACGTTTCTTGCGTCGCTGGAGCCTCGATGAACTTCCCCAACTCTTCAACGTCCTGCGCGGTGAGATGAGCCTGGTGGGGCCACGCCCGGAGCAGGTCTTCGTCGTGGAGCAGTACGAGTCCTGGCAGCGGCAGCGCCTGGCCGTGCCGCCTGGGATGACCGGCTGGTGGCAGGTCAGCGGCCGCAGTGACTTACCCATGCACTTGAACACCCAATACGACCTGTTCTACATTCGCAATTACTCACTGTGGCTCGACCTCAAGATCCTTTGGCTAACGCTGGGGGCTGTGCTGAGGGGGA
>CAYLPU010000033.1:0-29679 GCA_964385635.1 uncultured Anaerolineales bacterium
CTACCCGCGTGGGATGACAGCGGCGATGATGACGACCTGCCAGACCTGCTGAGCGGTGGGAAGCCTACGGTCAACGCTACGACGTCGAGCACTACTTCCGCTTTGGCAAACAGCGACTGCTGATGGCTACTTACCAAACACCGGATGTAGAGCACGAGGAGAACTGGATGTGGATCGTGGCATTGGCCGATGCGCAACTCTGGCTTGCCCGCAACGTGGCTGAATCGCTGCCGCGTCCTTGGGAACGGTATCTGCCTGAAGCGGAAAGCAAGACCGCTTCGCCGAGCACTGTCCAGCGGGACTTTGGGCGAATTATTCGGCAGATTGGGACACCCGCCCAGCAGCCCAAACCCCGAGGTAAATCCCCAGGGCGGGCCACAGGAGAGCAGCCACCGCCTCGAGATCGCCACCCGGTCATCAAGAAGGGCAAAAAAGCCTCTAAACCGGTCTGAAACTGCTTGTTAACGTTCAAACTCGCCTTTGGCTGGCCGATCTACTTACGACCAGCGGTCTTCACTTGTCCAAAGTCCAATTTAATAGAACTATAACATATTCGTCACCACAAAGTGACCTCCGTTCGCTATACTATGTACTATGACCAAGGACTTACTGGAACTTGGGTGCGACGATTGTTCGTCGGAATTCCGATTTCGTGCCTCCCACGGCTTGAAAAAATGGGGGAAATCTGCTTGTTTCGAGTGATTTTCGCAGATATTTGCTCCAAAAGTGGCAGTTTTTAGGCTTGTTAGCGCCAGCCACGAGATGGGGTCAACCTTTTCCGACGATCAGTCGTCGCACCCCTGGAACTTGGGCTGGTTGCCAACCTTGCCGATATCCGCTATACTATACTTACAGGATGATGACACAAATTGCCCCAGGGTACATTCTTGCGTAGGAACCCCCTAATCAGACGCGAAGGAGTCAAGGGATGGAACTCAAAGAGTATTTTCGGACTGCGCAGAGGTGGTGGTGGTTGATCGCACTCTGCACGTTATGCGCAGGGATAGCCTCCTTCGTAGTGAGTAGTATGCTGCCGCCGGTCTATGAAGCCAGCGTAATGATCATGTCGAGCCAATCAACGAACACTGGCATGGTGGATTACTCCTCTTTGCTCGGCCTCCAGCAAATCATTGAGACCTATCGGGAACTGCTGCAAACACGGCCTCTGTTGGAAACAGCCATCGCCAACCTGGACTTACCCTATTCTCCTAAACAACTGGCCAAACGCGTCGATGTCAACATCATCCCCGAAACCCAGTTGCTTGAACTGAAGGTGGAGGACAACGACGCGCAACGCGCGGCAGATATCGCCAATGAGATCGCCCTCACGTTTCTTCTTCAACGTCCCGGTGAACAAGAATTTCAGGAGATTGATAATTACGAGCAGAATGTGGTGGTGCAAATGAGGGCCCTGGAGCAGGAGATTGAAGAGACTGAGGCGGAGATTGAGCAGTTGCGCACCTCGTCCCGCTTGCAGGCGCAAGAGGAATTGAATGCCCTACAGACCCAGCAATCCAACCAGCGAACGGCCTATGCCAACCTCCTGTCTGCGTATCTGAATATCCGTGCCATGAAATCGCGATTGTTGGGTGTGGGCGTCGTAGAACCGGCCGAGCCCCCCAGTAAAACCATCCGTCCTCGCAAAGTGCTTAACACAGCGGTCGCGACGATGGGCGGCTGTATGATCGGTTGCGCCCTGGCCTTTCTGTTAGAGTATCTGAACGACACTCTGGAAAACGCCGAGGATGTGCGCGATGCGCTCGCCTTGCCCAGCCTGGGAACGATCCCTATTGTCACGTCCTGGCAAAAGAACGGCCATGCTCATGTCAAGGGGGAAGAATGGCAGACCTTGGAGGCCTTCCGCATACTGCGCACGAATATCCAATTCGCCAATGCAGATAGCACCACAGTCAGCACGCTGTTGGTTACCAGTCCTGGGCCGGGGGAGGGAACGACCAGCATCGTAGTTAACCTCGGCATGGCCATGGCGCAGACTGGCAACAAGGTACTCCTGGTGGATACCGGCTTTCGGCAACCCTATTTGCATCACGCCTTTGATGTGCCGAACCTGACAGGACTCACTTCTCTGCTATTAGATGATGATGTGGACCTAGAGGGATGTATCGTTGAGACTGACATTCCTGGCCTCTATGTGCTTCCCAGCGGTCCTGTGCCCTCCAAGCCATCAGAACTGTTAGGTTCACAGCGAATGGCCCGCTTGATCGAAGAACTTCAGTGGTTCGCCGATATGGTCCTGTTTGACGTCCCACCGGTCCTGGCGAGCGCTGACGCGATGGTGCTGGCCTCGCAGATGGATGGAGTCGTATTGGTGGTTGACAGTCGCTCCACACGGCAAAGGGCCGCGATACAGGCTCTGGAGATGTTGCGCAGCGTGGAGGCAAAAGTGCTGGGGGGGATCCTAAACAGGGTGCGCACTGGATCGTCCGAACATCACTTCCAATATCGCTCGGACGGTGAAAAACCGAACAAACCCTTCTGGGCGCGGTGGCGCAGCCCAGTGGACGTGGTCGGAAAACGCACCGGGGAAGAGAAAGAGGAAGAAGTGCTGGATAACGAACGTGATGCGTCACAGCCTACGACTGTAGACTGAGGTAGAGGCAGAAGCGATTATGTTTGCTGACAGGCACTTGCGGGGCACATATGTTGTGGTGGCCTTTGTTGCAACCGGGATATTCTACGGGGCCGCAGTCGCTGCCTTGACGGATAACTGGTATCTGGCCGTTGTAGCGGTAATCGGCTTGATCGCAGGGATAGTTACGTTCATCGAGCCCGTGTGGGGCCTCTATCTGTTTGTGGCAACTATGTTTGCTGAGGGACTGCTTATCGTGACTTCAGGGTTTACCGCGGCAAAACTGCTGGGGATTCTGGTCTTTGGAGCCTGGGTCGTACATTCCCTCGTCATCGAGAAGCATTTCCAGATCGTGCTGCCTGTGCAGTGCTGGTTCGTCATAGGGTTTGTTGCGTGGGGGTGGTTGTCGGCGCTGTGGGCCCTGGACGCCCAGTTGGTTTTCAGTCACATACCAACCCTGATCCAGTCAGTCGGGCTCTATATCCTGGTGGTTAATCTCGTGAACTCGCCCGAAAGAGTCCGCAATCTTCTTTTCATTATCATCATGGTCAGCCTAGTGCTATCGCTGCTGACCATTTTCAACCTTTTTTCGGGAGAGGTAATCGCGGGGCGGGCTGACGCCAGAGAGGTCAGCGGGGACGACCCGAATTTCCTGGCGGCCCACATTCTCCCTACCGCGGCTCTGTTAATGGCGCTTTTCAGCCAAGAGACTCGGTTGAGCAGGAAGCTGTTTCTCTTAGCTGTCTTGCTGCTGGCCGTGGTAGGTATCCTGTCCACGTCTTCGCGTGGGGGAGTGGTTGCGTTGGCCGTCATCCTGATATTCAGCCCAATGCTGGATCGTAGGATGTGGCGTGTTGTGTTTCCAGCCTTGCTAGTGATAGGAGCAATTCTGTACCTTCTACCTGAGACAGTCCTGGGGCGGATTGAATCCCTTTTCACCCTATCCAACAGGGGCACCGGACGGCTGGATATCTGGTTGGTTGCATGGCACATGTTCCGTGTTCACCCGCTCTTGGGGGTAGGGCTGGGCAACTTTGGGATGGCGTTTAGACGATATCTTGCTGACACGGTTGGCTTGACGACGCACCTTTTTCTACCACCAACAGTGGACCCACACAACATCTATATCAGCACGCTGAGTTCGCTTGGTGTGATTGGGTTTGCCCTATTCATCATCGTAGTGGGGCTATCTGTCAAGAACGGCCTGGTCGCCGTGTTGCGCTTGAAGCGAAAAGGTGATCCTCACCTGACGACCCTGGCGATAGGCGCATACTTGAGCCTGTTGGGAGTATTGAGCGCGGGCATGTTCATCGACCTGGATGATCAGAAATACTTCTGGCTACTCCTGGCCCTGGCAGAGGTGATGCGACGTTTGTCGCTGGCGCCGGCAAGGGAGGACTCTCGTGATAGCAACAAACGTGCATGCCGTAGAGAGCGTAGGGAACATCTTCCTACATAAAGGTTTAAGAGGACAGAGGCAATCCAGTGAATGGCTCTAAATCATACCTGAAAAACGTCTCATTGAAATTCATGAGTGGAGCGATAGGGTTCATATTGAACACTGCCTCTGGCATGATCTTGGCGCGTGTGTTGGGGGTTGAGGGCAGTGGAACAGCAGTACTGCTCCTCTTGATACCGAACACACTCGCCTGGTTTGCCAATCTTGGCGTTGGCCGGGCAAACGGCTACCTTGTAAGCGCCAAGAAGCGCACGCCGCAGACACTGATGGGCAACTCGCTCTCTTTGGCAGCAATAATCGGCCTGCTGGCAGGAGCGGCCGGCTGGATAGCGATGCCTCTATCCCTGCAGTATCTCTCTGACAACAACATAACCAGATACATGCTGACTCTAGCCTTCCTCGCTGTTCCGCTGTCTCTGCTAGAGATGTATCTGGAGGGGCTCCTCGTGGGCCTGGAGCGGATCGCCCAGCTTTCCCTCGTGACGATCATCCGGTTTTTTTCCCTGTTGGCCCTAAATGTGATTCTGGTGTTGATTTTAAGACTGGACGTATGGGGGGTTATCTTATCTGCCATTGCCACGCCTGGTATCTGTGTTGCTATCTACGCCTACTTCTTGAGGAATGAGGCACGGATGCGGCCAGGCTTTGACCTGAAAGCGCTAAAGGCCGCGCTCGCCTTTGGCATTCAGGGACATGTGGGGAACATCCTGCACTTTCTCAATCTCAGGCTGGATGTCTTCATGGTCAGTTTCTTTGCAGACGTAAGAAGCGTTGGACTCTATGCCGTGGCTACGGCTCTGGCTGAGCTGCTCACATACTTCTCCGCTGCATTCAGCTTTGTCCTGTTTCCCAGGACGGCCTCATCGAATCCGGAAACCGCAAGCCGATTCACACCGAAGGTAGCTCGCCTTTCGGCGCTTATCACCATCGTGGCAGCGGTGGGACTGTTCCTGGTGAGCAGACCGCTGATCGGACTCTTTTACTCCGAAGAATTCTTGCCCTCCCTGTATCCCTTGTGGGTTCTCTTGCCGGGCATGGTCAGTCTCGGCTATGCGGGGGTCATCTACAGCGATTTGGGAGGTCGGGGAAAACCATCTTACAGCACCTATGGCGCAATGGTCTCCCTTTTCGTGACAGTGGGGCTTGATTTCTTGCTGATTCCCCGGTGGAACATCGTTGGTGCTGCAATGGCATCGTCAGCGGCTTACACAACCAATGCCGTCATGGCTGTGTATTTCTATCTCAGGGAGACCGGAGCTAAACCCGCCGATCTCCTATTCATTCGCAAAAGTGACATGAGAGTTGGACTCGACGTAGGGTGCGAAATGGCCCTGTCGCTGAATCGGGCGTTTCGCGCATGGTGGCCGCTTAGAAGCTGACCTCTTCCCTCACCTACCTGGAAACCTCTACCAAGAAGCGACCTGGAGAGAATGATGAACAAGCAGCAGAATCTCACCGGCGTTGTCCAACTCGTAGACAGACTGGTAGCGGGGGGCATGGAGCGCATCGCTGTTGACCTGGCAAATCACCTTCCTCAGGAGCGATATCGATCGTATCTCTGCACAACTCGAGCGGACGGATCACTTCGCGCAGATCTTGCCCCTCATGTCGGCCATATAGGCCTGCGTCGAGAGCATCGTTTTGATATGTCAGCTTTGAGCCAGTTTGTGTCCTTTGTCCGAGAGCATCGCATTTCGATCATCCACGCCCACAGTTCAGCCCTTTTTGTTGCGAGTTTGGCGAGCCTGCTGCCGCCTTTCCCCAAGATCGTATGGCATTGCCACTCGCTGCATGACCTTTCGGCCTTGCCCTACTTCTTCATGGTTCGACGTGCCCAGGCGGCTATTGCCGTTAACGATCCAACTCGTCAATGGATTCGTCAACGCTTGATATACCCGGCCGACAGAATCTGGTATATTCCAAATTTCTCCACGCTCTTTGAACGTCAGTCCAACCCAGGAGAACTTCGTGTCGCCCTCCCGGGAACATGCGGAAGACGCATTGTCTGCGTAGCCAGTTTGTATCCATTGAAGGATCAACTCACCCTGGTACGTGCAATGCCGGGCGTGCTCGGCCAGGTTCCAGATGCTCATCTCATTTTGGTTGGAGCGGACTGGCCCGGATCTGTCTATGCCAACGCAGTCAGACAAGAAACCAGGGATTTGGGTCTGCTGGACAACAGCGTGACGTTCCTAGGATTCCGCCAGGACATCGCTGCAATTCTGCCGGAGTGCGACATTGGTGTTTTAAGCTCTGTGTCTGAGGGGCTTCCTGTGGCTTTGTTGGAGTATGGCATGGCGGGGCTTGGAGTCGTTTGCACCCGCGTCGGACAGTGCGCGGAAGTACTTGATGATGGCCGGGCTGGCCTATTGGTTCCGCCCAAAGACCCGTCCGCTATGGCTTCAGCCTTGATTTCAATGCTGCTTGACGCTCCACACCTACGCATGCTTGCTGAGCGTTTGCAGGAGCGGGTGCAGTCCCACTACAGTCTCGAACAAGCGCTTGTGCTGATTGATTCCATATACAAAGAACTCGTAGAACCACAAAACTCGCCTGCCAAGCCTGTTAGCTCGTGCGAAATCGGTGGCTCAGACGTGCCCAACGTTGACGGAATGAGAAAAGGAGAATCAGATCTGTGCAAACTCTAGAAAGGATGATGAAACGTCAGAAGGTCGCTATCATAGTAGCATTGGTGTGTTTGATAATTGGCTTCATAAGCGGAGTGTATGTCGGAAGGCTGAGAGGCATTCCTTTTGTGGCAACGCTAACGGAGTGGTCAATAGGAATCTATGTGGGCGAATCTCCTTTCAGTCTTGTTTCTCCCGAGAATACGAGCAATCCAGTTTTGACCGCTAAAGATGTAACAGATATACGTGCGGACTTTGTTGCAGACCCCTTTATGGTCAAGGAAAACTCCACCTGGTACATGTTTTTTGAGGTCATGAACGCCGATACCGATCAGGGAGACATCGGACTTGCGATGAGTGATGATGGGTTGAATTGGGCTTATAGACAAATCGTGCTTGATGAACCTTTCCATTTGTCCTATCCCTACGTCTTTAAGTGGAAGAATCAGTATTACATGATTCCAGAAAGCGTTTCAGCACACTCTATTCGATTATACCAGGCGGTCAGTTTCCCTACACAATGGTCGCTTGTTGCGACCTTACTGTATGGAGACTACGTAGACCCGTCCGTTTTTCGCCGCCACGGTATGTGGTGGATGTTTGTCGGAACCAACCCAAAAGATAACGACACACTCCGGCTTTACTATGCTGACGATCTGATGGGCCCTTGGACTGAACATCCCAGGAGTCCTATAATACTGGGAGATGCAAACATAGCCAGACCAGGAGGTAGGGTTTCAGTATGCAATAATCGAGTCTTCAGATATACTCAGGATGGCGATCCTAAGTATGGTAATCAGGTGCGAGCGTTTGAAATAACCAGGCTTACCGCTGCGACCTATGAAGAAAGGAAAATGACCGAAAATCCAGTGCTAGGAGCAAGCGGGGTTGGTTGGAATGCAAAAGGAATGCACCATCTTGATCCTCATCAGATCGACGAAAACAGATGGATAGCCTGCGTGGATGGTTTTAAAGAAGTCTTGGTTTTCGGATTCGGATACTAGCATACTGAGGTGAACATCATGATAGCGGCCTTGTATAGATGGATAGCCAAACTCTACCACATGATTGATGACTATAGATACCGCGCCCGCATCAGGGTTCTGATAGATCGAGGGTTGATCATAGGCAAGAACGTGACCCTGTCCAAGAACGCGGTGATAGACACCACGTACCCGTATTTGATTCGCATTGGTGATAACTGTTCCATTGCGGAGCATGTCCGCCTGCTCGCACACGACGCTGCGACATTCAAGTTCACCGGTGGACACACCAGGATAGGGAAGATTGAGATCAGAGACAATTGCTTCATTGGCGACCGATCCACCATACTGCCGGGTGTTACGATCGGACCAAACGTTCTGGTGACCGCAGGATCGGTTGTCACCAGAGACCTTCCCCCGAATTCTTGCGTGGCCGGCATACCAGCCAGGCCCTACGCCAAGTTCGACGCGTTTATCGAACGAAACAAGGAACGAATCGAGAATGGGAGCGTTTTTGAGTTCTCAGATCTGGCTGACCAGCCAGACAGCCTGGATGAACAGACTAAAGCAGCAGTCTGGGAATCCGTCCAGAATGGCCGCCAGGCATACGTAAGAGGGTACACAGGCAGAAACCCCTACACATGGAATGTAGACTGAGACGACAAGAGATTGCTCGACCGGCGAGATGCTCATGAATCTGGCGGTCTTCGTAGACCAGGTATACTGGTTCGATGGCCAGGCCTACTCGACGGATGAGGCCTACGTTCGGTTTCCATCGAGTTTCACCAGCGATTTCGATACGCTGGTGTTTGTTGGGCGACTGGCCCCCGACCCCGGGCGCAAACCCTACGTCCTGGATCATCCTGCCCTCACAGTGTGTCCGCTACCTTACTATGAGAGCGTATACGATTTCTGGAAAGCCGGCCCCCGCCTGTACAGGAAAATCGAGCAGGTTGTCCAGGCCAACGCTGACAACTGGGACATGGTGTGGGTTTGTGGACCAAATCCGGTTGGGCAATTCATCGCCAGGCAATGCATCGACTTGGGATGTCCGGTCTTCTTGGTTGTGCGCCAGAACCTGGTGCGGCAGATGCGTTTCGTCAACAGTGGCCTCAAGCGAGTCTTGGCTGTGACCATGGCCAGGTGGCTGGAATGGCGCTTTAAACGGCTGGCAAGAGGCAGAACTGTCTTCACCGTTGGTCAAGAGATGGCAGAGGCCTATGGCGCTGTCACTAAGCGGGTGCATGTCCACTTTCCGTGCCTGGTCGGGGAGGCGCAAATGGCCGCGTTTTCTGCCATGCCGGCTGAGCCTGACCCGGGTCGTCTACTATGTGTGGGGCGGCTGTCTTCTGAGAAAGGATACCATCACCTGTTGGACGCGCTGGCCCTGCTCAAGGCACGCGGCGTCACGTGCTCCCTGGATGTTGTTGGATCAGGCCCGCTAGACAACGCGCTGAAAGCACAGGCGGCGGCGCTAGGGCTGGAAAATGAGGTCACTTTCCACGGCTACGTGGCTTATGGCCCAGAGTTGTTTGCCCTGTATCGGAGGGCCACGGCGTTGGTTGTGCCTTCTCTCAGCGAGGGCTTTCCCCAGGTCATCAACGAAGCGCTTTGTATCGGTCTGCCCACGGTGGCCTCGGCTGTGGGCGGTATACCGGCATTTCTCACCCATCTTGAAACCGCTATGTTGGTGCCACCCGCCGACACCTCGGCGCTGGCTGAGGCCATCGAACAGGTCCTGGACTCGCCCAAA
Source organism: uncultured Anaerolineales bacterium (assembly GCA_964385635.1). GTDB lineage: Bacteria > Chloroflexota > Anaerolineae > B4-G1 > B4-G1 > CAYLPU01. The sequence goes on from CAYLPU010000033.1 coordinate 9,413, forward strand.
TTGCGGGAACTGCTACGTCACAATGGTCGAGCCTTGATGCGCGATAACACCCTGGAGGCCCAACGGGATCGTATGGTGCAGGCTATCCGAAATGAGGTCTTGCCCGAGAGACAGCATACCTATCGTTCGGCGCTCTCAGACTATCCCGGCGGGTCCCCGCCGGCCCAGCCCACCGTGTCGGCTGTGATACCGGTGTACAATGAAATTGCCCATATTAGATCGGTGGTTGAAGCGCTGTTGGCCCAGGATTACGCGGCTCTCACAGAGATCTGGTTTGTTGACGGCCAGTCAGACGATGGAACTTTCGAAGAACTGCAACATCTGAAGGAACATGATGCGCGAATCAAGGTGTTCAGCAACCCTCGCCGTAACCAGACAGCCGCCATTAACCTGGCTTTCTCTCAGACCCAGAGCGACGTGGTCATTCGCCTGGATGGGCACGCCCAATATGCGCCGGACGTGATCCGCCAAAGCGTGCGGGCGCTGCTGGAAACCGGGGCAGGCGGAGTAGGCGCTATTGCTCGCCCCCTGGCCTCGGACACGCTGGTTGGTCAGAGCATCGCAGCAGCACACGAGAGCAAGTTCGGAGTGGGGGTAGCGAAATTTCGCCAGACTTCGGCCAGTGGTTGGGTGGATACCGTGTGGAATGGTTGCTACTGGAAACACGTTGTTGACAGAGTCGGGCCGCTGCGAGAAGATCTGCCGCGCAACGAGGACAACGATTTCAACGCTCGTGTGCGCGCCCTGGGCTACGGGCTGTATCTCTCATCGGATATAGAGGCCTACTACTACCCGCGCCAATCTCTGCAGGCCCTGTGGCGCCAGTATATCACAAATGGGATCGGAGTGATGCAGACTTTCTTCGAGAACCGGCAGGCCATCGGGCTGCGTCATCTGGTACCGCTGACCTTTGTGATGAGTCTCCTATTGCCGCTTGTCGTGTCGGTCTTTTGGCCACCTGCATTACTGGCGCTCATTCCGGTCTTGCTGCTATACGTTCCGGCGCTCATCCTCTTCAGCGTGATCGCCTGGCGCAAGAGACCGGGGCGCTACGTCCTACTTCTTCCCGCGGTCTTTGTTGTTCTGCATATCAGCTATGGTCTTGGGTCCATTCAGGGGCTCTGTCAGCTTGGGTACCGTGCACTGAAACGTCGCCGGTGTCCCCCCCACGATCTGTCTCACAGCGTATTTTGATTTGACGCCGGAGCAGATGCGCTCTATCATGCGCGGCTGTTGTGATCAATGAGTGGACTGGGCTGAGTTTCCAGACTGAAGGTGTCGTCGCGCGCACCGTCGGGAAGAGATAAGCATATGAAGCGACATACCGTTCTACTTGTGGCGCTGATGCTAGTAGTGATCTGCGCTGCTTCGGTACCGATGCTGGTGCCGATGCCTGTCCCGACCGAGACGCTCCCCTCGACACGGGAACTCTCAGATATGCCGACCGTGACGGTGAAGGCAAGCCTGCTTGCCAATGATACATTCTTTCCCCTAGGTTTTATGGGGGTGAAGGAAAGCGACTTCAATCAAATGGCAGCCAGCGGTTTTAACGTTGTCCATCCGTTTGCAGGCGAGTGGGCCAGCATCGCCTTTTGCGAGGAGTACCTCCATCAGGCCGAAGCGGCCGGGCTTCAGGTCATCATGGACCTGCTCCCATGTAAGGCGTATGCTGGGGGGTGGGACGAACAGGGGTGCGGCGAATGCATCTCAACACTGGCGGCTCACGACAACTTTGCTGGATGGTTCCTCCCTGATGAGATAAAAGACTTCGAAGTCGCAGCCAATCTGTACGAGTGGGTTCAGAAGTACGATCCACGCCAGCGGCCAGTATACGGCAATCCTGGTTCGTTTGACTTTGAAACTATCCAGCGCTTTCCAGCATTCAGCGATTTCCTATGGGGTGCCTGGTATCCTGAATACGACGGACTGCCCAGGGCAGACGTGACCCGTGGCACCAGGCTCAGCGCTGATGCATGCCGGGGCACAGGCACCAGGTGGGGGACCATCCTGCAGTTCTTCGACAGTGCCGATTTCGGGAGAAGGGGTGGCTACCCGACCGCCCACGAACTGCGGTGCGATAGCTACCAGGCTATCATAGCCGGGGCCACAGGTTTGTGGTATTTCTATTATGATCTGGGCCAGGGCCTGGACGGGCTTCTGGCAGAGACGGAAACGATTGCCGATGAGATCATCGGGACGGGAGAGCTCGATGAAGTGATTCTATCCCCGGATGTGCCCCAGACCATTGCCAGGACCATACTCTCGGGGCCGACTCAAAGCCCCCCTATCCAGGGTGAAGTCTACGATTCAATCCAGACGCTGCAAAAGGAGTATCAGGGCATCTATCTCTTTGCTGTCAACGTCGCCACCGATATCGTAGTAGTGGAGTTCAGCAACCTGCCGGCAGGAATAGAGGTGGAAGTTCTGTTTGAGGGGAGGAGAATCCCGATTTCAGATGGTACATTTCGCGATAGCTTCGCTGAGGCCGACGTCCATATCTATCGGGTTGTTTCAGATCCTTAGCCGTTTCAACATTTGGGTAGTGTTCCTCGACGGCTGAGATAAGCATAATCTCGCCTGCCGTCGGAAAGGGATAAGCGTAAGCATATGAAGCGACATGCTGGCCTATTGATGCTGCTGATTGCGGTGAGCTACGCCGCCTGGATGCGGATACCCGCGCTGGCCCAATCGACAACCCCAATGCGCCCGCCTACGGGCACGCCCACCCCAACCTGGTCATTGGGCGGTGGACCGGACACCGAGACCGTCACCTCCACAGTCGCCTCCCAGCAAGGGGAGGGACAGATTTACTACGTGGCGACAGACGGGAGCGATAGCAATCCAGGCACGGAGGCGCAGCCATTCCGTACCATCAGCAAAGGGGTCAGTGTTCTTGGCCCTGGAGATACGGTCTATGTGAGACAGGGAACCTACCACGAGCAGGTTGCCATCTCTAGCTCTGGAGACGACGGTCTGCCGATCACTGTGTCAGCCTATCCTGGTGAAAGTCCAGTGATCGACGGGCAAAACAGCCTGCCGGGAGCAGGGAGAGGCCTGGTTGACATTAGTGGAGATTACATTGTTTTCGATGGATTTGAAATTAGGAATTCGGCCTATGTGGGTGCAAGAGTAGCAGGAGATTTCGCCGAAGCGCATAACCTGTATGTGCACCACAGCTATGAACATGGTATACTCATCCAGGGCACTGGCAACTTAGTCGAGGGCTGCGAAGTATGGTGGAACTCAACGAGGGCTGAGTACGGTGATTACAGTGGCTGGTGGTCAGCAGGGCTCAGTGCCGCCCGTCATCCGAGTAATGCCACTATTAGAAATAACGTGGTCCATCAAAACTGGGGTGAAGGGCTCTCCGCCTTTGAGGCTGATCACATCACGATAGAAGATAACGTTGTGTATGACAACTGGACGGCAAACGTCTATATATCAGACGCAACCGATGTGCTGCTTCAGCGCAATCTGGTTTACGGCGTTCCAGGCAGTGCCGTTGATCAGACAGGCAGGCTTAGTGCCGGCATCGCCCTTGCGGATGAACAGAGTGTACCCGACTCCCGTGGAATAACCATCATTAACAACGTAGTAGTGAACTGCCATTGGAGTCTGTACTGGTGGTTGCATGTATCCGGTAGCGGCCTAAAAGACAGCCTGATTGCTCACAACACATTTGCAAATTCGCGCCACGTTAATTTCCAAATAGAAGGGGGCAATCACCTGGACACCAGAATAGAAAACAACATCATCTTTCAGGATTTCGGTTTGATTGCCTCGGCACCGAACGATCCTGACCTTCATTTCTCTCACAACTTATGGTCAAGAGTTCCACCGCCAAGCACCTCTGGCCCTGGCGACGTGCTTGGAGATCCGCAGTTCGTAGATGCCTCAGCATACGATTTTCACCTTCAACCGACCAGCCCGGCTATTGATGCGGGTATTGCATTGAGCGAAGTCCCAGACGATTTCGACACCGTTCCCAGACCATACGGCGCAGGCTATGATATCGGCGCTTACGAATCTCCCTCTCCGGCCGAGCTAGCCAAAGTGACCGACCTGCGGGTGGTCGCTGCCGTCGGCGATACGCCCAGCCTGACCCTCACGCTGCGCTGGACCGCCCCGATCGCGGCGGTCACCTATACGCTGCGCAGCAGCAACACGCGGCTCACCGCAGACAACTGGAGCGGCGCCCCCCTCCTCGTCACCATGCCCTTTACCGCGTCCGAGCCCGGCAGCAGCGAATGGCTGACCACTCCCGTGGACTATGCGGGTGACACCCTCTACCTGGCCCTCAAATACCAGAGCGCCGAAGGGGCCTGGTCGGCCCTGTCCAACAACGCCTTCTGGTCCGAGATAGACATCTACCTGCCGCTGATATTGAAGGATTATGTCTCATCATCGCGAAGTTCCTACCGACACACTGTCTGCAGAAACCTGCTCAAAATCAGAGAGGACGCACCATCATGATCAAACGGTATCTCTACACAGGCATAGCCGTGATTGTCGCAATGAGCGTGATGTTCGTAGCGCTCTTTGGCAGGCAAATCTGGAGCTGGCTGAAAGGGCGGCTATCTCGCCCGCTACCGGTGAGCACCGAGCCGATTGAGGCCGACGGTACATATACAAACCTGCTCCTCTTGCATCACTCCACCGGGCGCAATTTGATATCGCAAGGCAACGTGCGCGCACTCTTCACCGAGAAAGGCTACCAGTTTTGGGACCACGACTACAACACCATTGGATTGACGCGACCCGACGGCACGCACACACAGACCAGTTACGATATTCCCGAAATCAAGCCTGGGGTCAAAGGCGGTGGTAACACAGACCCGGAAGGTCTGGCCGTCCTTTTTGCCCAGCCGGTGCATAGTCCGCCCGACAATGCCTTCAGCCGCTTGTTGCAGCACGAAGTGCTGATCTCTAAATCCTGTTTCCCGAACAGCGCTATCAAAAGTGAGGAGATGATCGAGCAGCATAAGACCTGGTATCTGGAGATGCGCGACGTGATTGACCAACATCCTGACAGAGTATTCATTTTTCTCACCACGCCGCCATTGCACCCGGCGGAGACTACGGTGGAACAAGCCGCCAGGGCTCGCGCTCTGACCAAGTGGCTTCAGTCAGATGAGTTTCTAGCAGGGCGTCCAAATCTGTTTGTCTTTGATTTCTTCGATTTGCTGGTCGACCCGGAGACCAATATGCTGCGAAGCGAGTACCAGCGCGATCCCAACAGCACGGACTCGCATCCGAACGTTTTGGCCAACCAGATAATCGGTCCGCTCTTTGTAGATTGCGTTGATGAGGCCATCCAGGCTTACCGCGCTGATCACTGACATGGGCGAAATCCCGACAACTGCTGACATTTTGAACCACCGGCTGCCGGATTGCCATATCCGGCAGGAGCGGCTGAGTACTAACGAGCGATTTGTGATACAAGGAGACGGACAATGACAATGCAAACAGTTTCCGATTCAGTTGACGCGCCAGTGCGCCCAGTACGCGAGGAGTTTCTACCTTTCAATCAACCTGACATCACTCAGGCTGAGATTGACGAGGTAGTGGATACACTGCGCTCCGGCTGGATCACCACCGGCCCCAAGACCAAGGAGTTCGAGCGGCGCTTCGCCGAGTACGTCGGCGTCCGCCACGCCATCGCCGTCAATTCGTGCACGGGGGGGTTACACGTGGCCCTGGCTGCGGCGGACATCGGCCCAGGGGACGAGGTGATTGTGCCGACGATGACCTTCTGCTCGACGGCCAATGTGGTGGTCCACCTGGGGGCCACTCCCGTCATCGTGGACGTGGAACCGGACACGCTCAATATCGCTCCGCGGAGCCTGGAGGCCGCCATCACGCCCCAGACAAAGGCGGTGATACCGGTGCACCTGTATGGGCATCCTTGCGATATGGACCGCATCAACGAAATCGCCAGGGCGCACCGGTTGCTGGTAGTCGAAGACGCAGCGCATGCGGTGGCGGCGGAATGGCAAGGCCAGCGCATCGGCTCGTTCAGTCCAGCCACGGCCTTCAGTTTCTATGCCACCAAGAACCTCACCACAGCAGAGGGGGGGATGATCACGACGGACGACGACGAGTACGCCGGACAGATGCGTATCTGGACGCTCCACGGCATCAGTCGCGACGCCTGGAAGCGCTATTCGGCTGAGGGCTCGTGGTACTACGAGGTCTCCGTCCCTGGCTTCAAGTACAACCTCACCGACTTGCAGTCGGCGCTGGGGTTGCACCAGTTGGCACATCTGGAGGCGATGACACAACAGCGTACAGAACTGGCTGCCAGGTACGACGGCGGGTTGTGCGACTTGCCGGAGATCGAGTTGCCCGCCGTCCGATCCAACATCCGACATGCCTGGCATCTATACGCGATTCGATTGCGACTGAAGTCGCTGAAAATCAATCGGGCCGAGTTCATCGAGCGCCTCAAGGCCGAAGGGATCGGTACCTCCGTGCATTTTATCCCCTTGCATCGCCAGCCCTATTACCAGAATCGCTTTGGTTTCCAGCCGGCAGACTTTCCGGTGGCGGATGCTGCCTACGAGCGCCTGATTTCGTTGCCCCTGTACACACGGATGAGCGAGCGTGACGTGGATGACGTAGTCGAAGCGGTACGGCGCGTCGTGCAGCGCAACCGGCGGTAGGTCGGTGGGGAACACGGCGCGGCCTCGCCTGCCCTGCCCGACTGCCCTACTTCCCGTTGGGCGAACAAGTGTTGAATAGATTGATGACTGCCCATATTTTGGCCCTTTGCCAGTTCTCTTAACGTTTCACGAATTCTTAGCCCTTTCGATACCTGTTCGTTACCGTCGCCCTGTACAGTAAAGCAGCCGGCCCGGCATTACAGGAGTTCGACGAACAATGGCTTGTCAATTCTCTCAGATTACATTATAATGGGGAACAATGTCAGATTTGTGGGATAAGCTCCAAGCGGACGACAGTCCGCGTCTGAAGCCTAGCCGTCAAACAGGACATCAGAAAAAGGAGTATTATGAAAACCAAGAAACTATTCGCCGCCTTTATCTTCGGCCTGGGGTTGACCCTGGCCCTCTTGTGGCTCTTGGGCGGCGGCTTGTTGCCGATTGTCCATGCGGCCACCTTTGGCGTCACCCGCACCGACGACCCCGTGCCCGATGGCTGCAGTGGCAGCGACTGCTCACTGCGGGAGGCCATCATTGCGGCCAACGTCAATAGCCAGGACGACACGATCACCCTGGGGACCGGCACTTACAATCTGACACTCACCGGGGCCGATGACGCTGATCACGGCGACCTGGACATCACGGAAAACAACGCCCTGACCATCACCGGGGTTGGCCCCAGCCAGACGATCATTGACGCCAATGGTATTGATCGGGTTCTCGAGATCCACTCCGGCGCAGGCACGGTGGTCATCTCTGGGGTGAGGATCTTCAACGGTAACGTGCTCTATGGCGGCGGCATCTACAACTATGACGCCGATCTGGTCCTCGTCAACACCATCGTCATCAGCAACTCCGCCGACTACGGCGGCGGGGTGTTCGTCTACGAAGGCAGGGCGACGTTGAGCGGGGGGCAAATCCTTAGCAACACCGCCAGCGGTGACGGCGGTGGGGTGTATATCGATGAGAGCAGCGCCACCTTCACCCAGACCAGCGACAGTACCATTGCCCATAACTCCGTCATCACCAACGGCGGCGGGGTGTTCGTCTACGAAGGCAGGGCGACGTTGAGTGGAGAAATCCACAACAACTCCGCCGACGACGGCGGCGGGGTGTACGTCTACTCTGGCACTGTGACGTTGAGTGGGGGGCAAATCCTCAGCAACACCGCCGTCCGCGGCGGCGGGGTGTTCGTCGATCAGAGTAGTGCCACCTTCACCCAGACCGGCGTCAGTACCATTGCCCACAACAGCGCCAGCGGCAGTGACGGCGGCGGACTGTTCGTCTACGCCGGCCAGGCGACGTTGAACGGGGGGCAAATCCTCAACAACACCGCCGCCACCCACGGCGGCGGCGTGTGCCTCGCTGAGAGCAGTGCCATCTTCATCCAGACCGGCACCAGTAGCATTGCCCACAACAGCGCCGGCAACGACGGCGGCGGGATGTACGTCTACCATGGACAGGCGACGTTGAGCGGGGGGGAGATCTTCAGCAATACCGCCAGCGACTGCGGCGGCGGGGTGCACCTCGAGTTGTCCGGTGCCACCTTCGCCCAGAGCGGCGCCAGTACCATTGCCCAAAACGTCGCCGACTACGGCGGCGGACTGTCCACCTACGCCGGCACCGCGACATTGAGCGGGGGAGGAATCCTCAGCAATACCGCCAACGAGGACGGCGGCGGGTTGTGCATCTTCCGATATGGCACTGCGACGGTTAGTCGGGAGGAAATTCGCGGCAACATTGCCGTCCGCGGCGGCGGCATCTACATCATTACCGGCACGCTGACGTTGGCCAACACCACCATAAGCCACAACGGGACCACTTTGGGCAGCGGCGGCGGTATCTATAACGAGGACGGCACAACCACGCTGAACTGGTGCACCGTTGCCAACAACACGGCGACCAGTGGAGGAGAAGGTATCGACTGGGTGACCAGGACAGTTACTGTGACGAACACCATCGTGGCCTATAACGGGGCGGCCAACTGCAGGGTCGCGCTGTTCTCAAATGACTACAACATGGAAGACACCAACACCTGTGGCTTCAGCGCTGGCCATGATCAACATACCACCGATCCCATGCTTGGCCCGCTGCAGGACAACGGCGGCGATACGTGGACGCACGCTCTGCTCGCTGGCAGCCCGGCCATTGATGCCGGTGACGACGCCGGCTGCCCGGCCACCGACCAGCGCGGCATCCTTCGGCCTCAGGGTGCGCACTGCGACATCGGGGCGTACGAAGCCCAGCCTGAACTCTCCCCGATTAAGACCGCCGATGACGACACCCCCGATCCGGGCCAACTCATCACTTACACGATTACCGTCGACAACAGCGGCGCGCTCACGGCCACCAACGTGCTCATCTCCGACACCCTGCCCAACGACCTGACCTTCGCCGGGCCGGTCACGCTTGACCTGCCCCAACCTGCGGCCATTCTGGCTACCTCCGCCATGAGCCTGCCCACTGTGGCCAGGAACGTCACCATCAGCATCGGGCAGCGCATCACCCTCACCTTCCCGGTCACCGTCAGCACCGGCCTGACCGGTGGACTGGTCATCACCAACACCGTCGCCGTCACCAGCACCGGAGTGATCACGCCTCAAACGGACGCGGTGCCGTTGACGGTCAACAACGTCGCGCCGGTGGCCAGCGATGCGACCCCGTCCACCGATGAGGACACTGCCCTCCCCAGCACCCTATCCGCTGACGATGCCAACGACGACAACCTGACCTATGGCATCTTCACCGGTCCTGTCAGCGGCACTGTCACCATCACCGACACGGACACAGGGGGCTTTGTCTACACCCCGACTAACCGCATCAGCGACTATGCCGACTCCTTCACCTACATTGTCAGCGACACCGGCGGGCTGACCGACACTGGTACCGTTACCGTCACGGTGACCGCCGACAACGACGCGCCGACAGCCAGCGACGACACCGCCTCCACCGACGAGGATACCAACGCCACGGGAACCATCTCGGCCAGCGATCCGGACACGGACGACACGTTGACCTACAGCATCACCAGCGGCCCTACGTACGGCAGCGCCAGTATCAACAGTACCACGGGTGCGTGGGTCTACACGCCGACCAACCGCACGGCGGACTACACCGACGCGTTCACTGTCACCGTGACCGACAGTGGCAGCAACACAGCCACGGCCACGGTCACCGTCAACGTCGACGCCGACGCCGACAACAACGCGCCGACTATCTCCAATATCGTCAACCAGAGCACCTATGTGAACACACCCCGGGGGCCTATCGCCTTTACCATCGGGGATGTGGAGACGCCCGCTGCTGACCTGACGCTCTCGGCCGGGTCTTCAAATACCACGCTGGTTCCCATCAGCAACATCATCTTCGGCGGTTCGGGGGCCAACCGCACCGTGACCATCACGCCGGCGGCGAACCAGACGGGGACGACCACCATCACGATCACCGTGAATGACGGGACCGACACTGCCGACGATACCTTTGTCTTGACGGTCACGCTACGTTACGTCTACCTGCCGCTGATCTGCAAGAACCAGTGATATAACGAGCGAGGCACAGACGCGAAAGCCCCCTGGCCTTGAAACAGGCCAGGGGGCTTTTTTTTCCTCAGGGTATCGTTTTAAGAAATAACTTCCTGTTTTCGATTCGAGCAAAAGTCGTCCTGAGCCTGCCGAAGGACGACTTTTGCGGTCCTGCGGTCCTGTGGCCCGAAGAGCCGCTCGGAATCACCCTTCGACGAGCTCAGGATGATTTCTCGCTAGACATCAAAATGGAAGTTACTGGAATGGAGTTGAGAGCCCCTTGAGTTTCACGAGTTTCTAATCTTTTCGATACCCGTTCATTACCGCCACCTGATATAATACAATAGCTGACCCAGCATTATCTATTAAGCGGTAAAGGAGCGATATATCCTAATGGCCAAGCGCATCTTTGATATCACGGTTGCCCTGATCGGTCTGATCATTCTCGCCCCTATCCTTGTCGTGATTGCGATTTTGATCAAACTCGACTCACCTGGCCCTGTATTCTTTAAGGGCGAACGAGTAGGTAAACATGGAAAGATTTTCCATATTCTCAAGTTCCGGAGTATGGTCCCTGACGCTCCCCAAAAGGGCGCAGCCATCACCTGCAAGGACGATCCAAGAATTACCAGGATAGGCAGGATTTTGCGGAAAACCAAGTTGGACGAACTGCCCAGTCTGGTCAACGTCCTGAAGGGAGAAATGAGCCTGGTCGGTCCCAGACCAGAAGCGCCCGTCTGGGTTGAGCGCTATACACCCCAGCAACGATTTGTTTTGACGCTCAAGCCCGGTATTACAGGATTGGCTCAAATTAAATATAGAAATGAGGAAGCATTACTGAGCGGCGTCAGTCTGGAGGCAGAGTACCCCAGGATCATGAACGACAAACTGAACATAGATCTAGACTATGTGGAGAACCACTCGTTCATCTTGGACACACGTATTCTCATGGAAACAACAGCGGCGCTTGTCAGACGATCCTAATCGGATCAAGATTCCTGACTCTAACGAGGACTGGTAACTATGGTAACCTACAACTCAGATCTTCTCAAGCAGTACATACGCAGGATTGGCCTTGACCTGCTGATCATCCCCTTTAGCTTCTACCTGGCTTGGTTTATTCGATTCGACGGTCATGTCCCAGCAGAGCAATGGGGAACACTGATCAGATGGGCATTGCCGATTGTTTGTGTCTACATCATTATCAACCTGACATCTGGCATCTATCGGCGACTATGGGCTTATGCCAGTTTCCGCGACATCGTCCTTCTGTCTGAGACAGTCGGTCTGGGCACGTTGATCGTGGTTGTGGTCAATTTCGCGCTTACCAGTTACTACCACTATCGTTTGCCAACTGGCGGTCTCATTATCGGTGGCCTTTTGACTCTGGCTCTATCCACAGTTGCCAAGTACAGACGCCAATTACAAGCCATTTTCTTTGCCCCCTGGGATCGATCGAATGGTTCAAATCCAGAGCGGGTGCTGATCATTGGTATCAATGAGACAGCCCAGCAGTTGGCGACCCAAATATATCTGGGGAAAAGCAAGGTGGGTTATGAACTGGTCGGCTTTATAGACGGTCCTAACGGCAAGGGCATGAACTTCAATGGCGTGGAAATACTGGGTTCACCAGATCAGATTCCAACATTGGTATGCGACAAACAGATTGATGTCATCATCATCGCTCGCCGGCCCTCCAATCGAGAGGAGATGTGGCGGCTTATCTCCACTTGTCGAGAAACCACGGCCCAGGTCAAAGTCTTGCCCGATATCGGCGAAGTCATCGAGGGCCGCTATGAGGATCCGCTTGCCCTTCGGGACGTGGGCATAGACGACATCCTGGGCCGCGCGCCAGCGACCGCCAATGTTGAATCGTGCAAGCGCATCCTGGCAGACAAAGTGGTTCTGGTAACCGGCGCCGCCGGTTCCATCGGCTCGGAGCTATGCCGGCAGGCCCTGCGTTTCGAGCCACGGTTATTGCTGGCTCTGGACAACAACGAAACCGGGTTGTATGAATTGAACCTGGAGCTCAATCAAGATGGGCGATTCCCCCTGCAATTGATTATGGGCGACGTTGCTGACTGGCACAAGATGAACGAGGTCTTTCAGCAGTACAGGCCGCAGATTGTCCTCCATGCCGCGGCCTACAAACACGTGCCTCTGGTGGAGAGCCATCCCGACGAGGCGTTGCGGGTCAACATAATGGGGACAGTCATCGTCAGCGAGGCGGCGCACGAATACGAGGCGGAGCGCTTCGTTTTCATCTCCACCGACAAAGCAGTCAAGCCCAGCAGTACAATGGGGGCCAGCAAACGCGTCGGCGAACTATGGATGGAGGCCATGGCGAAGCAAAACGGTACCATCTTCACTGCCGTACGCTTCGGCAACGTCATCGGCAGTCGGGGGAGCGTCCTACCCACCTTCGCCCGGCAAATCGAGTTGGGCGGCCCGGTGACGGTCACACATCCAGAGATGTACCGCTTTTTCATAAGCATCCCCGAGGCCGTCAGCCTGGTTCTCGAGTCCGCAGCCTTCAGCCAAAGCGGCGAGGTTTTTATGCTGGAAATGGGAGAGGAAGTATCCATTCTCAATCTGGCACAGCGAATGATCCGCTTAAGGGGCTTGCGGGTTGATAAAGACGTCGAGATCGAGTTTGTTGGGATACGCCCCGGAGAGAAGCTCCACGAGGAGTTGGCTTACAACTGTGAAACCAGAAAAGAGACATCTCATCCGCGCATCCACAGCCTCCGGAATCCCGATGAACCGATAGATCACGACACGCTTCTGGGCGTCATTTTGATTCTGGCTCGCACTTTGCGATTACCCAGGGGGGAGCAACGTGTGCACAAAGGAATCTTTCAGATCGCATCCCATGACATTGATGGCTTTCTCAACGAAGTAGCCGGCCTGGACCTGACGCGAGACTGGCGTCAACTGACCAATCGTGTTACAATAGAGGCGAAAGCAGAGGAGAAAGTTGTACCTCAATTCGCGTCAGTCGCATCGCGGAGAGGGCAGGATCTGCGCCAAGGATATATGAGCGAGTCTCTTGTGATGCAAGCACAAAAGGAGCTTAACCAACCCACGGTAAGCTGAAGAGGATTGGTGCTGTGGATGAGCAGTCTGGCTGTTTTTCGTGCGGAGGGTGCATTGTTATGCTTTGGGCTGCGCGATTCTTCAGCAATGTGGCGCGCTCTATCCGCAGTGCCCGACTTATGCCCCATCTGGGAGTTTGGATCTGGCTCTTGTGCCTGTGGACACTGATCTCGACCGGGGAAAGTATGGCCAGCGACCTCCCCCCCCAAATAACTAACCAACCAATCTCCCCGCTCCTTCTCCCGCCGAGTGACCGGCTGGTGGGCCAGTCGCTCGCCAACAGCTTCTCTTTCGGATCATCGGTGGGTATTGTCACCTCTGGGGGCGACGCAAACGTCCCCCTGCCCGTCGATCTGGACAAAGATGGGCAGGTGGATATGACTTACGGTGATGGCTCAGCTCTGCAAATAGCGCGGAACACAGCCGGGCTGAGCGGGATGTGGAGCACAATCCGCAGCGTGGGGACAGCAGCAGGAGAGATTGTGGGGCTGGTGACCGGCGACCTGAACCGGGACGGTCGCCCGGACCTGGTGACGGCAGCGGGTACGGAGATCCAGTTGTGGGGGAACCCGGGGGCAGCGTTTGACCAGGCGTGGGTTGTCGGAACCAGCCTGACGGTGGGCGTGCAGCACGGCGCGGTGGCTGTGGCTGATTTGGACCGGGATGGGGCTTTGGACATCGTGGCCGGCGGAGCGGACGGCATCGTGCGGCTGTGGCGCAATCCGTTAGCGCTCCAGGGCGACCTGACGAATGCCTGGAGCATCGTTAAGGAGTTGCCTGCGCTGGGAGGCGCCATCACGGAAGTGGAGATAGGAGATCTGGACCGCGATGGCCGGCCAGACCTGATCGTCGTTAACGGTGGAGCCAGCCCAAGCATAAGCCTGTGGCACAACCCTGGAGCGGCCTTCAGCGCAGACTGGGTGGAAAGCGTGGACCTTTCGGGCGGAGGCACCCTATCCCTACCGGCAGCAGAGTGCCTTGTCGTAGCGGACCTGGACCGCGATAACCGACTGGACCTGGTCGTTGGAGATGAGATTGGCACTGTGTACGGTTTGCGCAATCCCGGAACGGCGCCGTTTAGCGGGGCTTGGGGGACCTGGGTGGCGCTGGGGAGCGTTGATGGCGCTTTGAGCAGCCTCATCAGCGCAGACCTGGACAACGACGCAACTCTGGAGTTGATAGGCATTGTGGAAAGCACGCCCGCCCAAGTAGTCGCCTGGGAAAATGGCGGGAATCCCTTTGGCACAGCCTGGACAATGAGCCCGATCGGGACAGACGATGGCTCCCTGGCCGGCGTGTGTTCGGCCGACCTGGACAGTGACGGCGATCTGGACATTGTGACCGGTGGTCAGGGGGGGGTAAAGGCATGGCCCAACCGACTAAGCCCCTGGGGAGTGGGATTTGGTAGCACCGGGCACAGCGTGGGAATGGGAGCCATCAGCAATACCCGGATTACGGCCCTGGTAGTGGTCGATCTGGATGGAGATGGAGACTCGGACCTGGTGAGTGGGGAGCAATACAGTGACCGGATCATGGCCTGGCAGAACGACGGGACACCGTTTGACGGAAGTTGGACGGGACAGCAAGTGAAAATGGCGCCAGGCTGGGGGGAGTTGTTGGCGCTGGCAGCCGGCGATCTGGACAACGATGGGGACATGGACCTGGTAGCCGGGTATTATTCCGATTATGGGCCGAAGATTTGGCAGAACGATGGGACACCGTTCGAGGAAGAGTGGTCAGGGCGGCAGCTAGGGACCCAGTACATGGGTACGCTGGAGTTAGCGGATATAGATGGAGACGGGCGACTGGACATCATCAGCGGGGGTGGAGGATACCCCAATGCCTGCGAGGCCAATCCGAACGAGGACAATCCGATTACAGTGTGGTACGCGCCGACGTCGCCGTTCAGTGACACCTGGCAGGCGACGGAGGTGGGGCTGGCTTACTCGGTGCTAGACCTGGCTGTTGGCGACCTGGACAACGATGGAGACTATGACATCGTCATCGGGACATGCAATGCGCCTGCGGTAGGGGATGTGGGCAACCCAGTACCTATGGATCAATGGACAGATGCCTATCAGATACGGGCCTTTCGGAACAACGGCGGGGATAACTGGACCGCCTTCGACGTGGGGCGCGATCCGAAGACTGAGACGTTGCCGCACATATCTTCTCTCGGCCTCTATCACGGTTACTGGGGCGCTGCTGTCACCGACGTGGCGCTGGTCGACCTGGACGACGATGGGGACCTGGACATCGCCGCCACGGAGAGGATCGAAGGGGATTTCCAGGTGATGGGCTGGCAGAACGACGGCACACCGTTCAGCGGGGAGTTGTGGGCGCCGTCGGCTGTGGCTAAGGGAGAAACCCACAACTGGTTACTAGATCATGTCTGGTGGGTAGAACCGGGGGATTTTGACCGGGATGGGGACCTGGATCTAGTCGCAGGGAGTGGACCGGGCGAAGGTGGGGATGGTGAGCCCTACCAGGTGATGGTCTGGCAGAACAGCGGCGTAGCCTTTGGGTCGGCGATATCAGAGACCGCCTGGGTGCGTCACAATGTTGGAGTGCTGGGAGAGCAGACACGGACGGGGGGGGTGGCGGATTTTGACCGCGATGGTGATCTGGACCTGGTCGCGGGTACGTTTGCCGAGGAGTCGAACGAGATCAGACTATGGGAGAATCACCTCGACCCTGATCTCGCGTTGGATATCGCGCCTAGCAGTCAAGCCGTGGTAGCGGACCAGGTGGTGGTGACCTATACCGCGGTAGTCACTGGTCTGTATGGCTTTAACCAACCGGTCGACCTGTGGGTCAGCGGGCTGCCGCTTGGCCTGGAGGCGACCTGGAGTCGCAACCCCCTGCGGCCGCCAGACAGCAGCGTGCTAACCCTAACCATGGCGCCCGATGGCCTGCTGGGAGACTACCCATTGCTGGCAGTAGCCACGGGGGGGGAGTTTATGCGCACGGCACCTTTCACCCTGACCGTTATTGAGCAAACAGACCACCAGGTGTATCTGTACCTGCCGCTCATGTTGCGGGCCCATTAATAAGAAGAAACAAGGAGACACAACATGAATGTCAAGTCGGCATTATTGAGATTGGCTTTGGGGCTGGGGCTGTTGACCCCGACCCTCGTCGTCGGACTGCCCGGCCGGCCGGCCCGAGCACAGACCCTGGCCCAGACCTGGTACGTGGATGGAGCCTGTACTGTATGTGGTGCTGGTACACTAGCCAGCCCGTTCCAGACCATCGGCCGGGCGCTGAACTCCGCCGGTGATGGTGACACCATCCTGGTAGCCCAGGGGACGTACATCGAGAACCTGTACATCAACGCCCCAGTGACGCTGATGGGCGGCTACGCTGCCACCTCCCCCACCTGGACACGAGACATCGCCCGCTTCGAGACGATCGTAACGAGCGATGATGAGGCGGTGCCGGGCGACTGGGATGGCGATTGGCTTGGTTCTCCCAACGTCATCAAGGATGTTTCGACTTACAAGATGTGGTATTCAGCAGGTAACGATATGGACGGGGAGAGCATCGGCTATGCCGATTCACTCGATGGCGTCCACTGGGGCAAGCGTCGCGTGCTGGAAGCCGGCCCGTCGGGCGCGTGGGACCAGGCTGACGTTGCTGACCCGGCCGTCCTGGCGACGGGCAGCGGCTTTCAGATGTGGTACGTCGGCCTGGGCGCGGTTGGCGAGAGAGGTATCGGCTACGCTTTCTCGTCCGATGGTCTGACCTGGGATAAGGATGACGGCAACCCGCTCCTGCGCCCTGACTCTCACGACGCTTTCTCTTTCGGCTTCCCGACGGTCGTCCAGGATGGCCCCAGCGACTACAAAATGTGGTATTCGGGAGGAGGAAATATCTGGTTGGCAACCTCGTCCGACGGCCTGAACTGGGACAAGGTGACCGCCCCGGCGCTGCCGCCGGGGTCATCCGGGATATGGGATGAGGCTCAGGTCTATGCTCCCCAGGTGGTCGCCGTTTCAGGGGGATACGAGATGTGGTACACCGGCGAGGATTGGGCGGAGGTGCAGGGCATCGGCCGGGCCACATCGAGTGATGGCGTCACCTGGGATAAGGACCCTGGCACCCCGGTGCTGACCAGTACGATATCCACCTGGGAAGAGGGGGTGTGCGCCTACCCGGCGGTGATCAAGGAAGGGGCGACAGACTACAAGATGTGGTACCGGGGGGGAACGAGCGACCAACACGCTTTCGGCCAGGCCACGTCGAGTGACGGTCTCGCCTGGGCAAAATACGGTGGCAACCCAGTCCTGGCCGGGGGTAGTCCGACCCAGTGGGGAAGTTCAGTGGTCACCTTCGGGGGAAACAGCGGCGAGGCGGTGCTGGATGGGCTGACTATCACCGGCGGGTCCGCATGGGAAGGCGGTGGTATCTATATGGCTGGGGCCGGGGTTATGCCGACCATTCGTAATTGCACAGTGACCGGCAACGTTGCCGGGAGTGGCGGCGGCGGTATTTATATCTGGGCAGGCGCGCCGTTGATCGAGAATACAGTGGTAAGCAGCAATACGTCAGTGGCTCGCTTGGCTTGGGCCGGTGGGATCTACATAGGCGATGCCTCGCCCACCATCTCCAATACGCTGATCACAGCCAACGCGGCCAGGGAAATCGGAGGTGGGTTGGTCATCGAGCACGCTTCACAGCCCACGTTCCTGACCACGACTATTGTCAGCAACACAGCGAGAAGCGGAGGCGGGATTCATCTCACCGGCGGTTCGGCCCTCAGTGTCTACAATAGCAGGATTGACGGCAACACAGCCAGCCAGATAGCTGGCGTGTCGGTTGCGGGCAGTACCCTGGCCATGACCAACACGTTCATCGTGGACAACAGCGCCACGGCCGGTGGGCCAGGTGCTATGGGCTTCTGGCGTTCCTCCGGCAGGCTGGTCAACGTTACAATTGCCAGCAACAGCGCCAGTGACGAGCCCGGAGGCATCTCCTTTGCCAGCGATCAGCCAGACGGGAGCCTCGTCATCCTCAACAGCATCCTGTTCTTCAATGGCGACAATGACCTGATCTGCTCGGGCAGCACCTGTAGCGTCACCTACTCTGACGTGCAGGAGGGCTTTGCCAACAGCACCAACATCTCGGACGATCCGCAGTTCGTGGACCGGACTGGAGGAGACTACCATCTGAGAGGCAACTCGCCGGCTATTGATGTTGGGACAAGTACAGACGGCGCGCCGGCTACCGATTTCGAGGGCGACCCCCGGCCTGCTGGAGGCGTAGACATGGGCGCCGACGAGTTCACCAGTAAGTTCATCTTCTTACCACTGATTTTCAGGAACTCCTAGGTGGTATTGGGGAGATCAGGCTATGACGACCTATGAAGCGATTCCCTAGATGAAAATCTATCAGAAACTAATGAAACTCCTGGGGAGTACGGTGTTCGGTGCATTGTTGCTGGGAACTGTCTTTGTCGTTAAGGCCCTCAACAACCCCAATCCACCCAGCGAGGTAGTGAAGTTAGTCTTCGTCCACCATTCGGTTGGAGACAACTGGCTCAACGACGGCGATGGTAACCTGGGCGCCGCACTGGGGGACAACAACTACTACGTCAGCGACACTTATTACAATTGGGGACCCGATAGCATCGGTTCGTATACAGACATTGGGCACTGGTGGCGCTGGTTTCGCGGTCCGAGCAGCAGTACCTATCTGAGCGCCCTGTACAACACGACCAACCAGAACGCCAACTACACCCGTCCAATGGCCGACCCCGGTGGCGAGAACGAAATCATTATGTTCAAGTCCTGCTATCCTAACTCTAACCTGGAGGGAAATCCGGACGATCCTCCGACGACTGGTGATAACCCACTGCGTGGAGAGTCCGTCTCGTCGCCATATCACACCGTTGGCAACGCCAAGGGCATCTACAACGACCTCTTGGAATACTTTCAAACGCGGCAGGACAAGCTTTTCGTGATGATCACCGCCCCCTCCGTGATGGACGAGACCTATGCGGAAAATGCCCGCGCCTTTAACAACTGGCTGGTCAACGATTGGCTGGCTGACTATCCCTACCGCAACGTAGTCGTCTTCGACTTCTACAATGTCCTCACCACCAACGGGGGTGACGCCGACACCAACGATTACGGCTGGAGCACGGGCAACCACCACCGCGTGGTCACGACCACGACACCCATTACCATCGAGCACATTACCAATGGCGACGACGATGCCAGTCCCAATGTACTCGAGTATCCCTCCTTGGGCGGTACAGATAATCATCCCAGCCCCGCCGGCAATCAGAAAGCCACGGGCGAGTTCGTACCCCTGCTCAACGTCTATTACAACTGCTGGAAATATGGCGACTGCTGGTATGATGTGGCCGATTGGATCTCTGTAACCGCCATCACCGATGTGGTGAGCATCTACCCTGGTGAGGCGGCGACTTATACCCTCTCGGTGACCGCCAGCGGGGGCTTCACCGCGCCTGTGACCCTCACCCTGCAGGGAGCACCATCGGGGGCAACTACCTCATTTGACCCTAGCCCGGTCACCCCACCAGGCACCAGTCAACTGTACATCACCACCACCGCTTCCATCGTGGCGGGAACTTACGCGATGACGGTTACCGGCACATCCGGGGAAGTGAGCAGCATCACTCACCTGACTCTGACCGTGAACCCGCCTTTTCATCTGATCGCTCAACCTGACGCTTGTACCGTTCTACCCGGCGACACCGCTGCATACACCCTCTCGCTGACCGCCAGCGCGAGCTTCACCGCGCCTGTGACCCTTACCTTGCAAGGAGCACCATCGGGTGCGACTGCCTCATTTGACCCTAGCCCGGTCACCCCACCAGGCACCAGCCAACTGTACATCACCACCACCGCTTCCACCGTGGCAGGAACTTACGCGATGACGGTCACCGGCATATCCGGGGAAGTGAGCAGTATCACTCACCTGACTCTGACCGTGAACCCGCCTTTTCATCTGATCGCTCAACCTG
>CAYLPU010000033.1:29779-46424 GCA_964385635.1 uncultured Anaerolineales bacterium
CTCATTTGACCCTAGCCCGGTCACCCCACCAGGCACCAGCCAACTGTACATCACCGCCACCGCTTCCACCGTGGCGGGAACTTACGCGATGATGGTTACCGGCGCATCCAGCCAAGTGACTGACACCACGTCTTTGAGCCTTACCATAAACCCAACACTTACTCTGATCGCGCAACCTGACGTTCACACCGTTCTACCCGGCGACACCGCTGCATACACCCTCTCGCTGACCGCCAGCGCGAGCTTCACCGCGCCTGTGACCCTTACCTTGCAAGGAGCACCATCGGGTGCGACTGCCTCATTTGACCCTAGCCCGGTCACCCCACCAGGCACCAGCCAACTGTACATCACCACCACCGCTTCCACTGTGGCGGGAATTTACGCGATGACGGTTACCGGCACATCCGGAGTGCTCACCGATACGGCCAATTTGACCCTTATTGTGATCTCGAAGACACCCAGTTTCACCATGAGCATCTCTCCCACAACCTGTATTGCAAAGGCCAACCAGATAGTCTCTTATACGGCGGTGGTCAGTGGGGTAAACGGCTTTAGCGAGCCGGTGACTCTTACGGTCGTGGGACTCCCTCCCGGCATAACCGCAGCCTGGGGTGTCAATCCAGTCGCGCCAGACAATCCTTCAATACTGACCCTCTCCATCCCAAGCAGCCCACCGTCTGGTGACTACCCATTATACGTCGTTGGTGCGGCAGAAACACTAACCGTCGCAGAAAGAGTCGAACTGATCATACAGTATCCGATCATAGACCCTTCCTTCAGGAACTATTTGCCAATTGTCCTGAAATGAGTACAGTGTCTTTGACACTGTCTGTGCAAGCAGTTGCATTTCTTATGATGGGAATAGGAGTGTTGATGATGTGGCTGCCTCTGTGGAGAGCGCTTTCCAGATGGCGTACTATTCGTGAGACTAATTGATCAGGCAGTACAAACGTACAGATGTAGTGTGACAGGCAATCCTTAATGATGGAGAAGGAAGTTCAATGACCATCGAAGAACAGATCAGACAGTACATTGCCGATAACTTTCTGTTCAGCGACGATGGCTACCAATTGTCCGACGATGCCTCGTTCCTGGAAGAGGGTATTGTGGACTCGACCGGCGTGTTGGAATTGGTGATGTTTGTCGAAGAGACTTTTGACGTCATGGTCGAGGACGAGGAGATCGTGCCAGAGAGTTTTGACTCGGTGAGCCGGCTGGCGACGTACATTCGCCGCAAGATCGCTTGATACGTCGGCTGGAGAGCAAGCAATCGCCAGGAGGAATCGCTAGAATGTTGGTTCAGGACTTTTTGCAAAACAGCGCCGAGCGGTTTCCGGACAAGGCAGCCCTGGTCTGCGACGGCCAGCGGTTAACCTATGCTGAAGTCGAAGCGCGGGCCAACCGGCTGGCCCATGCGCTCATCGCCCACGGCGTGCAGCGGGGCGACCGGGTGGCCATCTACCTGCCCAACTCGGTGGAAGCGGTGGTCGCCATCTTTGGCATCCTCAAGGCGGGGGGCACCTTTGTCGTCGTCAACTCCACGACCAAGCGAGACAAGCTGACCTACATCCTCAAGAACTGCCGGGCCACGACCCTTTTCACTTCCGGCCGGAACGCCTCCCTGGCGGCCAAGGTACACGCGGCTGTACCCTCACTCAAGTTCACCGTGCTGAGCGGCAAACGCGCAACCACAGCCGCCGGGGATGGCTTTTACACTTTCGACGACCTGTTGGCCGCCTACCCTGCCAATCGCCCGGCCTGCCCCACCATTGACCAGGACCTGGCCTGCCTTATCTACACCTCCGGCAGCACCGGCGACCCCAAGGGCGTCGTGGAAGGCCACAACAACGTCGTCTTTGCCTCTGGCTCCATTATTCAATACCTGGAGAACATAGCCGACGACATCGTGATCAACGTGCTGCCCCTGTCGTTTGACTATGGTCTGTACCAGTTGCTCATGGTCTTTCGCTTCGGCGGGACACTGGTGCTGGAGAAGTCCTTTGCCTACCCGGCGGCGGTCCTCAAAAAGATGGAGGCGGAACGGGTGACCGGCTTCCCCGGTGTGCCGACCATCTTTGCGATTCTGCTCCAGACAGACTTGAGCCCCTACGACCTGAGCAGCCTGCGCTATATCACCAATACCGCCGCCGCTCTGCCGCCGAGCCACATCATGGAACTCCGCGACAAGTTCCCCTGGGCGACACTCTATTCCATGTATGGCCTGACCGAGACTAAGCGCACGCTTTACCTGCCGCCAGATCAACTGGACAAACGGCCCGGATCGGTGGGCATCGCCATCCCCGGCACCGAGGTCTGGATCGAGGACGAAGAGGGGAATCGCGTGGGGCCAGGTCTCGTGGGTGAGCTGGTGATTCGCGGATCGCACGTCATGCGAGGCTACTGGGAGAATCCCAAAGCAACGGCGGAACGGTATCGCCCCGGTCCCACCCCCGGCGAGCGGGTGCTATACAGCGGCGACCTGTTCAAGATGGATGAAGAAGGCTACCTATACTTTGTCGCCCGCAAAGACGACATCATCAAGAGCCGGGGTGAGAAAGTATCGCCCAAGGAGGTAGAGAACGTGGTGTACGGCATCGAAGGCGTCGTCGAAGTGGCGGTCATCGGTGTGCCCGACCCGATTCTGGGAGAGGCGATCAAAGCCTTCGTCGTGCTGGACAACGTCGCATTGACTGAGAAGGATATCCTCCGTCACTGCCGGGCACACATGGAGAACTTCCTGGTGCCGCAGCACGTGGAGTTTCGCGACAGTCTGCCCAAGACGAGCAGTGGCAAGATCAAGAAGACGGGCCTGAGTTAGTAGCCCTGTAGTGTAGTAACGACTTCAGTCGTTGTAGAGAAACGACTGAAGTCGCCACTACGAACACAGCATAATCATTCTCTCAGGGAGCCTATTATGTGTGGCATCGTCGGTATCTATAACCTGACTAAACACCACCCCATTGGCCAGCCCCTCCTGGAGCGGATGCTGGGCCTGATCCGGCATCGCGGCCCGGAGGAGTTTGGCATCTACCGCGACGGACGCATCGGCCTGGGGAATGCCCGGTTGAGCATCATTGACCTCAAAACCGGTTCGCAGCCCATCGCCAATGAGGACGAAACGATCTGGCTCGTCGTAAACGGCGAGGTTTTCAACTATGTGGAATTACGGGCCGATCTGGAGACGCAGGGCCACCGCTTCACCACCTCCTCCGATGTAGAGGTCATCGTTCACCTGTACGAACAGTTCGGTCCTCGCTGCGTAGAGCATCTCAACGGACAGTTCGCCTTTGCCATCTGGGACCGGCGGCCCGAGGCCGATGGCGGCACGCTGTTCATGGCTCGCGACCAGGTGGGCATCTGCCCGCTGTTTTACACAGTGGCCGACGGTGTGCTGATTTTCGGCTCCGAAATCAAGGCTATTCTGGCGCACCCGGCGGTCAGCGCTCGGCTGGACCTTGTCTCGTTGGCCCAGGTATTCACATTCTGGGCAACGCGGGCCCCGCGCACCGTTTTTGAGGGCATCGTCGAGGTGCCGCCAGGACACACCCTCATCGCCCGCGATGGCCAGATTTCGGTGGAACGGTACTGGGGCTTGAGTTTTCCAGAGGATGGGGCAGAACAGGGAGAGAACCTCTCTGACGACGAGTACGCTGAGGGCCTGCGAGAATTGCTGGTGGACGCCACCAGGATCCGCCTGCGGGCCGACGTGCCGGTGGGCGCTTACCTCAGCGGCGGGCTGGACTCGTCCACCATCACCGCGCTCATCCGCGATCATACCAGTAACTATCTCAAGACCTTCTCTATCGCCTTCGCTGACCCGGCATTTGACGAGCGGGCTCACCAGGAGCGGATGGTCGAGTTCCTGGGTACCGACCACCGCCGCATCGAGTGCGCCGACGCCGACGTGGGCCGCGTGTTTCCGGACGTCATCTGGCACACAGAGTGGCCCATCCTGCGCACCTCGCCCGCGCCGCTGTTTCTGCTCTCGCAATTGGTGAGGCAGAACGACATCAAGGTGGTGCTCACCGGCGAGGGGGCCGACGAGTTCCTGGGCGGCTATAACATTTACAAAGAGACCAAACTGCGTCACTTCTGGGCGCGAGACCCAGACTCTGCGATGCGTCCCCTGCTGCTGAAGCGGCTTTACCCCTACGTGGAGGGCCTGGGCCAAGGAGGCACGTTCCTGGAAGCCTTCTTCCGCAAAGGCCTTACCGAGACTGACCGGCTCGATTACTCCCACGCCATCCGCTGGGCCAACACTGTGCCACTGCGCCGTTTCTTCTCATCCGAAGTCCAGGCCGCCCTCAACGGCTATGACCCCGTAGCCGAGGTCGTCAGTGAACTTGAACGCCACCCGGCCTACAAGCGCTGGACACCGCTGGCGCGGGCACAATATATCGAGATCAGCATTTTCTTGTCGGAATACCTGCTCTCGTCCCAGGGCGACAGGATGCTGATGGCCCATTCGGTGGAGGGGCGTTTTCCCTTCATGGATCATCGAGTCATCGAGTTTGCCAGCCGCATCCCGCCCCGGCTCAAGATTCGCGGGCTGAACGAAAAGTACGTGCTCAAGCAAGCCATGCGGAAGATGTTGCCGGAATCGGTCTATGCCCGCACCAAGCGACCCTACCGCGCGCCGATTCACCGCAGTTTCTTCGGCGATACATCCCACGTCTACGTGCAGGAATTGCTATCACCGGAGATGATCCGCACAGCCGGGTATTTCCACCCCCAGGCCGTGGCCCGCCTGGTCAAGAAGGCTCAGGGCGCACATCGTTTCAGTGAGCGAGACAACATGGCGCTGGCTGGGGTGCTCTCCACCCAACTCCTCCACTACCAATTCGTCGAGGACTTTCCAGGCCGGCCTATCCCATCCATCGCCCCCCTGAAACTCTGCGTCGGCCCCACATCCGTTGTCCCACCCGCCATCCAACCACCTGAAGAGCAGGAGACACCATGATGACTTTCCACAAAGACGTTCTCAAGATAGACCCCGCCGCCGTGACCGAAGAACTGGTGGTCAGCCTGCGCCGGGATGTGCGCCAGACATTCCACCGTTCTGGGGCGGTGGTGGGCATCAGCGGCGGTGTGGACTCGTCAGTGGCGCTGGCCCTGTGCGTCCGCGCCTTTGGCTCCAAGCGGGTCGTCGGCGTGATGATGCCTGAGAAGGACTGCAGCCGCGACAGCATCGTGCTGGCTCGCAAAGTTGCCGAGCAGTTTGGCATCGAAACGGTCATTGAGGACATGACCGGCGCGCTGGTGGGTTTTGGCTGCTACGACCGCCGTGACGAGGCCATCCGGCGCGTCTTCCCCGAGTACGACCCCAGCTACGGGGCCAAGATCACCCTGCCGCAAAACGTGCTGGACAGTGACGCGCTCAATGTTTTCCACCTGACGATCATCACACCGGAGGGCGAGGAGAAATCGAAACGGCCCAATCTGCGCGATTACCTGCAGATCGTGGCTGCCTCCAACTTCAAGCAGCGCAGCCGCATGACCATGCTCTATTACCACGCCGAGTTGCGCAACTACGCGGTGGTGGGCACGCCGAACAAGAACGAGCATGACCAAGGCTTCTTCGTCAAGTGGGGCGATGGGGGCTATGACGTGGCCCCCATCCGGCATCTATTCAAAACCCAGGTCTACCAACTGGCCGAGTACCTGGAAGTGCCGCAGGAGATCCGCCAGGCCACGCCGACCACCGACACCTACAGCGCCCACAGTTCTCAGGAAGAGTTCTTTTTCCGCCTGCCTTTCGAGGTAATGGACCTGCTCTGGTACGCCCAGGAACACAACGTGCCGGTCGCCGAGGTGGCCCAGGTGATGGGCCTCACGGAGGAGCAGGTGCGGCGGGCTTCTAGCGACTTCGAGCGGAAGCGGCGCACGACGGAATACCTGCGCATGGCGCCGATTGGATACGGAGATGGGCCGCTCAACAGGTGAGATGCTGCTGAGTTGGGGCTTGGACAAACTCTTAATAATTTCCTAAAAATCAGTCCAGCGATTGACTTGGGACTACATTTCGGCTATAATAGTACAGGACTTGGGTAGATAAATCCGAAATGCGCAAGGAGGGGACAATGCACATCAAGAGCACACGCCTGGCTATGGCCTTCACGCTGATTATTGCTGCACTGCTGGTCTTCACGCCCACCGCTGTGGCATGGTATGATCTGAGAGTCGACTGCGACTACCTCTCTTTCATGTTAGAGAATCCCTTTGAGGAGCCTCTGACAAGGGACTGGCACGTCACCCTGGACGGGGAGGAGATTGTATCGGGCTTTGACATCCTTGCCCCCGGCGAAATTGTGGAATACACGTACACCTGGGAAGAACGCGGCGTTCACCTGGGGGCGGCGGTATACACTGTTCAGTTGCACGTTGATGGAGAGCTTATACTGGAGACACAAGTAGGGCCATGTGAATGGCCCTACTGCTTCGATAAGCACATCAATGGGCAAGACGCGGACAGGCTGGAAGAGGCTGTTGAGGCCAGCGAAGGTGACCCTCTGACCTTCACGTATGTGGTCACGAACACGGGCAGCGTGCCTATCACGTGGATTGGCCTGACGGACGATGTGTTTGGTGATCTGACCGACGAGTGCGGCGAGTTCCCCAGGACCATCCCCGAAGATGAGAGCGACTTCTGCGCGATCACCAGAGCCGCTGGGCAGGCTCCTGACGGCCAGCGAAACATTGGCACGGCGTATATTGAGTATCTGGATGACCAGGCTGACCCGGCCTGGTACATCACGCCGGAGCTCGCCTACTCCTTCGAGAAGTACATCAATGGGCAAGAGGCGGACAGGCTGGAAGAGGCCGTTGGGGCCAGCGCAGGTGACATCCTGACCTTCACGTATGTGGTCACGAACACGGACAGCGTGCCTATCACGTGGATTGGCCTGACGGACGATGTGTTTGATGATCTGACCGACGAGTGCGGCGGGTTTCCCAGGACTATCCCTGTGGATGAGAGCGACTTCTGCGAGATTACCAGACCCGCTGGGCAGGCTCCTGATGGTCATCAGAACATCGGTATGGCGTCTGTGGAGGGTCTGGATGATCAAGACGACCCCGCCTGGTACATCACGCCAGAGCAGCCCGCTTACTCCTTCGAGAAGTACATCAATGGGCAAGACGCGGACACCCTGGAAGAGGCCGTTGTGGTCAACCCCGATCAATTACTGACCTTCAGGTACGTGGTGACGAACACGGGCAACGTGTCCATCACGTGGACTGGCCTGGAGGACGACGGCCTGGAGGACACCGTGTTTGATCTGACCGAGGACTGCGGCGGGTTTCCCAGAACCATCCTCGAGGGTGAGAGCGACTTCTGCGAGATTACCAGAGCCGCTGTATACGCTCCTGGCGGCCATCTAAACACCGGTATGGCATCTGTGGAGGGTTTGGATGACCAGACCGACCCCGCCTGGTACATCACGCTGGAGCTCGCCTACTCCTTCGAGAAGTACATCAACGGGGACGAGGCGGACAGCGCCAGCGACGCCGTCAGGGTCCATCCTGGTGAGACCCTGACTTTCACGTATGTGGTCACGAACATTAGCAACGTGTCCATCACGTGGACCAGACTTACGGACGACGTGATTGGTGATCTGACCTCGGCGTGCCACCTCCCAGTGGGCATTGATGTGGGCCTGAGCTACTCCTGCGACATCACCGGAACCGCTGAGACCGACTATTCTATCCTCAAGGGGAACATAGGCACGGCTGATGTTCAGGGCTGGCTTCCCCAGCAGGACGAGGCATGGTATGAGACGCGCGGCGGCGAGGCGCCGCCCCCCGAGGCTCCAGTGGTAAGCCAGTTGTACCTGCCGCTGATGCTGCGCAGGGAAGGCTAGGCTGCACCGCCGCTGCTGTAGGTTCACAGCAAAACCAGGGGGACGGTAGACCGGCCCCCTGGTCACTATCCCACCTGTTGATGGACTCCTCTAATCTGTCAGTACCCCACTTTCGAATAACAGAAGCGGCCAATACAGGTATTCAGTCTGGCCAGTCAAAGAAAGACCCTCTGGCGACTTCGAGCGAAAGCGGCGTACGACCGAGTACCTGCGCATGATGGCGATTGGATACGGAGCGGTATCTGCAACAGCGACGTGATGTCGTCCCAGCCCAAGCATGCACCAGTTTGACGCCAGGGTCAAATGTCTTTGTCAGTACGTCACTTCCGAGTAACAGGCAAGTACACATAAGAGAGATACTCAGGTGGCATTCTCTCTCCATACTCGTATGCGCCGATGTCATAGCCTGCGCCGAGTGGTCTGGGAACGCCGTCGAAATCGTCCGGGACTTCGCTGAACGTCAGGCCCACATCAACAGCCGGAGAGTCTGACAAGAGCCTGAACCAGTCAGGGTCAAGAAGGCCAGGATCAGTCGAACCCGACTGGGC
The DNA here is from genome assembly GCA_964385635.1 of uncultured Anaerolineales bacterium. Lineage (GTDB taxonomy): Bacteria > Chloroflexota > Anaerolineae > B4-G1 > B4-G1 > CAYLPU01. Next base: position 38,187 of record CAYLPU010000033.1, read on the forward strand.
CAGACGGGGGTCTGCGATCACGTCACCTTGACCGGCTACTGTGGTGGAGGGGTTCTTTGACCAGAGGTTGTGGGAGAAGTGAAGTTCGGGGTTGTTGGTGACGACTGCAATTGGGAGGTCATCCTCTTGAACGAAGATATTGTTTTCGATTCTGCTGTTCTCATGCCCTCCAGACTCTATTTGGAAATTCGCCGCATTGTGGCTATTGACAAACGTGTTGTGAGCGATCAGGGAGTTCTTCAGACCAGTATCTCCCCCTTGCAACCAGAAGTAGAAACACCGATTACACCCCAGGACCAGGTTGTTGATTATGGTTACATCGCGTGAGACGGGGTCCGCTACTTCATCGCACAGTGCAATCCCCGGAGCATTGGTGAAGTGAGCATCACCTGTGCAGTATACCAGGTTGCGCTGTACCAACGCGGTGTCAATATCTGATATATAGACGTTTACCGCCCAGTTGTCGTAGACGACGTTATCTTCGATGGTGGTGTCATACGCTTCGAAAGTGGAGAGGCCCTCGCCCCAGTTGTTGTAGACTTCATTCTCTCGCAGCGTAGTCCGGCTTGGGCGACGAGCGGCGCTTAGACCGGTACCCCACCAGGGATAGGGGCTTTGTCCATACTCGTTGTTCGCGGCATTCCACCAGATTTTAGAGTGTTCAACCAGGTTGTCATCGCCGGTAACAAAGACACCATGCTCCAAAGCGTGATGAACGTTCAGATATTGGATCTGGTTGTTGCTTCCAGACACCATCAAATTTATCCCCGTGGAGTTTCTGATCTCAAAGCCTCTAAACACGACGTGGTCTCCAGAGACGCTGACCAGAGGAGTCCAGTGCTGCCCCGACCCGGGTGGCAGTGTATATTGTCCGTCAATGATGGGGTTCTCATTGGAGTAGGCGGATATGGTGATTGGTTGGTCTGCTGTGCCGTGGGCGGAGATCGTGACGTTCTCGTGATAGATGCCCTCTCTTATGTAGAGCGTGTCTCCGGGATCGAGGAGACTGACCCCCTTGTTAATCGTGCGGAACGGCTGTGCCTCTGTGCCTAGGTTGCTGTCTGAGCCATTCGTGGAGACGTAGTAGGTGCCCGGATCGGCAGAGGCAGTCCTTGGCGGTGCCAGCCACAAGAGCGCCAACACAAGCACAATCAACGGTACCACTGCAACATGCCGCACAACCACCCTTTGTGGAACGCGGCACGCCCAGCGTTTGGCGGCGAATGTCAGCCCCATCATAAGCGCAACCAGAATTGCTAACCCAATCATCTGTCCCTCCTATTGCTCGCCCATTCCAATGTGTTGCTGTCTTGTATCAGATCTAGGACTTCTAACTATTTTCTAAGCTTTGCAACCTTTTCTAATAACCTTGTGACGATTGTATCACGCGGGTTGGTGTGTAGCAATAGGAAGAAGGTACCGAGGGGACTAAAGTACTACTTTCCAATCCAGCGTTTCGCGTCAGTCAGCAGTTCCTCGAGCACTTCATTCAACAGCCACTCGTCGATCTCGCGGGTGCGAATCTCGCTGCCTGACGGCAATAATCGGGCGTGCGTTGCAAGGGGGAGTACGCAATCCAGCCTACCGTTGATGATCTCGACGACTCGCTGGACCACTGCCAACGGGGTGATATTCGAAGGCCCAAGTGGGCAGGTCACGGCGCGTCCGGTACCCACATCCTGGGCCATGTGGCGACGGAACGTTTTGCAGATTCCGTAAGTGTCTATTCGTCCAGCGCCTGCAGCGCCTCCTGGCATGTGTCGCAGCCAGGGGCGAGCTTCAGCGCGGCGTGAAAGGCCTCCCGCGCCCGGTCTGGCTCGCCGAGTGCAAGCCATGCCAGCCCGGTGTCGTAGTAGGCGGCGGCGAACTGCGGGTCAATCTCCAGCGCGGCGCAATACTGCGCCAGTGCCTCCTCGTAGCGGCCGTGTTTGTGGTAGACGTGCCCCAGGTCGGCTCGCAGTTCGGCCCGGGTGGAGGCCAGGCGGAGTGCCTGCTGATAGAAAGCGACCGCTGGCTGGGCTGGAGAAAATTCGTTCTTTTCTCAAGAAGCGACTGTTTTCCTCTCCGGCGGCCTTTGCTGCGACCCTGGCAAAACACGAGCAATCTCTGGTTGAAACGGTTGAAACCACGCAGCGAGCCAAGCGCCCGGCCCGACCATCTGTGGGCATCCTGCGCCGCCAGATTGCTCAAATAGACGAGGATTACGCCGACGATGACGAGTACGAAGAGGCCACCAGCGGAGCCGTAGATACGGCCACCCGGATGTTCCAGGAACCTGGCCCCCGTGAGCGTTGGCTGTTAGACCAAATGCGCCAGTGGGCCGCGAAAGCCACGGCCCAGCGCGATTGCAAGACCAAGGCTCTGATCAAACAACTGCGCGAGATCGTCAAGCCCGACGGAAAGTGGTCTGATGAGCAAGTCATCATCTTCACCGAGTACCGCGCGACACAGAACTGGCTGCACGAGATCCTGGTGGCCGAGGGGTTGGCGACTGGCGACCGGCTGATGACGCTATATGGTGGCATGGATAGTGAACAGCGCGAGCGGATCAAGGCCGTGTTCCAGGCCAGCCCTGACCAGAGCCCGGTGCGCATCTTGCTGGCCACCGATGCGGCGTCGGAAGGCATGGACCTGCAGAATCACTGCCACCGCCTGATACACCTGGAGATCCCCTGGAATCCAAACCGGATGGAACAGCGCAACGGCCGCATTGACCGGCACAGCCAAAGACACGACCCGCTGGTCTATCACTTTGCGGGCCAGGGCTACGAGCAGCGGGTGTCCGATGCCCGAGCCGTACCCCCCAGCGAGCTCGAAGCCGATCTGGAGTTCCTGGTGCGAGCCGCCGAAAAGGTGGAACAGATCCGCAAGGACCTGGGCAAAGTGGGGCCAGTCATCGCCCAGCAGGTGGAGGAGGCGATGCTGGGCCGGCGTACCCAATTGGACACGCAACTGGCCGAGGAAGAGGCGGGAGCGGTGCGCAAGATGCTCAAGTTTGAGCGTGACCTGCTCAGGCAAATTCAGCGGCACTTTCAGCAATTGCAGGAAACCCGCCAAACCTTGCACCTGACCCCGGAGCACGTGCAGTCCGTGGTGCACATTGCCCTGGAACTGGCCGGACAGCTCCCTTTGCGCCCCATTGACCTGCCAGACCTGACAGGTTTTCCTAAACCTGTCAGGTCTTTACGGTCTTCACAAGCATTCCACCTGCCCCCGTTGAGCGGCAGTTGGATCGCGTGCACCGAGGGGTTGGCCCACCCACACACGGGCAAAGTTCGTCCGATTGTCTTCGACCACGAGCTGATCAAAGGCCGCGATGACGTGGTGCTGGCCCACCCCAACCATCGCCTGGTGCAAATGTCGCTCCGCCTGCTGCGGGCCAAGGTCTGGTCGCCGGAGGGACGCCAAGGCTTGTACCGTGTCACCGCCCGGCGCGTGCCCAACCATGCCCTGGATACACCTGCCGTCGTTGCGCACGCTCGCCTGGTGGTGATCGGCGGCGACAGTCACCGGCTACACGAGGAGATCATCACGGCAGGCGGCTTCATCCACGAGGGGCGCTTCCGCTGGATGAACGTGGGGCAGACCGAGTCCGCCCTGCAGGCGGCGCTGGATAAGCCGGTATCAGCTAAAACACAACAGCGATTAGCACTGTTGTGGCCCACGCTCCGGCCTGCGTTGGAGCAAGCGTTGGAAGCCCGGATGAAGGCCCGCACCGCCGGCCTGGAAAGGCTCCTCCGAGAGCACGCGAGCAAGGAGGCCGCCGATATCGAGGCAGTGCTCACCGAACTGGCAGCCGCCATTGAGCAGGAGTTGACAGCGCCGGCGTACCGCCAGTTGGAACTCTGGAGCAATGCCGAACGCACCCAACTCACCCGCAACACCCAGGCTTTGCGGGCACGCTTAGATCAGATTCCAGGCGAGATCGAGGCCGAGCAAGCCGCCATCCGCGTGCGCTTTGCCGACCCGCAGCCGCGTATGTTTCCCGTAGCCGTGACATTTCTGGTGTCAGAGATGTTCGACCGGTAAAGTCACGGCAGGAATTACTTTGGAGGAGGTGGAGCGATGAAGCTATCAACAGGAGACGCAGATTTATTCTTCAAGCTAATGTGGAGACTGCAATTCTATGTCAATCAACAGCGCCAGATTCTACCCGGTGTGGGCTCGGTTGAGGATTATGCTGACCTACTACCGACGGAAAGAGTCCAGGTGCGGAACGTCCTGTGGGAGAATCCTGAACTGATTGATGTCTACGTTGCCGCGAACCCACATAACCTGCCGAACGACGAACTGGACATTATCCGTAAATGGAAGCGGTTCGTTCCCGGCACCTTTCAGATCTTTCGCTACTTGAAAAAGCACGCCATCTTTATCCACGAGAACTCTGGCGTGTATGGTGTGTTGGCCCTCTATGACAGCCTGGAAGAGATGTTGTACGGGCGGCGCTTGCCGATTATGGCCCAGGCAGTGCTGTTGCCATTCAAGGGGAAGATCGTTTACGACGGGATGTTGAATTTCTACAACATCTACTTTGGTGGGGGCATTCGGTCGCGTCTAAAAGAGGAATACATGACGGCCAAGCAAAATGGCCGTATCATCACCACGTTGGAGCCTGAACTGGCTCAACCTGCCCGGCAGACGCGCAAAAAGCCGGGCAAGGATTGGCGCTCAGAGGTAGACGACCTGGTCAAGATGACCGGCAAAATGAAAGGCGGCCCAGCGATTTCAAGTTCAGCCTTCAGCCTGCTCCGCGCCAGCGCCGAACTGGCCCAGGCAGCCGTCCACAACCCAGACGATCTGGATGGGCTGTGGAAACTAGAACGGCGGGCACGAACGGCGCTCACTCGGCTGCAAACAGCGCTGAACCGGGCGAAACGATAATCGAGTTACTATGTCAATTGCACGACAGCACGCCGAATGGCTATCCCTGCTGGAAATCTCCGGCCCCTTCCTCAACATGCCGGTGTTGATGGAAGCGTTCCCGCAGGGGCTAGAGGCCCGCGACGCCGAGCGGGCCGGTGAGTTGCGGGCCGCCTACGAGGAATGGGCCGACAACCAGGGCGGCCTGCAGCCCGACCCCTCCATCCACACCGCCCGGGTGCGCTACGTGCTGGAAAACGCGCTCGACCTGGTACGTTGCTGTCCACTTCGTAGGTTCCGGTTGCGCCTGGTCCCACAAAGAAGCACGGGCCTTCCACGATAACTACTGAAGGCCCGTCGAAGGCCAATGCCTCTTTGAACGTCTTCTGCACCGCCTTCACGTCAAAGGCATCTACCTTGTGCACATCGGTCACCCCGCAGGCTCGCACGATGGCTTCGATTTCCACCTTCGTCACAGGCTCCCCACGCAGGTTCACGGCGACGCCAGGGTGATCCTGATGCCCGGTCATCGCCGTGGTCTGGTTATCCAGGATGACCACCTTACCCTTCCCGCCGTTGTGCACGACGTTCAACAGCGGGGCAATCCCAGCGTGGAAGAAGCTCGAGTCCCCGATGACGGCGGTGAAGCGATCGGGGATACCGGCCACGTCAAAGCCGTGGGCCACCCCGATGCTGGCTCCCATAGCCCCCATCGTGTCCGTCGCGTTGAACGGGGGAAGTGCACCGAGATTGTAACAGCCGATGCCTCCGGCGACGATCACGTCCTTCATCTTGTTGCCCAAGATGTAGAAGGTGCTGCGGTGGGGACACCCAGGGCAGAGTATGGGCGAGCGACCGGGCAGCTGCTCTGGCAATGCCAACTGCCGCGCACCCTTGACCGCTTCCTGGGACAGGATGCCTGCCTCAGCAGCCGATTTCTCGATCGCGGTCGGCGTAAGCTCCCAATGGGAGGGGAAAACATCCTTGCCTCGGCAATCTATCCCCATCGCCTTGATCTGCTCCTCCAGGAACGGATCGAGCTCCTCGATGACCAGCAGTTGCTCCACGCCGTCAGCTAGCTCCTGAATCAGGGCCTTGGGCAGCGGGTAGCTCATCCCCAGTTTGAGAAACGAGGCGTCTGGGAAGACCTCTCGAGCGTAGTTATAAACAGCGCCAGCGGCCACGATACCTAACTTGCGCCCTTCCCATTCCAACCGGTTGAGCGGATAGGTATTGGCGAACTCCGCCAGCCTCTTTAGGCGCTCCTCTATCACTGGATGCTGATGTTTGGCCCACACGCACGTGCAGACCAGCCGGTGGGGATCGCGCTTCAAAGGGGGTGTGGGAGTGGTGTCGTCCGCCTGCCGTTTCCCCAACTCCACCGGTGACGCAGAGTGGGAGATTCTCATCACAGTCCACAGCAATACCGGCGTGTCCCATTCCTCAGAGAGATCCAGAGCAGTCCCTATGAAATCTTTCGATTCCTGACTGTCCGCAGGCTCTAGCACAGGCATCTTGGCGAAGCGACCATACTGCCGGTTGTCCTGCTCGTTCTGCGAGCTGAACATACCGGGGTCGTCGGCTACCACGATGACTAGCCCGCCCCTCACGCCGGTGTAGACGGCGTAGAAAAAGGAATCGGCGGCCACGTCCATCGCGACCTTCTCGTTGGTTGACCACTCGGAGTAAATCTCCTCGTACTTGGCCACGTTCTCCAGAATCTCCGAACTGGGCGTTCCCGGATAGCCCGTGGCAACTTGCACGCCGTACTCGTAAGCTCCGCGGGCAAGGGCTTCGTTTCCTGACAATATGACTTTCATAGAGTTAACCTCTCAACTACATTAGTTTGATCAGGCCATCATTTCCTGCCGACCATCCACGCACACGCGGTCCCACCCCCCAGGAGTGGGTGGGACTATATAAGAAGATCCAAGGAGCATCATCACGTATTATGCGATAGGCGCGATGATAGAGAGCTCGTCGCTCCACCGTGCCGGCAGTGGCCTGAGCCTGGTCAATCAACGCATCGACCTCTGAATTCGCGTATCCCTGCCACCACGGCCCCTGCACGCCAGAATGAAACTTTTCGCGCAGGACCCGGTAGGTGCTCAACGGGCTTGAGTCGAAGCAGCAGGCATCGTCTATCTGCTTGGCCCGCACCATGCCGGCGTAGCCTGGGCGGTCAGCGAATTCCTTTATCTCAGTCGTGACGCCTACCTTGGCGTACTGCTCGGCCATAAGTCGTGCCAGGCGTGGGGCCTCGTCGGGCAGGATCGTGGGCACATCTAACACGAGGCGCAACCCATCGGCATAGCCCGCCTCAGCTAACAGTGCCCTGGCCTTCTCTGGATCGTATGGGTAGGGTGGCGTCGCAGGATCACATCCGAAGTGCAGGGCCGTGAGAGGGCCATTCAGAGGTCGGGCAGCGTCCTCCATCACAGTTTCGATGAGCTCGGGCACGTCCAGCCCGTAGTTCAGCGCCTGGCGCACTCGCCTGTCGGTGCACACACCCGACCGTAAGTTGCACATAAAAGTAGCGCACACGCTACTATCAAACGTGAAAACAACAGCCCGCCCCGACGCCTCGATCTTGCGGATGCCCTCTGGGGTCACGTCTGCGATCAGATCGGCTTCACCTGACAGGAGGGCCTCCACCCGTCGGGCCGCGTCCGGCTCGGCCCGCCAGTAGACCTCACCCACCGGAGGCTGGCCTCCCCAGTATTCCGCAAAGGCTTCCATAACAATTAGGTCACCCCGAGCCTTCACAAACCGATACGGCCCGCTGCCGGCTGGCGTGCCCGGCAGACCGGTAAAGGCCCGTCTCGGCACAATGGGGAATTTGACTAGTAGATCGAGCAGGTCCGCATCGTTTCATCACTCGACGTAGAACCCGTGCCGCAGGGAATCGCGCGGATCCACAACGATGTAGTTGATACCAGAGATGTATGCAAAACCTGTGATTTCGGGCACGACCGCGTCTATGGAACCCACCTTTGTTTCCTCTACGATTCGACTACAGAACAACGAATTCGTACTTTGGGCAAGCAAGTTGCGCACGTGGAGGCAAGCATTGGTCATCGTCCAGCCTGACACCGTCTTGCGCTGGAATCTGCTTCGAAAATAGAACGCCGGGTAAGTCGAAATGCCATTCCGACCTACACTTTCGTCCTTGGTGGTGTGTAAGCACTCATGACAACTTCTCAATATCTTGGGGTAAGGGCAGCGTAGGGCGGTTTTGCTAACCGCCACAGGGTCGGATAGCAAATCCGACCTGCTTCGAAAATAGAACGCCGGGTAAGTCGGAATGCCATTCCGACCTACATTTTCGTCCTTGGTGGTGTGTAAGCACTCATGACAACTTCTCAATATCTTGGGGTA
>CAYLPU010000034.1:0-45328 GCA_964385635.1 uncultured Anaerolineales bacterium
CGCCACCTGGTGGCGAGTTCGCCACGCGGGACGGCTTCTGGGCCGGGGCCGCCGAGTGGGTATTGGAGGAGTTTGACGTGGGCCTGCCCGTGGGCGAGTCGGACACTGTCTACCGGGGCGGCACCGAGTTCTGGTCCTACCTGCACGCAAGTTTTGAATCGGCCGGCGTGATCGATTCGTGCGGCGACCCCGCCCCCTTCCCTGGCTGCATCACGCTATGGAAGAGCCACGACGGTGGGCGACACTTTATCCTTGAAGACCCCGTCTGTCTCTTCCCATGTGCCACTTGCCCCTGCAGTCCCGGCGACCATACCCAGCAGCAACAGTACCCACGCGTCTTCTTCGATACCAATCGCGCCTACATCGCCTACGAGTGGGGGGCGGGCACCTACCTGCGCACCTCCGCCGACGGCCTCAACTGGTCGGCTGAGGCCCGGGTGCCCGGCACCGGTCAGTGGCACGCCGACCCGGGAACGTGTACCGAAGCCGAATCTATAGGTGAACACCCAAACATCTACGCGGAAACAGAATACGGTGACTGCCTGGTGGGCGCGCCGCCGGGCGTCTACGTCGAAGGCAATATGCTACACGTCTTCGTTGGCCTGGGGCGAGATCCGGGGCACATGGGCTGCTACGTGGGCGATAAGTACGCCGGGGCGGCAGGGCTGCGTAAATGCGCCTCCAATCCGCTCTTTGGGGCGGAGAACGGCTACGGCCCAGTCGAGGTGCTGGGAGCCGACGCCAATCCCTACTTCGAGTTCCGCACCGTCTCCTCAGCCGACGTGGTGCGGGTGGGTGACCATTACTACATGGCCTACGAGGGGGTGCGCGGCCCCAGCGACCCAACCGTCGTGGACGACCAGTTCGCGCTGGGATTCGCCCGCAGCGTAGGACCGATCATTGATGGGCCGTGGGAGAAGTACCCCGCCAATCCGGTGATTATGGACCTGGCCAATAATTGGGGTATAGGCCACGCCGACGTCGTCATCGTCGGCCCGGCCACCTATCTCTACACGGCCACCTCGCCTACCATCCGTGGACGCTACGCCCTGGTGCGACGATAACCACCTACGCAACACGTTTCACGTTTCACGTTTGACGCTTGAAGGGAGTAAACTGATCCTATGTACGAACCCCAATTCCAACGCACTGACACATTGATCGCTATGATCGGGCGCATCGAGGCGGCGCGGGCAATCGTTTTGAATGTCCCCATCGCGGCTCAATGGGAGTCCCAATTGCGCCACGAGGCGTTGATCCGCAGTTCTCACCATTCGACCAGTATTGAGGGCAACCCGCTTTCATTGGCAGAGGTCACCGACCTGCTGGAAGGCCGTACAGTGACCGCTCACCCCCGTGAGAAACGCGAGGTGCTCAACTACGTCGAGGTATTGGATTACATTGACCGCGAATATCAAAGCCGGTCCGAAAAGCCGATCACCGAGGATACGATTTGCCGTCTACACCAATTGCTCGTGAGCGGTGTATTGCCGGAGCACGAGGCCGGGCGTTACCGGCAGGTACCGGTGGTCGTCGGTATCCCGGCCACCGGAGAGATCCGCTTCCGCCCGCCCGACTGGGACGAGGTGTCCGGCTTGACGGCCGACCTGGTCGCCTGGCTCAACAGCTCCCAGGCCAACGCACTGATGCCCGTACTACACGCCGGCATCGCCCATTATGAGTGTGTCCGCATCCACCCCTTCGTAGATGGCAATGGACGTGCCGCTCGTGCGCTGGCCACGTTGATTCTCTACAAGCGCGGCTTCGACACCAAGCGGTTCTTCGCCCTTGAGGAGTACTATAACGTTGACCGCCAATCCTACTACGATGTACTGGCGGCAACCGACCAAGGTGGCGATCTGACGGAATGGTTGGAGTACTTTGTGCAGGGCATCGCGGTAGAAATGGTACGCCTGGAACAACGTATCACCACCTTGCAGCAGATCGTACAGCGGACAGTGGGCACGGAGATCGCCTTGCAGGGCCTGAACGATCGCCAAATTCGAGCATTGGAGTTCCTGCTGCACGAGCCGCGCCTGACGACGTCGCTGTACAGCCAGTGGAACCGGGTGTCTCGCGCCACGGCCCAACGTGACCTGGCCGACCTGATTGCCAAGGGACTGCTCCAACAACGGGGCATAGGGCGGGGCACATACTACGTCTTACCTGAACCTGATGAGGCGCAAAACGCACCGAATGAGGCGTAAAATGAGGCGCAAAACCCGAGTATGAAAACCATCTCCCGCACCACCTTCACCACCGTTAAGGCCAAGGGCGGCATCTTGCCCGCCGACCTGCTGCAGCGCATCGCCGAGGGGCGCAACTTGGAGGGACTGCGGCCTGAAGACGACTACCACCTCTTTCCCGGCGAGCGGCTGAACGAGGCCGTCAACCAGGCGTGGAGACAAGGAGATCGCATTGTTGGCGGAGGACTGCGAGACGTTGTTATTCACCGGCGCACCCCAGGCGGCCCAATGACTCCCGTCCGAACAGGTCGAACCGTTGCTGGACGCCGAGCCCGCTGCCAACATCGCCCCGCAGCAGGCCAGCGACTTTTTGCGGCGGGTGGTGGAGGGCTTCGAGCCACTGCGCGAGCCGCTGAACGAGGCAGCCGAGGCACGCGGCAAGGAGTTGCTGGACGCTCACCGCCGGGTGCGCACGGCTGCCCGCGTCAAAGGTGTGCGTTACGACGTGCGGCCACACCTCCCGCCGGATGTGTTAGGAGTGTATGTACTACTACCACATCACAATGGAGTTGTTGATAAAGAACATAGATGACAGAGACGAAACGGGCGGAAATGATTCGACTCCTTGAGACGTTCCAGACGCTACGCCAGGAACGCAAAACACTCCGTCTAGGTGCAATGCGGCGGTTTGTCGATGCCTTCCGCGAGCAACGACAGCTTCGTGGCGGTTTCGGCTTTAACACCTTCGCGCTCTTCAGTATCAGCACCGATGAGGTCTCCCACAGTGCGTTTCTCGCGTGGCTGCTGGACGCTGAAGGGGGACATGGACAGGGAGACGTATTCCTGCGGGCATTTTTGGACTCGTGTCAGCCGCCCATTGCGTTGGAGATTCCCCATTGTTACCAGGTGCAGACCGAGTTCTCTGGGGCAGAATCACGGGTCGATGTTTTCATCTCGCGGGCAGAACAGTTTCTGCTCTACATCGAGAACAAGACGGTGAGCCCGGCAATGCCGGATCAGCACGACCGCGAGTTTCGGGATATGCGGCGTGCGGGCGAGATGCTTGATGTGCCTGAAGTGGCGCAGTTCGCAATCTATCTGACACGGCGCGGGCGTCGAGCATTGGGTGAGTATGCAGATCGCTGGCGACAGCTCTCGTACCGCGCTTTGGGAAGGGCCTTTGATGATCTGCTGCCAAGTATCACCGAGGAGAAGGTGCGATACATTGTGGCCGATTGGTTAGACACACTGACCGATTTTGCCGGAACGTGGAGGAAAGAGATGATCGAGTTCTCAGAAGAAAGTCTGCTCGTCGTGGAGAACTGGCGCGCGGTGATGGATATCATCGAGGCCAAGAATGGTCTAGACAAAGAGTTGCTCGCGCTTCTGTTCTCCCTGGAAACGGACTTGCAGGAGCAACTGTGGTGGGATCAGGGGTGGAGATTCCAAACGCTGAAAAATGAGATACTCATCCATCGGGCGCTGGCCTCTTGAGTCGGGAAAGGCCGTATTGTGGATAGGGGTATATAGCTTCAAGGCCAGTAATGTGTTTGGAATGGGGACCCCTCCTCAGTTTTACGCGCGCACGAGAGATGGTCATGACAAACTCAAGCATCGCTTGATCGAAAGGTGTCGTGCGGCCGGCCACGAGAATCTCAAGGACAAGTGGGCCTTCATCCAGTGCGACATTCGGAAGTGCGCGACGGAGCGTGAAGCAACCCTGGCCTATCCAGACGTCGCGCGTCGACAGATGGTGGATTTGTTCACCAAGTATGCCCAGTTGATGATGGATTGTGAGGACGTCGTCAGGGCATACTTGGAGGAGCTTGCACAAGAAACGTCTCAAAAAGCGTCATGAAAACCATCTCTCGCACCACCTTCACCACCGTTAAAACCGAAGGCGGCATCCTGCCCGCCGACCTGCTCCAGCGCATCGCCGAGGGGCGCAACCTGGAGGGACTGCGGCCTGAAGACGACTACCACCTCTTTCCCGGCGAGCGACTGAACGAAGCCGTCAACCGCGCCTGGAACCGTTGCCTGGACGCATGGCGTGCCTTCGACGCCCAGCGCGCCCAGTTGCCCGAATCCGACCGCGGCACCACGCTCACCCGCGAACGCTGGCTGCTCATCCTCTTCCAGGAATTGGGCTACGGTCGGCTGCAATACGTAGGGAGCCTGCCTGCGTCAAACGTCAAGCGTCAGGATGACGTCTCACGTTTCACGAATCGATGACCCAGGAGGACTCCATGAACCCATCCATCCACCACATCGCCATCGCCGTTCACGATCTGGACGCGGCACTGGCCTTTTACCGTGAGGGACTGGGGCTGGAGGTGAACGAGCGGCGAGAAGTGCCCGAAGAGGGAGTCGAGATCGCCTTCCTCCCCGCTGGCGAGGTAGAGATCGAGTTGCTCCACCCCCTGGATGAAGAAAGCGGCGTGGCCCGCTTCCTGGAGAAACGCGGCGAGGGCCTTCACCACATCTGCCTGGCGGTGGAGGACGTCGAGGCGGCGATGGAGCGGTTGCGAGCGGCCGGAGCGCGGTTGCTGAGCGAGGAGCCTCGCGTCAACATCCACGGTGCCCGCTACGTCTTCGTCCACCCCCGGAGCGCCCACGGCGTGCTGCTAGAATTGTATGAGGTTAGCGCCGCTTGACATCTCGAACATTTGTTCGTATAATAGCAGGTAGGGGTTTCCGATGGATGCGCTGGAGAAACTCAAACTGCTGGGGCCGCCGACCTGCTTCGAGCCGGCCGAGGAGGTGGTGGGGTCACACCGCCCGCCGCCCCGCCGGGGCGACGGCGACCTCTCCGGCTGCATCCACAACGCCGTGATGCCCGGCGGGAAGCACATCGCGCTGCTCAAGACACTCCTCACCTCCGCCTGCGAGCGGGATTGCACCTACTGTGCTTTTCGGCAGGGGCGCGATTTCCGCCGCGTCAGTTTCTCCCCCGATGAATTGGCCCGCCTCTTCATACAACTGTACCGAAAAGGCGCTGCCGAGGGCATCTTCCTCAGTTCAGGCGTCGCCGGGGGTGGCCGCCGCGCCCAGGACCGTCTTATCGCCACGGCAGAACTCCTGCGTCGTCGCTACGACTTCCGGGGTTACATTCACCTCAAGATCATGCCCGGCGCGGAGCGGGAGCAGGTCGTGGCGGCGATGCGGTTGGCCAATCGGGTCTCGGTCAACCTGGAAGCGCCCAACGCTGAGCGCCTCGCCCGTCTGGCCCCACGTAAGGTCTTCGCCGAAGAGTTACTGCAGCGACTGCGCTGGGTCGAGGAGATCCGGCGGGAGAGGCCCGGGCACTGGCCCAGTTCCACCACCCAGTTCGTCGTCGGCGCAGTTGACGAGAGCGATGTGGAACTCCTGACCACGACCGAGTTCCTGCACCGGCAAGTCGGTTTGGCGCGGGCCTACTTCAGCAGTTTTGCGCCGGTGCCCGACACACCACTGGAAGGGCACCCTCCGAGCCCACCGCTGCGCGAGCACCGGCTCTACCAGTCCGCCTTCCTCCTGCGCGACTACGGCTTCACCGTCGAGGAACTGCCCTTCGACACAGCGGGCAACCTGCCGCTCGAAAGCGACCCAAAACTGGCCTGGGCTCGTCACCACCTGGCCCACGCACCGGTCGAAGTGAACATCGCTGGCCGGCGTGACCTCCTGCGCGTGCCGGGCATCGGGCCAAAGGGAGCCGAGAAACTCCTGCGTGAACGGCGGCGCGGCCGGTTACGCGATCTCTCCGACCTGCGCAAACTGGGAATCGTCGCGCAGCGAACGGCCCCTTTCATCCTGCTGGACGGCCATCGCCCGCCCCGCCAACTGTCGCTGTGGCCTACCTGAGATTCACTAGCGGGCACTTTCAGACAAACCCTCCCAACCAGTCCTCAAGTATAACAACCGTGCTCAGGAGGATGGTCCAAATATAAGCCAGGTCGAGAAGTGTCCGGTAGTGAAGTGGCCGGCAAGCCAGACAGGCTTTACAAATCAGTCAAGTTGTTGTAGAATGGCGTCTAGTGTAACCTGTCATTTGAGGACCAGGCGTTGGCCAACACGGAGTCAGCAATTAACTTCCATGCACATACATAATAGCAGCGCTGCCCGGCGCGAGTCGCGCCTGATGTGGCGGTTGGACCAGGTCGAATGCGCCATCCGAGCAACCACGTTACTGATCGAAGCAATCGAGATTCAGTCACGAGAGTATCGTTGCATTGTGCGTGTTTCAGAATCAGCCACAACTGCCCACTGCCAGGCCGAGATTAGATTATAAGAGCACCGTTGCATTGTGCAACGGTGCTCTGTTGTTGATTTGACAAATGGGTCTGCATGCGTGAGCTGAGTTTGCACATCCTGGACGTTCTGGAGAACTCGTTGGAAGCGGGCGCGACTTGCGTCGAGTTGACCATTGAGGAGGACGTAGCACTGGATCGGCTCACCATCACTATTCGAGACAATGGCCGGGGGATGAGCGAGGCGCAAGTGAATCGTATTTTCGATCCTTTCTTCACCACGCGCAGCACGCGCCACGTTGGATTAGGCGTACCTCTGTTCAAGGCTGCCGCAGAGCGCTGCAATGGCAATTTGACCGTCAGTTCACAGCCAGAGGGCACCACGCTTCAAGCTACCTTCCAGCACAGTCACATCGACCGCGCCCCTTTGGGCAACGTGGAGGGAACGCTATTGGCGTTCATTTTGTCCGGGGCGTGTGATGTGCATTATGTCCATCGAGTGAATGGGCAGGAGTTCGAATTTCATACAGCAGACATGCGAGCCGAGTTAGGGGAAATACCATTGACGCACCCAGCGGCGCGGAATTGGTTGCAGAAATTCATCGCCGAAGGGGAAGCAGAATTAGAGAGGAGGCCTCAATGACAACAAAGACGCTTGATCTGAACAGTGTGGCACTCGACCATTCGTTCCTCGAAGCCATTGATCCGTTGGTTAAGTTACGGAGTTGCATTCAGTGCGGCACCTGTTCTGTCACCTGTCCCACGGCATACGCCATGGACTACTCACCGCGGCAGTTGTGGCGCATGGTGAAAGTGGGTATGCGAGACGAGGTGTTGAATAGCCGCACCTTTTGGCTCTGCACAACTTGCAAGGCATGTCAAGTGCGCTGTCCGCGGGGCATTGATCTGATGGACACCATGATCGCCCTGAAGGAGTATGCCCTTGGCAAAGAAGTCAACGTTCCCGAGGGGATGATAACGTTCGGGGAGACGATTACCAGCGGCTACAACATCTCCGGCGACGACAACAAAAACCGCCAGATTTGGAGCCAGAACCTCGAACGTATTCCGCGAGGTGTCAAGCCCCGACGCAGAAAGGCTGAGGTTCTTTACTTTATCGGTTGCGTCAGTTCTTTCTACCCTCGCGTCTACAGCATCCCGCAGGCATTCGTGCAGATCATGGAGCAAGCCGATGTGGAGTTCACCACGCTGGGCGGCGACGAGTGGTGCTGTGGCTACCCCCTCCACATCGCGGGGATGGGTGACCGCATGCGTGAGTTGGCGCAGCACAATGTTCAGAAGGCGCGGGCCGTGGGGGCCAAAAAGATCGTCTTCACCTGCCCCTCCTGCTATTATGCCTGGGCGCATCTGTACTCCGAGTATGCAGATATATCTGGCATCCAGTTACAGCACGCGACGGAGTTCCTGGCCGAACTGCTCGCCGATGACGGGCTGACCCTCGGGCCGGTGGAGGAGGTGGTCACCTACCACGACCCTTGCGATCTAGGGCGCAAGAGCGGGGTCTACGACGCGCCGCGCGAGGTGCTGACCCGCATACCGGGGCTGGAGTTCCGTGAGATGTCTGCCAGCCGCGAGAATGCTCTTTGTTGCGGCGGTGGTGGCGATGTGGAGATCGCAGACCGAGATGTCACCATGGGCGTGGCGGCAGAGCGCCTGGCCCAGGTGCAGGCTACTGGCGCGAAGTACGTCCTCTCCGCCTGCCAGCAGTGCAAGCGCACGCTACAGGAGGGTGCACGCCAGAACAAGATCCGCGTGCGGGCGATGGACTTGACAGAGCTGGTATGGAAGTCTATGCAGAACACTGCATGACCTTCCCGAACTTAGGGACGACTTGGACAGATTAGAGGCTTACCCGAGACGTGCCCATACACGCTTTTCGGTTCGACTTTGAAGCTTTCGGGAAGGTAGAAACACCGCCATGTCGCGTTTCTTCCTGGCTGACTTGCACATTCACACCTGTCTTTCACCCTGTGCCGAGTTGGAGATGTTGCCGGAGTTCATTGTGGAGCGAGCGCAGGAGTTGGGACTACAGATCATCGCCGTCACTGACCATAACTCGGCCGAGAACGCCGCAGCAGTGGTCAACGCCGCGCGAGGCACGGGCATCACAGTATTTCCAGGCATAGAGGTCCAGACCCGCGAAGAGGTGCACATGCTCACTCTGTTCGACACGCTGGAGCAGGTGGCCTGCTGGCAAGAACAGGTCTATGCCAGCCTGCCCCCATTGAAGAACGACGAAGCAGCCTTCGGGGAGCAACTGCTGCTCGATGCGGACGGAGAGCCGGTTGGCTACCTTGACCGACTGCTGATAACTTCTACTTCCTTTTCGGTGGAAGAAGTCGTCCAACGAGTTTCTGGGCTGGAGGGCCTGTGCATCCCGGCCCACGTGGATCGGCCTGTTTACAGCATTATATCCAACCTGGGTTTCATCCCGCCAGAGTTGGACGTTGTAGGAGTGGAGATTTCGCCCAACATCGGCCCCGTCGAAGCGCGTGAACGCTTTCCCCAACTGGCGCGCTACGGCCTGGTGGCGAGTGGCGATGCTCATCGGCTAAAGGAGCTAGCGCGGCGCACTACGTTGAAGATGGCGCAAGCGACGGTCTCTGAACTCTCCCTGGCGCTCGCTGGTGAAGGAGGCAGGGAGGTGTGGGTGGATGGGCTTAGCACGATGAGGTGTTCTTGAGACTCTGGATTGATAGAGCACACCAAAGCCTGGTCAAAGCGGGCGAGGAAGTGTGCGGCGATGTGGTGAGAACTTTTCAAACCGAAGAGCATTTCTTCGCCATCCTTGCCAGCGGCCCGCAGGGCGGGGCAGAGGGGGCCGCCCAGGCCACCGTGACAGCGGAGCACGCCCTGGAGATGCTGCAAGCGGGAGACGTGCCTGACCGCGTGGTGGAAACCCTAATCGTTGCGCTTCCCGCCAGTGAGGAGATCACCTTCTCCATCCTGCAGGTACTGGACGGAGACCAGGCCCATCTGGTGGAGTGCGAGACCCTGCCCCTATGCCTGATCCGACGCGGTGAGGTAGAGTTCCTGCCGCTGAGCGAGGAGGTCGTCCACGGACGACTGGTGCGCGAATGTCGCTTCCGGCTGCGCGATGGTGACTACGTGGCGATGGTCAGCCAGGGCTACCTGCGCCCCCGTGGCTGGGGGTGGGGCTGGAGCGACGTCGCCGTCGCCGTGCGGCGCTGGACCGACACCGGCTGCGACGCCGACGAACTGCTGGGGGCGCTGGTGCGCACCTACCGCCGGCTGAACCCCGGAGCGCCCCGGCGGGACGTGACTGTCGTCGCTATGCACGTCCGACCCCAGCGCACTACCACCGTCTGGACCGGCCCGCCGGTCGACCCGGCACAGGACGAGGTAGCCCTGGAGCAGTTGATGACCGAACAGGGCACACGCATTATCTGCGGCGACACCACTGCCCAGATCGCCGCCCGGCTGCTGGGTGTCGAGTTGGAGCTGGAGCCCCGCCCCGAGGATGGTTGGGCAGAGGTCCCACCCACCTCGCGCCTGGAGGGGGTGGATCTGGTAACAGAGGGGTTGGTGACGCTGGGCAAGGCGCGAGAGCGAATGGTTGGGGTGAAGCGGGTGCGTGATCTGCCCAGAGAGGAAGATGGCGCCACACGACTGGCCCGTGCACTACTGACAGCCGACAAGATACATTTTATCGTCGGTTTGGCAGTCAACCCGGCCCAGGCCGCCGACACCGCCGGCACTATTCCTCTGCGCCGGATTGTCATTGACGATCTGGGGCATCATTTGAAAGCGCGCGATAAAATTGTATCCGTCGAATATCTATAAAATCAGAGAGGAGGAACCTACGCATCACGCATCACGTTTTACGCATTACGTTTTACGCATTACGTTTTACGGAGGTATAAACTATGGATGAACCTAAGATCGGCGTATACATCTGCGAGTGCGGCATCAACATCGCCGCCACGGTCAACGTGCGCGAGGCGGTCACCTTCGCTAGCCGGTTGCCCAACGTGGCCGTCGCCCGCCAGTACAAGTACATGTGCGCCGAGCCCGGCCAGAACATGATCAAGGACGACATCCGGGAACTTGGCCTCACCCGCGTGGTGGTCGCTTCCTGTACCCCACGCATGCACGAGATCACCTTCCAGACTGCCGTCGCTGAGGCCGGCCTCAATCCCTACTACTTCGCCATGGCCAACATCCGCGAGCACTGCTCCTGGGTCATCAAGGACATGGGGCAGGCGACGGCCAAGGCGAAACGGTTGATCAGTTCGGCCGTCTATCGGGTGGCCTACCAGGAACCGTTGGAGCCGCGCGTGGAACCGGTCACCAAGTCGGCGCTCGTCGTCGGCGGGGGTATCGCCGGCATCCAGGCGGCGCTCACGATGGCCGACGCCGGCTACCCGGTCTACCTGGTCGAGCGGGAGCCCTCCATCGGCGGGCACATGGCCGAACTGGACAAGACCTTCCCCACCCTCGACTGTAGCACCTGAATTCTGGGGCCCAAGATGATGGATGCCGGTCGGCATCCCAACATTACGCTCCTGAGTTACAGTGAGGTCGAGGATGTTTCGGGCTACGTGGGCAACTTTAAGGTCAAGGTGCGCAAGAAGGCCCGCTACGTGGAGGAGAGCAAGTGCACCGGCTGCGGCCTGTGCTGGACCGAGTGTTTGACAAGACGCGTCCCGCGCTTGAAACTGATCAAGATGGGCGAGATGAGCGTTGGGGAGAGGAGGCCCGGTGAGCGATGAGTGAGATTTCGGTAAGCGAGATTCTCGACTGCTATCCAGCGGACAGGACCTCCAGTCTGGCCGTCCTAGAGGACATCCAGGCGGAGTACAAGCACCTGCCCCGCGAGGCTCTGGAGGAGACGGCCAGACGGCTGCATATGCACCTGAGCGAGGTCTACCAGATCGCCACCTTCTTCCAGGCCTTCAGCCTGGAGCCGAAGGGGGAATGTGTGATCAAAGTGTGCCTGGGGACGGCCTGTCACGTTGCTGGCGGCGCACGCATCCTCGACCAACTGGAGAGGGATATGGGCATCAAGGAGGGGTGCACAACGCCCGACGGCAAGTTCTCCCTCGAAGCGGTCCGCTGCGTGGGTGCCTGTGCTCTGAGCCCTCTGGTCTTGGTGAATGAAGAGCCCCATAGCCAAATGACATCTGCCAAGGCCAGCGAACTGATCGCGAAGATAGCCAACGCGGAGGAAAAGGTGGAGGTTGCCGAGGCACCGAGTGCTGATCTACCTTCACGAGCGTCGGTAGACCTGTCAGGCGTCCCGCCCACAGGCTAGGTAAGGAGATAGTTCGATGCCAAAGCTTAAAAGTATCGAAGAACTACAAAAGTTGCGAGGGCAACTGCAAAAAGATATCAAAGCCCGCACTGAGATGAACACAACCGTCACGGTAGGTATGGGCACGTGTGGCATCTCGGCTGGGGCACGAGAAGTGATGCATGCCATCCTCGCGGAGTTGGAGACGCGCGGTATTGATGCCCACGTGACCACCGTCGGCTGCATCGGCATGTGCTCAAAAGAACCGCTGGTGGACATTCAGCAGGGCGACGAACCCCGCATCACCTACGGCAACGTCACCCCGGCCATGGTGCCGCGCATGATCGAGGAGCACCTGATCCAGGGCAACGTGGTGGAGGAGTGGGTCGTCGGGCGGGTGACGGGGCAGGAGGGATAAAATGACTGAACAATATCGCGCTGACGTGCTGATCTGCACCTGCCCGGCCTGTACAAAGGCCGGCGCCCCAGAAATGCAACATGCCCTCAAAGCAGAGGTGGAACGACGTGGCCTGGCGGGCGAGGTACGGCTGGTCGAAACGGGTAGCCGTGGCTTCTGCTCTATGGGGCCCGTCGTCATCATCCGGCCCGAGGGTATTCTGTACTGTCAGGTACACGATGTGGACGTGCCGGAACTGGTAGAGGAGACGCTGGTCAAGGGGCGCATTGTTGAGCGTCTGACGTACAAGGAGCCAGAGACTCACAAGGCCATACCTCACTACGATGAGATCCCCTTCTACGACAAGCAGATGCGCGTCGTGACGCGCAACTGCGGACTGATCAACCCCCAGAACATTGAGGAGTACATCGCCGTCGGCGGCTACCAGGCGCTGGGCAAGGTGCTCACTTCAATGGCCCCCAAGGAGATCATCGAGGAGGTCAAGAAATCGGGATTAAGAGGCCGTGGCGGGGCTGGCTTCCCCACTGGCCGCAAGTGGGAGTTCACCCGCAACGCCCCAGGCGATGTCAAGTACCTCGTCGCCAACGGCGACGAGGGCGACCCTGGCGCCTTTATGGACCGCAGCCTGATGGAGGGGGACCCGCACGCCATCTTGGAGGGCATGACCATCGGCGCCTATGCCATGGGCGCGCACAAGGGCTACCTGTATGTGCGCGACGAGTATCCCCTGGCGCTGCGGAATCTGAACATCGCGATGGAGCAGGCAAGGGAGTATGGCCTGCTTGGCCAGGGCATTCTGGGCTCAAGCTTCGATTTTGACGTCCAAATCGTGCGTGGGGCCGGTGCCTTCGTCTGCGGTGAGGAGACGGCGCTGCTGGCCTCTGTCGAGGGCCATGCCGGTAATCCGCGGCCGCGACCGCCTTACCCGGCCCAAAGCGGCCTATGGGGCAAGCCAACCAACATCAACAACGTCAAGACGTGGGCCAATATCCCGGTCGTTATCAGCCGAGGCGCAGACTGGTTCAACCAGATCGGCACCGAGACCAGCAAGGGAACGATGATCTTCTCGCTGGTCGGCAAGGTCAACAACACTGGGTTGGTCGAAGTGCCCATGGGCATCACGTTGCGAGAGTTGGTCTTCGATGTCGGCGGGGGCATGCGGGATGGCAAGCAGTTCAAGGCAGTGCAGACGGGCGGCCCATCGGGCGGCTGCATCCCGGAGGAACTACTCGACCTGCCGGTGGATTACGAACACCTGAAGGAGGCGGGCTCGATCATGGGCTCCGGCGGCATGATCGTCATGGATGAGAATGCCTGCATGGTGGACATCGCCCGCTACTTCCTTGACTTCCTCAAGGACGAATCGTGCGGCAAGTGCACGCCCTGCCGTGAGGGGATCAGGCAGATGTTGAGCATCCTGACCCGCATCACCGAGGGACAGGGAGAGATGGGCGACCTGCAGGTGCTGGAGACGCTAGCCCCGGTGGTGAAAGAGGCCTCGCTGTGTGGCCTGGGCCAGACGGCACCCAACCCCGTCCTCAGCACGCTGCGCTACTTCCGCGATGAGTACGTGACCCACATTGTTGATCACAAGTGCCCGGCCGGCGTCTGCAAGGAGTTGATCGAGTACTACGTCATCGAGGACCTGTGCACCGGCTGTGGCGTGTGCCGCCGCAAGTGCCCGCAGGAGGCGATCAGCGGAGAGAAGAAAGAGGTCCACGTCATAGACCCGGCGCTGTGCATCAAGTGCGGCGTCTGCTTCGACGTCTGCAAGTTCGACGCGGTGGGCGTGAGATAGGGAGGAACACGATATGGCTACTCTGATCATTGATAGACAAGAAGTGCACGCCGAAGAAGGGCAGACCATCCTGGAGGTCGCCAAGGAAAACGGGATTGAGATACCCACGCTGTGTTACCATCCGCTGCTGGAGCCCTACGGTGCCTGCCGCCTCTGCGTGGTGGAAATCGTCGCCGGTGGCAGGCTGGGGCTTCAAACCGCCTGCACTTACCCGATCGAAGAAGGGTTGGAGGTTCTGACCCGCTCCCCCAGCGTCATCGAGGCGCGTAAGGTGGTCCTGGGGCTGCTGCTTTCGCGCACGCCCAACGTCGAGTTGATCCAAGACCTGGCACGGGAGTATGGGATCACCGAGCCCCCCTTCCCCACCGACACCCCCGACGAGCGGTGCATCCTCTGCGGTCACTGCGTGCGCACGTGCCACGAACTGGTCAAGGCCTACGTGCTGAACTTTTCCGAGCGGGGCATCGAACGGCGGGTGGGACCGCCTTTCCTGGAAAAGACCCGCGATTGCATCGGCTGTGGGGCCTGCACCATCATGTGCCCCACCGGCGCCATCGAGACCGTGCTGGAGAAAGAGGCGGTCTACAAGGCAAAGCCGCTGGGTCCCACCAGCGCCATCTGGGTGCCCTCGATGCAGGCGATACCCAACGTGCCTGTGATTGACACCGATGTCTGCATCCGCTTCCGCCAGAACGATCGCACGGAGGGCGAGATCGTGGACGCCTGCGGGGCCTGCCAGATGGTGTGCGAGGCCGACGCGATCAACTTCGACCAGCAAGACGAGATCCTGGAACTGGACGTGGGGACTGTCATCGTTGCCACCGGCTTTGAGATGTGGGACCCGGCCCAGCTTTCCCAATACTCTTACGGCAAGTCGCCCAATATCATCACCGGCCTAGAGTTCGAGCGTCTCTCCAATGCCGGCGGCATCACCGCTGGCGAGATCCTGACCGCCGAGGAAAAAAAGCCAGAGGCGGTGGCGATCATCCACTGCGTCGGCAGCCGTGACCACAACGCACACGAGTACTGCTCCCGCTTTTGCTGTATGTACTCGCTCAAGCAAGCTCACCTGGTGCGCGACAAGACCGATGCCCAGGTGTACGAGTTCTACATGGACATGCGCACTTTCGGCAGCGGCTACGAAGAGTTCTACGAGCGGGTGCAGAAAGAAGAGGGCATCTTGATGGTGCGCGGGCGGGGCGCAGAGGTGTCGGTGCTGGAGCCGCAAAATGGGCAAAAGTATGGCAAACTGCGCGTCAAGGGAGAGGATGCCGACCTGGGCCGTCCGGTAAGGGTGGACGTGGACATGGTAGTGCTCAGTTCGGCCATCGAGGCCCCACACGACGCTGACGAGATAGCCTCAATGTTTGGCCTGAGCCGCAAGCCGGACGGCTTCTTCGCCGAGGCGCACCCCAAGATGCGGCCGGTGGAGACCAACACAGACGGCGTTTTCCTGGCCGGCGTCACCCAAGGTCCCAAGGACGTGCCCGACACGGTAGCCCACGCCGGCGCGGCGGCATCTATGGCGCTGGCGCTGATGGACAAGGGCGAGGTGACCATCTCGCCGCAGACCGCCGTGGTGGACGAGATTCTCTGCGCTGGCTGCAAGACCTGCATCTCGCTATGTCCCTACACGGCCATCAGTTTCATCGAGGAGATCGATGAAAAGGGCGTGGCCCGCGTCAACGAGGCGCTGTGCAAGGGCTGCGGCACCTGCGCGGCTGCCTGCCCCTCTGGCGCCATCACGGCGCGGCACTTTACCGACCAGCAGATCCTGGCCCAGATCGAGGGGCTGTTCCGGGTGCCTGCGTGAGGGAGGTACACAAGGAAACAAGTAGACAAGTAGCGAGCAGATATCTTGTTTCCTTGTGTACTTGTATCCTTAAAATTAGGAGCAATGTCTATGAGCAACAACGGCTTTGAACCAAGAATCGTCGCTTTTATGTGCAACTGGTGTACCTACGCCGCGGCCGACACGGCCGGTGTCTCACGCATGCAGCAGCCGCCCAACGTGGACGTCGTCCGCGTCATGTGTACCGGGCGCGTAGACCCGGCCTTCATCCTCAAGACACTGGCCCTCGGCGCAGACGGGGTTCTGGTTTCTGGTTGCCATCCAGGGCAGTGTCATTACGAGAAGGGCAACCTGAATGCCCGTAGAAGAGTTACCGCGTTAAAGCCTTTTCTTGATGCCGTAGGAATCGGCCAGGATAGGCTGAGGCTGGAATGGATCGCGGCGTCCGAAGCTCCGAAGGTAGCCGAGGTAGTCGCTGAATTCACCGAGACCATCAAACGACTTGGTCCCAGCCCTTTCAGAAGGAGGCAAGATGAAGATTGAGTACAAGGCTGCTATATGCCCCTATTGCAGTTGTGGCTGTGGGATCTACCTGGTCGTGAAGGATGGCACAATCATAGGCCAGGAGCCGTGGAAGGAGCACCCGGTAAACGAGGGCAAGAACTGCCCCAAAGGGAAGAACGCCTACCAGTTCCTCTATGCTGAGGACAGGCTAAAGACGCCGCTGGTGAGAAAAAACGGCGCGCTCGAGGAAACCTCCTGGGACGAGGCGCTCGACCTCATCGCCAGCAGGTTCAAAGAAGCCACCCCAGAGACGTTTGGCTTGCTCGCCTCGGGGAAGAATACCAACGAGGACGCCTACGTGCTGCAAAAGTTCACCCGCGTGGTCATGGGAACCAACAACGTGGAGTACTGCGGCCGATTGTGCCACTCCCCCTCAGCGGCTGGCCTCGGCCCCACGGTGGGCTCTGGCGTGATGGAGACTTCTGAGCTTGACATCGAACGGGCGGACTGCATCTTCCTGGCCGGCGTCAATCTCAAAGAGACCTTCCCCCTGATGACCATGAGAGTGCTCAGGGCGAAGGAGAAGGGGGCCAAGGTGATCGTGATGGACCCCCGAAACACTGTCACCGCCAGGTATCTGGGGGACATCCACCTTCAGTTGAAGCCAGGCACAGATGCGGCCGTGCTCAACGCCATGATGAGCATCATCCTCGACGAGGGACTGGAGAACAAGGAGTTCATCGCCTCGAGGACCGCCGGGATCGATGAACTGCGCCAACACCTTTCTTCTCTGGATCTGAAGGAGTTGGAGGAAATAAGTGGTGTGCCACTGGAAACGATCAGAGAGGCTGCGATCGCCTACGTCACGGCGGAGACGGGCTGCGTTCTGTACGATCAGGGGCTGAACCAGCATGTCACCGGGGCAGATAACGTGAAGGCTCTCGCCAGTCTGGCGTTGCTGGCCGGGCACTATGGTAGGCCGGGCACCGGCGTCAACCCCACACGGGGGCAGATCAACGGTGAAGGCACCGGCGACATGGGCTGCCTCAATGTCTTCTACCCCGGTTTCAAGCGGGTGAGCGAGGATGTAGCAAAGATCTTTGAGGAGGCCTGGGGGGTGGAGAACCTGCCCACGAAACCCGGCTTCCCATACACCATAATGCTGCAAAAGGTCAAGTTCCTCTACGTGGTGGGGACAAACCCCATGATGGCCGCCCCCGACGTCAACAACGTGCGCAAGGCGCTGCGGAATCTGGATTTCCTGGTAGTTCAGGACATATTCCCCACCGAGACCACGCAGTTGGCCCACGTAGTGCTGCCCGCGGCTACCTGGGTGGAGCGAGAAGGAACCCACGCCTGGGTTGACCGGAGAGTACAGAAAATAGACAAGATCATAGACCCCCCCGGCGAGGCCAAACCCGACTGGTGGGTTGTATGCCAGTTAGCGGAAAGAATGGGTTACAAGGACAAGTTCGACTTTTCTTCCGCGCGAGAGATATTTGAGGAGATAAGACGTTGTGTCCCCATGTACGCAGGCATAACCTACGAAAGGCTCAGCCAGACGACGGGTGGAATTCAATGGCCTTGTCCCTCTGAGGATCATCCGGGCACGCCCACTATGTTCGTTCAGAAATTTAACACCCCTGATGGATTGGGACATCTCCAGGTAGTGGACTACAAACCCCCGGCGGAATTGCCGGACGAAGAGTATCCCTACGTCCTGACCACCGGCAGGAGCATCTTTCACTATCATACCGGGTCAATGACGCGCAGAACCCAAAAGTTGAATGACGAGGTCCCTCGGGGTTTCGTCCAGATCAACCCCGCGGATGCCGCCACGGAGGGAGTCAGGAGCGGAGATATGGTCACTCTGGAAACCAGGCGCGGCCACATCGAAGCCCCAGCCAGGATATCCACGGATGTGCCGCCGGGCTTGCTGTTCGTCCCCTTCCACTTTGCCGAATCCTGCGCCAACGTGTTGACGAATCCTGCGCTCGACCCCGCGTGCAAGATGCCTGAATACAAGGTATGCGCTGTCAGAATGGAGGTGAAATGATGAGAGGCGATATGTATCTGGCCTGGTCCCCGGATAAGGAGATACTGGAGCAGGCCGAATGTGGTGGCGCGGTTACCTCCCTTCTAAAATTTGCCCTGGAAAGCAAGCAGGTGGATGCTGTGCTGGCCATAAAGGCGAGAGATGGTAACAGGTACGACGGCATACCCGTCTTGATCACCGATCCGCAAGAGATGATAGGGGCGGCGGGGGCTTTGCACAGTGCCTCCCCCAACATCGCCCGTTTTGTGAAGGAATACCTGGATGGTGCCTCTGACCTGAAGATAGCGGTGACCTGCAGGCCGTGTGATGCCAAGGCGATCATCGAACTCGCCAAGCGGGAGCAGATCAACCTCGACAACCTGGTTCTTGTGGGACTGAACTGTACCGGTACCCTGCCGCCGGTAGCGGCTCAAAAGATGTTCAAAGAGGAGTTTGGCATCAACCCGGCTGACGTGGTTAGCGAGGACATTGAAGACGGGAAACTTATCGTCAGGTTGAAGGATGGAACCGAGAGGGAGAGGAACCTGGCAGAACTGGAGGCCTCTTCCATAGAACAGGGGTACGGAAGGAGGGAGAACTGCCGGCGCTGCGAGACGAGCATCCCGACCATGGCGGATCTGGCCTGTGGCAAGTGGGGCGTGGTAGATAGGAAGGCCACATTCATAGAAGTGTGTTCGGAAAAAGGCTCCGCTCTCATTGATGGAGCCATCGAGGCCGGCAGTATCCTCGTTGAGCAGCCGGATGACGAGGCTGTGGAAATCAGAAGAAGAGAGTACGAAGCGGCAACCGAACTGGCGCGGAAGTGGCAGGAAAGGGACTTTGCCCCGTTCAAAGCCATGAATCTCGACGAGAGATTTGACTACTGGTTCGGCCAGTTCAGCCAGTGCATCAAGTGCTTTGGGTGCCGGGATGCCTGCCCGATCTGTTACTGCGAGGCTTGCTGGCTGGAGGCGGATAGGGGCTTCGTACTTGGCGGAGAGATTCCACCTGACGCCATGTGGCCCATGGTGCGAGCCGTACACGTCATGGATTCCTGCGTCAACTGTGGCCAATGTCAGGATGCATGCTCAATGAACCTGCCCCTTTCCCGCTTCATCTTTATGCTCAGCAAGGAGATCGGTGACATCTTCAAGTACGAGCCCGGAATGGACGTAAGTGCCTTGCCTCCGTGCAGGATCGTCACAGATGAAGAATTGAGCATCGGCGGCGTTGAACTCGTCTTTTAGGCTGCTGAGGTAGCAAGCAGACAACTTGTATCCTTGCTACTGAATATGTGATAGGAGTAATGTTCATGAGCAACAACGGCTTTGAACCGAGAATCATCGGCTTTCTATGCAACTGGTGTACCTACTCCGCGGCCGACACTGCCGGGGTATCCCGTATGGAGCAGCCGCCCAACGTGGACATCATCCGCGTGATGTGCTCGGGGCGCGTGGACCCGGTCTTCATCCTCAAGGCCTTCGCCGAGGGAGCCGACGGCGTCATCGTCTCCGGCTGTCACCCGCCCGGCGATTGCCACTACGACAGCGGCAACTACAAGACCTTCCGCCGCATGCCATTGGTGGAGGCGCTTCTAGCGCAATATGGCATCGAGAAGGAACGCTTCCACTGGGGCTGGATCTCCGGCGCGGAGGCCCCCGAGTGGGCCAAACTGGTGCGCGAGTTCACCGCGCAGGTACACGCACTGGGGCCGCTCGACTGGAAGCGCGAACTCGAAAGCAAGGAGGATTAGGCTGATGGCAGATAAACTCAAGCTAGGTCTCTACTGGGCCGCGTCTTGCGGTGGCTGCGATATCGCCATCCTAGAGTTGCGGGAAAAGATCCTCGACCTGGACGCGGCGGCCGACATCCTCTTCTGGCCGGTAGCGATGGATTTCAAGTACAAGGACGTCGAGGCCATGCCCGACGGTCACATAGACGTCTGCCTCTTCAACGGCGCTATCCGCACCGCCGAGAACGAGGAGATGGCCCATCTCCTGCGCCAGAAGTCGCAGGTGCTGGTCGCCTTTGGGTCGTGCGCCCACGAGGGCTGCATCCCGGGCCTGGGCAACCTCTTCGACCGCAAGTCCATCTTTGAGCGCGTCTACCTGACGTCGCCCTCTGTGGACAATCCCGATGGCGTCCTCCCGCAGACTTCTTACCAGATGCCCGAGGGAGAGGTGGACATCCCGTATTTCTACAACACGGTCAAGACGCTGGGCCAGGTGGAGGACGTGGACTACTTTGTGCCCGGCTGCCCGCCGCAGGCCCCCCAAATCTGGGCCGTGATCGAGGCCATCCTGGGCGGCAACCTTCCGCCCAAGGGGAGCGTGGTAGGAGCGACCGACAAGACGGTCTGCGACGAGTGCGAGCACAAGCGCGAGGAAAAGTGCATCAAGAAGTTTTACCGCCCCCACGAGATCATCCCCGACTCTGAGGCTTGTCTCTTTGACCAGGGGATCATTTGCGCGGGGCCGGCGACGCGGGGCGGCTGCGGCGCGCTCTGCCCCAGCGTGGACATGCCCTGCCGGGGCTGCTACGGCCCGCCGCCGAACGTGATTGACCAGGGGGCGGCGCTGCTCTCGGCCGTCGCTTCGGTCGTGGACGCCGACACCGAGGAAGAAGCGGCCCGCATCGTGGGTGAGATCGTGGACCCGGTGGGCACTTTCTACCGCTTTGGCCTGCCAGCGTCGCTGCTGCACCGAAGGAAGTTGGAGGAAGCCGAATGAAGACAATCAGCATTGACCCCATCACGAGACTTGAAGGACACGGTAAGATTGAGATCTTTCTCGACGAGGAGGGGAACGTCGCCAACGCTTACCTGGTAGTCCCTGAACTGCGGGGGTTCGAAAAGTTTGCCGAGGGACGGCCGGTGGAGGAGATGCCACGCATCACGCCGCGCATCTGCGGCGTCTGCCCGGAGGCACACCACATGGCCTCGGCCAAGGCCTGCGACGCGGTCTACCACGTCGAGGTGCCCCCGACGGGCAAGAAACTGCGCGAACTGCTCTACTCCGCCTTCTACGTCGCTGACCATACCGTCCACTTCTACATCCTGGCCGCGCCCGACTTCGTCCTGGGGCCGGACGCGCCACCTGCCGAACGCAACATCCTGGGCCTGATCCACAAGGTCGGCCTGGAGATCGGCGGCAAGGTCATCCGCAGCCGGGGCATGGGCATGGACATCGTGGGCATGCTGGGCGGCAAGACGGTGCACCCAGTCGGCGCGCTCCCCGGTGGGGTGAGCAAGGCCATCAACGAGGAGGAGCGGGCGCAGATCGAGGCCTGGGGGCACGAACTGGTCGAGTTTGGTCAGTTCGGCCTGCAACTGTTCCACGATGTGGTGCTGGCGAACAAGACCTACCTGGACATGATCCTCTCCGACACTTTCACCACCCCCATGTACTACATGGGATTGGTGGACGAGAACAACAAGGTCAACTTCTACGACGGCAAGGTACGCGTCGTGGATCCAGAGGGGAACGAGTTCGTCAAGTACGCCCCGAAGGAGTACCTGGACGTGATCGCCGAGCGCGTCGAGCCCTGGACCTACCTCAAGTTCCCCTACCTCAAGAAGGTGGGCTGGAAGGGATTCGTGACCGGCATGGACAGCGGCATCTACCAGGCCACGCCTCTTTCACGGCTCAACGCCGCCGACGGCATGACCACACCACTGGCGCAGGAGGCCTACGAGCATTTCTACGAGACGCTGGGCGGCAAACCGGTGCACGGCACGCTGGCTACCCATTGGGCGCGCCTGATCGAGTTGCTCTACGCCGCCGAGCGCATCGTCGAACTGGCGACCGACTCGGAGATCACCGACCCGCACGTGCGCAACGTCCCCACCGAGACGCCGGACGAGGGGGTGGGCATCGTCGAGGCCCCGCGTGGCACGCTGACCCATCACTACATCACCGACGAGAAGGGCATCGTCCAGAAATGCAACCTCATCGTTGGCACGACCAATAACTACGCGCCCATGTCTATCTCCATCAAGAAAGCGGCGAGCGCGTTCATCAAAGAGGATCAAGTCAGCGAGGGGCTGCTGAACCGGGTGGAGATGGCCTTTCGCTCTTACGACCCCTGCCTCGGCTGCGCCACCCATACGCTGCCCGGCCAGATGCCGCTGGAGGTGCTGGTGCGTGACGCCGATGGGAACGTCGTGGAGCAGCTGGCGCAGTTCATCGAGTAGTCGGTAGATTGCTTTGAAGACACTGGTGCTGGGCCTGGGCAATCCCATTCTGACCGATGACGGAGTGGGCATTCACGTCGCGCGAGTGCTGGCGACGCGCTGCCGACGAGATGACGTGACCTTTGCCGAGGCAAGCGTCGGCGGGTTGCGATTACTGGACGTCATCGGCGGCTACGAACGAATCATCCTGGTGGATGCGATTCAGACCCGCGATGGCAAGCCGGGGGACATTCATCGTCTGCATCCCGACGACCTGCGGGCATCGCTACATTCGGGTTCGACGCACGACCTGTCCCTGCCCGGCGCGTTGGCCCTGGGGCGTGGTATGGGCATGACGTTGCCCAACGACGAGTCTATCGTCATCATCGCCATTGAGGTGGAGGACGTGTTGACCTTCGGCGAGGCGTGCACGCCCGCAGTGGCGGCGACCATCCCCCGCGCCGTGGAAGCCGTGTTGATCGAGCTGGGGACGGGGGAGCAGTAGTGCACGAACTGGCCGTCACCCGGAGCGTGCTCAATCTGGCCCTGGGCAGGACGCGGTGCAAGCCGCCTGCGAGAAGAGCATCTTCTCACACAAGGCCTGGCCTTCAACGTTAATACCCTCGAAGGTCGGGAGCGGGCACTGGTGCTGGCCGCCGTTGGCAACGAGGCCAAAATGTGCTATACTTCGCGCCGGAAAGAGGCAATGAGATTGCGCCAGGTCCTTTCAATCGTAAAAACTGTTGAAAACAACTTGCGCACCATCGCCCGTGCCGCTCACCGAGACAAGTGGGGGAGGTCCTAATGGATTTCGGCTATCTTGACGCCGCCGTGTTCGACCCTGCTCTGGCGGAGCGAGTTACGCCGGACTGGGAGAAGTTGTTCACCTGCATGCAGTGTGGTACGTGCACCTCCTCCTGTCCTACGGCCTACGCGATGGATTATACTCCGCGCCAGTTGTGGCAGATGCTGCGGCTGGGGATGGAGGAAGAGGTGCTGAACAGCCGCACCTTCTGGCTGTGCACCGTCTGCAAGTCGTGCCAGGTACGCTGTCCACGGGGCATCTCACTCGCCGACACGATGATCGCCCTCAAGGAGTACGCCACCCGTAAAGGGATCAACGTCCCCACAGGCATGCAGATACTCGGCGAGACCGTCACCGCGAAACACAACATCTCCGGCGACGACAACACCACCCGCCAGATCTGGAGCGAGAACCTGCCACATACCCCGCGAGGCGTCAGGCCCCGGCGCCGGCGGGCGGAGGTGGTCTACTTCATTGGCTGTGTCGGCTCCTTTTACCCCCGCGTTTACTCCATCCCCCAATCGCTGGTGCAGATACTGGAACGGGCCGAGGTGGAGTTCACCACGCTGGGGGAGGACGAGTGGTGCTGCGGCTACCCGCTTTACGTGGGCGGGATGGGGGACCGGTTGGCCGAACTGGTGCGCCATAACGTGCGGCAGGTGCGCAGAGTGGGGGCGCGGCGGGTCATCTTCGCCTGCCCTTCCTGTTACTACGCCTGGACTCACCTCTACCCGGAGATGGTGGACGTCTCCGGCATCCAGTTACAGCACGCCACAGAATTCCTGGCCGAGATGCTCGCTGATGATAAACTGGCATTGGGGCCGGTAGAGGAAGTGGTGACTTATCACGACCCCTGCGACCTGGGGCGCAAGAGCGGCGTGTACGACGCGCCACGGGAGGTACTGGCTCGCATCCCGGGTCTGGAACTGCGGGAGATGGCCGCCAGCCGCGAGAACGCCTTGTGCTGCGGCGGTGGCGGTGACGTGGAGGTCTCGGATCCCACCGTCTCCAGAGGGGTGGCGGGACGCAGGATGGCACAGGTGAAGGCGACGGGAGCCCGTTACGTCGCTTCTGCCTGCCAGCAGTGCAAGCGCACACTCCAGGAAGGAGCCCGCCGGCACAAGATCCGCGTACGGGCTATAGACATCGTTGAACTGGTCTGGCAATCCCTCAACGCTGCCGAGACCTGAAAGTGTGTTAAGGAGACTCATCACGACCAGGAGAGGATGGAAAATCATTAGTGTGGGCGCGATGATGTGCTATAATGTAGCAGGCGAGCGTGGTCGAGGTCGGTCCGCCCGGTAGGAGGAAGCGAATGAAACTCCGCGAAGTGTTGGAGGTCATTGATGGTAAGGCAATTTCCAAGAATGTAGACCTGGACCAAGAGGTCGAGAGGGGGTGTGGGGCTGATTTGATGAGCGATGTCCTGACTTTCATTCATAAAGACATGCTGCTGATGTCCGGGCTGGTCCAGCCCCAGGTGGTGCGTACAACCGCGATAGCGGACATAAAAGCCATCATCTTTGTGCGCGGCAAGATACCTCCACCAGAGACTATCGCTCTGGCTGAGGAGAAAAGCATTTCGTTGCTGGCCTCCAGGTACACGATGTATGAAACTTGCGGCCGGCTCTATCAAGCTGGGCTTCCCAGTTGCGAGCTCTGTGAAATCACCTTGCGCCGATGGCGCGAGGCCTTTGAGGAGATATGATGACGCGCACTTGGGTGGAACCCAGCATACCGTTTGCCAATATTAGTGTACCAATTCTCAATACACCAATCACGAGGAGACTAATATGAGCCTAAGGATTCTGGATAAGGGATCGCTTGCTCCACTGGTCAATGCCCTGATGGCCGATTATCAGGTCGTCGGACCGCAGGCGAAGGGACCAAAGTTCGCCTTCGGACCGATCACTGACCCAACCCAACTGCGGCTTGACTACAACACGACCATCCTGCCACCCAAAAAAGTCCTGCAGCCCCCGCAGGAGCGGCTGGCAACTTTCACCAGGCAGGGGGAACCGCACGTGGAGCCGGTCGTCGAGGCTGGCCCAACAGTGCTCTTGGGCGTGCATACGTGTGACCTGCACGCTATCCGGCTGCTGGACCAGGCCTTTTCCCAGGACTACCCCGACGCTCACTACCTGGAGCGGCGGCGGCAGACGGTCATCGTCGGCCTGGAGTGCCTGGATCCCTGCGACGAACACTCCTTCTGCAAGAGCATGGAGACGCTGTCCGCTGACGAGGGGTATGACCTGCACCTGACGGACCTGGGGCCGGCTTACGCGGTGGATGTGGCCACGGAGGTTGGGAAACGACTCCTTGCCCGCTACGTGGTCACTCGCGAGGCTGCCGATACCGACGTCCGTCGTCTGAACGAGGTTCTCAGCGCCAAGTGGCCCCGTTTCACCTACCGTCTGGACTTTGACGCAGCCGAACTGCCGGCCCTGTTGAGCACGGCCTACGATCATCCCCTCTGGGATGAACTGGGGGAGCGCTGCTTCGCCTGTGGGTCCTGCACCAACGTCTGCCCCACCTGCTACTGCTTCAACGTCTTCGACGAGGTGAACATGGCTCTGACCGAGGGGGACCGGTACCGTTGCTGGGACTCCTGCCAGTTGGACGAGTTCGCCCGCGTGGCCGGCGGCGAGAACTTTCGCCAGGCCCGCGCGGCCCGCCAGCGCCATCGTTTCATGCGCAAGGGGAAATACATCCACGAAAAGTTCGGCGAGTTAGGCTGCGTGGGTTGTGGCCGTTGTATCCGTACCTGCGTGGCAAACATTAGCATCGTTGATGGTTTCAACGCCATCCACGGATCGGCATAAGGGGGAACGGACAATGACGACATCCACTTCGACAAGGCTCAGTGCAAGCATCTATACACCTGAGATGGCCCGTCTGGTCAACGTGGAACAGATAACCGAATTGGAAAAACTGTTCACCATTGAGTTGCCGGGCGGACGCGATTTGGGTCACGACCCGGGACAGTTCGTGATGGTCTCAATACTGGGCGTGGGCGAGGCTCCTATCTCTGTCACCTCGTCGCCCAGCCGCTCCAATGGCACCTTCGAACTCTGCGTCCGGCGGGTGGGCGACGTGACCAACGCGCTGCACGCAATGCAGCCGGGGGATTGGGTGGGCATCCGCGGGCCCTTTGGCCATGGTTTCCCCATTGAGAAGATGCGCGGCAAGGACGTGCTCTTCGCACCAGGCGGCCTGGGGTTGGCCCCGCTTCGCTCGCTGATCAACCAGGTGCTCGACGAGCGCGGCCTGTTCGGGCGGGTGATCGTCCTCTACGGGGCCAAGCGGCCGGAGGAACTGCTCTTCCGCGATGAACTGAATGAGTGGGTCGCCCGCCACGACGTCGAGTGTCACATCACCGTAGACCGGGGAGACGAGACGTGGGACGGCCACGTGGGCGTGATCACCACGCTCTTCCCCGAGATCAGCATCAACCCGCGCAACACCGTCGCCGTCACCTGCGGCCCGCCCATCATGTATCGCTTCGTGCTGATGGAACTCTTGGGCAAGGGCATCCCGGAGACACAGATTTACCTCTCGCTGGAGCGACGGATGAAGTGTGGCGTGGGAAAGTGCGGTCACTGCCAGATCAATAATCTGTACTGCTGCCAGGAAGGCCCGGTTTTCACCTACGCTCAGATCAAGGGCGTCGAGGAGGCACTGTAATGGAAAACCCCAAATCCCAAACCCCAAATCCCAAACCGAAGGTGGCTTTCTTTGACTTTGCGTCCTGCGAAGGGTGCCAACTGACGGTCATTGACGCGCTGCAGACCCACCTGGATCTGCTCGGCGCCATCGAGATCGTGCAGTTCCGCGAGGCGATGACCGAGAAGGGAGAGGACTACCAGATCGCGTTCATCGAGGGCTCCTGCACCCGTGCCTCCGACGAAGCACGCCTGAAGAGAATCCGCGCACAGGCCGACATCGTCGTCGCGCTGGGGGCCTGCGCCCACCTGGGAGGCATCAACGCGCTGAAAAACCTGCACCCGCTGGAGGACGTCCGCCGCTGGGTCTACGGGGACAAGGCGGACTGGTACGAGACCTACGCGGCCCGGCCCATCGGTGCCGTGATTGAGGTGGACGCCGCCATCCCCGGCTGCCCCATTGACCGGGAGGAGTTCATCGCGGTGGTCAAGGCGGTGCTCCTGGGCAAGAGTCTGCCCATTCCCGACTATCCCCTCTGCGTCGAGTGCAAACTGAAGGAGAATGTGTGCCTGTTCCACGTCGGCAAGTTCTGCCTGGGGCCGGTGGTGCGGGCCGGCTGCGGGGCCTTATGCCCCACGTTCGGCAGTGGCTGCGAGGGCTGCCGGGGGCTTATCCCCAACCCCAACGAGAACGCGATGAAAGACGTGCTGGCCGAGGCCGGCCTGACCGTAGAAGACATCCTGTCTCGCTTCACGATGTTCAATGCGTATCAGATGCAGGAGCGAGCGGCTGAGAAGGAGGGGAAATGACTACTTTGAAGATTGACGTACATCACGTGACCCGTGTCGAAGGGCATGGCAACATCGTCGTAGACACCCGCAACGGTGAGATCAAGGAATGTCGCTTCGAGGTCGTCGAGGCCCCGCGCTTCTTCGAGGCGTTCGTGCGCGGCCGGCCTTACTATGAACTCAGCCACATCACCTCCCGCATTTGCGGCATCTGTAGCGTGGGCCACGCTACCGCCAGCCTCCGCGCCACCGAGAAGGCGCTGGGGGTGGAGCCGCCGGAGCAGACGGTGCTCCTCCGCAAGCTCCTGTTCCACGGCGAGATCATAGACAGCCACGTCTTGCATACCTACTACCTGGTCGCGCCGGATTTCCTTGGTGTCGGTTCCGTCATCCCGTTGGCAGCGACCCACCGGGAGGTGGTAGAGCGGGCACTGCGGGTCAAGAAACTCTCCGGCGACCTATGCGCAATGATCGGCGGCCGCCACACGCATCCCGTCGCGATGGCCGTCGGTGGCTTCACCCACACGCCTACCGAAGGGGAGTTGCGGGAGATGCAGGCCCGACTGGTGGACGCCCGCGCCGACATGGATGAGACAGTGGCGCTGTTCGCCACCCTTCCCTGGCCCGACTTTGAGCGGGAAACGGAGTACGTCTCCCTCAAGAAGGACGACGAATACGCCTTCATTGACGGTACTGTCGTCACCTCCGACGGCTTTTCCTATCCCATCGAGGACTACAGGAAGGTAACTAACGAGGAGTGCGTGCCTTTCTCCACGGCCAAGTGGACCCACCACAACCGCGAGTCCTACATGGTCGGGGCGCTGGCCCGCGTGAACAACAACTTTGACCAACTGCACCCCCGCGCTCAGGAGGCGGCAGGCAAACTGGGGCTGAAGCCTATCTGCTACAACCCCTTCCTCAATTCCGCCGCCCAGGTGGTGGAGATGGTCCACTGCGTGGAAGACAGCATCCGCATCAGCGATGAGTTGCTGACGCGAGGTATCCAGCCCGAGCAGCCGCCAAAGATCGAGGTGGAGGCCGGGGAGGGCATCGGCTCCTGCGACGTACCCCGAGGCATCCTCTTCCACAACTATGTCTACGACGAGGATGGTATCTGTGTCAAGGCCAACTGCATCATCCCCACCAACCAGAACATGGCCAATCTGAACCACGACATGCAGGCGCTGGTGCCGCAGATCATGGACAAACCGCAGGATGAGATTCGGCTGACACTAGAGATGCTGGTGCGGGCTTACGACCCGTGCATTTCCTGCTCGGCCCACTTTTT
Source organism: uncultured Anaerolineales bacterium (assembly GCA_964385635.1). Classification (GTDB taxonomy): domain Bacteria; phylum Chloroflexota; class Anaerolineae; order B4-G1; family B4-G1; genus CAYLPU01. The sequence continues at coordinate 28,950 of CAYLPU010000034.1, forward strand.
GACCGTGGAGTTTGTATGAGCGAATCAGCGAGCCGGCGGATGAGCGAGTCGGCGATTAGCGATAAGCGATTAGCGATCATAGGCCTGGGCAACCCCCTGCGCGGGGACGATGGCGTGGGCTGCCGTATGATCGAGGAACTGGCGCGGCGGGAACTGCCGCCTGGCGTCCAGGTGCTCGACGGGGGCGCGGTCGGCCTGGGACTGCTAAATTTGATGGAGGGATGGGAGCGTGTCGTGATCGTGGATGCCGCCGAGATGGGGCGGAGGTCGGGTGAGTTCGTGCGCTTCACCCCGGCCGACGTCCGGTTGGCCTCCGCGTCCGATCGTCCTTCGACGGGCTCAGGACATCGCTTCTCCCTCCATCACGCTGGCTTGAGCGAGGCCCTTGCGTTGGCCGACGCGCTGGACCAGCCCCTGCCAGAGATGGTGATCTTTGGCGTCCAGCCGGCCGGGGTCGGCTGGGGCGAGGGGTTGAGCCCGGCTGTGGAAGCCGCGCTCCCAGCCCTGGCCGACGCAGTACTTGCCAGCGCCGTCTGTTCACGGCGGCGCGAAGAGATAATAGGAGAAAACTATGCCCAAGATTCTGGCGATTGAGGACGATCCCGATATGCTGCTGGCGCTGCGCATGTCGCTGGAAGCCAACGGCTATGAGATGGTCGCTGCCACCACCGCTAGGGAAGGGCTGAGGAAAGTCAAGGAGGTCGAGCCGGACTTGATCATCCTTGACGTGATGCTGGAGACGACGACGGCTGGCTTCCAGGCCTCCCTCCAACTTCGCAACCCTGACCCTGAGTCGGAGTATGCTGCCTACCGGCATATCCCGATCCTGATGCTGACCGCGATTCATACCACCACGTCCCTGCGACTCGGCCCCAATGAGGCCTACCTGCCGGTGGACGATTTCGTGGACAAGCCGGTTGACCCCGACGTGCTGCTGGAGAAAGTGCGCACGCTGATCGAGCGGTCATATTAGCCGTTAGTGGCTTGTGTTGAGCCTGTCGAAACATCAGCAGTTAGCAAACTGGAGCGTACGGTGGACCTGGAGCAGGTTCTGGCCTGCCTGACAGACGGAGCCAGACAGGTATTGCAGGCAGACGCGGCAACGGTCTGCCTGCTGGACGAAGGGGGCGCGCACTTGACGGTGGCGGCGGTCTCCGGTCTCCCCGCTGCGCTCCTGCGTGTAGGGGCGGGGTCACCTCGCCCCTACATGGTAGAGCACAGTCCTCTCAATGGAGAGGCACTCACCGGTCAGCCGGTCATCGTTGCCGATACTCGCGCTGATCCCCGGGCCGCGAACGTGCCCGGGGATTATCGCTCTGTCCTGTGCGTCCCGCTGATGCACGAGGACGACCCCGTCGGCACCCTCCACGTCTACGCGGCTGTGCCCCAACGCTTCGACGAGGAGGATGCCGTTCTGCTAATGTCGCTGGCCGGCCTGGGCGCGGTGGCTATAGCGGCCATTCGGCTTGTGTTGAGCCTGTCGAAACAGCTGACGGCGATGAAGGCTCTGGAAGCCAGCAAGGCCCACTTTATCCACGTCGCGACCCACGAACTGCGTTCTCCCGTCGCCGTCGCTCAATCGCTGATGCGGGGCGTGCTCAAGGGGTACGCCGGCGAACTGGCCGACGAACAGGCCGAGTTGTTCAATCGCATCAACCGCCGCCTCAATTTCCTGGAGAGCCTGATCAACGACCTTCTGGACCTGGCGGCGGGCAAGGCCCCGGAGTTGGCAGAGGAAGAAGGCCCCGTCCTGCTCAACGCCTCCGTCGGACGGGCAATGCTGTTCTTGCAACCCCGTGCCGAGGAGAAGGGCCTTGATATGACACTGCAATCCCATCGCGATCGCCTGATCGTCTGGGGTACAGAAGATGGCCTGGACCGCATCTTTGTCAACCTGATGAGCAACGCGGTGAAATACACGCCGTCCGGCGGCGCCATCACCGTCTCGGTGCGACGTGTGGAGGGGCAAGCGCAGGTCGAGGTGACCGACACCGGCATCGGCATCCCGGAGGAGGCATTTTCCCACATGTTCGAAGAGTTCTACCGCGCCCCCAACGCTAAAGCGATGGATGAGGTAGGGACAGGGCTGGGGTTGGCTATCGTCAAAGACCTGGTGGACCGGTATAGCGGGCACATTGAGGTGGAGAGCAAGGTGGGGCAGGGCAGCACATTCACCGTGACCTTTCCCACGTTGGTAGGTTGGTAGGATGTACCAACCAGGAGGGACGGATTTGAGCAAGTTGAGCGCAGAGATACGCCATAAGGCCAGGGAACTCCTGGAGAGCGGCCAGGTGGACTGCGTCATCGGCTACGAGGCCAGCCCGCGAGGTGGTGCCCGTCCGGTCTTCATCTACGACCCCGCCGAGGCTGACCGGCTAATCTGGGACGCGACTTGCGTCCACAACCTGGTCACCTACCTCCACGACAAGAAAAAGCCCCGCAAGCGGGGGGAGGAGCCGCCCCGCGTCGGGGTCGTCGTCAAGCCCTGCGACAGCCGCGCCGTCAACGTCCTCCTGGCCGAGCAGCAGATCGAACGGGAGCGAGTCTACGTCATCGGCGTAGCCTGCGAGGGGGTGCAGGACGAGACTGGCGAACCAGCGGCCCGCTGCACCCGCTGCGCCGACCGGCTGCCGGTGGTCTACGACGTCCTGCTGGGCGAGCCGCCGGAGGTGGCCCCCACAGAGGATGACTATGCCGACCTGGCCCGCGTCGAGGAGATGGAGCCCGCCGGGCGGCTGGCCTTCTGGCTACGCCAGTTCGACCGCTGCATCCGCTGCTACGCCTGCCGCCAGGTTTGCCCCGGCTGCTACTGCACCACCTGCATGTTCGAGCGGGACGACGGGCTGTGGGTGGACATCGGCATCGAGGTGCCGCAGAAGCACGCCTTTCACCTGGGCCGGGCGCTCCACCTGGCCGGGCGCTGCATGGAGTGCGACGCGTGCGAGCGGGTCTGCCCGATGGGGCTGCCCCTGAGCCTCCTCAACCGGCGTATGGTCCGGGAGGTGGAGACGCTCTACGGCTACCGGGCCGGGCGGGAGGTAGCCCTCAGCCCGCTCCTCTTCGAACTCGGCGAAGAGGGTTCCCCGATATGAAATTCACGACGCTGAACGGACTGCGGGCCTGGCTCGATCGCCTGGCCCAGGAATATGACCTGATCGCTCCCCGTGACGTGGACGGGCACGTGCTCTACCGGCCGGTGGGCTCCAGCGGCGAGATATTGTTCGACTACGAGCGGCCGGAACTCTCGGCCAAGGACTACCTCCTGCCAGCCACGGAGACTTTATTGTGGGTCGAGAAACGGGGGAGTGAGGTGATACTGGAGGAGGTCCTGCCGGACCGGAGGCAGGTGCTCTTTGGCCTCCGCCCCTGCGACGCGCACGGGTTCACGGTGCTGGACGCTCTCTTTCTGGCGCAGGATCCGCCCGACCTCTATTACCGCCACCACCGGGAGCGCACCACGCTGGTGGGCCTGGCCTGCCCGCAGATGTGGGATGGCTGCTTCTGCACCTCCATGGGCGGCGCGCCCGATGACCCCACCCACCTGGACGTGCTGCTCCGCGAGGTGGACGGCGGGTACGCGGTGGAACCGGTCACCGAGAAGGGGATGGCGCTGTTGGAAGGGCTGGCCCTGGAAGAGCGGAGCCAGAAACCGGGTTTTTCGGAAAAAACCCAGTTTCTCAGGCCGGTGGAGGTGCCGCCGCCGGAGAGGTGGCGACCACTCTTCGAGAACCGGCTGTGGATGCGGCACGGGGAGCGCTGCCTGAGTTGCCGCATCTGCACCTACGTTTGCCCCACCTGCCGCTGCTTCGACGTCACCGACCGGGTGGTGGAGGAGCGGGCCGGCGTCACGCGCATCGAGCGCATCCGCGTGTGGGACGCCTGCACCAGCACCAACTACCGGCGCGTCGCCGGCGGTCACAATCCCCGCCCCACCAAGCCGGAGCGGCTGCGCAACCGCTTCTACTGCAAGTTCTGCTACTACCCGGAGGACTTTGGGCCGCTGGGGTGTGTGGGGTGTGGGCGGTGCATCGTCTCCTGCCCGGTGGACATTGACATCACCGAGGTGATGAGGGATGTGGCGGAAAGGAGCGGCGGATGAGCACAAACGGTGCTAACCCAATGCGCCCATACCTGGGCCGCCTGGCCGGGGTCAGAGACCTGGCCACCGGTATCAAGTTGTTCCAGATCGAACTGGCGGAGCCGGAGGGACAGGCGACTGTCGCCGACTACAAGCCGGGGCAGTTCGCCTTCGTCTCTGCCTTCGGGGCGGGGGAGGCCCCCTTCGGCGTCGCCTCCATCCCCGCCCGGGGGCCCATCTTGGAGTTCGCCGTCAACGCCCTGGGCCACGTCACCCACACCCTCCACACTCTGGAGGTGGGGGACCCGGTGGGGGTACGGGGGCCGCTGGGCAACTGGTTCCCGATGGGGGAGATCAAGGGGCACGATGTGGTCATCCTGGGTGCCGGCATCGGAGGGGCGCCGTTACGCCCGGTCATCCACACCATTCTCGATAACAGGGCCGACTACGGGCGCCTCACGATTATATGGGCCGCCCGTGCTCCCGATTTGCTCGTCTTCACCGACGAGTTCGACGAGTGGGGTGCTGCCCCCGACACAGAGTTCCACGTGACGATAGACCGCGAACACTCAGATTGGACCGGCAACGTCGGCCTGATCACCCAGTTGTTGGAACAGGTCAATCCCCCATCGGACGACGCCGTCACCATTACCTGCGGGCCACCCATCGCGATTCACTTCGTCACGCTGACGCTGAAGAAACTGGGCTTTACGCTGGACCAGATGTTGACCACGCTGGAGGCGCGTATGCACTGCGGCATCGGCAAGTGCGGGCGGTGCAACATGGGGGAAAAGTTCATCTGCGTGGACGGCCCCGTTTTCTGGCAGAGTGAGATCGCGGGGTTCCTGGAGGGCTTCCTATAGACGATGGGCCTCAATCCGTTGATGTCCTGAAATCCGCGTTCTTAGTGGCCCAAACAAAAAACGGCAAGCCGCGTCGGGCGTCGAACATCTGAGGGAAGTGGAAGAATTCCTTTTCGGAGGAGAAGGCTGATGAAGATTGGCGTATACGTATGTCACTGTGGGAGCAACATTGCCGGGACGGTGGACTGCGGAGAGGTGGCCGGGTGGGCCGGAAGACTGGACGGAGTCACCGTCGCCCGCGACTACGAGTTCATGTGCTCTAATCTGGGCCAGGAACTGATCAAAGACGACATCCGGGAACTGGGGCTGGACCGGGTGGTGGTGGCTTCCTGCACCCCCCGCATGCACGAGCCGACGTTCCAGCGGGCGGTGGCGGAGGCCGGGCTCAACCCCTACTACTTCGAGATGGCCAACATCCGGGAGCAATGTTCCTGGGTCCACGACGATGGGGACGAGGTCACCCACAAGGCCAAGGCCCTGGTCGCCGCAGCCGTGTCTCGGGTGCGCTATCACCAGCCGCTGAGCATCAACAAAGTCCCCATCCATCCGGCCACGCTGGTCGTCGGCGCGGGCATCACGGGCATCCAGGCCGCCCTGGAACTGGCCAATGCCAACTATCCGGTTTACCTGGTGGAGCGGGAGCCGACGATTGGCGGCCACATGGCCCAACTGGACGAGACCTTCCCCACCCTCGACTGTAGCGCCTGAATTCTCGGCCCCAAAATGATGGATGCCGGTCGGCATCCCAACATCACTCTCCTGACCTACAGCGAGGTGGAAGAGGTCTCCGGGTACGTGGGCAACTTTACCGTCCGCATCCGCAAGCGAGCGCGGTCGGTGGACGAGGAGAAGTGCACCGGCTGCGGGACGTGTGAGGAGAAATGCCCCAGGCGGGTCGTGGACGAGGTCTTTAACGTCGGGCTGGGGAAACGCAAGGCGATCTACCGGCCTTTTGCCCAGGCGGTGCCTGCCATTCCCGTGATTGATCGAGAGCACTGCCTGTACTTTATGAAGGGTCGCTGCAAACTGTGCGAGAAATTCTGCCCCACCGGAGCGATTGACTTTGACCAGGAGGACACAATCCTGGAGGTCGAGGTGGGCAACATTATCGTGGCCACCGGTTACGATGTCTTCGACGCCCGGCGCATCTCCCAGTACGGCTATGGCCGCTACCCCGACGTCTTCACCAGCCTGGAGGTCGAGCGGATGTTGAGCGGGTCCGGTCCCACCAGCGGCCGCGTCGTCCTGCGCGACGGGGAGACGGAACCGGAGAGCATCGCTATCATCCACTGCGTGGGAAGCCGGGACGAGAACTATCATCCCTACTGCTCGAAAGTCTGCTGCATGTACTCTCTGAAACTGGCCCACCTGGTCCACGGGAAGACCGGTGCTCGCGTCTACGAGTTCTACATTGACATGCGCACTGGCGGTAAGGCCTACGAGGAGTTTTACAAGCGGCTCCAGAGGGAAAAGACCATCTTTATCAACGGGCGCCCGTCGGAGATTCTGGCGGAGGATGGCAAACTGGCGATCTACGTGGAGGACAGATCACTGGGGCGGCAGATACGCGTGCCGGTGGACATGGCCATCCTGAGTGTGGGCCTGGAACCCCGTCACGATGCGCAAGAGGTGGCGCGCCTATTTGGCATCAGTTGCGACGCCGACGGCTGGTTCAAAGAGAAACATCCCAAACTGGACCCGGTGGCGACGCTGACCGACGGGGTGTTTATCGCCGGCTGCGCCCAGGGGCCGCGAGACATCCCCGATTCGGTGGCTCAAGGGGCAGCGGCGGCGGCGCGGGTGCTCTCATTCATCCGCCAGGGGGAGGTGGAGGCCGAGGCCGCCACCGCCGTGGTGGACGAGATGATGTGCGTGGGTTGCGGCCAGTGCGTCCAGACCTGCCCTTACACGGCGATCGAGTTCTTGGACGACCGCAAGGTGGCTCACGTGGTCGAGGCGTTGTGCAAGGGTTGTGGCACTTGCACGGGGACCTGTCCCTCCAAGGCCGTCACCCTGCGGCACTTCACCGACCGGCAGTTGATCGCCGAGATGCGAGGGGCGATGAGCGCGATGGTGGAGATGGTGGCGGTGTGAGGTATGGCAATGACAAGCGAAACTTACGAACCCAAGATCATCGGTTTCCTCTGCAACTGGTGCAGTTACGCCGGGGCCGACCTGGCGGGGGCGAGCCGGCTCAAGTATCCGCCTAACCTCAAGATTATCCGTGTCCCTTGCTCCGGGCGCGTCTCGCCTGAACTGGTGATACGTACCTTCCAGGAAGGAGCGGACGGCGTGATGGTGTTGGGCTGTCATATCGGTGATTGCCACTACTCCACCGGCAACCACCGCACCGCCCGCCGCATGCCGGTGCTCAAGGCACTCCTCGCGTTCACCGGCATCGAACCGGAGCGCTTCCTGTTCAAGTGGGTCGCTGCCTCTGAGGGAGGGCTCTTCGCCGAGACGGTGCAGGAGTTCACCGAGACGCTGCGACGGCTCCCTCCAATGCAGGAGGCGTTGGAGGGATAGGGTTTCAGATTTTGTGGAGGAGATAAGGGTGCTGGTGTAGGCAGGTCGGCTACGGCCCTTCACCGCCCCACACGTGGAGCACATTGAGCCCAGCCTGGTCCGATACAACTTCCAGCACCGTCTTGCAGTCGGCCCCCTCCACTCGCAGCGTGATGTTGATCCGCTCGGGCTGGTCGGCGTCGTAGGCGACCACGGAGGAGATGTTGCCGCTTACCTGCGCGATGCGACTGGCCAGTTCGGCCAGTTGACCGGGGACATTGGGCACCTGAACCGTCAGCCTGAGTGAGTCGATTCCACCACTCAGCACGGCCGCGAACTGATTAAATATGTCGGTCTCGGTAATGATGCCCACAGTCCGCCCCTCCTCCACTACGGGCAGGCTGCCGATCTTGTGTTTTACCATCAGGCTGGCCGCCTCTTCCAGCGGACAATCGGGGGGCACCGTCATCACTTCATGGTTCATCATCTGGTCTACGCGATGCTGCCGCTTGAGGACGCCCGGCGACCCGGCTTTTGAGAAGAATACCTCCAGGTCATTGCGGGTCACGATTCCGACTAGTTTACCTTCCGTGTCCACGACCGGCAGACGCCGGAAGCCGCCGCACTTGAGCAGTGCTACGGCTGTCAGTGGGTCGCTCTCTGGCCGAACGGTGACGGGGTCGCGTGTCATACAGTCTCGCACGAACATAGCCTGGCCTCCTTTGGTGCTTCCAATTATACTTATTCTGTCCCTGACGGCAAGGTGCACCTTTGCGCGGCGACGACGGAGTCGGCCCACGGGTGGTGGAGGAACTGAACCGCAATGGGATGCCGGAAGGAGTAGCGGCACTCGACGTAGGGGAGGCACATTTTGAAAGTCGAGATCGTCAAAGACATCCTGAGCGCCAACGAGCAGATCGCGCAGGAAAACCGGCGCCTGTTCGAGGAAAAAGGCGTCTTCGTCCTGAATATCATGGCCGCGCCCGGTGCGGGCAAGACAAGCCTCATCAAGCGCACCATCGAATCGCTGCGAGACCACCTACGCATCGGCGTGATTGACGGTGACGTCGCCTCGACCATTGACGCCGACCGCATCGCCCGCCTGGGTATCCCGGCGGTGCAGATCAATACCGGCGGGGCCTGCCACCTGGACGTCAATATGGTGCGTGTCGCCTTGCCCAGACCGTCGTTGGACGAGACCGATTTGTTGCTCATCGAGAACGTGGGCAACCTCATCTGCCCCACCGGCTTCGGGCTGGGGGAAAACCTCAAGGTCATGATCGCCAGCACGCCCGAAGGGGACGACAAACCGTACAAGTATCCAGGTATGTTCAGCGTCGTGGACGTGCTGATGCTCAACAAGGTGGATCTGTTGCCCCTGTTGGAATTTGACCTGGACTACTTCCGTCGCGGCATCGAGGCGTTGAACCCCGACGTCGCCTTCTTCCCCCTGTCCTGCAAGACGGGGGAAGGAGCACAGGAGTGGGTTGACTGGCTGGTTGAGAGATGTCGGACAGGTTGATACGGCAGACGATCAGCGTGCGCGGCGTGGTGCAGGGGGTTGGCTTCCGGCCCTTCGTCTACCGCCTGGCGCACGAATACGGTCTGACTGGGTGGGTGCTCAACCATTCCGGCGGGGTGGAGATTGAGGTTGAAGGCCAGGCGTCTCCGCTGGCAGCGTTCGTGCACGACCTGGAGGAGAAGACCCCGCCGCTGGCACGCATTGAGGGGATTGAAGTTGCCGACGCCCCGCCGGTCGGTTACACAACCTTCGAGATCCGCCATAGCATAACCGAGGAAGGGCGCTACCAACTCATCTCCCCCGACATTGCCACCTGCCCCGATTGCCTGCGTGAACTGCTGGACCCGGCCGACCGCCGCCATCGTTACCCGTTCACCAACTGCACCAACTGCGGCCCGCGTTTCACCATCATCGCCGACATCCCCTACGACCGCCCGCTGACCACCATGCGGGATTTCGTCATGTGTCCGCAGTGCCAGGCGGAGTACGACGACCCGCTCGACCGGCGGTTTCACGCCCAGCCCAACGCCTGCCCGGTCTGCGGCCCGCACGTCTGGTTGGTCTCAAGTGACGTGATCGCCCGTGCCACACTCCCACACTCCCAAACGGCCATACCGCTCAAGCTGGAACCTGAAACCGATGATGTCGTCGCCCACGCTGCTCGCCTGTTGCAAGCAGGAACCATCCTCGCCATCAAGGGGATGGGCGGCTTCCACCTGGCCTGCGACGCTACCGACGAGGCTACCGTGCGCACGTTGCGGGAGCGCAAGGGGCGTCCGGCCAAGCCGTTGGCAGTGATGATGGCCACGTTGGAGGAAATCAAACAACATTGCTGGGTCTCGGAGGAAGAGGAGTGGTTGCTGACCTCATCCCAATGCCCCATCGTGCTCCTGCCATGGAAGCCCGAGTCGAGTGTCTCTCGACTGGTGGCTCCGCGCGGCAACTACCTGGGGGTTATGCTCCCCTACACGCCGCTGCATCACGTACTCCTGCGGGACGTGGGCCGGCCACTGGTGATGACCAGCGGCAACCTGTCTGAGGAGCCCATCGCCCGCGACAACGACGAGGCGCTACGCCGCCTGGCCCACCTGGCCGATTACTTTCTGCTGCACAACCGCGACATTTATGCGCGTTATGACGATAGTGTGTGGTTTGTGCCATTGAGGGGAGAAACCGGGTTTTTAGGAAAAAACCCGGTTTCTTTGGCCCAGCCGATCCGTCGCTCGCGGGGCTATGCCCCCTTCCCCGTGAAACTGCCGTTCCAGGTCAAGCAGATTTTGGCCTGTGGGGCGGAACTAAAGAACACCTTCTGCGTCACCAGGGACGACTACGCCTTCCTCAGCCAGCACATCGGCGATATGGAGAACCTGGAGACGTTGGAGCACTTTGAGACCACGATTGAACTTTACAAGCGGCTGTTCCGCATCCAGCCGGAGATCATCGCCTACGACCTGCACCCAGAGTACCTCTCCACCAAATACGCAAAATCGCAAATCGCAAATCGCAAATCGCAAATCGCAGTCCAACACCACCACGCTCACATCGCCAGTTGCCTGGCCGACAATGGCTGGACGCTGGACGACGGCCCGGTCATCGGCGTGGCCTGGGACGGTACCGGCTACGGCAGCGACGGGCGCTTATGGGGCGGCGAGTTCTTGGTAGCCGACTACCGTGGCTTCCGGCGAGCGGCCCATCTGGAGTACCTGCCCATGCCCGGTGGCGAAGCGGCTATCCGCAATCCCTATCGCCTGGCCATCGGTTACCTCTACGCCCTTACCGGTCGGTTGCCGTCCCTTCGCCCCCCCTCGGTCCCCCCTAACTTTGGGGGGGAAGAGGAACTGCGCATCATCCAACAGCAGGTTGATAAGGGGATCAACTGCCCACAGACTTCGGCTGGCGGCCGGCTGTTCGACGCCGTCTCGGCGCTGCTGGGAGTACGGGAGCGCATCACCTACGAGGCACAGGCGGCCGTGGAACTGGAGATGGCAGCCCAAATCCCAAATCCCAAATCCCAAATCCCAATCGGGAGTTATCCGTTTGGTGTGGAGGAAGATGGAGACGGGATGGTGATCCGGCTGCGTCCTCTCTTTGACACGCTGCTCGCCGACCTGCGGGGTGAGGTGGCCGTGGGGGAGATAGCCTATCGCTTCCACGTCACCGTGGCGGAGATGATGCAGGAGATGTGTGAGCGTATCGCCCAGGAGACAGGGCTGCGGACGGTAGCACTGAGCGGTGGCTGTTTCCAGAACCGGCTACTTCTGGCGCTGGTCGTGCCGCGATTGCAAGAGGCGGGCCTGCGTGTCCTGTTGCACCGACAGGTACCGTGCAACGACGGCGGCATCTCGTTGGGGCAGGCGGTGATCGCGCATTTCGCCGTGAATTGAGCGAAAGCGATTTTTCTGGTATACTTATCGTACAATCGCTTGGAGGTGTCTTATGAGTACAGTAGCACTCTCGAGGACAACTTATCAGTGGCTGCAACGCAAGGCCCAGGAAAGTGCCCGAACGCCCGATCAAGTAGCCGATGCACTACTACGCCAGCAACTTGCGCCGAAGCACGCCTACATTGAGGTCGTTGAGAAGATCACCGGCCCACAGGCTATGATCAAGGGCACCCGTGTTCCTGTGAGTATCGTCATAGGCTATTTGCATAAGGGGGAGACGCCAGAGTCGCTGGTGAAGAGTGTTTTGCCACATCTCACGCTGGCACAGGTTTACGACACACTGAGTTACTATCACGATCACCAGGACGAGATTGAGCAGGAAATGATTGAGAACACGGAGGAGTATGGGCGGGCCTATTTGCGCAAGCACCTGGGCGAAGAAGGCTATCTGCGTGTAAGTGGACAAGCCAAATGACGGGCAAGCCAATCAAACTCTTGCTCGATGAACATATCTGGGAGGGCTTGACGGAGACCCTCACGCAGCGTGGCTATGACGTCGTCCATATCGTCAATACGGAGCAACGTGGTATGGACGATGAACCGTTGTTAGCCTTTGCAACAGCCGAAGGCCGCGCCGTGCTCACTTACAACAACGTGCGCCACTTTGTACCATTGGTCAGGCTCCGGTACGAGACCGGTGGGGAGTATGCGGGGGTGATTCTGTCAAGCCAACTAGCACCGGGGGAACTGCTGAGGCGAGTGGAGAGGCTTCTGACTACACTTTCGGCTGATGAGTTGAAAAATACGGTCCGCTGGTTACAAGAGTTCAGGGCCGATTCATAACATCCATTTTGGAAAGAACAATGTGTCTAGCCATACCAACGTTGATTACATCCATCAAAGGAACCACCGCCCGCGCCGAGATCGGCGGGGTGGAGCGCACCATCAGCCTGGCACTCACGCCCGAGGCGCGGGTGGGCGACTACGTGCTGATACACACCGGCTACGCCATCGGCGTGCTCGACGAAGAAGAGGCCCAGGAGACACTGCGGTTACTTGAGGAACTGGCCGAGTTCTACGATGAAGTACCTTGACGAGTTCCGCGACCCGCAGTTGGCGCGAAAACTGCTGGCGAATATCCGGGAGCGCTCGACGCAGCCGGTGCGTTTCATGGAGTTCTGCGGCGGGCACACCCACGCCATCTTTCGCCACGGCCTGCGGCAAATGCTGCCGCCCACGGTGGAACTGCGCTCCGGCCCCGGCTGCCCTGTCTGCGTCACCGCCAACTCCAGCCTGGATCGCACCATCGCCCTGGCCAAACTACCCGGCGTGATCCTGACCACCTTCGGCGACATGCTCAAGGTGCCAGGCAGCCATGGCTCCCTGCAGACCGCCAAGGCCGAAGGGGCTGATGTGCGGATCGTCTACTCCACGCTGGACGCGCTGCAGATTGCCCGCGATCATCCCGAACGAGCAGTCGTCTTCCTCGGCGTCGGCTTCGAGACCACCGCGCCTACTGTGGCGGCGTCCATCCTGCAGGCGGAGGCGGAGGGCCTGGACAACTTTTACGTCCTTTCGCTGCACAAGTTGACCCCACCAGCCACCCACGCCATCCTCGACGCAGGGGAAGTACGGCTTTCCGGCATCATCGGCCCCGGCCACGTGACCGTCGTCATCGGTAGCCGAGCCTGGGAGTTTCTCCCACGAGACTACTCCGTCCCCTGTGCCGTGGCCGGCTTCGAACCGCTGGACATCCTGCGGGCCGTGGCCGCGCTGGTGGAAATGGCTGAGGCTGGCCGGCCGGCGGTGGTCAACACCTACTCCCGCGGCGTCCGCCCGGAGGGGAACCGCGTGGCGTTGGGCATCATGCAGCGCGTGTTCGAGGTGGGGGAAGCAGACTGGCGCGGGCTGGGCCGCGTGCCTGCCAGCGGGTTGGCGTTGTGCCCCGAGTACGCCCGTTTCGACGCCGCGCGCGCCTTCCCCGTGGACCCCGGCCCAACTCGCGAACACAAGGGCTGTCGCTGCGGCGACGTGCTGCGAGGTATCGCGGAGCCGCCCGACTGCCCCTTGTTCCGCTCCGTCTGCACCCCGGCCCACCCCATTGGGCCCTGTATGGTTTCAGCGGAAGGGGCCTGCGCCGCGTGGTACCGGTACGGAGGGGACGGTGTCTGAAATCCGCTTTTGCCAAGACAGTAAAACTGCGATACAATGTAAGGAAACGAGAGTGGGAGTGAAGTAACGATGCAACCGCAAACGTTGCAGGATGCAGAAAGGGTCGTTGACCTGCTCGAAGAGCATTTTGGAAAGGCCCTGATCGCCGTGGCACTGTTTGGATCGGCGGCCAGAGGTGAGGCCAGAACCACCAGCGATTTGGACCTCTTTGCCATCATCGAGGGCCTTCCCGCCAGGCATTTCAAACGCTGCACGTTGCTCAACGACCTTGTTCTGCCCCGTGTGCCCCGTCGGGTGACAGTCGTGGCCAAGACCCCCCGCGAGTTCGCCCAGGCTTTTCCTCCGCTGTATCTGGACCTGGGACTGGATGCGCAGGTGTTATATGATAGCGACGGATTCCTGGGCGAACGTCTAGCCCACATTCGCCGGATAATTCGTCAGGCCGGGCTCAGGCGGGTGAGGCGAGACGGTGACTTTGCCTGGAGGTGGCGCAAGCCGCCGCGACGGGGTTGGGAGATCACATGGGAAGGATACCGTGAATTGGAGTGACCACGCCCGCTACCGCCTGGAATTGGCAGAAGGATTTCTGAGCGAGGCCAGGCAGGATTTGGACCTTGCACGCTTCCGCTCCTGCGTGAGCAACGCCCAGTTGTCCATTGAGAACGCCGCCAAGACGGTGATAGCCCTTTTCGGCCCGGTGGGAAAAACTCACGAACCGTGGTGCGAATTGAAGGCGTTGCTGGCTGAGGAAGTCGTTCCACAGGTACTTGGGGAACAGGTCGAACGCCTGGCGGCCATAGCGGCACGCTATGGACTCAAGGAGCACTTCCTGACCGATTACGGTGATGAAACTCGATTTCTCTCACCGTGGCGACTCTTCGGTCAGGAAGATGCCGCAGAAGCGTTGGAGACGGCGGAGACCTGTTTTGCTCTGGCCCAAGAGATTGGCAGCCGTTGGCTGAAGGCTCCGACGGACAAAGAGTCAGCAGCGGAAACATCATAAGTCCAGAGAAGTCGCGGGAGGGGAGTCCGCGATTTTTTCTCGTCTGGCCGGCAAAGGGAAATGACCACTGATAGCGATAAGATCCTACTTGCCCACGGTTCCGGCGGCCAACTGAGCCACGAACTGGTGGAGCATCTGTTCCTGAAGCATTTCGACAACCCCATCCTGGCGCGACTGGACGACGCGGCGGTGATCGGAGAAACCCGGTTTTTCGGAAAAAACCGGGTTTCTGGGAAACTGGCCTTCACGACCGATTCCTACGTCGTCAGCCCCATATTCTTCCCCGGCGGCGACATCGGCAAGTTGGCCGTGTGCGGCACGGTCAACGACCTGGCGATGAGCGGGGCCACGCCGCTCTACCTCAGCGCCGGGTTCATCCTCGAAGAAGGGTTGGAACTGGCCGACCTGGAGCGAGTGGTCGTTTCTATGGCCACCACCGCGCAGGCTGTGGGCGTGCAGATCGTGACCGGGGACACAAAGGTGGTGGATCACGGCAAAGCCGACCGGCTGTTCATCAACACGGCGGGGGTCGGGGTGGTGCCCGCGGGCGTGGAGATAAGCGGCGACCGAGCCCGGCCTGGCGACGTGGTCATTCTCAGCGGCACCGTCGGCGACCACGGCATGACCATTATGAGTCAGCGGGAGGGATTACGCTTCGATTCGCCGCTGGTGAGCGACTGTGCGCCGTTGCATGGGCTGGTGGCGGCCATGCTGGACGTGCTTTCCCCTCTCCGCCCCCCCTCGGTCCCCCCCAACTTTGGGGGGGAAGGGGAAGAGGGGTCAGGGGTGAGGGCTCTTCATTGCCTGCGCGATCCCACGCGGGGCGGCCTGGCTACGACGCTGAACGAAGTGGCCGGCAAGTCGGGGGTGGGCATCGAAATTGAGGAACGCGCCGTCCCCGTGCGAGACGCGGTGCGTGCCGCCTGCGAGTTGCTGGGCCTTGATCCGCTATACGTGGCCAACGAGGGGAAACTGGTGGCGTTCGTGGCCCCTGAAGCGGCCGGCGCGGTGCTGGCTACCGTGCGCGCGCACGAGTACGGCCAAGAGGCGGCGATCATCGGGCTGGTGACGGCGGAGCATGCGGGCCGTGTCGTGCTGCGCACCGCGCTGGGCGCTCGTCGCATTCTCGACATGCTGGTGGGGGAACAACTGCCGCGCATCTGTTGATTGTTGACACAGATTGGTACATTATAACTCGGACTTGTAGATGCGCTTGTTGGGCGGCGCAACGTCGTATGACGCAACTACAGTCGGCGGGCCGCCTGTCAAACGGGATTGGCCCCCTTGAACTGGTACGCACCCAGGAACTGATTGGAGCGATATTGGAAGTGGTACGATTGATGGAGAAAGAGGCTGGAGCGCTTGGGATGAGTCCTCATATTATGGCTGTTGCTCGAAAGATGAGTTTATCGAACAAGGAGGCATCTTTTCGTGGAAGAAAACTTTGATCTCACCAAACTTGATCAGATTGTCGAGGAAGCAGGAGAGGGGAAGAGAAGTCTAATCCCCGTTCTGCAAAAGGCACAGGGGGTGTATGGCTACTTGCCGGTGGAAGTACTGCAGTTGATCGCCAACCGGCTGGGGGTGGCGTTAAGCAAAGTCTACGGCGTGGCGACCTTCTACTCCCAGTTCCACCTGACCCCCCGCGGCCGTCACATCATCCAGCAATGCGACGGCACTGCCTGCCACGTGCGCGGAGCCGCCCGGATAATCGCAGCCGTAGAGCGGGAGTTGGGGATAAAGGCGGGCGAGACAACTCCTGACCTCAAGTGCACCTACGAAGTAGTCTACTGCATTGGCTCCTGCGCCCTGGCGCCCACGGCTATGATTGACGACCGGGTAGCGAGGGGAC
>CAYLPU010000035.1:0-45062 GCA_964385635.1 uncultured Anaerolineales bacterium
CCTGGGAAATCGAATGACTGTTCGAGTGGTTACCCCGGATTATTGAGAAGATACGCGGCTGGCACCGGGCAGCGTGGAGAGCGCAGCCAGCACCCCTTCGTAGTCGTGGTAGAAGGCTTGAATGTCCGAGACTCGCTCCTCCTTCTTCTTGAGGATGCGCCCCTCCAGAACCCTTTCCACGTCCTCGTCGGTCAGCGCCAGCCGGGTGTCGAAGCGGTCGCCGATCTTGCCAAAGTCTGCCGCCAGCGCCCCCACGCCACCGATGATCTCGTGCAGCCGGGCCTGCGCGGTGACGATGACCCACAGTCGGCCCTGTCCCTGGGTGCCAAATGCTTCGGCGATGGATTGGAGTTCCAGCAGTGTCTGCCCATCGGTGCCGATGAACTGGCCGATTTCGTCCATGATGAACACCAGCCGGGGTGGGCGCTCGAGCCCCCACCCCCGGCCCCTCCCCCTACCAGGGGGAGGGGAGTCAGGATCCCCAGCCTGGGCCAGTTCGTCCACGTAGCCTACCAGCCGTTGCACCAGGTCGGAAACGGTCAATCGCTGGCTCCGCTCGACCATGTCCAGGGCAGCCAGTGCTTCCTCCCGGCTGCGATAGGCTTCCGGCGCGACGGCCTGGAGCGCCTCGGCCACGGTGGAGCGAATAAACAGGAAGTCCTCCCGTTCCTCGGTCCAGGGACCGCCCGTCCGCTGCTCGACCTCGGCCTGGAAACCGTCGTACAGCCCTCGTTCGATGAGGGAGAGTTCCAGGCTGGCGACCGCGGGATCGGTGCTCAGGCCACGGCTGGCCAGATAGCGCCGGTACACGATCTCGCTGATGCTCTCGCCCCGGGCCTGTTGATCCTGCTCCGTCTTGATGTTGAACATGATCACCTGGCTATCGAGCAGGCCCACCCGGTGCAGGAGGCCCTCGATCTCGACCTGGCGAGGGCTCCCGGCCAGCCGCTCGACGAAGAGTTCACGTGCTTGGTGGCCGCCGACGGTGGGGTTGGTCAGCAGATAACTGAGCACCTTGGCAAAGTGGGATTTGCCGGAGCCGAAGAAGCCGGAGATCCAGACGCCGATCTCATCGGTGGGTTTGGTGCGTGACTCAGCGTAGACCTCCAGGAAATCGGCCAGCGCCTGCTCGATGGGCGCGGTCACCACGTACTCGCGCAGCTCCGCTTCCACCGTCGCCTCAGCGGTGTCGTCCACCTTGGCCACGGGGGGGATGTAGCGTTCGATGGGGTAGACGAAGAGGTCTTTCAACAGTGTCTTCTCAGGCGACAATACCATGCTTTTCCTCCTCCGGTCAGATCAGATCCCGCGTCCGGTAGTAACCGCTCGACCGCTGGCCGAGAAAGAGCAGCCGTCCCTCCACGTCTACCTCGCCCGGGTAGAAGATGACCAGTGCCAGCGGCGGCGTGATACGGTTCGTGCAGGCTTCGAGCACCGGGCTCAGTTGGAGATAGGGGTAGAGGAAAGCGACGTCCACCAGAAAGATCACCCCCTCTTCCCCCAGGCTCTCGGCACCACCCACCAGCCGTTCCGTCAGTTCCTGACGAGCACGTCTGGCAATGTGAGCGCCCAATCGCTCTCCATCGGTTTGCTCCAGTTCGAAAAGCCGGTCAAGCCGCCCTTGCCGCTCGTAACGGGTGAAAATCACCTCACGGCACGAGACCACCTCCACTTTCACTCCTTCTCGCTCCAGCGTACGAGCCAGTGGTTCTCGAAAGCGCTGGCACGCGATCTCCTCCTCAGGCCGGTAGACCAGCCGGACGAAGGGCACACCGGTGTTCTGAGCCAGTGTACGCCGGTGGTGGAGCAGTAGGTCCTCCAGTTCCTCAAACTTCTGCCGTAAGGGCCTCAACGCACGCCTCCAGGGAAGGGTGACTTAGTTCCAACGTGTAGACATCACCCTGATGCTTAAAGGTACAATGGCTGGCGGCCGTAGTCTCGTCCAGAAGCACTACTACGTCGGACTGCTCCAGAAAAAAGAGTTGCCAGTCGCTGGCCCCAAGTACCTGGCGAGGGGCTGTCATACCATCAGCCGCTAACCGATACAGAACGTAAACAAAGGCCGCGAGGGGCACGTACAGGCGGGAGAACTCTTTGCGTTGCGTGCCTCGCAACAGCCCAAAGTCGCGCAGGGCAGTGAGTATGTTGCTGACGACCTTCTCGCGGGTCTGAGGGGACCACTCCATCAACTCTGGGTGGTTGGCGGAAATCTCGTCAAAGTATCGTTGGATGACGGCTTTGTCAATTCCACTGTAGCCAGCGGCATAGCGAGGGTAGACACACTCTACTGTCACGTCATAGAGGAGGGAACTGGATCGGCAGAATTCGTAGAACAGCACCAGCCTTTCCGTCTGCCGATCCGGCGCGTGCACGACCATTCGGGCCAGCGTGTGGGCGTGATCCCCATCACCCAGGTAACGGCCGTGAATTCGCTTCCACACCGATTCGCGGGTGCTCAGCGTCGTCTTGCCCAGCAGGTCCTGCTCGAAGACCATCGCCCGAACCTGCTCTGTGCTGTGCCCCTGGTCAATCTGGCGCAGGACAGCCAAGGTTTCTTCGAGCAGGGAACCTTTGCTGGAAAGTCCGCTGCTGTACGTTGGTGTAGAAGCGGCTACCATATGGGCGTTGCTCCCCTGTGCCAACCCGCGTGTAAAGAAAGGCCCGCCGCACCGTTCAACTGAGTTCGCGAGCGGGGCTCCTTATATCATTGAGATTGTACCGCAATGCTGAAGGACTGACAAGCGGACACCCCTCCGCGGCGCCCACCGCCCTAACCAGGCCGAGGCCACCGCGCAGCAGGCCACCAGCACCACCAGGCCGACGATCACTGCGCCTGAACCGGCCCGGCCCACTCAAAACAAAAGGCTCGGCCTTCCGTGCCGAGCCTCTTCCACTTTGCACCGCCCCCTGGGAAACCTCATGGCTGCGGCGGGGGGCCGGAGCCGGGCGGGATCGTCTCCCCGTCGGGCAGGTCGCGTAAGTAGCCACACCCAACGAACCGCACGTCCTCCCACACGTGCCCTTCTGCCTCAAAAGCCGCAATGTCCACGATCCAGCGTTTCTCCCCACTCTCCAGCCGGTAGATGTGGGGGCTGGTGCGACACTTGAGCAGCACGTGCAGCGGCGCTCCTATCTCGTACCGGTCCAGGAAGCCATCCTCCACGACGTGGACGTCTCCCCAGGTGAAGCGGTAGTGCTCGAAGGCGTCCAGGCTGCTGATCCATCGGAAATGCCCGTCCTGGTAGACGTAAATCTCCTCGTCGTCCTCTTCCTTGACCACCAGCCCGTCCCGGATCACGAGAGTGGCGCGATCGGGCATAGCGGTGGCGAGCGTGGTGCCATGCCGGTTGAGGGGAATGTTGATCAGGACGATGGCGACGAGCACCCCCAGCCCCAGCCGGCCCATCATCCGGGTGGCGTGGGAAGGGGATGGGGACGAGAGCACCAGTTCCGGCTCTGGCTCTGGCTTCGGTTCCGGCGGCCGTCGTTTCGGCTCTGGCGGCCGGTACTCTGCCCCGCCCTGCGTCTCTGCGAGTGATTTCGCTGGCCCCACCGGTTGGGCTGGGGGTTCGACAGGCGGAATGACCACTTCGACCGCGGGGGGCTCAGCGGCGGGAGCAGACGTTCGCGCCCGCATCCGCCTCTCAATCTCCTCCACCAGCAGGTCAAGCATCTGATCCACGCGAGATGGCTGTCGATCATTCATCATCATTCTACCTCACAGTGAAGAAACCCAAGATCTCGCCGATACTGGCGAAGATATTGGCGTAGAAGTTGCCGCCCAGTTGGCGGAATAACTCGAACGGCATACTCGGCGCGCCGATGAAGGGGCGCAGCGTCCAGGCCATCTGGCTGCCGACGAAGGCGTAGACGAGGATCCACAGCCGCACGATGTTCCGCCGCGCCCGCGCCCCTTCTTTGCCAGAGGCCGACACGATCCGCATCCCCTGGCTGAGGAAGACCACCCCCACGATCCCAGCAGTGGTGAAAACACCCACGTTCAGCAGTTTGAAGAACTGGTAATGACTGGTCGTGAGTAGGAAGAAGAGCGCGATGGGGGTGAAACTGAGAAGTAACACCGCCGTCACCGTGATCGCCGTCAGGATGAGGGTGAAGTTCTGCGTCAGGCTCTGGTTGGAGCCGAAGATGAGGTTGAAGAAGTAGAGGGTCGGAGAGCAGACGACCAGCGTGGCCAGAAAAAGCAGCGGCAACTTGACGGCGGAACCGAGCGCCTGCCACAGGCTATGGGTCGAACCCATCACCGCCCCGTACAGCGCGAAGAAGGCAATGACGGAAATAAGCATCGCCCGCATCTTCTGGCCCAAGTCCACACCCTCCCGGATCTCGGCGAAGAACTGGTGCCGGTTGCGCAGTATCGTCTCGATAATCGCCAGATTGTTCATAGAGGTTGCCTCCTCATTAATGAGCGGATAGAATGAGTAGATCTTCCGGCCCGTAGACGTGCTCGGCGGTGAAGGCGACCCAGTGTCCGTCGTGCGAGACAAGCGGCGTCTCGTACTGGCCGGGGAAATACCCTCCACCAGGATACGTCTTTGCGAGCCCGGGGTGAACGCAGGTTGGCCGAGAACAGGGCTCCCGCAAGAGCGCATCCACGTCGCCCTCGAAGGGCGCGACCGTACCGGTGTCCAGGTCGTACGCCAGAGAGACCCCCGGAGCGCCGGGTTGCCAGCCAGCCATCGTGTAATGACCGCCGCACCACTTGCGGTAGACGAGGGTTTGCGCGTCTGCCCATCCCAGTGGTTCGTACTGGCATCCGCGCACCTCCATTGCCGCTTGACACATCCTGACAGCGCCTTCCAGTAAACCTGGTCGCTCTACAAGCCGCAGTTCGACGCTGAGCGCCACCTCAACCGCTGGCTGGTAGCGCATCAGGAACGGGAAGGCCAGCAGCGCAATAAGGGCGACGAGAAACACGTAGAAACGCTTGCGCCGCCAGACCTGGCCTCGTTCCCGCACGATCAGCCAGATCAACACTGCCAAGGTCAAAACCAGCGCGACCAGGCTGACGGTCAGATAGCGCGTCATATCGCTGAAGAGCCATGCGACGCCCCAGAAGGGCAGCCATGCCCAGAACAACAACCAGGACAGAGGCCCGACAGAGAGCAGTCTGACAAACGGCCGTAGCAACCCCATCCAGAGCACCGTCACCAGGAAGGGCAGGGTGAACAGAGTAGTTAACCCAACGAGACCGAAATCCAGTTTCTTCACATACTTGTCTCCCTTTTCACCAGCCTACCAACGCAAGGCCGGCCAGGCGAAGAAGACCACCGACAAGGCCCAGAAGAAGGCCCACGAGGCCAGCGCGTAGCGCCAGCGCGGGAACTTCAGCAGGGGCAGCAGCAACGCCGCCAGCGACACGACCCAGAACGCCGGCCGCACCAGCACCTCCCGCCAGCCGACGGCAGTCCCATCAGGAGCGAAGACCAGCCAGCGCAGTACCAGGGCACATAAGACCGGCAGCGCGGCCGCGATCACGCCATCCGCCGTCCCCCAGCCAACGTGGGCGGCCTGGAGTTCCCGCCCCACCTCCTCCACGCCGAAACGGGCAGCGGCCTCAGCCAGCGCCGCCTCTTCGTCCAACCCTCGCGCCCGGACCACCTCCACAGCCTCCTCCAGGTGGGCGCGGATTTCCTCCAGCAACTCATGCTCCCTCTCCGCATCCAGGTCCAGGTGAGCGTGGATGCGAGCCAGAACATCGTCAACCGTCATGGGCAGTGGTTCCCCGCAGGCAGTGAAGTGACCTGGCAGCCAACCTGTAGGAGCCGCACTACGAGCGTGCCTTTTCCAGACCAAGAAGCAGGCTCATCCCCTGGCGGACGGCTTCCCACTGCTGTAGTTCCGCTTCTAACTGATGGCGGCCCTTCTCGGTGGTAGCGTACACTCTGCGCCGTCGGGTGCCAGGCTCGCCCAGCCACCGGCTCTCCAACAGCCCTTCCTGCTCCATCCGGTGCAGCCTGGGATAGATGAGCCCCTCCTTGAAGCGAAAGTAGCCCTGACTGCGGGCCTCTAGCCGCCGGATGATCTCGTAGCCGTGGAGCGGCTCCCCCACGTCCATCAGCAGTTTGAGGATCACCACGGTGGTCGTCCCCTTGCGCATCTGGTCAATCTTGCTCGCCATCCTATATTGTTCCCCTCAGATTCATATCCATAAGTTGCTTATGCTTATAATAGCATAAAAGCGCGGGGATGTCAAGCGCTGTTTGCCCACATCTTCGGACGGCAGGAGACCGTTCTCTATGTTGAAAGCCTATCCGTAACTGCTCGGCCCAGCAGTCATTACACAGAGTTACACAGAGCAGACACAGAGAACCACAGAGATAGGGAGATAGTCCGTATGCAAACGTTGTATTCTTTGCTGAAACATGGCATTACGGGCAAACCTGGTCTTTTTCTCTCCGTGAAGCTCTGTGCATCCTCTGCGCCGCTCTGTGTCCCTGGTTGTGCCTGAGTAGTAACGCCTATCCTTTGATCACCGCCAGCGGCCGCAGGCGGGCCACCTTGCGGGCCATGCCAAGGTCGTGCACTACCTCGACTACGCGGTTGACGTCCTTATAGGCTGCCGGAGCCTCCTCGGCTAACCCCTTCATACTCCCGGCGCGAACGATGATTCCCTGCTCCTCCAATTGATGCCTCAGCTCACTTCCATGGATTCTCTTGCGCGCCTTGCGACGGCTCATCACGCGCCCGGCCCCGTGGCAGGTCGAGCCGAAGGTCAGACCCATCGCCTTCTGCGTGCCGACCAATACGTAGGAGGCAGTGCCCATAGAGCCGGGCACCAGCACCGGCTGGCCCACGTCACGGTAGTCAGCGGGTAATCCCTCGTAGCCCGGTCCAAAGGCGCGGGTGGCTCCCTTACGGTGAACACACAGCCTCACCCTCCGCCCGTCCACCTCGTGCTCCTCGAACTTGGCGATGTTGTGGGCCACGTCGTACACCTGGAACAGGTCGAACCGCTTCACCTTACCGGCGAGGATCTGCTCGAACGCCTCGCGCACTCCCATCGCCAGCACCTGCCGGTTGACGAAGGCATAGTTGACCGCGCAGGCCATCGCGCCATAGTAGGCCCGGCCCTCCGGGGACTCGATAGGCGCGCAGACCAATTCCCGGTCCGGCAATTGAATGTTGTACTTCTGCACCGCCGACTGCAATCCCCTTACGTTGTCGTCACAGACCTGGTGGCCGAAGCCCCGCGAACCGCAGTGAATCTGCACCACCACCTGGCCCTCCCACAGGCCAAAAGGTTCCGCTACCGCCGGATCGTAGACCTCCTCGACCACGTCAATCTCCAGGAAGTGATTGCCCGCGCCCAGGGAGCCCACCTGCGGACGGCCCCGCTCCTTGGCCCGGGCGCTCACCTGGCTGGGGTCGGCCCCGGGCAGGCAGCCCCCCTCCTCCGTGTGGGCCAGGTCCTCCTGCTGTGCCAGGCCCTGCTTCAGCGCCCACTTCGCGCCCCGCCTCATCAGTTCGTCCAGTTCCCGCCCGGACACCCGCACCCGGCCCTTGCCTCCCACGCCGCCAGGGCAGGCCCGGTAGAGGGCCGCCGTGAGGTCCCGCAGATACGGCGCGACCTCGCCCTGCTCCAGATGCGTACCCAAGAGGCGCACGCCGCAGTTGATGTCATACCCGACTCCTCCGGGAGAGATCACCCCCGTGTCCGCCCGCATAGCCGCCACGCCGCCAATGGGAAAGCCATACCCCTGGTGGAAATCCGGCATCGCCATCGCCTGCTTGACAATGCCCGGCAGAGTCGCGGTGTTGATCAACTGCTCCACCGTACGGTCGCGGAAGGCCGCGCCAAAGAGTTCCTCGTCACCGAACAACCGCGCCGGAACGCGCATATCGTCCCGGAAGTCCTTGGGCAACTCCCAGATGTACTTGTCCACCCGCCGAAAGTCACTCTTCTGTGCCATCTCACGCCTCCTTCACATGCCAGGTCACACATCAAATACAATTGTGGTCTCGTACCCTTCGCCGGTGTGCACAATCTCCAGGTCGCTGAACGTGACCGCCTTGATATGGCGCTGGCGCTCGCGCACCGGCCCACCCCGGACGACCGCCCGCAGCCGGGTCG
Source organism: uncultured Anaerolineales bacterium (assembly GCA_964385635.1). Classification (GTDB taxonomy): domain Bacteria; phylum Chloroflexota; class Anaerolineae; order B4-G1; family B4-G1; genus CAYLPU01. The sequence continues at coordinate 8,093 of CAYLPU010000035.1, forward strand.
GTCTGACCTCAAGTATGTCGAAATCGGTGAAGACGCAACCATCCCGCTCGCCCAGGTAGAGCAACTCCCCCAGCCAGGCCACAAGCAGCGTCTCGGCGTCGTACGCCTCCAACTCGACGGACCGCTCAATGGCCCGACTGAGCGGTTCGGCTGAGCCCGGCGAAGCCTCACCGAAACCCGTCCGGCCTACTTCGTCAGGGTCAACCACCTGACAGGCCAACCCGTAGGCAGCGTTGGCGAACAACTCGGCCAGGTCGCGCCCCCAGACCCGTATGGCGATGTCGGCAGTGTGCTCGACTTCCTCGAAGCGTCTGTTCACCCCATCCAGCATCCAGTATCCAGTATCCAATACCCAGTAACGAGTATACCACACTTGCCAGGCAGCACAAAAGCGGTACAATCTAAGACCTGAGTAGCCATAGATGACAAATGAACAAACCAACCTATGAGATCGTCGGTGAACTGAGTCGCTTTGACGAGCGGGACACGGCCTTCGCCCGCGAGCGGCTGGTGCCTGGTAGTCCTGAGGAACGAGCCTATCACGCCGCCCACCCGGAACTGGTCGAAATTGACCGCCGCATCGCGACATTTATCCAGGCGGTCAGCCAGTCCGAAGAGGGCGCGTCGCAGGTGGACGGAGCCCTGTACAGCGCCACCTTCGACCCTATCGCCGGACTAGGGCTGCCGGATGTGGTGGATGGCGAGGTGGCATCCACGCGGGTGGAGGCTGAGCCGGCGGAGATGGCCGCGCGCATCAAAACACTTGCCCGTCGGCTGGGGGCGGACGACGTGCGCATCGGCCCTCTCAATCCCGCGTGGGTCTACAGCCACCGTGGCACACCGCCCTTCTTCGCCGACTACCGGCCCAACCCACCCCACTTCAGCGGCCCGCCCGGGGACTACCGGGGCCTGACGTGGGGCGACCCCATTGAAGTACCCCACCGCTATAGTATCGCGATGGCCTTCGCCCAGGACCGGGACCTGTTGCGCACCGGCGGCACTCCCTTTTCCGACTTCGAGGTCGGGCGGGTATACGCCTTCAGCGCGCTGGTGACAACGCAACTGGCCGCCTACATCCGCGCTTTGGGCTGGCCCGCTCGTGCCCACCACCTGCGTAACTACGGGGTGCTGGTCGTCCCGGTGGCGGTGGACGCGGGACTGGGGGAACTGGGGCGCTGCGGCTACCTGCTCCATCCCCGGCTGGGGACGAACCTGCGCCTGACCTGCGTCACGACCGACCTGCCGCTGACGCTGGACCCGCCGGTGGACCTGGGCATCCAGGACTTCTGCACCAAGTGTCTAAAGTGCGCCACGACCTGCCCATCGGGGGCGATCCCCACGGGAGACAAGGTGGTCGTGCGCGGAGTGCGCAAGTGGCAGATCGACCCGGTAAAGTGCCTGCTCTATTGGGGCCATCTGGGCTCCGCCTGCTCCATCTGCCAGACAGTCTGCCCCTGGTCGAAGCCGCCCACGCTGCCCTATCGTATCGTGGCCCAGATCGCGTTTCACGTGCCGCCCGCCCGCCGTTTTCTCGTCTGGGCGGATGATCTGGTCTACGGCGCGGGCTTCCGTCCGGCCCCTCCACCTGCCTGGTCACGTTGACGTAAGGCAGTGACTCCCCTGCAAAAAAGGCAACTCTTAACGCAGAGACGAAAAGGCGCAGAGATCTTTAAGCGAAACCTATATTGACTCCTGCGAGAACCTGCACTATACTGAGACTATCTACAGCGATCCCTCAAACCAATTTTGCTGCCAGGAGGGCGCGGACATGAAACAATCGCAGTGTTCCATCTCAAGGATTCTTCGCTCCAACCCCACGTATCAGACACTTTTTGTTGTCATCGGCCTTGTGCTGCTATTCCCTGCTGGCTCTGCTCACGCCGATATAGGCCGGAAACCCTCCATGGAGTTCTCCTTTGAATATCAAATCGAGCCGGTTTTGATCATCGAAGGACAACTGCTTGAATGTAATGATGAAGCATGTGAAACGAGCAAACCCCTGGAGAAGGTTGGGCCGCAGGATTTCACATGTACAGAAAGCACGTGTTCCTCTCTGGCATACGGCTATGCGCCCTATCACAAGCTGGTCATCACGTTTGCGGATCAAACGCGAGAGAGCAATGTGTTCACCAAAGAAGCGTTCGGGGCAACCTTCAAAGTGACTGTATCAGAGTCAGCCTTACTGGTTGAGGAAGTTCGCAGCAGCATTGGCGGTGGCAGTGGAGGGCGCAGGTGTTGTTCCGGCCTGTTGTTCACCCTCATTCTGGAGACCCTGGTTGCAAGTATCTATCTGAGTCTGTTTCACCTGCCAAGAACAGTGCTGGGCTGGGTGCCTCTATCAAGCGTGCTGTCCCTGCCCATAGTCTGGTTCGTTTTCCCCCAATTGGCGTTTCCTGCAGGCCTGATCACAAGCCTGTCCGAAGCATTTGCCGTGCTATTCGAGACCGGGCTCATCTATCTGGTCACTCGCAGGATGATGCCGCTCAAGCACATTGCTGCCCTGAGCCTGGTGATGAACGCTGCCAGTTTCTCGCTCGGTCTGTTGTTGTAGCACCTTTCGGTAGCATTTCACCCGACCTAATGCGTCTACTTGACAAAGGTTATCGAGCGTGTTATAATCTGTTTGCACACGTTTGCAAACCCATCACAAGCGATCCAACACACCACACTGGGGTCGCTTTTTCCTGAACAGGTAGTGCACACGTGTGCAGGCGGGAGTGTCTTCTATGCGCGTTTCGATCAAGGACATCGCCGAAGCGGCTGGCGTTTCCCACTCGACCGTTTCTCGCGCGTTGAGTGATAGCCCGCTCGTAAAAGCCGAGACCAAATCCCGCATCCAACATCTGGCCCAGGAGATGGTTTATACCCCTGACGCCATCGCCCGCAGCCTGGTGACGCAACAAACCCGCACTGTAGGCGTCGTCGTGACCACCATCACCGATCCTTTTGTGGCTGAGGTGGTGCAGGGAGTCGAAGACACGGCTCACGAAAACGATTACGCCGTCATCCTGGCCAGTTCCGCAGCCGAGCCAGAACGGGAACTGGCCGCCGTGGAAATGCTCCGCGCCAAACGGGTGGATAGTCTCATCGTCACCTCCTCCCGCGTCGGGGCGCTCTACCTGGAGCACCTGGAGCGTTTCGGTGTGCCGGTGGTGCTGGTCAACAACCATAACAAGCAGAGCGGCCGTTACACATTCTCGGTGAGCGTGGACAACCAGCACGGCGGCCACCTGGCGACCAGCCATCTCATCGAGCGGGGCCACCGGAGCATCGGCTACGTCTCTGGCCCAGCGGACCACAGCGACGACGCAGAGCGTCTGGCTGGCTACCGCCAGGCGTTGGACGAAGCAGGTATTGCTTTCAACCCGGCCCTGGTTGTGCCCGGCAATGGCCGTCTGGACGGCGGCGAGCGGGCGCTGCATAGGCTGACAGGTCTGGCCGAACTGCCCACGGCCGTTTTTTGTTACAATGACATGACCGCCATCGGCCTGATCTCCGCGGCTCGGAAGGCGAGTATCTCGGTGTCAGAGGACCTGGCGGTGGTTGGCTTCGACGACATCCCTTTAGCCGCGCACGTCTACCCCCCCCTGACGACCATAGCCCAACCCCAGCGTGACATGGGGCAACAGGCTATGGACATGGCTTTGGCCTTGATAACTGTGACTGCCGGCGATTCAACCGCACCTTTCTCCGACATCGTAGTAAAGGGAAAACTGGTCGTGCGCGAAACAACGTAGAACGTGAAACGTGAGATGTGAAACGTGAAACGTGAAGCGTGAGGTGTGAGGCGTGAAACGTGAGACAGGGAACGTGGAAACATAGTTGGGAGGTTTTGAGTCAATATGACCAGGACCTCGCGTCTTGTCGTTAGATGAGGTCTGGCAATTCAAATTACGAAAGGTTCTCGGAACAGAGTATGTCATGGAAACAACGTCGAGCATAAAGAAATGCTACACCAAAGTAGATATCCATAGCCAGAGAAGCGATTTTGCCTATTGGCAAACACAACCCTACCAGGTTCGCTTGGCAACATTGGAGCAAATCCGGCAAGAATATCATCGGTGGCGGTACGGTGCTGAACCAAGACTTCAAAGAGTTTGTACAATCGTTAAACGATAACCACGTTCGGTACCTGGTTATCGGCGGTTACGCTGTCGCGTTGCACGGTTATCCACGTTATACCAAAGACTTGGACGTGTGGATTGAGACGAGTCCAGAAAACGCGGCGAATATAGTCAAGGCGTTGGAACAATTCGGGTTCGGTTCACTAGGGTTGCAGGCTGCCGATTTTCTGGTTCCCGACCAGATTATCCAACTGGGGTACCCACCCGCTCGAATAGACCTGATCACAACACCGCCAGGAGTGGATTTTGAAAGTTGCCATAGGTCACGGGTTGAGGTTGTGATTGACGAGGTAACAGTGAGTTTCATTGATTTGCACAACCTCAAGAAAAGTAAGAAGGCGGCTGGGCGGTCACAGGATTTAGCGGACCTGGAGAATTTGGAATAACACGAACAGTATCACCACCCCCGAACGCCTGGGGGAGGCTTTTGTGACCGAGTTGCAGGCCTTCGTGGACTGCGTCATCCACGACACCGAGCCGCCCGTCACCGGTCACGACAGCCGGGCGACGGTTGCGGTGGGCATCGCAGCTACGGGGTCTATGCACGAAAGCAGAGCCGTAGACGTCTAATCAAGCGGGAGCGCGCGGAAGGAGTGACCCACTATGGATTGGAATCAGGCACAAAGCAAGATCAAAGGCCACGTCAAGGTTGGCACTGATCTAAACACCCCTGCCTCCACCTATCGGTTTGTCGGATCGGTAGATTCAATAATCAACAGCGAGCGCTATGGGTATCACAACGAACGCGGCTTTACCGTTTCGATTGGTCGATCCAACAAAATCAAGATTCCTTGGAGTATGCTCAAGGAGTGTTTCTTCCAGTTGAATAGCCCCAATGGCTATGACGGCACGTTTTTTAGGGAGCGATTCCCTCTCCAAGCCCAAGATCATCCTTGCCACGTTCACGTTGTCGGGCAAATATTCGTGGCCGCTGGTATAGCACAAACTGATGGCAAGAGATATCGAATGTCAGCGGTATAAGACATGACAGTGGACGAGTTACAAGCCTTCGTGGACTGCATCGTTCGCGACGCCGAGACGCCCGTCACCGGCCACGACAGCCGGGCGACGGTTGCGGTGGGCATCGCTGCTACACGGTCTATGCGCGAAGGCAGAGCGGTAGACGTCTAATGCCAAGTTGAGCGGCGGGACGTTGGCAATGTCAAATGCTCGCAGATTTAGGAGGGAAACAAAATGAATCTTGACATTGTAGAGATAGCTTTGGACTCTATGACCGATGGCTTTGCTTTTGAGAAGCTGGCTTCAGAAGTAATGCGGGAAGAAGGCTATCATGACATTAAACCTCTAGGTGGAGTTGGTGATTTCGGGCAAGATGCGTTCCAGGATAGGTTCTATCATCGAGAGGGTCGTGTTCGCATAGTCTTTCAGTACACCCTTGAAGACTACATCGCTGGCAAACTGCGCGATACCGCAAAGAAGCTCGAAAAACACGAGATTGAGTTTTCAGAGTTGGTGATCGTAACACCAGCTAAACTCAGCCCAGATCGCCAGCGTGAATTGAGGAAAGTGGCTCGCGAAGAGTTCGACCTTACTCTGCAAATATATGAGCGCAAGACACTTGCCAATCGCCTCAGTGATTTCTCCAATGGTATGTTCTGTAGGCATTTTCCGGACGTAGAGCGACAGATTGAGGCTGCAAGGTCTAACCAGCCAGTGTTTCAGGAGAGTGGGGGGAAATTCAAGACAGCGATGCTCAAAGTGTCTATTGCGCTTGTATTTGGAAAGCAGGTTGACCTGGTTCGCAAATCGATCTTCGATCACTTGATCTTAGCCTCTCTCATCGGAGCAGATATTTCAAATATGACATTGTCTCAGATCTCGACCTGTGTGGCAGAGGGTCTAGGATGTGAGCCTTTCCCAGAATCACAGATTGCCGCTTCACTGCGCCGTCTTGAAGCTCAAGAACTTGTCTCTCTCCAGAATGGGCGATATAGCTTAACTGACAAAGCTGTTAGCGTGATCGAAGGCGCTACTATTGAGGCCAACAATCTTTCTACATCGTCAATATCGGATGTTGTAGAGGAGGTTTGTAGAGCTTCAGGTCTTCGTATTTCCAGAGAAGAACGCAACAGGATGGAACGAAACGCCAAGGATGTTCTGGCGGAGATGTTTCGATTGATAGGAATAGAACTAGCCCACCAGTTTCTTGAGGAGGAAATGCCCTCGCCGTTGTATCTGGAATCATCGGACCGACTTCTTGCCCTTGCCAGGCGACAAGTTGACAAGAGGCTGGGTAAACTGCTTATTGCTGCTCTTGCCGATGTAATCCAAAGCCCCAGTGCTGAACAATCCCAGATGCTTGCTAATTGGGCACGTGCCTACCTGGGAATGGCAGTGATGAACTTGGATCCTGCTCTTCGAGAGTTTCAAGAGACTAGACTGCGTCAGAAGATATTCATACTTGACACCGATTTCGTCTTAAGGTGTATCGTTCATGAGATTCCTGATAGTCCAGCCCTTCTTGCGCTAGTCCAAAGACTCGCTGATTTGGGCTGTCGCTTGATCATTCCTGAAGCAGTGGTTAGCGAGTGTGCAACCCATGCTATGCTGTCTCCTCGCACTCGTAACTACTTCGACAGGAGTCTGTATGGCTTGACATCAGCTTTTGTGGAAAGGAAAGTCAATAACGTATTTGTCCAAGGCTTCTACTATGGACAAAGAGATAGATCATTTCCTCCATCGTGGTCTTTTACTGAATATTTGCAGAACTACTACGATTCTGCTGACCCTTTTAGGTTCTTGAGAGATGTCATCGCCACAAGGTTACCTTCCACTGTCGAGATCATAGATCCAACCACCCTCTTGCCTAAGGAGCTTCCAAGCGATCTAGTTGAACAGGTTAGCACCGAGTTGCTCAGATTACTGGAAAGGAGCCCGAAATCTGAGTACAGAAGCAAAGAGGAAAATGAGCAACTTGCTTACACTGATGCTCAGTTGTTTGTTACTGCTTTGCAGGCTAATGCGTTAACTGTAACCCACAGTGACACACGCTGTATCCTTGGTAGAACTTGCTACGTTGTCACCGGCTCTAGTCGATACTTGCGAAGTGCAAAAGCGCTTGGCATAAGGGATGTTGTTAGCACGAGACCCCAGAAGCTCTTGGGACTTGTGGAGATAGCAACTGGCCCCGTGGCGGATGATGTTGCTTTTGTCAGATTATTCGAGAATGCGCTCCTAATCCATGCCGTTGAGCAGCTCTGGCCGGATGTCAGACTTCTGGTTGGTAATGGCATTGCTCTTACTGGTAAGACATTGGTGCGATTGCAGTGGGACTTGGACAGAGTACTTCATAATCGAATCAGTGCCGTGAAACTTGCAGATGAGCAAGCCGAAGCCGAGGGTGAAGATGCAGCAGTAGATGCTGGAGACCGTGAATACGTTGAGTTGTTCCAAGAAGCTACTGCTTTGGGTTACACACGGCATCCAGTTCTTGAATCTTTGCATGAGGCATTGATACAGGCAAGGGACCAAGCTGAACTTGAGAAAGCTGCACGTGAACAACTTCAGGAGCAGTTTGATCTACTCGCGGTCGAAATCGAACGCTTTGGCAAAAAGAAGCAACGCTATCTTAAGAAGATTGCACGGCGGCAGAAAGCCGGTCAAGACTAGCAAGTTGATTTCGGTACTTAGCAGTCTCGCAATCGTTGCCGCCCAACAATGCGCTGGATCCGTTGGTCGGCTGTCTGTCCCTCGAACAGCTTGTAACCAGAGGTAATCTTACAGATGGAGGTTGAACATGTTACTTGAACATCAAGGTAAAACTCCTCACATCCATGAATCAGCTTATATCGCTCCAACAGCGACCATCTGTGGAGACGTTACCATCGGTGAGAATAGCCGAGTTCTCTTCGGGGCAGTGCTGGTAGCTGAGGGCGGGCCTGTGGTCATCGGTTCGCACTGTATCATTATGGAGAACGCGGTCATTCGGGGCACGCGCTGGCATCCAACCCGTCTTGGTAATCACGTTCTGGTGGGGCCACGCGCCTACTTGACCGGCTGCACCGTGGAAGACGACGTATTTCTTGCGACAGGCGCTACGATTTTCAATGGAGCTCGAATCGGCACGCGGGCCGAAGTGCGGATTAACGGGGTGGTTCATCTCAAGACGATTCTTCCGGCGGATGCTATAGTGCCCATCGGATGGATCGCAGTAGGCGATCCCGCCGAGATTCTGCCTTCAGAAGAGCACGAGAGCGTATGGGCCATTCAGGAGCCTTTGAACTTTCCGCGCACAGTATTTGGCTTGGAACGAGCGCCTGCCGGGGAAACGATCATGCCTGAACTCACACAGCGTTATGCCAGGGCTCTGGGAAGGCACCAGGAAGATCAGATTATGGATGGGGGGTAGTTGCTACGTATCTTCTCGAACAGTCGGGGAAATTGATGAGACCAAGATTACCACGGATAGGGAAATACACGATAGTGTCTGCCCTATCGTCCGCAGTGGTCTTTATCGTGTATTTCTGCATCCGGGGTGATCCTGCTGCCCCAGAACATTGAGATGATACGTTGCTACATCATAAGTTGGGGGCTCATCTACGGCTGGGCACTTGGACAAGCAGAGACGGGCATCGCGGCCACGCGGTCTATGCACGAAGGCAGAGCGGTGGACATCTAAATCAAGTTGGGCAGCTTGCCGCGACTAAGGAGTCACGTTTGAATGTCTGACCATACTTCTGCACTGGTCCCAGTAAAATCCTGGACCTATATGTCACCCAGATTGCGACATAGTGGCAAGGCAATTGACTTTGGCCTTTTCTGCGAAGCGCTAATCTACTATGATCGTGTGCTTGTTGTTTCTCCCAACAGATGGGAGTTCTCGCAGTTCATTGCTTGGTTTGTGGAGCAAGGTAGATACGGAGACCTGATCGCCCTACTCAAAAACGACGTGATCAATGTGTATTACTATTCGTTTTTCGCTGCCGCAGTTGAGAAGGACGGTGAATTCTCAATCTGCAACCTGGAGGAAAAAAGGGCCGCAGACGCACCAACATTTGAGGTGGACTGCCTTTCGTCATCCAACCTGCGGCAAGTGTTGCCGCACGCCGGTCAGCGCGCAAAGCTACATCGGGCGATTCGTGGAAGGGTCATTGAGGCTAAGTCAGGGGATTTCGGCCCTGCAATCAAAAACGCACGAAGAGACTATCTTGATTCAGAACGGTGTGCCTTATTTATCCAAGCGTTGTTTGATGAGGTCTATCCAATACTGGGCTTGGAGGAACCTCCTACAGTTCGCGCGGATGTTATCGAAGACGCAGGAAAGGTACGTATTGGTTGGAACGTCAACTTCGAGCGCGTGAACCGAGCCCTGGGGACAGATCTGGGATTTACGCCCGGATATCCGCTCAGTGCGGCAGCTCGCTGCAATCGCCTCCTGTGGTCTGCCGCTAAGCTAGGATGCGATTTGTATCTAGGCTCACCAATGAGCCTACTGGTAGGTGATAAGCTATATGAAAGTGGTCAAAGATTAACCCGTTCTCAGGAGTTTGTCGAACAACTTGAAGCCGAAGTAGAGTTTCCCAATGTACGTGAGCTTGTGAATAGCCAGCAAATCGGGTTAAGAGAGGTATTGGAGATTAGACAAAAGGGAGGCCGTTTTCGCAAGTGGCTTCAGGATGAGAGCGAACGAGATCGGAACGCAATAATCGCATACCACAATGAGGTCGCCAAAGAGTCGGGTTGGATCAAAGCAGGAAGGAGGGGGCTGAAGTTATTCGGAGTTCTTGGCGGGGCAACAGCTGGAGTCGCGGTAAGACAGTACGTTCCAGGAGTTGAAGGTGTACTGGCTGCTGCCGCTGCTGGTGCAGGCATCAAGTACGTAACCGACCTTGCGTCCAAGATAAATGAGAATTGGCGACCGGTTGTCTTTGGCAACTGGGCATCTGGCAGGATAAAGAAATGGTTGTCAAAGCAGCGTGAAGATTGATGAACTCGAGCAACGCTGCCCAAGTTATGGTAGGCCGGGGCCTCCCGACCCCGCTCCCCGCTACAGAGCCGGACGCGACAGTCTCCCGTCATCCGGCTCCTGAGCAACCGGGCCATTGTCATTGGCATCAGCAGCAGCGACGGAACACGACCGCCACGGCTTGATAGTAGGGCAGATTTCACAAAAAAACACAAGAATAAGGAGAAAGGAAATGTCAGACAAACAAGCACCAAAAGGGCCTGTCCTGAGCAAAGTCGAAGGATGGCTCGCCACCGACCAGCCGGACCTCTTCTTCGAGGATAACACCGTTGGTCGCCTGAAAAAAGAGGTGTGGGACGCCAGCGACGAGGAGATAGAGACTATCCTGGCCGAGTACGGCGTTCCCGCTCCCATCGAGTGGGCCAAGCCAGGCTCATACATCCAGACCACCGTGCGCCACGAGATGGAGAAGAACCGGCGCAAGAACGACGTCATCTTCATCCCAGTCGGCTCTACCGAGTTGCACGGCAAGCACATGGCGCTGGCCATGGACACCCTCTTCGTCAGCGCCATCGTCGAAGGGGTGCGCCGCTACACGGCCAAACGGGGTGCGCCGGTCAACCTGGCCCTGCCGCCGCTGATGTACGGCGCGCACCCGTATCACCACTTAGGGATGCCCGGCACCGTCATCATCCGGGAGGACGTGGTGAGGGAGTTGATGATTGACGTGATGCTGGGCCTGTGGAACGACGGCTTCCGCAAGCAGGTCATTCTCAACAACCACGGGCAACTGTGGGTGCTCGAAGCAGCGATTCAGCAATTCGAGAAGCGATATCAACTGCCCGGTATCTTTCGCGTCATAGACTGGCATCGCGCCGTCCGGCAGTTCTTCCGCACAAAGGAGCGGGGCGGCAAGTTTGATACCAACTTCGTCCACGCGGCCGAGGCGGAGACATCGCTGGGGCTGCTCCTCGTCCCGGAGATGGTGGACATGGACTACGCCGTGAATACCGAGGGCAAGAGTTACCTGCCCGATGGACACTTCGACAAGTCAGTGGAGCCGTTCAGCCGGCCCAGCCGCTGGTCGGAGGGGGAGGGACACTTTGCCATCGAACTCGCGGGCACGCCGGAGGGTGTAGTCGGCAAGGCCAAGGCGGGCACGGCGGAGAAGGCCAAGCGACCTCTTGCTGCCATCTTGCGTTACATGACGCTGGTCAACGACCAGATTCTGGAGGCATTTCCCTCGGGCACTGTGCCGCCGGTGGAAGAGACGACCTTCCGCACCGAGGCGGAGATGGAGCCCTACCTGCGTGAACCGTGGAGCGAAGGCTGGAAGCCGGTGTACGGCCTGCCGCGGATTGGGCAAGGCACGTTGCTATAGCGGGGGACAGAAACCGGCAGAAACCGGCAGAAACCGGGTTTTTCAGAAAAAACCCGGTTTCTCAGGAAACTTCAAGTTCATAAAAGGAGTACAATACAATGAAAGGTAAAATGAAAGGCGTAACCCTGGTTGCGGATTGGGACCCCAAGCCCGATTTCAAACTGGGGGCAAAAGACGTTGACGGTCGCCAGACCTATCTGGGCAGCCTGGTGTACCGCAACCCCAGGCTCGAGATAAGGGAGTATGACATTCCCACCCCAGGGCCGGATGAGGTGCTGTTGCAGGTCAAAGCGTGTGGTATCTGCGGCTCGGACGTCCACATGGCCCAGGCCGGCGACGATGGTTACATCTATTACCCAGGGCTCACGGGCTTCCCCTGCATTCTGGGGCACGAACTGTCCGGCATCGTCGTGGAAGCCGGCAAGGATGCTCGGGACAAACACACCAACAAGCCCTTCAAGGGAGGCGAACGGGTCACCACGGAGGAGATGTTGTGGTGTGGATACTGCAAGCCCTGCGCCGACGGCTACCCCAACCACTGCGAGAACCTGAACGAAATCGGGTTCAACATCAACGGCGCGTATGCGCAGTACGTCGCCCTGCCGGCCAAGGTTCTGTGGAGCCTGGAGCCATTGGCCGACGCTTATGAGGGGGATGACATCTTCCTGGCCGGCAGCCTGGCGGAACCCACCAGCGTGGCCTATAACGCTGTGATCGAGCGGGGCGGTGGTATCCGTCCAGGTGATCGGGTCGTCATCCTGGGCGGGGGGCCGATTGGGATCGCTGCTTGCGCGGTTCTTAAGAAGGCCGGGGCTTCGAAGGTGATCATCTCTGAGCCGCAAGAAGATCGTGCCAAACTGGCACTGACAATGGGCGCTGACTACGCCATCAACCCACTCGAGGAGAACTTCGCGGACCGGGTTTTGGAACTGACCGACGGCATGGGGGCCGATCTCTTCATGGAGGCGACCGGGTTGCCAGAGATCGTTTACCCGGACATTGAGCGCGTCATCTGGGAAGGCCGCACGCTGAACAGCACCATTGTCGTGACAGCCCGGGCGGAGGCCAAGATGCCCGTCACCGGCGAAGTCCTGCAGGTGCGGAGAGCGCGTATCGTCGGCTCCCAGGGCCATTCCGGGCACGGCACGTTCCCCAGGGTGATTGAGTGCATGGCCAGTGGCATGGATATGACGCCCATGATCACCAAGAAGATCAGCCTGGAAGAGGTGCCCGAAAACATCATCGAGTTACAGACCAACCGGAAGGAATGTAAGATTACGTGCCTGGTCCAATAGCGCCAAGTAGGTCAGAATAAGTCTCTTCAGCTTCTGCCTCGCTCGCAGCACCCGTCCTCGGGCGTCTGGGCGGAGTCAGTGCCCAGTGACACGCGGCAGTCGTCCCGGGGACGGGGCTCAGAGCGATAGGGAAAGTGAAAGGAACTATGACTCCCAAGTGGAACCTCTCCGCAGACCAATACTTTGACCCCAGCCCGACGCAGCGACGCAGCGCGCGGGAACTGTACGAATCGGTGGCCGATCTACCTATCATCAGCCCGCACGGTCACGTAGACCCCCGCCTCTTCGCTGACGAGAACACTACCTTCGGCACGCCCGCCGAGCTGCTGATCATCCCTGACCACTACGTTTTCCGTATGCTCTACTCTCAAGGCATCTCCTTAGAATCGCTGGGAGTCCCTGGCGCTGACGGCCATTCTGTGGAGGTAGAGCAAAATCATCGCAAAGTCTGGCAGGTTTTCGCGGAGAACTTCTATCTCTTTCGCGGCACACCCACCAGCCTGTGGCTGGCTTACGTGTTTAAGAAGGTTTTCGGCATCAAGGAAAAGCTGACCGGCGCGACGGCCCAGACGATCTACGATCAACTTGAGACCAATTTGGCCTCGCCTGAGTTCCGTCCCCGCGCACTGTTCGAGCGGTTCAACATCGAGGTGCTCTGCACAACCGACTTTGCGACCGATTCGCTGCGTCATCACCAGGCCATTCGCGCCTCCGGCTGGGGCGGGGATATTCGGCCCACCTTTCGCCCTGATGACGTGATTCATCTCTTGCGGCCGAACTGGCGAGAGAACGTTGATAAGTTGAGTGAACTCACCGGGGTTGAGATCCACTCCTATCCAACCTTGATCCAGGCACTAGAAGAGCGCCGCGCTGCCTTCAAAGCGATGGGAGCGGCTGCCACCGACAGTGATGGGACCACACTAGCCACTGGCGAGCTGACCCCGCACGAGGCGGACCAGATTTTCCAGCGTGCGTTGCGCCGTAAGGCCACTACCGAGGATGCAGCCCGCTTTTTTGGCCACATGCTAATGGAAAGCGCGCGGATGAGCATTGAGGATGGGCTGGTGATGCAGGTGCATTTCGGCTCGTATCGCAACCACAATCAGCCGCTCTTCGACCGTTTGGGGCCCGACATGGGGTGCGATATTCCCATCCAGGCCGAGTTTACGCGAAATCTCCGACCATTGCTGAACAAATACGGCAACGATCCTCGTCTGACCTTCATCGCCTTCACGCTAGATGAATCCACTTACACCCGCGAGATGGCTCCTCTGGCAGGACACTACCCGGCTATGAAACTCGGCCCGCCCTGGTGGTTCCACGACAGCATCAACGGCATGCAGCGCTATTTCCAACAGGTTATTGAAACAGCCGGACTCTACAACACTGTGGGGTTCAATGACGACACCCGTGCTTTCCCCTCGATTCCGGCGCGACACGATGCGTGGCGGCGCGCGAGCGCCAACTGGATCGCGGGCCTGGTCGTGCGGGCCATCGTAGACATGGACGACGCCCGCGAGATGATCTGGGATCTGGCGTATGGGCTGGCTAAGCGGGCCTACAAATTCAGTGAACGGAGCGATGAACGATGAGCAATGAACAACGGGATAAGAAACCGGGTTTTTCGGAAAAAACCCGGTTTCTGGAACAGTTGACTGGTTTGACGGTTTACCCGCGTTCGGTGACCCAGGCCGATGGCACAACCTTTTTTCTGGCGCGTGGCCCCCAGGGAAAGGTGCTGGGCATCCTGGGCGACACGACTGGCTTTGAGAGAAATTCGCAATTCGCAATTCGCAATTCGTCATTTCTTTGCCTGCTCACACCCATCAATGCCGCCACGCTGCGCGACCGCCTGCCCTGGCTGCGCCCCGTGCCGCTGGGTCTGCGGACCTCGGCAGGGTTTGGCGACCGGCTGGGCCTGGCCACACCGGGGCACGTGCGGGCGGTTCGGGGAACCGGCATCGCGCCGATCTTTGCCCAGCAGTCAGTGCGCGAGAACGCCCGCACCGGCCGCACCCCCCAGCAGGTGATGGACGAGGCCATGTGGGGCATGTTTCAGGAGGGCTGGCGCGAGCCATGGGGTGCCGATGCCGACCATCTAAAGACCTTCGCTGACGCGGACACCTTTGCCGCCGCTGGCTACACCTTCTACACCGTGGACCCCGGTGACCACGTGGACAACGCAGCCCACACCGCCTCCCTCGATGGTCTACAGGACAAACTCCGCGCCATGCCGTGGGCCGACCTAGAGGACTCGCCCGATGACCTACATACGCGCTACATGGACCGGTGCTTTGAGATGGAGACGTTCACGCTGGAATTTGACGAGACCACCCTGCTGCGGGCCGCGTGTAAGTATGGTCACGCCATCCTCCACGCCGCCCGGATGTACCGCCACCTGGTGGCAACTTTGGGCGACCGGCCCCCTTCGACAGGCTCAGGGCATGCTTTCGAGTTAGAGGTCTCGGTGGATGAGACCGAGACGCCCACCTCGCCGCTGGAGCACTTCTTCATCACCAGCGAGTTGCGGCGGCTGGAGGTGCAGTGGGTCAGCCTGGCACCCCGATACGTCGGCCGCTTCGAGAAAGGAGTGGATTACATCGGTGACCTGGACGAATTCGAGGCCGAGTTTGCCCGGCATGCCGCCATCGCTCGCGTCCTGGGGCCGTATAAACTGAGCCTCCACTCTGGTTCGGACAAGTTCAGCATCTATCCCACCATCGCCAGGCACACGCGCGGACTGACACACCTCAAGACAGCGGGCACCAGTTACCTGGAAGCGCTGCGGACCATCGCCAGGGTCGACCCGACACTATTCCGCCGCATTCTGGCCTACACCATCGAACGCTATCCGAAGGACCGCGCCACCTACCACGTGTCCGCCGTATTGACCAACGTGTCAGCGCCCGAAACACTGTCAGATGATGATCTACCGGTGCTGCTCGACCAGTTCGACGCGCGGCAGGTGTTGCACGTGACGTTCGGCTCAGCATTGGATCGGTTTGGCGACCGAATGCTAGCACCGTTGTGGGAGC
Organism: uncultured Anaerolineales bacterium; assembly: GCA_964385635.1. Lineage (GTDB taxonomy): Bacteria > Chloroflexota > Anaerolineae > B4-G1 > B4-G1 > CAYLPU01. The sequence goes on from CAYLPU010000035.1 coordinate 23,854, forward strand.
ACGAGGAAGTCTACTACACGATACTAGAATCACACTTCAAGCACCACCTATCGTCCTTCACAGAATCGAGAGGGAGGGAATGAGTCAATGGTTCAACCGATAACGAAAGCCATCGTCCCTGCTGCCGGCCTGGGCACACGACTGTTGCCGGCCACCAAGTCGCAACCCAAAGAGATGCTACCCGTGGGACGCAAGCCAATACTCCAATACGTGGTGGAGGAATTGCAGGCCGCTAATCTGCGCCAGATTCTCATCATCACTGGGCGTCGTAAGCGGGTCATTGAAGATCACTTTGATTCGGATCCTGAGCTTGCAGCAGGGTTGGAACAAGCTGGCAACGAAGCGGTGCTGGCAGACCTGGCATATCTAGGGGGTCAGTCCCGCTTCTTCTATACCCGGCAGAGCACACCCAAGGGACTGGGCCATGCGATCTCGCTGGGCGCTGATTTCGTGGACAATGACGACTGCGTGGTGGCCTTGGGGGATTCCCTTATCGCTGCCGGGGACCCCGCCGCCCCGCTGCAAGCGATGATGAAAGCCCATCGCCAACTGGGAGCAGCAGCCGTCGTGGCCGTGGAAAAGGTGCCTCTACAAGAAGCCTTCCGTTACGGCATCGTCAGCACCAAGGGCGCTGAGCCTCCCCCCGCTGAGCCAGTGGCCGTAACCGACATCGTTGAGAAGCCACCTCCGGGTACTGCCCCAACCACCCTGGCAGTGGCTGCGCGCTACGTCTTCAGCCCGGCCATCTTTGAGGCCCTCAATCGCACAGTACCCGACAAGCGGGGAGAGATTCAACTGACCGACGCGATCAGGATGCTTATCCACATGGGAGAGCCGGTTTACGCCTGGCTTCTCTCTCCCGACCAGCGTCGCTACGACGTGGGCAACTTTGAGAGCTACTTTCGCACCTTCATTGACTTCGCCTTGGCCGATGAGCGATATGGGTATCTAGTCCGCAAGTACGTTAAAGCCAGAGCGTATGAGTTATGAAGCCCACAGGCTCTGAACGACGAGAAGTGGTCTGTTCGGCACCAGGCCGGGCAGGCATCATCGGCAACCCGACGGACATGTATGGTGGAGCGGTTCTTTCATGTTCGGTGGATATGCGTGCGCGCGTGACTGTGACGTCTGCTCCGCACCTCGTGCTGAAAACCAGCGGGCACGAGTGCCAGATCGCCAGCAGAGATGACCTGCGTCCCCGGGGCGACCGCTTTGACGTGGCGCGGGCCATCCTGGACTACATGCGCCTGCCACCACTGACATGTCACGTGCACTACGAAAGCGAAATCCCCTTGCGCAGCGGGATTTCAGGGTCCACGGCGCTGGTAGTGGCCTTGCTGCAAGCCTTGCTGGCTTGGCAAGGGGAGTATCCCAACCCATACCAACTGGCCGAGCGGGCTCGTTACATTGAGTTGAACTATCTCAAGGTCGTGTGTGGCTATCAGGATGCCTACATGTGCACATTTGGTGGCCTGAACTACATGGACTTCCGGGAAAAGCAGTTCTACCGCGAGGCCGAGGCGGAACTCTTTGCGACGATCGAGCCCTTGGCTGCCTACGTTCCTGAGTTGCCCTTCGTGCTGGGCTTCACCGGCGTGCACCACGCCTCCGGCGCGGTCCACAAACCGCTCCGCGAGCGCTGGCTGGAGGGAGAAGCAGCCGTGGTGAAGGGCTACAAGCGAATCACGGAGATCGCCCGAATGGGCAAGAAAGCACTCCTCATGGCCGACTGGCCGCTTTTGGGCCGCCTGATGAATGAGAACCACGCCATCCAGCGCGACCTGGGTGGGTCTGGCGAATCGAATGAAAGGCTAATCAGTGCTGCTCTGGAGGCCAATGCGCCAGGAGCCAAGCTGGCCGGCGCTGGTCACGGGGGTACGATCATTGCGCTCTGGCCTTGGCCGGACTCGGCGCCGCTGGAGAAAGCCCTGCGCAAAGCGGGCGGGTCAGCGATCTACCGCCTTCAGGTGGTGCGCGGGGTGACGATTGAGAAGGATGAAAAGTGAACTACCCACACTCATGTTCAGGGAGGCAGTATGGATGACAAGAATCTGGCAAGTCTCTTCACCTTGTCAGGCAAGGTCGCTGCCGTCACCGGCGGCGGCGGCGTGCTGTGTGGCACGATGAGCCGCGCCCTGGGTCGAGTTGGCGTAAAGGTGGCTGTACTGGATCTTGCGCTGGAAGCGGCACAAAAAGTGGCCGGCGATATCGTGTCCGAGGGCGGCCAGGCGTTGGCCGTCCAGTGTGACGTACTGGACAAGACCAGCATGGAGCAGGCCCACAATACTGTGCTGGAACAATTGGGCCAGGTGAATATCCTCATCAACGGCGCTGGTGGCAACAAGAAGCAGGCTACCACCTCGCCCGACCTATCGTTCTTCGATCTGCCACAAGATGCCTTCCGCTGGGTGTTCGATCTCAACCTCGTCGGCACACTGATCCCCAGCCAGGTCTTTGGTCGAGTGATGGTCGAGCAGGGCGAGGGGGTGATTCTCAACATCTCTTCTATGAACGCCTTCCGGCCCTTGACCAGGATTCCGGCCTACTCGGCTGCCAAGGCGGCGCTGAGCAATTTCACCCAGTGGCTGGCGGTGCACATGGCGCAGGAGTACTCTCCCCGCATCCGAGTCAATGCCATTGCCCCAGGCTTCTTCCTGACTGATCAGAATCGTTTTCTACTCATTGGCGAAGAGACGGGCGAACTGACGCCCCGTGGGCGCACGATCATTGAGCACACCCCTATGGGACGCTTCGGGGACCCGGCCGACCTGCTGGGCACGATGTTGTGGCTCTTGTCACCAGGAGCAGCCTTTGTGACCGGCATCGTCGTGCCGGTGGATGGGGGTTTCAGCGCGTTCAGCGGCGTATAGCGACACCAGGTGCGCTGGAACTCGAGTTCAGCGACGACCTGCGAGTTGCCCGCCAAACGACTTTGGTGTACAATCCTGACCAGGTTCCCGATAGCCCCATACAGAAAGGAGTAGAAAACATGAAGAACATACGTTGGATTTTGCTGGCAACGGCGGTATTGGTGTTGGCCATTCTGGCGTGCGGTCCCAGTGAAGAGACACCCGCTCCGGAAGTACAACCTACTGCGGAAGAAATACAACCTACTGCGGAAGAAGTACAACCCACTGCGGAAGAAGTACAACCCACTGCGGAAGCACAGCCCACCCTCCCGCCAGCGGACACGCCCGAACCAAAGCCCCAGGGATCAACACTCGAGATCACCAACGATTCGGGTATGGAGGTATGGTACGTATACCTGTCGTCCCGTGAAATGGATCACTGGGGTGAGGATTGGCTGGAAAACGACGTGATCGGACCCGGCCAAACATACATTATCGAGGGCATTCCCGAAGGTCACTACGACGTCAAGGCCGAAGACCAGGACCAGGAGGAGATTGAGGTCTGGTGGGATGTAGATTTCGCAGGCGAGATGACCTGGACCATCGCCGGGATGGGCTCCCTTGAAGTCATCAACGAGTCTGGCGATACGATCTACTATCTGTACATATCCCCCTCCGACAGCACCACCTGGGGCGATGATTGGCTGATCGATGACGTGATCGATGCTGGCGCCAGCTACATGGTCAACAACATACCGCGTGGTACATACGACATCAAGGCCGCAGACTCAGATGATGACAGCATAGAGATGGTCCACAACGTTGACCTTCAGGGCCAGAAGAACTGGACAGTGGTGGGCTTGACCCTCTTGCCGGACAACGCCGTGCTGCGCTTCGAGGATGATTTTTCCGATAACCGCAACAACTGGGGGCTCAATCAGGAGACCGAAAACGTCTTCTACACGAGCCCAGCCAACGGCGAATATTGCATTTTGATCAAGAACGAAAACGTCACCGGCTGGGAGTGGTACGAGACTTTCCGCCCGGACGAGTTCGTCGCCGAGATAGCCTGCTACGTCGAAGGAGCCGAGGACGCCACTTGTGGGCTGGGCTTCGGCCCGGACGGGGACAATCTCTATTGGTTCGAAACCGCCGCGTCCAGCCAGGAGTTCGCCCTCTTCCTGCTGAAAGATGGGGAGTGGCAGGACAATCTGGTTGAATGGACTGTGTCCAGGAACATTGATCCAGACGGGACGAACTATCTGAGCATGGAACGGGTCAGGGGAGTCGTGTACCTGTACGCCAACGGTGTGTTGATGGGGCAAGTGAACAGCGATCTGTTCCCGACGGGTCGAATCGGGATCGGTGGCTCCACGTACAACCAGGGAAACGTGACCGTCTGCATGGACAACTTACGTGTGTGGCGTCTCGAATAGCCCAGGACTGACGTTTACACCCTGTCTAAGAGCAATACGGTTCAGTTAAGGTGGAGTCGAGGCTTCAGCCGGGTTTTTCCGCCCAAAGGCTCTACTCTACTCCAACCGCTTATGCGGCATAAGTGACACTTACGCTCGCGACGGATTGTCAAATCCGTCGCCCAGCGGCTGGATCTGGCGATCCAGCCGGAGCGAAGTGTGTCTTTTGCCCCACTGCGCCTTCAGAGACGCCCCAACACATTGGAGGCACCCTATGGCAGACTTTCCCGAAGCAGCCCGTCCGCTGGCGGAACTGGATCCGGAGCGCGACTTCTTCGTCGGCATCGACTCCGACGGCTGCGCCTTTGACACAATGGAGATCAAGCACAAGGAGTGCTTTATCCCCAACACCATCAAGCACTGGCACCTGCAGCCGGTCTCCAAGTACGCCCGCGAGGCGGCCGAGTTCGTCAATCTGTACTCCAGGTGGCGCGGCATCAACCGCTGGCCGGCGCTGGTTATGGTCTTCGACCTGCTACGGGAGCGGCCGGAGGTACAGGCACGCGATGTCGAACCGCCGGAAGCGAACCACATCCGCGAGTTCATCGCCGATGACGGTTTTCCCAAGAGCAATGATGGCCTGCAGGCTTACATGCTCAAGCACCCTGATCCGGAACTGGACACGGCCTGGGCCTGGACGACTGGCGTCAACGCTACTGTGGCGGACATGGTGCACGGCGTGCCGCCCTTTCCCTACGTACGCGAGAGCCTGGCCTTCCTGGCCGACAAAGCCGACATGATCGTCGTCTCCGCCACGCCAGTGGAGGCGCTGACACGGGAGTGGGAGGAACATGACATCGCCCGCTACGTGCGGGGCATCGCCGGGCAGGAGATGGGTAAGAAGGCCCTGCACCTCAAACTGGCGGCCGGAGGCAAATACGCGCCGGATCACATCCTCATGATCGGCGACGCGCCAGGGGATATGAAGGCCGCCCGCGCCAACAATGCTCTCTTCTACCCCGTCAACCCCGGCCACGAGGAGGCATCCTGGCAGCGGTTCTACGAAGAGGCGGTGCACAAGTTCCTGGCGGGCGAGTACGCCGGCGAGTACGAAACGTCGCTCATCGCCGAGTTCGAAAAACTGCTGCCGGACGTGCCGCCATGGAAGCGGTAGTTTTGGGTTTGGCCCTGGACCCGGAGTGGCCTGAAACCGTGAAACGTGAAGCGTGAAACCGCTGGCGGATTGACGCGGTGTGTTGTGCGAAACCAGGGGCTAAATTGAAAGGAGAGAACGATGAAAAACGCAAGTTGGATTCGGTCAAACCGGTGGAGATGGGCCGTCAGCCTGGGAGCGACCGTAGGACTGGCGGCTCTGTTGCTGGTGATCTTGCTGTGGGGGATACGGGGAGCGGCTACGGCCGCAGCCGCCCGCGCCGGCCCTCCTGCCAACTTCTACCCCGCAAGTGCCAACGACGTCGTTACTTACACCATTAAAGCGCGGGCCAAAGGCGGTAGCACAGAGGCCGGACGCATCACTAATCTGGAAGAGGCCGCACGGCGACTGAACGCACAACTGGAGGCCCAAGGCGCCGACTACCGGGTGGAGCTTCAGGGCGTACTGACCAGCACAGGCTGGTCGGAATACAGGCAGCGCTTCGTGGACGATTTTAACGCTGGTCAGGCCCCGGACATCATCCTCTCCGGCCACGAGGACGTCGGGGCATGGGGGGCAGCCGGCTACGTCATCTCGCTGACCGACTACATCAGCCTGGAATGGACCAGCACCTACTCCGACTTCTACCCGGCCCTGTGGGACGCGGTCACCTGGAGTGGAGAGCGATGGGCCGTGCCGCAGGACACTGAGGCCCGCCCCGTCTATTTCCGCAAGGACGCGCTGCAAACCCTCGGCTGGACCGACACGCAAATCTCCCAGATGGTCACTGATACGTTGAACGGCGATTTCACTCTGGATGACATAGGGGCTCTGGCCCGGGAGGCGGTACAGGCGGGCGTAGTGGAATGGGGGCTGTGGCATCGGCCTACTGCCGGTCCTGACTTCTGCATCCCGCCCCTGGACTACGGCGGGACGCTCTACAACCCGGCCACCGATCACCTCGTCTTGAGCGAGTGCCCCACCTACCGCAGCCTGACGTTCTTCCACAACATGGCCAACGTGTGGCACGTGACGCCTATGACGATGACGACTGAATTCGGCTGGGGGGACATACACCAGGGGTTCATGGACGGTAAGGCCCTGTTCTGGTTCGGCGGCACCTGGCACTGGGCCGAGTGGCGAGATGACTATCTGGGGGGCAACGAGCAGTATCTGTGGGACAACGTAGGCTTCATGCTCTACCCGGCGGCGCGAAGGGGCGACGACCCCGTCACGCTCTCACACCCCCTGGCCTATATGATCTCCTCGCAGAGCGAGTACCCTGACGTCGCCTTCCAGATTCTCACCCTGGCCTCGGCGTCCGACCTGGTAGCCCAGTACTCTGTGGACAGTGCCCACCTGGCCGTGCGGCGAGCGGCGACCCAGGACCCAGTGTACCAGGCCGACGATTTCCTCCAGGCGGTGAGTTACATGCTGGACTACACGACCTTTGGTCCTAACCACGAGCAGGAGGGCGAATACAAGACTGCTCTCTATGAGGCGATCCAAGACGTGGAGACGGGCGACAAGACACCCAGCGAGGCGCTGAACTGGCTGGAGGCTGATCTGCAGACCACGCTTGGCAGCGAACTGGAGATAGACACCGCCCCGTGCTTCGACGTCTATTTGCCTGTTGTTCTGAGAAGCTTCGGGCTGTGAGGGAGGATACGTAGAACAAGCAAGGATAGGCTTGTTCGGTAGTAGCGGAAACTCTCCGATTTCGCACGACGTCATTACTCCTTGGAGAAATCATGCTTGTTGGCGCAGGCTACGTAGATAGGCTTCTGGACGAACGCGAGGTTCGCGACCTAACGTCTGAGGCGCTGGCGCGGATTGACCTGGCGGGTAAGCGCATACTCGTCATCATCCCCGACCACACCCGCACCGCGCCGATCCCGCTTTTCTTCCGCCTGTTTCACCAGTTGCTCTGGGGCCGGGTTGCGGCGCTGGATTACCTGGTCGCGCTGGGTACCCACCAGCCGATGAACGACGCGGCGTTGAGCCAGTTGGTCGGCGTGGAGGTGCGCGACGGGCGGGCCGATCCACCCCGCCCACACTCCCACACCTCCACACTCCCACACCCCCGCATCTTCAACCACCGCTGGGACCTCCCCGAGACCTTCACCACCCTCGGCACGATCACGGAACCCGAAACACGTAACATGAGCCAAGGGCTCCTGGCTCAGCCAGTACCCGTCACCATCAACAGGATGATCCTCGACTACGACCAACTCATCATCTGCGGGCCGGTCTTCCCCCACGAGGTGGCCGGCTTCTCCGGCGGCAACAAGTACTTCTTCCCCGGCATATCCGGCCCGGAGATGATCAACGTCACCCACTGGCTGGGCGCGCTGCTGACCAGCATGGCGATCATCGGCACGCCCGACACCCCGGTGCGAAGGATGATTGACCGCGCCGCTTCGTTTATTCCCATCCCGACCCTGTGCTTTGCACTGGTAGGCGCGGTCGGGAGACCGGCCCCAACCGGCCTGGCTGGACTCTACATCGGCCCGCCTGAGGAGGCGTGGCGTGCAGCAACGGACCTCTCGGCGCGGCTGCACATCGCCTACGTGGAGCATCCCTTCCAGCGGGTGCTTTCGGTGATTCCGGAGATGTACGATGACCTGTGGACGGCAGCCAAGGGGATGTACAAACTGGAACCGGTCGTCGCTGATGGGGGCGAGGTGATCATTTACGCTCCCCACATCACCGAGATCTCTTACACCCACGGCCAGGTCATTGACCAGGTCGGCTACCACGTGCGCGACTATTTTGTCAAGCAGTGGGATCGCTTCAAGGGCTACCCCTGGGGTGTGCTGGCCCATTCGACGCACCTGCGCGGTACCGGCGCGTACGAGAACGGCGTTGAGCGGCCACGCATCCAGGTGACACTAGCCACGTCCATCCCGGAAGAGCGTTGCCGACACGTCAACCTGGGGTATCAAGACCCGGCGACGATTGACATTGAGGAGTGGGCGAACCGAGAGGACGAGGGAGTTTTGCTGGTGCGTAAGGCGGGAGAGAAACTATATAGACCAACAAATCGGCAAATCAGCAAATCGGCAAATCGGCAAATCAGCAAATCGACAAATCGACAAATCGGCAAATCGGCACACTGGTGAGTGGGAGGGAAAAGTGACGTATGAGGAGTGGCAGACGCAGGTCCCGGCGCAGATAACGGCCGAGAAGGTATGGCAGTTCTACGGTTACCGAAAGGCACTTTTCTTCTACGATCTTTGCTGGCAGGATTGCGAACGGTTGAGGAAACATCCGCTAGGCAAAGCAGTGGCGCAACAGCTTATCCGCAGCGCTGGCTCGATTTCTGCGAACATTGAAGAAGGCTATGGGCGGGGATACGGCAAAGACCGGCTTCGCTTCCTGCGTTTCTCTATCGGTTCGGCTCGCGAAAGCAAGGGCTGGTACTACCGATCCAGGTCATTGCTTACCCCCGAAGTGTTCGACCATCGGCTGTCGCTCGCCAGTGAAGTGATCGCTCTACTCGCCACCGAGATCAGCCAATCAACAAGATGCTAAGTCGGCAGATTTGCCGATTTGCTGATTTGCTGATTTGCTGATTTGCCGATTTGCGGATTTACAGGAGGTGCAATGTGGACAAAACAAACTTCGGCCTCATCGGCCTGGCCGTGATGGGACAAAACCTGGTGCTAAACGTTGAGCGCCATGGCTTCTCGGTGGCTGTGTACAATCGCACAGCGGAACGGACGCGGGAGTTTATGTCCCAACGAGCAACTGGCAAGAACATCCAGGCAGGCTACGCGATCAAGGAGTTCGTCAGCCTCCTGGAACGTCCGCGTAAGATCATGATAATGGTCAAGGCTGGCGCGCCAGTGGACACGGTGATCGAACAACTCAAACCGCACCTGGAGGCAGGGGATCTCCTCATTGACGGAGGCAACTCCTTCTTCCAGGACACCGAACGGCGGGCTCGCGACCTGGAACCGCTAGGGTTGCTGTACATCGGCACCGGCGTCTCCGGTGGCGAGTATGGCGCGCTGTATGGCCCCAGCATTATGCCCGGTGGGCAGCAAGAGGCCTACGCGCTCGTGGAACCCGTCTTCACTGCCATTGCCGCCAGGGTGAACGGCGACCCGTGCGTGACGTACATCGGGCCACGCGGCGCAGGCCACTACGTCAAGATGGTGCACAACGGCATCGAGTACGGCGACATGCAACTTATCGCCGAATCCTACGACATCCTGCACCGCGTATTGGGACTTTCAGCACAGGAGTTGCACCGAGTGTTTGCGGAGTGGAACGAGGGCGAGTTGTCCTCGTACCTGATCGAGATCACTCGCGACATCTTTGCCAAAACAGACGAGGAGACCGGTCAGCCGCTGGTGGAACTCATCCTGGACGAGGCCAAGCAAAAGGGCACCGGCAAGTGGACCAGCCAGAGCGCGCTCGACCTGGGCGCTCCGACGCCAACTATCAACGCGGCCGTAGAATCGCGCATCATCTCAGCCTACAAGGACGAGCGTGTGGCAGCCTCGAAAGTGCTCAGCGGGCCACAGCCAGGCTTCGAGGGCGACCAGGATGTAAATGACGCAGTGGTGAACGCTGTGCGCGACGCTCTCTACGCCGCCAAAATCTGTTCCTACGCCCAGGGGTTCGCGCTGCTGCGCTCTGCCAGCCAGGAATATGGGTACAACCTGGACTACGGCGAGATATCACGCATCTGGCGCGGCGGATGCATCATCCGCGCGCAGTTCCTGGATAAAATCCGTGCCGCTTTCGGGCATGATCCTGCCCTGTCCAACCTGCTGCTGGATCCAGAGTTCGGGAGGGCGGTGCAGGAGCGCCAGAGCGCGCTCCGACGGGTGATCCAACTCGCCGTGCAGAACGGTGTTCCATGTCTCGCCTTTAGCGCATCGCTGGCCTACTACGACGCCTACCGCACCGCCCGTCTGCCCGCCAACCTGACCCAGGCGCAGCGAGATTACTTCGGCGCGCACACCTACCGGCGGGTGGATAAGGAAGGGACATTCCATACAGAGTGGATGGAGTAAATAATAGATCGGCAGAACCGGTCACGCCACAACGCCACATCACAGCAGGATGAGGAGAAGAACATGACCCAACCACGAAACGTCGTCGTTGCCCAATCCGGCGGGCCGTCGCCGGTGATCAACAACTCGCTGCGCGGCGTGGTGGAGACCTGCCGCGCCATGCCCGACCGCTTTGGCGTCATCTATGGCGGGTTTCACGGCATTGAGGGCATCTTGAGAGAGAAACTCCTGGACCTTTCGGCACAGGATGAGGAGGAGATCCACCTGCTGCGGGTCACACCGGCCGCCGGGGCCACCGGCACCTGCCGCTACAAACTGCGGCACGAGGAAGACTTCGAGCGTGTGATCGAGGTCTTCAAAGCCCACGACGTCAGTTACTTCTTCTACATCGGCGGCAACGATTCGATGGACACGGCCCACAAGATGGCACAGTTGGCCCACGAGCGCGGGGTGGACATGGTCGCCACCGGCGTGCCGAAGACAATTGACAACGACGTCGGCGATGCACTGGATGGAAACAGCAAACTGATTGACCACACCCCCGGCTACGGCAGCGTGGCCCGCTACTGGGCGCTCAACGTCCAGAACGCCAACCAGGAGAACACCGGTTCCTGCCCCTCCGACCCGGTGTTGGTACTCCAGGCAATGGGCCGCAAGATCGGCTTCATCCCTGCCGCCGCACGTCTGGCCGACCCTGACCGCGAAATGCCCCTGCTCATTTTTATGGCCGAGTCGGGCCTGAGACTGCCGGAACTGGCCGACCGGGTCAACGACCTGCTGAAGGAGCGAGGGCGAGCCATTGTCGTCGTCAGCGAGGGCTTCGACGTGGGAGAGATTGGCGAGCAGAGGGACGCCTTCGGCAACATCATGTTCTCCTCCAGCCAGATAGCCGTGGAGCAGACCGTGGTCAACTACCTGAATGAGGTAGGACTGGCAGCCCGGGGCACCGCGCGGGGCAACATCTCCGGCACCGACCAGCGTGACAGCAGCATCTACGCCTCGACGGTCGACCTGGAGGAGGCCTACAAGGTGGGGCAGAAGGCGGTTCAGATCGCTGCAGAGGATGGTCCTGGCTATATGGCGACCATCCTGCGCGAACCTGGCCCCATCTACAACGTGTACTACGACAAAGTGCCGTTGGAGATGGTCGCAAACTCTGAGCGAACATTTCCAGCGGCGTGGATCGCCTCCTCGCGTACCGACGTCACCGACGACTTCATACGCTACGCCCGCCCGCTCATCGGCGACGACTGGCCCAGTGTCCCACTAATAGGAGGGCTGCAGCGTTTCGCGCGGCTTGTGCCTGTCTTCGCCTACAAGCGCCTTCCTTCATATATACCTCGGGCATACCGCCAATGAAACTCAGCATCGTCCTCTCCGCTCAACCCACTCACTTTGAGGCCATCGCCTTCAGGGGCGACTTCGAGCGCAACCTGGCTCACATCGCCGCGCTGGGTTACGACGGTGTCGAGTTGGCGATCCGCGACCCATCCCTGATGGATTACGAGACGTTGATTACGCTCCTTAACCGCTATCGGCTGGAGGTGCCGGCCATAGGCACGGGGCAGGCGTGGGGCGAGGAGCATCTTTCCTTCACCGACCCCGACCCCGACGTGCGTCAGGCGGCTATCGAGCGGGCCTGCGCCCACATCCCCTTCGCGGCCCAGGTCAAGGCACAGATTGTCATCGGACTGCTACGGGGCGTTGTGCAGCCCGGCGTGAGCCACGCCCAGGCGATGGAGTGGCTGGTAGAAGCATTGCGCCAATGCGCCGGGGCTGCCGCTCCTGCCGATGTGCGGCTCTGCCTGGAACCACTGAACCGGTACGAGACCGGTCTGATCCATACCGTCGCGGAGGGGCTACCACTCCTCGACCAGGTCGGGGCCGACAACGTGGGCCTGCTGCTGGACACGTTTCACATGAACATCGAGGAACGAGACCCGGCCGGGGCAATTCGGGCGACCGGAGAGCGTCTCTTCCATTTCCACGTCGCCGACTCCAACCGCTGGTACCCCGGCGACGGTCATATGGACTTCGGTCACCTGCTGGCTGTGCTGGACGAGACCGGTTACGCCGGCTACGTCTCGGGCGAGTTTATGCCACTACCTGACGCGGACACGGCAGCGAAACGGGCCATCACGCATCTGCGGGCCGTCGCGCCATAACACCCGCCTCTGGTGGTAGATGGTCGGCCCGACCAGCACATTCCCCTGCTGGTCCAATCAGGCGCAGTAATAAGGGCGGCTCAGGTCATCAGGCGGTAGAAAGCGCCCATAGTCTCCACAGCCGCCAGCGGAGATGCCGCCCCTCCCGCCACACCCGATGCATCAGGGCCGGGTCTGGCAGAGTCGGGGCATAGCTGACCCGTTCGTACACACTCACCACCAGAAATACCCCGGCCAGGGCCTGTTCCGCCTCCCTTTGCACCGCTGCCCCCAGCCAAGCCACGCGGGGGCGGCGGCCCACCAACCCCCGCTCCACAGCAGCAGCGAACTCGGCGGGCGTGTCACACGGGCACACCGGTACTCCCAGGCGGGAAGCCACCCCCTGCAGCCAGGCATAGCTCAGCGCTACCTGCTCCCCCCCGCTCAGACCGGCCGGCCGCCGACGCCGGACCTGCCACCCAGCCCCCACTACCAACAACAGTCCGACCCCAGCCAGCGCCCACCACCGGTACCGTAGCCAGACCAGCCGGGCCTCCACCTGCAACCGCACCCACCAGGGACGCTCCGGCAGAGAGGGGAGGTGGCCCGGTCGGAGACCGGCCACAGCGGATAACTCCTCCGCCCGCTCCAGTGGCCCCAACCCGGAGGTCGGCTCGAAGGGGATCCAGCCGTAATCAGGGAAGTAAAGTTCCGGCCAGGCGTGACCATCCTTCTCGGTGACCACGTAGGCCCCTTGCTGAAGATCGTAGCGGCCCATAGCGTAGCCCACCGCCAGGCGAGCCGGGATGCGCACCGAGCGGGCCATCACCACCATAGCCGAGGCAAAATAGTCACAGTACCCTCGCTGCAGGTCGAAGAGGAAATAATCCACCACGTCCCGCTCCTCCGGGGGCCTCGCGACCTCCAGGTCGTATGGAAAGGAACGCAGGTAGTCTTCCAGGGCCAACGCCCGCGCGTAGGGAGTCTCCGCTTCTGCCGTCACCTCCCGCGCCAGTTCCACCACCCGCTGCGGCAACCCGCTAGGCAGGGCCAGGTACGCCTGCTCAATCTGAGGCGGATACGTCGCCGGGGCCTCGGCCAGTTCCCGCGCCGTCACCTGAGGGACCAGGGAGAGAACGTGATAGTTGTCGGTCTGCCCTTCCAGAGCAACCAGGTCGCTGCTCTCCGACAGGCGCTGCACCGTCACCGCCTGGTCCACGCTGTAGGGGTCACTGGCAGCGTAAAGGGTCTGGCCATGGGGAACCAGCAGGGTGAACTCCTGCCGCAAGGGACGCCGCCCTGGCCGCTCCGGCGGCCCCAGCGCGGCGTAGGGCGGATGCAGCACAGCCTCCGCCCGGCCCTGCCGCCATCCAATCCCCACGTACTCGCTGTAGGCCATTCCCCGCCAGTAAACAGTCTGCCGGGGGCGCATCTCCTCGTCCGGGAATTCACCCGAGGCGGGTGGCGGATCGTCGGTGACAACATGCATCACCACCGTTCGCTCCAGGTCGGGACCACCGCCCAGGAGATGCTCACGGGGCAGCGCTGCCCCCGCCCCGCCGCCCCGGGGCCCGCCCCCTGTAGCCGGGCGAGCGCCTGGAAAGGCACGTTCCAGCACCTCCCCCGCCGCCTGCTGCGGCCCCTGAACCCGCTGCCAAAACCAGTCCACCACTGCCCAGACCCGGACGTTGGGGAAGGCGATGGCGACGACGAGAAAGATAACAACAGAGGCCAAGGCGACCATCAGAACGTCGAAGCGAAAATCCTCCGAATAATCCACCCGCCGGCAATCCCATTCCTGCTCCTGCCGGCGCAGGGTCATCGGCGGGGTCATCGCCACCACACAGGCCATAAAAAGCAATAAGTACTCCATCCCCGCACCCCCCAGGTACACACTCAGGGTCAGCGCGCTGCCCAGGGGTAGAAAGGCGAGCAGAGGATGCCGCCCTCGGGTCACCGTCCAACCGGCGAAGACCGCGCCGCTCCAGAGAAGCAGGGCCATCCAAAAAAGGGAGACCACCGGCCCAGGCGTTCCTCCCCATCCAACCCAGGAGCCGACCCAGGCGGCTACCTCCCCTGCCAGCATCGCTACCCGGGTCTCCGCCTCACCCAGCCAGGTCAGCGCCAGGGGCCAGTCCTCGCGCCAGGCTGCCCTCAGGACCGCTCGCAGCGGGAGCGCCAGGTGGGTCACCCAACACCCCACGTAGATCACCCCGCCCGCCGCCAGAAGCAGCGCCGCCCATCGCCCCCGCATCCGGGTGCGTCCCAGTCCCCTCCCCACCAGAACCCCCACCAGGGCCGTATGCCAGAATAGTTCATCGCCGGGGACCCATCCGGCGGCAATAACTCCCACAGCCCCGCTCAGTGCCGCCAGGACGAGAAAGATGAATATGAAGCGTCCTTCCGCCGGGCGGAAACGGCGCCACAGCCAGTTGCCCAGTCCTGTGCTCATACCATCGCCTCCCGAGGGCGTTGCACCACAACGACCCGCCCCGTGGCGGTTGTCCTGAACTTCCACGTCCCGCCCTGCCGATGGGTGCGAGGGGAGAGGCGGAAAGGATACCCTTGAGCGATGACGTGGGCAGGGATGCCCATCCCAGCCAGCATACCGCGCACTGGGGAGAGGTCTCCCTGCCCGCCGAAGGAGGCCGGATCCAGCAGGACTGCCGTGGGTGCCACTCCCCGGCGCAACAGAGGCCCCAGAGCCTCCACCCAGGCCGGGTCACCGGAAGGGGTGATCACCACCACCGTCGTCTGCCGTCCCAGCATGGAACGCATCTCGGTGAGCACTGTGGCCAGAGGGACACTCTCCCCGGCCTGCACCAGCGCCAGGGTCCGCAGCAAGCGGTACAACTGCCCCTCCCCCCGGCCAGGCACGAGATAGGCATCTCGAGTCCCGTGGGCCACCAACCCCACCGCCCGGTTCTGGCGCAACATCCGCTCGGCCAGGGATGCAGCCAGGATCACTCCGTACTCCTCGGTGGATTCCTCCTCTTCGCCCGCCTGCACTCCGGCGTCCAGGTCCAGGACGATCCACAGGTCACCAGATATCTCTGCGTCGAAGGTCTTGGACACCAGGGTGTTGTGACGAGCCGAGGAAGGCCAGTGGATGCGCCGCAAAGGGTCACCTGGCGCGTAGTGGCGGGTGGCCGAAACGTTAAGCGTCAAGTCCGTCGCTGATCGCCGGGCCACTGCCCGCCCCGTCGCCACCCCCCGGGGTAAGACCACCGACAGCAGTTCCATAACCGGAGGGACTATCAGAAGGCTATGAGTCTGCTCGTAGTGCTGGGTGACTGAGAAAAGTCCGAAGGGGTCCTGCATACGCACAGTCCACGGCCCCAGGGTAAACAAGCCGCGTCGTTTGCAGACTGTCCTCGCCCGCCAGTGGAACGTCCCCCCTCCCCCCTCCGCCACCACCCACCCCGAGGGATAATCAGGCAGGTTGGATTCGTCGTCTATCTCGGCCCAGAGCACCGGCCATTCCCCCCGGTTGTGAAGAGCGAACCGCTCCTCCAGCAGGTCTCCCACCTGCGCCCAGGCGTAGCGCAGCGACCGGGTGACCAGCACTGAGTGAGCCAGCGAGCGGGCCCATAAGTAGGCCGCCAGCGTCATCCCGCCCACTCCGCAGAGGAGGATCACCCAGGCCCGGCTGGGGGAGACAAGTTGCAACAAGACCAGCAGCAAGGCCAGCGCTACCAGCACCCGGGAACGCAGTCGAATCGTCACGTGGGGAGCCGGGCTTCCACGTTCCATAACCTCACTCCAGGATGACGAACAGGCTCAGGTTCCCCTCACGACCACCAGCGCGGAAGGTCTCGCGCACGCAGAAGCCACTCCCGGCGGCCAGACGCTCCACCTCAGTCTCGTCCACCAGGTGACAGTAGCGCAACCCCCGGCCCTCCCGCTTCCAGTCGAGCAGGTAGTCGCCCGGTTCCAGCGATTTCTCCGGGATATCCGCCTCCGCCCAGTCCACGATCTTGCGTCGCATACGCGCGCTTCCAAGAAACTGCCAGGTGGAGAGGATCAGACGGCCATCAGGTTTCAGCGTACTCGCGATCTCGCGTAGCACGCCCACGCGCAAGTCGAAGCCTGGGATGTGATGCAACACGGCCAGCGCGACAGCGCAGTCGAAGGGTGCGCCGGGGAGCGCCCCACCCCAGCCAGGCCGGGCGACGTCAGCGACGCGAAACTCCGTCGCGATGGTCGTGATTTGGCCAGCCTGGACGCGGGCTAGTTCGACCAGTTCTGGCACCGCGTCAACGCCCAGGTAGGTCACACCGGGCCGTTCCCGGTCGAGCAAGGTGGCCAACCGCCCATTGCCACAGCCCACATCAAGCACCCTTGCGCACTGCGGGATATGAGGTAGAATGCACGTCAGGGCCGGGTCGGACACCGGCCGGCTACCGGCGAAGGGCCAGGCGAACGTAGCGTAGAACTCGCGGTTCAGTGTAAGCAACCTCTCAACAGTTCCCTCGTCCATCGAGGTGATTATAATCGAGTGAGGCACAAGAGGCAACTTACTCCCTACTCCCTACTCCCTACCCCCTATTGAGCAAGGATGGAAGAAACATGTCAACCTTCACTACTCGTCCGGTCATCATGGGCACACGCGGCATCGTCACCTCTGGACACTATCTCGCCACCGCCGCTGGCTTTCGCATCATGGAGCAAGGTGGAAACGCCGTTGACGCGGCAGCCACGATGTGCTTCTGCCTCAACCTGCTGGAGCCACAGAGCAACGGCATCGGTGGCGAAGTGCCAACGCTGATCTACTCGGCGAAGGAGAGGAAAGTCTTCGCCATCAGCGGGCTGGGCTGGTCGCCGCAAGCGTTCACGCTCGAATGGTGCAAGGAGCACTCCATTGACCTCATCCCAGGCGACGGTTACCTGCCAGCGTGTGTCCCCGCAGTGGTGGACACGTGGTCAACAGCGATCGCACGCTTTGGGACGATGAGTCTCTCCCAGGTACTTCAGCCTGCGATCGAGCTGGCCGAGAACGGTTTCCCGGTCTACGGAGGCCTGCACGATAGTATCACCACCAACATGCACAAGTTCAGCACGCTTTATCCCACCACCGGCGAGATCTACTGCCCCAACGGACGTGTGCCTGAGGTCGGTCAGATCCTCCGCAACCCGGACTGGGCAAACGCGCTCAAGTTGATGTGCCGTGCAGAGGCGGAGGCACGGCGCAAAGGGCGTATCGCAGGCATCGAGGCGGCACGTGATGTGTTTTACCAAGGCGAAATCGCCGAACGCATCATCAACTTCATCAACACCAACCCGGTCGAGGACGCCAGCGGTACCACCCACGCCGGTTTGCTCTCCTACGAGGATATGGCGGAGTGGCATGCGACGGTGGAGGAGCCAGTGACCTTCAACTATCGTGGCCTTGATGTGCACAAGTGTTCTTCGTGGACGCAGGGGCCGGTTTTCTTGCAGCAGTTGGCGATTTTGGAGGGTTTCGATCTCAAACTGCTGAAGCACAACTCGGCCGACTATCTGCACACGTGGATCGAGTGCGCCAAGTTGGCCTTTGCCGACCGGGAGGCTTACTACGGCGACCCACTCTTCGATGAGGTGCCGCTTGATGTCCTACTGTCGAAGAAGTACGCTGACGAGCGACGCAACCTCATCGGCGCGGAACCATCACGGGAACTGCGCCCTGGAGATGTCGGGCACGGTGTACCGACCTACGTGACCTTCGACGTTGCCGAGGACAACCGACGCGCGCTGAACGTGGCCGGGCGTGAAGTTCGCGACCTGGGCCTGGGCCACGCGCACGTCAGCGATACCACCCACCTCGACGCCGTTGACCATAAGGGCAACATGGTTGCCGCGACACCGAGCGGCGGCTGGATCGGCTCCTCGCCTGTCATCAAGGGGCTGGGCTTCCCACTCGGCACACGCGGGCAGATGTTCTACCTCAACCCAGAGCGCCCCAACGCCCTAGCCCCGCGCAAGCGCCCGCGCGCCACACTGACACCCTCGCTGGTCACCAGGGACGGCGCCCCATTCATGGTCTTCGGTACGCCAGGGGGCGATTGCCAGGATCAGTGGACCCTGCAATTCTTCCTCAACTACGTGGACTTCGACAGGAATTTGCAGGAAGCCTTAGACGCACCAACCGTCCACTCCGTCCATTTCCCCTCATCTTTCTACCCACGCGAAGCCTACCCCGGACGTGTAGTGGTCGAGGGACGGATTCCACGCCAGGTCATCGCAGAACTCAAACGCCGAGGGCACGAGGTTGTCGTCACCGATGATTGGGTGAACGGCAAGGTGATGGCCATTCGCTACGACCAAACGCATGGTGTCATCCAGGGCGGCGTGTCGCCCAAGGGGAACATCGGCTACGCGCTAGGTTGGTGATTCAGCACGACTTCCCCAATCAGGGGTTGCCAAGCCCCAGGTACTTGAAGCCCAAAACCGGGAATTGGCACACTTGAAGACTTGTGGAAACATATATGAGTAGACGGCGTGAAAGAGCGTGGCGAGCAGCGCATCGGACACCGTTCGACCTGGAACAGCACAGAGACCTGCTCATCGCCATCCTGGACGAGGTACAAACCGCGCCAGGTCTGCCGGAGAAGTGGCTGACGCGCATCCTGCGCCGGCATCCGTTACCCGACGGCAACATCCTCTCCAAGGGCCAGATCCTCAGCGGATACACCCAACTGTGCGTGCAAGAAGGACAAACACCTGACCCAGAACTGATGCACCGTCTGCGGGTCAAGCCCACGCGCACCATCTCCGGAGTGGCCCCCGTGACGGTGCTCACCAAACCCTTCCCCTGCCCCGGCGAATGTATCTTCTGCCCGGCGGTCGAACGGATGCCCAAGAGTTACCTGCCCGACGAGCCTGGCGCGATGCGGGCCGCCACCCACGAGTTCGATCCATACGCCCAGACCGCCAGCCGTGTCCACGCTATGGCCGATCTCGGACATAGCGTGGACAAGGTCGAGTTGCTCATCCTGGGCGGGACGTGGTCGTGTTACCCGGAACCATACCAGGAGTGGTTCATACGCCGTTGCCTGGACGCGCTGAACGAGGTGGAGACACCCACGCTGGAAGATGCTCAGCGGCTCAACGAGGTCTCCATACACCGCAACGTCGGGCTGGTGGTGGAAACGCGGCCCGACTGCATCACGATTGAGGAGGTGCGCCGGCTGCGCTGGCTGGGCGCGACAAAGGTACAACTGGGCGTGCAGAGCCTGGATGAAACTATCCTGGCCCGTAATCGGCGCGGCCACACCGTCGCCGAGACGCGGAGCGCGATGCGATTGCTGCGCCTGGCTGGCTTCAAGATCGCCGTCCATTGGATGCCTAACCTGCTGGGAGGTACGCCGGAGGGCGACCTGGAGGACTTTCGCCGGTTGTGGGACGACCCGGCGCTGCGACCCGACGAACTGAAGATCTACCCCACAGCGCTCCTGCCGGACACGGAACTGTACAACCGCTGGCAACAGGGCGAATACCAGCCCTATGATGAAGAGACACTGGTGGAACTACTGGCCCATTGCAAGGTGCTCATCCCACCCTATTGCCGCGTCAACCGGCTGATGCGTGACATCCCTGCTCCCAACATCGTGGCCGGCGTGAAAAAGTCAAACCTGCGCCAGATTGTGCAACGGTACATGGCGCAGAAGGGATTGGTGTGCCGCTGTATCCGCTGCCGCGAGGTACGCGGCCAAAGGGTAGATGCGGACACACTCAGGCTGGAGCGGCTGGACTACGAGACCGACTGTACCCGCGAGTGCTTCCTGAGTTACGCTACACCCGAAGGCAGGCTGGCAGGGTTACTGCGCCTTTCGCTGCCTCGGGCCGAGCCAGCCATCGCCGAGTTGACCGGATGCGCCGTGATACGCGAACTGCACGTCTACGGCCCGGCGCTGGAACTGGGGGCCAAGCGGGAGGGGGCGGCACAACATGCCGGGCTGGGCACGCGGCTGCTCGACGAAGCCCGGCGCATCGTCCGCCAGGAGGGTTTCAACCGTCTGGCGGTTATCGCAGCAGTCGGTACACGGCCCTACTACCGGGAGCGTGGATTTGAGCAGGGCGAACTGTACGTGGTCGGCAAGGTATGACACACCCGAGATGCGCGGGGAGCCTCAGCAACGATGGTATCACGTGGGGCGAATGGATCAGCGCCACAAACAGGCTGAGAACAACCTTCGCAACTTCTACCCCTCCTCGGTGTTCTTGTAAGTAATATCACGCCAAGGAGGGAAATCAGATGAAGCAGTATGGCCGGATCACCGGGTGGGGTAAATCTGTACCCAAGCGCATCCTCACCAACCACGATCTAGAGCAGATGGTGGACACTTCCGACGAATGGATCGTCACACGCACGGGAATTCGCGAGCGGCACATCGCCGGGCCGGGTGAGACGACATCTACAATGTCGGTCGATGCCTGTCAGAAGGCAATGAAGCGTGCGGGGGTCAGCCCCGAAGAAATAGACCTCATCATCATCGCTACCTCGACGCCCGATTACTTCTGCCCGCCGGTCTCCAGCATGGTGCAAGACCAACTGGGCGCAACCCGGGCAGGTGCCTTCACGCTGGTCGCCGGCTGCACTGGGTTCGTCTACGGCCTGGTGACCGCCAGCCAGTTCATTGAGA
>CAYLPU010000036.1:0-44359 GCA_964385635.1 uncultured Anaerolineales bacterium
TGCTAGGCAATTTGATCGCCAATGCCATAAACTACACCCCATCAGGAGGCGAGATCGCCGTCCGGTTGGGCACAGCGGAGGCTGAAGATTGCCAGTATGTTACGATCACCGTCACCGATAGCGGGGGCGGGATTCCGCAGAACGAACTACCGCACATCTTCGATCGCTTCTTCCGGGGGCAGCAGTCCCGTGCATTGGCCGTGCCAGGAACTGGCTTGGGATTGGCCATCGTGAAAGAGATTGTTGAACTACACCAGGGGCGGATCGAAGTGGAGAGCGAGGTAGGTCAGGGAAGCACTTTCACAGTCTGGCTTCCCGCCGCAGTCCGGCCCCAAGAAGTAGAACAGCCGCCAGACCCGGCTATCACCGAGCCGTAACCGCACCACAACGGAGCAAGACATGACCCCATGTATTCTGGTTGTTGAAGATGACACAGCAATGGCTGAGGGTATCTCCGACGTACTAGAACTGGCCAGCTACGACATCATGCTCGCTGCCAACGGGCAGGAAGGTCTCAAGCAAATAGCGCGGCGTAAGCCGGATCTGATCCTCTCAGATATTATGATGGGAGGTATGGATGGCTACGAGTTCTGCGAGGCTGTACAGGCCAACCAGGCATGGGTTGACATCCCCTTCGTATTTCTGACCGCCAAGCATCGCCCAGAGGAGATACGACGCGGTAAACAACTCGGCGTGGATGACTACCTGACCAAGCCCTTCTTGCCAGAGGATCTGCTTGTGGTCGTACAGGCCAAGATTGAGCGCGCCAAGGTGCGACATGCCGTGGCTCAATCCGAAGTCGCGACACTCAAGAACCAACTGGCAACAATGATCAGCCACGAGTTACGGACACCGCTGACGTACATCCAGGGCTACCTGGAGATGGTAACCATGGATCGCGACACACTGACCGAGGAAGACCTGGTACTCTGCCTCAACGGTATCAAGGTGGGAAGTGATCGCCTGGGACGACTGGTGCAAGATATGCTTACCTGGTTGACGCTCCGCACTGAGGGGGCAGCACAAGATTATCAGTTATTTTCCCGCGCCGACGGGCAACTGCCCGCGCTTCTGCACCAGGTCGTTAGCGATTGTGCCGAGACTGCAAATGCTCGTGGAGTGAAACTCGTCCTGGAAGTACCTCCATCGTTGCCACCCGTGCAAGTGTGCCGCGGGCAGATCGTGGACGTACTGCGGCGACTGTTGGACAACGCGGTCAAGTTCTCCCTGGCGGAGGGCGGCGTGGCAAAAGTTGCGGCGATGGAAACACCTGAGGGAGTTCTGGTGAGTGTCCAGGATCACGGAGTAGGGATTCCGGCCCATCGACTCTCCCACATCTTCGAACCACTGCACCAGGTCGACCGGGCGAGGCACGAACAACAAGGCGCGGGGATGGGGCTTGCCATCGCCCGCGCCTACATAGAATTACACGGTGGACGCATATGGGCAGAGAGCGTGCCCGGACAAGGTAGCACGTTCTACTTTGTGCTACCGAAGATCTCGGATGCCTGCAGCAGCGCCCTTTATCCCGACCAGACGCCGGTTACCGCTGCCTCAATGCACTCCTCAACCGTCCCGTAGCGCACCTGCAATCCCGTATGGGAGGGTACGTAAGTGGCCCCTTTGGCTGATGGAGTCGCCAGCGTGCGAAAGCCCAGTTCCTGCATCGGAGCCACGACCACGCACATATCGGCCACCACTCGTCCCCCGCTGTCCTCGACTGCGGCTACTAGTCCCTCTGCTCTGGCTTGCTCCCGTGTCTCCCGCGCTGTCGTGATCCACAACGGGGTCTTCACCCGTCGCCCGGCCAGCAGCCGCACCACCTCCGCGATCTCCTCCAGGCTCGCGTGCGGGCAGCCGCACCAGACCAGATCAATCCTATTCCCATGGACGTCGGAATTGAGCGCAGCGTATGCAGGCTGCAGATCGTCTACGACTAGCGTCTCGTGGTCAGGGGCCAGCACGTCTGGCCGGTCGGCTTCGGGCGTGACCCCTGCGACGTGATACAGCGGTACAGCGCCACTGGCCGCCATCGCCGCCCCCAACGCCTTCAAGGCGGCGTCGGAGTAGGAGAGAGGTAACCCCGCCCCCACCTCCAGGCCCACGAAATACGGCACGCGGTTGCGGGCCGCCTTCCCGACCAGGTACCCCAATGCCCCGAAGTCGGAGAGCGTGCGTACCGGACAACGCACGACCACCCGCAGCAGAGCACGGCGGTTCTCGTCCAGGTGCAGACCATAGGCAGCGGTGCGCCCTGTGATACCCGCGGCCAGCGCACTCGGCCCGCCCTCACGGTTAGTGCGTGCACCCAGCACCGAGTTGGCATAACTCACTGCCGAGGACTCCGCCCAGGCCACGTGCGCACCTTTATGGGGCACGTTACCCACCAAATAAGGCGTGCAGGTGCAGGTAGCACGCACACCCAACCGCTGGTAGGCCTCGATCACCGACAGTTGCCGGCGGGCGAACCTTTCCGAAAAGCCCAATTCCCGCCAAGCACGCAGGTCCATCCCGGCCGGATTCAGCGTCGTGGGCACGCACACCCGTGCGGACTGGTCGGCCCACTCGCGCAAGAACTCAAGCCCTGCCTCTCCCAGGTTGCGGTAACTGACCCCCGCCACTTGCACGGAACCTACCGGCACCAGCCGGAGCGCACCATAAACCCGTCCCAGCGCGACGACGATTTCCATCGCCTTGCGCACACCGGGGCCGAAGCCACCAGCCAGCATGGATCGCTCTTCGGCCGAAAGTTCCAATTCCACCTGGCTTTGCTCCCTACAACGTTCCACGCCGGCACGCTTCGTGCAAGGAGAGGATCTCCTCAATCACGATCTCCCGGTTGCGCAGGTGTAACCGGCGGCTCTGGTTGCTGACCGAGAAGAGATAATGATCGCCCAGCATGACGCACACCTGATCGCTGGTAAAGCCCAGTTCCTCCAAGAGTTCCAACATCGGTCTGACTCCAACCAAGCGGTCCTTATGGCCCAGCATGATGCGGAAATGACGCCAGCGGCGGGACTTGACCTGACGGGGAATGGCCCCCATCGCGAAGAAGGTCTGTGCCAGCACGCCCTTAGGCGTGGTGTTGAATACGCGCACGTGCTCGGCTTTCACAGCCCGGCTGGCCGAACCGATGAGCATCCCGACAACGGAAGGGGCCAGCCTGGTCTTGAGCCATCCCAACATATCGCCGGTCGAACCGGCCCAGATGCTTACGCCGAGCGCCTTGTAGAAACTCTTGCGCAGTGAGTCCTTGACCAACAGCGCGGGCGCAATCGCCAACCTGGCGACCTCATGCTGACGCCAGCGGCTCTCATCCAGGTAGAACAGTGACGCGCCGCTCATCGAATGGCCAACGAGAGTGATAACGCGCAGGCGACGGGTCGCCCGCTGGCTTGAGCGTAGCCTCAACAACTCGATCCAGCACTCGACGGCAGCTATGCTCGCAGCCGAATCGCAGGCTTCGACAGCGGGTAACTCACTGGCGAAAGGGGAACCGCCAAAGCCGTTCACGTCGGCAGCCAGCGCAACCAGCCGGGGGTTGGCAGCGCATACCAAGGCCGGAATCTGTTCCCAGATGGCATGGTTACCGTCCCAGCCGTGTAGGAAGATGACGAAGCCCTGCGCTCGGGCCGTTGCCTCCCCGTAGTACCTTCCTCTGACCGCCACCTTCGGCCAAAACACCCGCCAGGCGAAATCCGCCAAACCGGTTTGGGCGCGGAAACGAGCAGCGCGTCGCTGGCCAATCATGCCAGCCTGAACAAGGTCATTGAGCGTGTACCCAGCACTGACGACCCCCTTCGTCGCTTCGCGCCGGGTCGGTCTATGTTCTCTGACCCAATCCCACTTGCCCATTCTCAATTCCGCCCAACTTCGAGACTGAGTTTGTAGACCGCTGCGCGGTTCCAACCAGAGGCAGCAGCGATGCGTCGTGCAGCAGCAGTCCGTGGCACACCTTGCGCCAGCAGTTCACCTAGCGCAGCCTGCACCCGGCCATCATCCCACCGCTCGCGCTCCTCCGATGCCCCACCGATAACGAGGGTGAATTCGCCCCGTGGCTCGACCTTGTCGAAGTGGACCCGCGCCTTAGCAACGGTTCCCCGCCACACTTCCTCGTGTAACTTAGTTAGTTCACGACAGATGGCCAGCAACCGGTCACCCAGCACATCCTCGATATCAGCCAGACTCTTGCGCAAACGGTGGGGGGCTTCAAAGAAGACCAGCGTGCGCCGCTCCTGCACCACCTCGGCCAGCAGCCCGCGCCGCTCGTTCCGGCGTCGAGGCAGGAAGCCCAGGTAGACAAAACTGTCGCAAGGCAGACCAGAGACAACTAGCGCCGTCACAGGAGCCGAGGGGCCTGGGATGGGCACGACCGGATAGCCATACTTGACGGCAGCGCGGATGAGTTCGTAACCGGGGTCCGAAAGCCCCGGCATCCCAGCCTCGGAGATAAGGGCCACGTCGCCTGCATCCAGCGCGCGCAGCACTGTCTCCAGCTTCGTCAATTTGTTGCCCTCGAAGTAACTAGTGATAGGGGTCCCGATCTCGTAGCGCCGGGCGAGAATACGGGCACGGCGGGTGTCCTCTGCAGCGATAAGCGTGGCTTCCTTGAGAATCCGCAGAGCGCGGAGGGTAATGTCCTCCAGGTTACCAATAGGGGTACCGACCAAGTAGAGAGTGCCCACAGGCTAACAACCAATGACACAACCAACGAGGAACAGCCGATGACAAATCCCCACCGCCAATTACGGCAGTGCCCGGTGTGAAGTGCCGCTGAGCAGTCCCTCACGCCCCTCAAAGACACCCATGACCGTCAGGCCACCTGGGCCAATCTCATAACGGCGGATCCCCTTGTCATGGCTGGAGCCCCGCATCTTTAGCACTATGATGGCACGTTGCATAGCGCTCTCGATCTCCACATAGCGTAACAGGATGATGGCATCCACGATGAACGAGAGCCCCCCCTTGTCGGCACGCCGGTACTCACCCCGTCCTTCCTCACCCAACAGCATCGCCGTGACTCCCTCCCGCCGCAGGCCGTTCGCCACAGAGGTATAGATGTGGCGCAATTCCTGCGCGTCGTCGGTGAGACGGTTAAAGTGAGTGGCACTGTCGAGCACCAGCCGCCGGATGTTCGCCTCGAGGATCAACCGATTGAGACGACTGTCAGGGGACTCCAGACTGGCCAGGAACACCTCCGGTGAGGTGAACATCAAGTGCAGTTTCCCACTTGCCTCTAGTTCCTTCAGGTTCCAACCCAGTGCCTCGGCGTCACGGTAGAGAGAACTGGGGAATTCCTCAAAGGATATGAGCAGCCCCGGTTCGTCGTACTTCGTCGCGCCGTGGATGAGGAATTGGAGCGTCAGCGAGGTCTTGCCCGTGCCCGGTGCACCGCGTATCAACACCATCGAGCCAGGCAGGAAGCCTCCACCCAACATCTCGTCCAGGCCCTTAACACCAGTGGTCACACGTTTATCTGCCACGTTCTACCTCTCATCATTGCTCTCTAGTGGTTCTGGGTAAACACCACATAGCCCAGAGCCGCACCACAATACCCGGGCATGTCAATCACAACCGCCTCCGAAATGGGAAGGTGGTCTTCCCGGTAGGGATCGTGGAGTTGCACCTGCACCTGCATCTGCTTCGGGTGACTGTCAAAGAACTGCTCCCACGCGGCCTGATGGCCGTAGACGGTGTTGAAACGCGCATCAGCGCCGGAGTTGACGACCATGTCGAGACCCGCTCCCCAGATATGCACCGGGTAGCCGATGAGAGGATTGCCGTCCAGGTCCTGCACTTGGCCCGCCACCCCAGTCCAACCACAGCCGTACTGTGGCGAATTCAGGGTTAGTTCATAGGTAAAAGGCCACGGGGAGCGCGTAGCCCGGGGGGTCGGGGTGGCTGTGGGCGGGAAGGTGGGAGTAGGCGGGAAGGTGGGAGTGACCGACGGTGTTAGCGTGGGCGCGGGCGTATCTGTGGGAGGTGACATGGTCGGGGTAGTGGTCGGCGTCCATGTGGGGATGCTTTCCCCTGGTGTGGGTGTCTCCGTAGTCTCCGGCAACACAGCGACAGGGATGGAAGTGGGAGGCGGGAAAGGATTGAAGACATCGAATGCGACAAGCCCGTAGAAGCCCACCAGACACACCGTGGCTACGAGCGTCACGATGGTCAGGACGTTAAAGAGCGCTGTTCTCCGATCATCACCCATCGCTTGATCTCCTTGCGGTAGCCTGCCTCAAGGGCTCGTATCGACGAAGCGCTGAACCACAGCCTGAGCCCACAACCCTTCGATCCAGTCTTGCACTGCCTGGTCCTTCAGAAGGCGTAGGTTCTCCGGGCTGACAGGGCGAGCCGGGTCGCGCTCGATGACCTGTATGATATGGTGGCCCAATGAACTGGTCACTACTCCGCTGAATTGACCTGGCTGCAAAGCAAAAGCAGCCTCCTCCACCTCAGGGGCCACCAGGATGCCCCAGGGGAAGAAGCCCAGGTCCCCCCCGCTTTCGCGGGTGCTGACATCCTGAGAATAGGCCATAGCCAGGGCAGCGAAGTCAGCGCCAGTCTGGAGTTGGGCCAGGATGCGCTCCGCCTCCTCAGAGGTGTCCACCAGAATATGGCGGGCATGGACGTGTTCTGCTGTCATCGGCACATCTTCGATAATGCGCTGTGTCATCGCCATCCCAATCAACTGCGTGCGCACCTCCCGCCAAGCGTCCTCGTACGTCTCGCCCCACTCCTCCAGTTTAGCCCGGAATGGTTCCTCGCCTCCATTCTCGACGATCATTTCCCCCATATAGGCATCCACCTCAGCATCGGAGATGAAGACACCCACTGAAATCGCCGCCTGCTCGGTCAATACCTGCTCGATCATCACATTGAGAATCCAGGCGCGAGTCTGAGCCAGATTTGCCTGCCCCTCTGGACTGCTGGGATCAATCCCTCGTGACAGCAACGAGGCCTCGTACCGCCCCAACTCGCGCTCATAATCGGCCAGGTAGACGGGCTGGTCGTTGACCAGCGCAGCCAGGGGTGGCTCCGGTGTAGGAGAAGCGGGCATCACGGTAGCGGAAGGCAGGTCAGTCGGGGCCAAGTCCGCCGCGGTGCTCAATGGCACAGGGGTGGAAGGTGCAGATGTGACCAATGTGGGAACACACGCAGTTGAAACGAACAACAACGCCAACGCCACCAGTCTCCCTATCGTTTTCAAATCCATACGATCAGCCTCCTCGTGAAGGCCATTATACCCACAGCAGGGGTTTTATGCAACCTGGGCGGCTTGCCAAAGCACCCACTGTCTGCTACAATTCCCACTGCCCATAAATGAAGCCACAGGAAGTCATATGGCACTTTTGTACCTCATTCGTCATGCCCACACACAGATGATGGGAGACGTGGCCAGGCGCTGGTCCCTTTCCGAGCAGGGTCAGCGTCAGTCCGGCGTCCTGGCACGACAGGATTTCTGGCGCGGGGTAGAATTGATCTTCTCGAGTCCCGAGCCTAAGGCCCTGCAGACAGCAGAGCCGGCCGCTCGTCGCTGGGGTATCCCCCTGGTAACTGCGGACTGCCTGCACGAACTACACCGCCCTCATCTGGTACATGACTATGAAAAGGTCATCGCGCGCCTTTTCACCGAGCCGGAGACTAGCGTCGAGGGCATGGAGCCAGCAGCTCAGGCTGCCGAGCGCATCACTCGCTGCATCAAGGATCTGGTGACAGCGCGTCCTGAGCAGACATCTGCCGTGGTATCACATGGGCTGGTCTTGACCCTCTTCTTGGCGCAGTTGGAGAACCGCTGGCCGACAATGACCGAATGGCGCATCGTGCCGTTTGCTGGGCTGGCAATAGTGGACACGACCACATGGAGTCTCACCAAAAGCTGGGCGAGCATCTTCCAAGCCTCCTGAATTGGGCCGCCCGGCGGTGGCAACTGGCGCTTCTGCTGGCCGTGCTGCTCCTAAATCTGGCGGCCGAAGGGCCTCCGCCTGCCAGCCTCGACACCCAGGCCAACCGCCTTCTCGCTGGCGAGAGGTTTGATTTCGCCGGATGGGAGGTGAAAGCCTTACTAGGCAAACTGACCCACAGCCTGGTCGCGCCACAGCGCTACATGGACGAGTCCGTCCGCCACGATTTCTTCCTCGACTATCTGGAATTGGTGGCCGACACACAGCGGCTTGAGTGGGAAATTCACCGCACCTACACCGATCCAGCAGTGGAGAACGCAGAGGCGGCGACGGTCGAGTCGCGCACTCGTCTGACCGAACTGCGCACGGCAGAGAAGGCCTGTCAACCACTCGCCGAAGCAATCCTGGAAGAACAGGTGGCCTGTATCCTGGTGAATGAGAGGTTCAGCGTGCTGGGCCAGGAGTTTCCGCCCCTAGGCACGCACTTCACTCCACTGCCCCTGCTGCTCGTCGTCTCCCCCCGCGACCATATTGAGAGTATCTTTAGACTCGGCCTACGCCACGGGCTGGACGTAGCCCAACGGGAGGCCATTGAGGAGCAGGTAGACACTCGTTTCGACGTCTCGTCGCTGGTGACCGGCATCGGCGGAATGGCAGCGTACCCAGCAATGCTTCTGGAGAGCAGTTCACTCAACTGGGTGACGGAGGTGGCTGCGCACGAGTGGACGCACCATTATCTCACTCTGAGACCATTGGGCTGGAACTACGCTGCCGCCCCTGAAACGCGCACTATCAACGAGACCGTCGCTTCCATCATGGGGAAGGAAGTAGGGCGACGGATGGTGGCCCGTTACTACCCTGAACTTCTGCCGCCGGAACCAGAGCCCGCGCCGGATGAGTCGGAAGATGAAACGGCACCATCCGAACCACCTGCTTTCGACTTCCGCATAGAGATGCGGGAGACGCGCGTACGAGCGGACGAACTATTGGCACAGGGGAAGATTGAGGAGGCGGAGGCCTATATGGAGAAGCAGCGGCAAACATTCGTCGCCCACGGCTACCACATCCGCAAACTGAACCAGGCCTACTTCGCCTTCCACGGGGCCTACGCCGACGAACCTGGCGCAGCAGGGACGGACCCCATCGGGCCAGCAGTGCGGGAATTGCGTGCCCGCAGCCCCGACCTATACACCTTCGTGTCTCAGGTGGCCCGCGTCACGACGCTGGCCGAACTGCAGGCAATACTGGAGGAAATGAGGAAGTAAACATAAACACTCAGCCATCCCTCAGGCCCGACGAATCGCTTCGCTCTGTGTGCATCCACTGCACCAGGACAAGCGAGAGCACCGCGACGCCCACGCCGATCAAGAAGGTGTAACGGCTGCCGACAACCTCCCATACCATTCCCCCCACCACCGGGATAATGACAGCCGCGATGTGGTTGATGGTCTGACCCAACGAGATGTTGGGTGTGATATCTTGAGGTTGGACGGCGATCTTCTGAAAGTACGACTGGAGCGAGATGCGGAAGCCGAACAACACTTGATCGGCTACGAACAGCACGTAGAGGACGGGAAGCAAGGGGATGTAGGCGTAGCCCAAGAAGACGAAGATGAGAAACACAAAGTTAAGGGTGAGCACGCGCCGCTCGCCGAAGCGAATGATGATCCCGCCGAACTGCCGATACAGGAACGTGCCGATAAGATCGTTGACCACGAACAGGACAGTGATCGTCTGGGCAGTCACCCGATGTTCTTGTACAAGCAAGAAGATAGCAAAGGTGGTGAAGATATGCCGGCGGCTGCCCATCAGAAATTCCAAGACGTAATAGAGCCAGTAGCGCCTATGAATAGGGGTACGCCGCCTGGTACGGACCGGGCGGACGGGCTGCCGGGCCCACGGGAGCAGTACCAATCCCCCCACAATCAGCAGCGCGCCGGTAACGTAGAACAACGTGCGGAATCCCAAAGCGTCAAGTGTCAAAAAGACGATGCCTGCACCTGCTAGAGCGGCCAGCGCACCAACACTGCTCAGCCGGCCCAGCGTGCGCGGTGTCTCATCATCACCCACCAGCAGTAACACCGCCGACGAGTTGCTGGACATGAAAAAGTGGAAACCAATGCTCATCATCAATGTGCTCACCACTAAGCCCGACAGGCTGCCGACCCTGCCCGTCAGTGCGATGCCGATACCCATCAGGACAACGGACAGCCCGGCAATGCGCATCTCGACCAGCAGCAGCGCCAGCAGACCGACGCTGAAGCCCAGTAGCCCAGGTATCTCGCGAATAGACTGGATCAGACCCATCTGATCGGCCCGCACGCCCAGTTCCTGGACAGCGAAATTGCTGAAAAGCGACTGCCACAACCGATAGCCGAAGAAGAATAGGAAGTTGGCCAACACAATGACGACGAGGGCTGGGCGACGCTGCGTCGGCGCGACCGCACTCGCCGGATTCGTGAACCCGTTGTTCGAAGTGGTGGAGACAGATGAGTCAGTCACGTGCCCTTCTACTCGACGAATGGACACAAATCTATCGGTTCCCACCACGGGTTAGCGTAGCCGTAGTTGGAGTTGAAGAAATTCTGAACGGAGGGGTCCGTCTCAGCCGCAGCGACGACCTCAGCGCAGCCGTCAGCAATGCGACCATCCGCCAGATACACCATCCAGAAGATTTCGGCCATCGCGGCGACGTCATGACCAGCGACCCCGGCGGGATAATCGGCCTGCAGACGGTTGTACTCCAACTGCGCACCGCCCGGGTCCCCCATCAGCAAGTGGGTCGGCACCAGACGCCAGCGGGCAAAGGCGATCAACTGTGCCCGCTCGTCGTTCACGCTGACCATGCTGACTGTCCCAGCGAATTCCTTCAGCGTGTCGTCGCTGATCACCCGCTCATAGTTGGCGCGGGCGGTGTTGTAGTCTCCAGAAAGCAGGGCACGGTCGCCGTCAAGCAGCGCGTGGTAGCGGTGGGTGGGCGGTTCCCAGATTTGCTCAGTGCGGGTGTACACGCTGCCGTTCCACTCCCAGACCTCGGAGTAGCCACGCTGAGGCTCCGCTCCCACCGATCCGATGCCACCGCTGTGGGCCTCAATGCGGCAATAGGTGACAATGTAGGTGGGATAGGGCATCTCCAGCACGCCTCCCATCAGGCTGACGAAGGCCGTCCCGTCCCACCCTCGGATTTCGAGTGTTTCGTAGCAGGTGTGTGCGCCGCATGAACTCAGTGTATAGATAACGTCCGGCTGCCTGTCCAAGTTCGCGTCACCGACCTGGAGCAGACGCATAGCAGGCCCGTAAACATCATAGCCCTCCTGGTACAGGAGCACATAAGTCCCGGCCTGGCAGCCGAAGATGAGCAAGTCGCCAGGACGGGCGAACATCTCAGCGTTGGGATCGGCCAGAGCGATGACGACCTCCATGTTGTCGTCGCCTGTCATATCAATCGCGATCACCTGGTCGGTGGAATCAGGCAGCGCGTCCCACTCCGTCAGTGTGCTCTCCAGCGTCGCCCTGTCACCCCCGGCGCTAAGGAATTGCTGGATGGCAGCCTGGTAGTCGGCAAAGTGGGCGGGCTGGATGAGCGGGGGCGAGCCTGGGGCCGGGCAGTCAGCAAGGACGGGGCTGGCAGTAGCAGCCTGCTCGGTGGGTGCGGACGTTGGTGGTGGCTCAGTGGGTACGGGCATCAGTACCTCCGTCGGCACAAAGATTGTCGGCGCCAGTTCCGACGTGGGGGACAGCGAGTCGCAGGCAAGCAGCGCCAGGGCCACCAGGACAACAGCGACAATGGGGATAAACGTTCGTTTCATCCCAGTTTCAGGTTCCAGGTTTCAGGTTTCACATCCCCCTCGTATCTAATATCCAATATCCAGTACCCAGTATAACACGGTGAGGAAACCTGTCAAACCTTGACATCTCGCCATTCTGATGTAGAATCAGATCGGGTTACGGGGCTGTAGCTCAGCTGGGAGAGCGCTACAATCGCACTGTAGAGGTCAGGGGTTCGAGTCCCCTCAGCTCCACCAGCATAGCCCCGACATGATGGGCCCGTAGCGCAGTTGGGAGCGCACCACAATGGCATTGTGGGGGTCGAGGGTTCGAGTCCCTCCGGGTCCACTCATTGGCCGATATATTACGAAGTATTGCGCATCAGAACGACTTCGCTTTCAACCTGCGGAAGGAGAACGATATGTCCAGTTCAGAGATCTGCTTCATGACGGCCACAGAGTTAGCCCGTCGCATCCGTTCCAAGGAGCTATCAGCCAGGGAGGTAATGGAGGCTCATCTGGCCCAGATCGACCGAGTCAACCCGATGGTGAACGCCATCGTCACGCTGCTGCCCGAGCAGGCCCTGGAGCAGGCCAATACGGCTGACGAGGCTCTTGCCCGTGGCGAGGAGATCGGGCCTCTGCACGGGCTTCCCATCGCGCACAAGGATTTGGTGCCGACCAAGGGGATCCGCACCACCTCCGGCTCACCCATTTTCAAGGACTTTGTGCCGGATCAGAACGGGCTGATCGTGGAACGGCTGAAGAAAGCCGGGGCCATCGCCATCGGCAAGACCAACACGCCCGAGTTCGGAGCCGGCTCTCAGACCTACAACGAGGTATTCGGGGAGACCCTCAACCCTTACAACACCAGCAAGACCTGCGGTGGCAGCAGCGGCGGGGCGGCAGTGGCACTGGCCTGCGGGATGCTACCCATTGCAGATGGCAGCGACATGGGCGGTTCGCTACGCAACCCGGCCAGCTTCTGCAATATTGTGGGATTTCGCACTTCCCCCGGCAGAGTGCCCATGTGGCCCAACCTGATTGGCTGGTTTCCGCTCGTGGTGGAGGGTCCGATGGCTCGCACGGTGCAGGATGCCGCGCTCATGTTGAGCGCAATCGCCGGGCCCGATCCGCGCTCGCCTATCGCCATCGCTGAGCCGGGTGACATGTTCCGCCGCCCCCTGGAACGCGATTTCAGAGGAGTGCACATCGCCTGGAGTCGTGATTTCGGGGGGCTGCCGGTAGACCCGCGTGTGACGGCGGTCATTGACGAGCAGCAGCACGTGTTCGAGTCCTTAGGCTGCGTGGTAGAGGACAGGGAGCCGGACTTCACGGACGCGGACGAGATTTTCAAGGTACTGCGGGCCTGGCGCTACGAACTGGGCCTTGCCGAGCTGCTGAAGACCCATCGGGACCAGATCAAGGAGACAGTGATCTGGAACATCGAAGCGGGTGCGAAGCTGAGCGGCCCGCAGATCGGGCGGGCCGAACTCAAGCGGACAGAACTCTATCACCAGGTGCGGGAATTCATGAAAACATACGAGTTCATGATCTTCCCCGTAAGTCAGGTGCCCCCCTTCGACGTGAAGGTGCGCCATGTTACCGAGGTCAACGGGGTAAAGATGGAAACATACATCGACTGGATGAAATCCTGTTACTACGTCACTGACGTATGTCTCCCTGCCATCTCGGTTCCCTGCGGCTTCACATCGGACGGCCTACCCGTCGGTGTCCAGATCGTGGGGCGGCACGAGGACGACTTCGGCGTGCTGCAGTTGGCCCATGCGTTCGAACAGGCCACCGGCTTCTGGAAACAGAGACCGCCTGTGGTGGAATGATCAGATTACAACGGCAAATAGTCAAAAGGCCGCGAACAGGAGTAATAGGTCATCCCTGCAGCGAGCCGGGAAAGACCAGGTGGAAGCCCGGCAATCGGCGCCCAGGGGGAGCGCCACGTAAGGCCGAACTCACCTGGGAGCCGCGTCGGTGAAACTGGGTACTAGATACTGGACGCTGGACCAAGTATTGAGCATCCGGTCAAGTAACCGATGACGACTGGCCTCCGTTAACGGGCCAGGAGCGGGAGGCATCCTAATTACATCCAGGATGCTCTCCAATCAGGGTGGTACCGCGAAGCGTGCCCCTTCGTCCCTGAGACGAAGGGGTTTTTTGTAATGAGGAGGAGAAAAACAAGATGAGCATCGAACCCACGCCCTGGATCTGGTCCAACGGCCAGTTGGTGCCCTGGGACGAGGCACGTGTACATGTCTTCGCCCACGCGCTGCACTACGGCTCCAGCGTCTTCGAGGGACTCCGCGCCTATGCCACACCTCGTGGCCCGGCGGTGGTTGGCCTGGAGCCCCATGTGCGCCGGCTTTTCGACTCGTGTAAAATCTACCGCATGCCAATTCCATACCAACCGGCGGAGATATCCCAGGCCATCCTGGAGACGATTCGGGCCAACGAACTCCAATCCTGCTACATCCGACCGCTGGTCTTTCGCGGTGTGGGCGTGATCTCCCTTGATCCTCGACCTTGTCCCGTCGAAGTGATCATCGGCACAATAACGATGGGGAAATACCTGGGCGAGGAAGGGGTTGACGTCGGAGTAAGCACCTGGCAGCGCATGGCCCCGAATACCTTCCCGGCGATGGCCAAGATAGGCGGGCAGTATATCAACTCACAATTGGTCGTGATGGAGGCTCACGACCGGGGTTTTGCAGAGGCTGTCGTGCTGAACACGGATGGTTACGTCAGTGAAGGCAGCGGAGAGAACGTATTCATCGTGAAAGACGGCGTGCTTCACACACCGCCGCTGGCAGCATCAATCCTGGCAGGCATCACCAGAGCGTTCGTCATCCAGTTGGCGCGCGATTTGGGATACGAAGTGCGGGAACAGATGATCGTTCGTGAGATGCTCTACCTGGCCGACGAGATATTCTTCACCGGGACAGCCGTCGAGGTCACCTCCGTCCGCAGCGTTGACGGCATCCCTGTGGGCGAGGGACGGCGCGGGCCAGTGACGGCCCACCTGCAAGAGCAGTTCTTCGGCATCGCCAGAGGGAAGTTGGAAGATCGGTTTGAATGGATGACGCTAGTGAAGAAAGCATGAGATGAAACGGGTGGAACTGGCCTCCGGCATCTTTCACCTGCAGAGCGGCTCCAACATGGGGTTGGTCGTGCAGGATGGGAAGGGGCTGCTGATAGATACAGGACTGGACAAGGACACCGCACGGCGGGCATTGCGGGTTGCCGAAGCAATGGACACTGTCCTGGAGGCGGTGTTCCTCACCCACGCCCACGCCGACCACTTCGGCGGCGCCCACTTCCTGCAGCGCCGCCTGGGGGTGCCGCTGTACGCGCCAGCACTAGAGGGAGCGATGATGGAAAACCCCATCATCGAGCCACTTTACCTCTTCAGCGGAGCGGCCCCCATCGAAGAACTGCGCCACAAGTTCACACTGGCCAAACCCTGCCGCATTGACCACGTCGTGGAGCCAGGGCCGCTGGAGATCGGACCGTTCCGGGTAAAGATAGTGCCATTAGCAGGGCACGCCCCCAACCAGGTGGGGGTGGCGGTGAGGGAGGTGCTCTTCTGCGCCGACGCGGTCTTCCCGGCTGAGATGCTCAAGAAGCACAAGATCACCTTCTGTGTGGACCTGGACGAGACGCTGGCGACACTGGAGCGGATGCCGGGCCTGCCCTACGCTCACTTCGCGCCGGGTCACGGTCCGGCCTACAAAGCGGGCGACGAGATCGCCCAGGCGTGTTTCACCAATCGAGAGCGACTGGAGGAAATTCGAGAACAAGTCTATGCGGCGCTAGAGGAACCACAGGAAACGCCCGCCTTGGTTCAGCAGGTGGCCGATCACTTCGGACTCCGACTTACGGCAGCGACCATTTACTTTCTCGTTCGAACGACCATCCTGGCCGCCCTCTCCTCGCTGGAGCGGGTAGGGAAGGTGATGATCATAGTGAAGGACAACCGGTTGTTGTGGCAGCGGAGCGAGGCGAAGGAGTGAGAATGTCCAGCCAGGCAAGGAGAAGAAAATGACAGACCAATACGTACCTCAGGAGATTGAGCCCAAATGGCAGAGACGATGGGCAGATGATGGATTGTACCGCTCCAAGATTGACCGCAGCAAACCTAAGCACTACGCATTGACTATGCTCCCCTATCCCAGCGGAAACATGCACATCGGCCATTGGTACGCGATGGTGCCCGGCGATGTGCGTGCGCGCTACATGCGCATGCGGGGCTACAACGTTCTCTTTCCCATCGGATTTGACGCCTTCGGCCTGCCAGCCGAGAACGCCGCCATCCAGCACGGTATCCACCCCCATAAGTGGACGTTGTCCAACGTCGAGAACATGCAACGGCAGTTAAAGACTATGGGCACGATGTTCGACTGGGAGCGGGAGACTGTCTCTTGCCTGCCAGGCTACTACCGCTGGACCGAGTGGTTCTTCCTGAAACTGTACGACATGGGCCTGGCCTACCGTAAGAAGGCCCCGGTAGACTTCTGCCCCAAGTGCAACACCACCCTGGCCCGAGAACAGGTCTGGGGAGAGGATCGCCACTGCGAGCGCTGCGGCACGCCAGTCATCAAAAGAGAACTAGAGCAGTGGTTCTGGCGCATCACGGACTATGCCGATGAATTGCTGGACTTCTCCAAGATTGATTGGCCTGAACGAGTGGTCGCGATGCAGACTAACTGGATCGGACGCAGCGAGGGAGCCGACGTCACCTTCCTGTCCGAGCAGGAGGATCCCATTGTCGTCTTCACCACCCGGCCCGACACCCTGTGGGGCGCGACTTTCATGGTGCTGGCCCCAGAGCACCCACTGGTGGATAAACTGACCACGCCGGAGAACCAGGAGGAAGTGAAAGAATACAGACACCAGGCCGCCCGCCAGAGCGAGATCGAACGGATGTCTACCGAGAAAGAAAAGACCGGTGTCTTCATCGGTGCTTACGCCATTAACCCAGTCAACGACAAACGCATCCCCTTATGGATTGCCGACTACGTGATGATGACCTACGGTACGGGAGCCATCATGGCCGTACCGTCCCACGACGAGCGGGATTTCGAGTTCGCTCTCAAGTTCGGCCTGCCCATCATCCCGGTCATTGACCGGCCCGACGACATTGTTAAATCCTTCACAATGCAGAGCACGATGAGAGAGGGCTTCACCGAGGCACTGACCGAGGCCGGTATCCCGTTTGAAAAACAGGATGGCTCGCTGTATATCACGCTGGACAGGAACCAGGTGGATCACTACATCGCGCTGGCGCAGGCGCACGTGCAACCCGGCTCCTGGACCGAGGTGGTCGGCGCTCGCTGGGCCTTTGTCTTTGCCGACGAGGTGGTTCCCTTCGACGGCGTCGAGTCCGGGCAGAAGATCCTGGCCCGCTGCAAGGAACTGGAGCCGAATGTGCGGGACAAGCGCACGGTTATGGAGATGCTGTACGACGTCGAGTTCTACCGTGACGTACTGTTCCACGCCGAGTACGGCGCTATGATCAACTCCGGTCCCTTCAGCGGCACGCCGGGCGATGTGGCGGTCGGCAGGGTCACCGAGTGGCTGGAGAAGCAGGGCACCGGCGAGTTTGCCGTCAACTATCGCATACGCGACTGGCTGATCTCCCGCCAGCGGTACTGGGGTGCGCCCATCCCGATGGTCTACTGCGACAAGTGTGGCATTGTCCCGGTGCCCTACGAGGACCTGCCAGTGCTGCTGCCAGAGGATGCCGAGTTCCTGCCCACCGGCGAGAGTCCGCTGAAGTACCACGCTGGGTTCCTGCACACCACCTGCCCCAGGTGCGGCGGCCCGGCCACCCGCGAGACCGACACGATGGACACCTTCGCCTGCTCCTCCTGGTACAACTACGCCTACCTGAGCCCCTATTACAAGGAGGGCGAGCCGGCCCACGCCGACTCTACCCCCATAGACCCGGAGGAGGCGGCGTACTGGCTGCCGGTGGACGTCTACACAGGCGGCATCGAGCACGCCACTATGCACCTGATCTACACCCGCTTCTTCACCAAGGCGATGCGGGATATGGGCCTATTGGACTTCGATGAGCCGATGACCGGCCTGCGCAATCAGGGCATCATCCTGGGCGAGGACAGCGAGAAGATGTCCAAGAGCCGGGGCAACGTCGTCGCTCCCGACGACCTGGTGGAACGATACGGGGCGGACACGGTGCGAGGCTACCTGATGTTCGGCTGGCGGTGGGAGCAAGGCGGGCCATGGGACTCGCACGGCATCGAAGGGGTCGTTCGCTGGCTACCACGGGTTTGGAACCTGGTGCTGGAGCCTCCCCCTTCATCCCCCCCAATGGGGGGGAAAGAGGGGGGGATCGCCGACCTGCACCGCTGGACCCACAAGACCATCCGCCGCGTCACGGACGATATGGAGGCATTCACCTTCAACACGATCATCGCCGGACTGATGGAATTTACCAACGCGCTGATCAAGGCAAAGCAGACACCGGTCTACGGGACGGAGGCGTGGGAGGAAGCCATCGAGACGTTGCTCCTGCTGCTGGCACCCTGCTGCCCGCACATTGCCGAGGAACTGTGGACGCGGACCAACCATCCCTACAGCGTCCACTTGCAGTCCTGGCCCCAGTTTAACGCCGACCTGGCGGCCGAGAAGGTGATCACGCTGGTGGTGCAGGTTAACGGCAAGGTACGGGCGCGGCTGGAGGTGCCAGCCGGCATCACCGAGGAGGCAGCGCGGGAGACCGCCCTGTCCGACGAGAACATCCAGCGGCACACTGGCGGCAAGGAGATCCGCAAGATCATCTACGTTCCGGGGCGACTGGTGAACATCGTGGTGTAGACTCGAGAGTCCTAGAACAACAAAAACAGGGCCATTACCTCCCCATCCACACCGATGTGAGCCAGTTCGAGTCGCCCGTCCAGATTCGGCCAGACCAGGAACATGTAGCCGGCGGGGGCGGGCAGGAGGGCCACAGACCGCTTCACCGGCGTCTGTCCAACGACCTGCCCCCTGTTCCACGCTTCTGACGCCTGGAGGACCATCGGCACGTGGGAGAAAGCCCAGGCAATGGGCCAGCCTCTCGGGAGCACATCCTCCGGTTACGACGGTACGTGGGACACGAGTGGCTGATTATGGTGGGAGTCGCCGGGTTGGTGCGCGACGAGGCGGGCCAGATACTCCTCATCCGCCGCAGTGACGACGGAGAGTGGTGTCTGCCAGCCGGGGCAATGGAGTTGGGCGAGCGCATTGACCGGACGGTGGAGCGGGAGATGACCGAGGAAAGTGGTGAGTGGTACGCTTCGTGCCGACAACGAGGAGGCGTTAGAGGTGTGCTTCTTCCCACCAGGCCGTTTGCCCCCGCTCCATGAACGTCAGTTCATCCGGGTTCGCGACGGTCTGGCAGGAAAAGAAGCCGCCTTTTTCCAGTAGGGACGTGGTGACCGCGCCCCTACCACCGGCGCACGTCGGGTTTCCAGTAGCCACGCCGCACAGTACGAGCCTCCGTCACCGTCACGATGGCCTTTTCGTCCACAGATTTGGCGATCCCCAGCATGGTGTCCACGTTCTTACGAGGGACGATGGCTTCAATAATGCTCACAGCGCTTTCACGCCCGCGCCCATAGAGCTCCGTCACACCGAATCCCGCCTGGCGCAGAGCCTCCGCCATAGCATCGCCTTTCTCGGTGGAAATGAACCGCACCTCGACGAATCCCAGCGCCAGTCGCTGCTCCCAGGCCATTCCGAGCAGCGTGCCCACGGCGACCCCACAGCAGTAAGCGATGATATTCCAGACATTGTTCAGATTTGCCACCACCCTACCAATGGCAACAACGTACACTAGCGCACTGAGAGAGTTCGCCAGCATAGCGTAGAACTTGCGCCCCTGAACAGTCATCAGCGTCGAGAGCGTGCTGACAGCGATGCCCAACAAACGCAACACAAAGATCAACAAGGCTTCCCAAAATATGTTCACTCGTTCGTCACCTACCTGGCATCAATCAGATTTCAATACTGCACCGATTATACCGCCTATCGGCTACTTGTCAACGAGAGTCGAGAGTTGTCATCCCCTCCCTTTAATGGTATAATAATCTATGAGGCTAGCGACATTTGTTGCATGACCTCGGATCAGATTCAATGAATAGATCACCACTCTCGATTTCCACCGAGAGGGAGCGCCCAATAGCGACTATCGAACCATCTTCTCACCGCCCCCTCATTCTGCGCCTCGTGACCTGGTGCACGAACACGGTTTGGCGTACCTGTGTAGATTGGCGCACCAAGCGTCCCTTTCTGACCCGCGCTACTGCCCACCTGAGTATCATCGCCCTCGCCCTGGTCACCGTCGTTCTCAGTGGCGTAGTAACCCCAGCACCGCGGGTTGCTGTAGGTGGTTCGTTCAGCGCTGACAGCGTGCCGTCTGGCGAGATGGACTCTCCAACAGAGCCAGAGACAGCACCGCAGCCGACTCCACCTGCGCCTCCCTCTACTCCCTGGCCTCATCCCTCCACAGCCGACGTTATCGCTCGAATGCCCGTGCCTCACACCACCTTCCCGGATCGGCTGCGCATACAAGTCAAGACCTACATCGTCCAGCAAGGTGACACCGTCTTTGACATCGCTGCTCGGTTCGGGCTGTCTCCAGAGACGATTGTCTGGAGTAACCGTGAAGGGCTTATGGATGCCCCATGGCTCATCCAGCAAGGACTTGAGCTTTTTGTCCTCCCTGTGGACGGTGTATATCACACTGTCCGCGCCGGGGAGACGGTGGTAGGTATTGCGGCTGGCTATGGGGTGCAGCCTGCAGTTTTGTACAACGAGTGGAACGACCTTGAAGAGGGAGAGGAACTACGGGAAGGGCAACTACTCATTGTGTCCGGCGGCAAGGGCGAGGAAGTGGAGTGGGAACCGCCGCCCAGATATCCCTCCCCCGGACCATCCGGGTATAGTTACGGGGTCTGCAGCGGCGCGACGTTTACTGGCCCTGGGGCCAATGGCTGGTTCATCCTTCCCACCGGCAGTTCCCGCGTCTCGGGATGGTATTTCCGCGACCCACGTAATCCGGGACACATTGGGCTCGACTATGCTTGCAGGCTGGGCGCTCCCCTATACGCTGCAGACAGCGGCGTAGTGACCATAGCGGGGTGGAACGGTGGGTACGGCATTATGGTTGAACTCAACCACGGCAATGGCTTCGTCACCCGCTACGGTCACTTCAGCGCCATCGCCGTGGGATGCGGGCATGCAGTCTACCAAGGTGACTTGCTCGGCTACTGCGGCAGCACTGGCTGGTCTTCCGGCCCTCATCTCCACTTCGAGATTCGGCATAACGGTATGCCGCAGAACCCGCAGACTTATCTGCCGTAGCGGGAAATCCGCGCACATCGGGCGTAAGAAACGATGCGACTATCACGGCGTAATAGCACACTGTCCACTACAACGAGAAAACGTTCCCTCCGCTGCTGGTTCGAGGAGGGCTTTCCGCGTGCCTGCGCCTGGGCGGCAACCACGGTCTACCGGCTGACTGGCGATTGGCATGGCTGGCGCCCGCTGCTCACACGCACCAGTGCACACGTGGCGGTCATTTTCGTGGCTTTCATCGCCGTCGGGCTGAGCAACATCGAGTGGCCAGCACGGGCTGCTCCCACTTTACCCATGCCTGCCCTGTCTGCCTCTGCCAATGATGGGGAAACCGAGGAGACAGCAGAGGACATACTGACCGGGTTCAACGGGCAAAATGGCAAAGCGCCTTCCGGCAACCTCAATGGAGCCATTGCCCGGCTGACTCAATCGCACACCATCATCCCCGAGCGCCCGCGTCTGGGCATCATCACGTACACCATTCAGGCAGGTGACACCATCCAGGCCATTGCTGCCTTTTTTAGCCTGCAGCCTACTACGATCATGTGGGCGAATCCAGCCGTAGAGGACGCACCAGACCTGTTGCGGATTGGCCAGGAAGTGACAATCTTGCCCATTGATGGGGCTCACCACACAGTCGCTGAGGGCAACACTCTAGAATCTATTGCCGAGGAGTACAAGATAGAACCCGAGGCGATCGCCGCCTGCGAGTACAATTATCTGGAGCCCCCGGACTACCCAATTGTGGCGGGGATGCGGCTCATTATACCAGGGGGCGAGAAGCCCTACGTGCCCAAAGTAGTCACCACGTATATCGGGTCTGTACCGGAGGGCGTCCAAGGTACAGGGCGGTTCCTGTGGCCTGTGCTGGGCGCGATCACGCAAGGTTACTGGTATGGCCACCGAGCGATTGACATTGGGGCGCCCATCGGCAGTGCGGTGTTGGCAGCCGATGGCGGCTTCATCAGTTTCGCGGGCTGGACCGATGTAGGTTATGGCTATCTAATTGTGATCGATCACACCAATGGCTTTGCCACTTACTATGCCCACCTGAGCAACGTCTACGTCTTTGAAGGACAGGCAGTAGAGCACGGGCAGGTCATCGGCGCAGTGGGCAGTACCGGCTGGTCCACCG
Source organism: uncultured Anaerolineales bacterium (assembly GCA_964385635.1). Lineage (GTDB taxonomy): Bacteria > Chloroflexota > Anaerolineae > B4-G1 > B4-G1 > CAYLPU01. The sequence continues at coordinate 22,179 of CAYLPU010000036.1, forward strand.
GCCCGCATCTGCACTTCGAGGTACGCTACTACGGCGTGCAGCACAACCCACGTGCGTATCTGCCGTAGACTCAGTAGATCCAATTTTGGAGGAGTGAGGCACACCCACGTGCCGAACGGAACCGCACCTGGGGGTGCTGACTCCTCAAATCTGTATCTGCTGAGACTAGCACTTGCAAACTACCTGGCATATTCCTCCGCTCGCACCTCACGGATCACCGTCACCTTAATTTGCCCCGGATACTCCATGCCCTCCTCAAGTTTGCCCGCAATGTCCTGGGAAAGCCGGATGGTTGCCAGGTCATCAATTTCATCGGGCTTGACAATGATCCGAATCTCACGACCGGCCTGAATAGCGTAGGCCTCTGCCACCCCCTTGAAGGAGTTAGCAATTTCCTCCAGGGCGTGGATACGCTTAACGTAGAACTCCAGGCTCTCGCGGCGCGCCCCTGGCCGGGCACCAGAGATAGCATCAGCAGCCTCGACGATGACGGCTTCAATGGAATTCTGCTCCACCTCGTGGTGGTGGGATTCTACGCAGCGCACCACTGCTTCCGTGACACCGTGGCGCCGGCAGATTTCGGCCCCTATGCGGGCATGCGTCCCTTCCGTCTCGAAGTCTATCGCCTTGCCGATGTCATGTAACAAGCCCCCAGCGCGGGCAATCTCGGCATTGGCACCGAGTTCCTCCGCGATCATGCTTGCCAGTTTAGCCGTCTCGACGGCATGAGCATGCTGGTTCTGGCCGTAACTGGTACGGAATTTCAGCCGACCCAGCAGTTTAATGACCTCGGGATGCAGTCCAGGAACACTGGCTTCGTAAGCGGCTCGCTCGCCCTCTTCGCGGATGATGCGTTCAACCTCTTTCCGGCTCTCTGCAACGACTTTCTCAATGCGCGCCGGGTGGATGCGTCCATCTACCACCAACCGCTCCATCGCTCGACGAGCGACCTCGCGACGCACTGGATCAAAGCAGGATATAGTGACTGCCTCAGGTGTATCATCCACTACTACGTCCACGCCAGCAGACTGCTCAAAGGAACGAATGTTGCGCCCACTGCGACCGATAATCCGTCCCTTCATATCATCAGAGGGTAGCGGGACAGTAGAGACTGTCAACTCGGCTACCTGCTCGCTTGCTATACGTTGGATGGCAGTAGTGATGATTTCGCGAGCGCATGCATCAGCCTTCTCTTTGACCTCGGCCTCCACCTGGCGGATCACCCGCGCCATATCCTGCCGGGTCTCATTCTCGACAATCTTCAGGAGTTCCTGTTTAGCCTCCTCACGGTTCAATCCAGCCACCCGTTCCAGCGTCGCCATCTGCTCCTTTCGCAATCGTTCAATCTGATTGCGTTGCCTGTCCACAGCGCTCTGACGCTTGTTAAGCGCTTGCTCTCGCTGTTCCAACTGTTCCTGACGGTGATCCAGTTTCTCGCGTCGCTGCTGCAGACGTTCCTCTTCCCGCCTAAGGCCTGCGCGACGTCGCTCCAGTTCCTTCTCTGCCTTGTTCCGGACCTTGAGCGCTTCGTCCCTGGCAGCCAACACAACCTCGCTGGCTTTTTTCTCCGCCTTCTCCAACAGTTGCTCGGTCCGTTGCTGCTGTTTCTTGATCCTGGACTGAATGACGTAACGCCGGATCAAAAAGCCCAGCCAGAATCCTGCGGCCAATGCCAGAACCGCTACTACTATCATAGTTCCCCATTCACTCATTGTCCTTTACCTCTCTTTCGATACCAGGTAAAACCCCGCAATGTATCGCCTCCAACATCTCCTCAACCAGCGGCCTAATCATCACGTATGAGAAGCCCCTGCGCGCCAGGTACCCTTCCAATCTCCGGCGGAAATCGCGAGGCTCCAGATGCGCCAGTCGGCGCGCACCAACCTCCGCCACCTTACGAGCGGCGACCTCCTCGTCGAAGTCCATCAGCGTGTCAGTAATGATAGAGGCAGGAACTCCTTTTTCCCGCAACTCATGGCGCAGTGCACGTGCCCCTCGGGGGTTGAATTGCAGCCGGTTTTCCACCCAATAGCGGGCAAACTCCTGATCGTTCAGCAACCCAGCCCGCGTCAGGCGCCCGGTCACCTCCTCGACAACCTCCTCCTCCTCCACATTTTTCTTGCGCAAATTGCGGCGCACTTCGGCTTCGCTGCGAGGACGGTATGACAGAAAGTTAAGCGCACGCTCGTAGGCTCGCTCAACTTCATCCCGCATTCGCAGTCGGGCAACATCATCATCGCTCAACATCTGACCCACCCGAAGACGGGCCGCCTCAATAGCAGCCAGTCCAAGGGCAAATTGGCCATCAATATAGACATTGACACGATTCTTATTTCGCTTCTGAAAGCGCAGCGCCGTAATCGTTCTCGCCATTATGCACCAACATGACGCAACAAAGCCGTGGCCTTTAGCCACGGCTTACGTTGACGCACGTCCGTCAGCGTCGATCTCAGGATAGAATCAGCGACCCGTTTCCCCTAACCAAGGGCAGGACATAACCGTCCCGATCAGTCACCAGGCACGACCGCCCGTTACAATTGCCCTGTTACGGTAGGCTCAAAATCTCCTCGTTCCACTCCCAACACATGTCCTGAAGCCCATTCGAATGGTCGCCTTGTCACTCCACGCTCCCATAGGAGCAGAAGATGGAAAAAGCGTCTCGCCTTTCAGGCAGATTCACAGCAAGATCACTATTTGCATCAGAGAAAGACCAGACTCTTCACCCTACGCTTCCGTAAGAGAAGCGCCAACATTTGAGATCAACCCGTGGCTAATTCTAGCCCGCAAAACAGAACTGGGAATATTCAATCAGTTAATCAGCCTCGCCTGCCTCCTCAGTGACTGACGTGGCAACAGGCTCTACGGCCTCTTCTTCTGGAGCCATCCTCTCTCGGACAACGGTCTCAATCTGGTCGGCGACGTCGGGGTGCTCGCGCAAGAATTGCTTGGCGTTCTCCCGTCCTTGTGCCATGCTCTCCCCTTCACGGTAGTAATACGAACCCCGCTTCTCGATTACCCCCAGCTCCACCGCCATGTCCAGCAAGTCCCCTGCCTTGCTGATCCCCTCGTCATACATGATGTCGAACTCCGCCACACGAAACGGCGGCGCTACCTTGTTCTTCGTCACCCGCACCCGCGTCCGGTTCCCGATCACCTCTCCCTTATCCTTGATGGCGGCGATGCGCCGAATGTCCAACCGCACTGAGGCGTAGAACTTCAGCGCCCGCCCCCCAGAGGTCGTCACTGGGCTGCCGAACATCACCCCAATCTTCTCCCGCAACTGGTTGGTGAAGATCAGCGCAGTGTTCGATTGCTTGATGGCACCGCTCAACTTGCGCAATGCCTGGCTCATCAGCCGAGCCTGAAGCCCAGGGTGCGAATCTCCCATCTCCCCCTCGATCTCTGCGCGGGGAACCAGCGCGGCTACCGAGTCCACCACGACGACGTCCACCGCGCCGGAACGGATGAAGGTCTCAGCGATCTCCAACGCCTGCTCGCCGGTGTCGGGCTGGGAGATGAGCAGGTTGTCCACATCCACACCGCACATTCGCATGTAGCCCGGGTCAATGGCGTGCTCCATATCAATGTAGGCGGCGACGCCATCCCGCTTCTGGGCTTCAGCGACGATGTGCTGAGCCAGAGTGGTCTTGCCGGAACCGTCCGGCCCGTAGATTTCGGTGACACGACCGTGGGGAATACCGCCCACGCCGAGGGCACGGTCGAGTGCCAACGAGCCAGTGGGGATGACCTCGACCTGCAGGTGGGTCGCCTCCCCCAGACGCATCACGGTGCCCTCGCCAAAGCGCTTGGTCAGGCTCGCCAGCGCTGTCTCTAACGCCCTCTGTCGTCCTGGATCAGCCATTGCCGTACACTCCCCTGTGCCACTAATAATGACGTAAAACGTAATTATGCTTTGCGTTTCACGTCTTACACTTGCATCATTGAGACCAGTTTGCACACTCCAACTATCGTGATATAAAGTGTACACCAAATGCGGTAAAAAGGCAAATGGACTTGACCTCTTGCCCGCGATGTGATAAAGTGATACAGGCGATATTATGGTAGCCTGGGAATCACAGTTGTAGAGAGGAGAACCGTAATGCCCAGGGAACATCGGGAACCGGAGGAGTGGCTCTTCACCAACGCACTGATGCGCCAGGCGATCCTGGCAATTGGCGAGGTGATGGGTGAACGCGGTCTCAAGATCGTGCTGCGTCAGGCTGGGCTGGAGCGGTACGTTGACGAACTGCCGCCCAACAGCCTGGAACAGGGCGTAATAACCTCTGAGTATGCCGTGCTCAACCAGGCGGTGCAGGAATTCTACGGGCGTGCTGGTAAGGGCATGTTGCGGCGCATTGGCCGAGCCTCGTTTCGCTACGGCGTTGAGGAGCAGGCAGTGCTGATGGGTGTGGCTGGCACGGCGCTGAAGTTAATGCCTCAGAAAGCGCGTATCAAGTTCATCCTCACCCAGACGGCTAAATCACTGATGGATGTGAACGAGGAGACGTATATCGAGGTACATGAGACTGCAGAGGGGTTCGTCTTCGCCGACTTCACCTGCGGGGTGTGCTGCTGCCGCAAAGCCGAGCGCCCCATCTGCTACCTCTACATCGGTTCCATCAGCGAGGCAGTGAAGTGGGCCACTGGGCGTGACTACGAGGTGCGCGAGACCGAGTGCCGGGCGATGGGCGCGGAAGCGTGCCGCTTCCTGGTGGTGGAAAAGACGTAGGCGTGTAAGAGCCTAAGACGTCGAGAGAGGGGTGGGGGCAGGGGACTCGGTGAGTGTGGCTTCCGCGGGTGTCCCGGTCGGCTCAGGTAAGAGTGTCTCAGTTGGCGTGGGAGACGGTTCCGGCGTGGATGTCCCGGTAGCGGCAGGAGTAGGTTCAACAGTCGGCGTGAAGGTTGGCTCGACCGTGGGCGTCACAGTCGGCACAGGGATCTCGGTCGGCGTGGGCGTAGGCATGGGCGTAGGCGTGGGTGTAGGCATGGGCGTCAGCGTGGGGGGCTGCACCGGGGTCGGTGTCTCGGCCGGGGCGGCGACGTAGACCGGCACCCGAGCCTCGACACGGCTCTGCTCGTGGTCGAAGGCGGTGATACGCAGCGTGTAGAGGCCAGGAGCCAGGTGCGTGGTGTTCCACTCAGTCAACAGCCCGCCCTGCACCTGCGCCAGGTGCGGCCCGCTGATCCAGCCCCAGCCCTGGGGGTTGCCCCCGATGCCATACTGCGCCTCGTAGTGGTCGAAGTTGGGCAGTTGGACGGTACCGATGACCGGCACGACGCCGTGAACGGTACTCTGGGGTGCTGGGTGGGTGATGAAGACCGCCGCGTGATCGATGCTCTCGGTGCAGTACTCGAGTGGCACCAGCGGCAACCCCTCGAAGTACTCCGGGTGAGCCTGGGCCCACTCCCGCCCCTGCACGTCAGTGATGACGACCATCAACTTCTCGACGACCTGAGCAGGGCAGAACTCGTTCGCCAACAGACCGGTGAAACCATCAATCTTCACCTTACGGTACCAATCGTGCTCCTCGTCCAGCGGCGGCTGATCCTCGGCGAAGATTTCCATCCTGCGGCGTGGGCAGTACTCGGTGGGGCGAGCGCCAGAGTCGGCGCAGATCTCATACTCGACGATGCCGGGCGGACGCGCGAAGTTGCGCACGGGCCAATCGGCGTGGGCCACCTCCATGAAGTTATGCCATATTGGGCCAGCGCCGGCCGCCCCAGGCAGGTTGATCATCGGCGAGTTGTCAGAATTGCCCACCCACACACCGGTCACCAGGTCGGGGGTGTAACCTATCGTCCAGGCATCGCGGAAGTCGTCGGTAGTACCGGTTTTGGCGGCCGCCGGCCGGGTGAGTTCCAGGATACTGGGACAGTGGAAGGCGCGGCAGCGGGCCTGGCTGTCCGCGAGGATGCTGGTGATGAGATAGGCGTGCTGGGGTGAGATGACCTGCTCACCACCGGGCGCAGAATTGTCCACCAGGACGTTGCCCCGGCTATCCTCGACGCGCAGGATAGGGCTGGGTTCCACACGCACGCCGCCACTCGCGAAGACGGCGAAAGCGCCGGTCATCTCCAACAGTTTGGCTTCACCGCCGCCCAACGTGAGCGCCAGCCCATAGGCGGGAGGCCGGTCGTAGGGGTACTCAGGGCAGTGGAGTTCGGGAGAAGTCAACGATTCGACGCCCAGTCGCGCGCTCATCTCCAGCATGCCGTCAACTCCCACGAATTGGAGCGCCTCCACGGCCGGGACATTGTACGAGTTGGCGAGCGCGTCGCGCAGAAGCATCGGACCGTGGTACTTCTCGTCGTAATTGACCGGAACGTAGGGCGGATTGGCTCCGTCGGGGAACTCGGTGCGCAGGTCCCACATCAACGTGGCCAGCGTCCAGCCGCGCTCGAAGGCGGCGACGTATGTGAGGGGCTTGATGGAAGAGCCAGGCTGGCGGCAGCGCAGCGCGACGTTTACCTGGCCGTCTATATGTTCGTCGTTGAAGTCAGCGGAGCCGACCAGCGCCAGAATGTGGCCAGTGGCTGGATCAAGCGCGACGAGCGCACCGTTGGTCCCGTTGCGGTCGGCCAACGTAGCCACGCCCTCACGCACGGCCTCTTCGGCCAGCGCCTGCAAGCGATGGTCGAGCGTGGTGTAGATGCGCAGGCTCTCACCCCGCTCGTTCCGGTAGAGCGCCTCCGGGCCGTACATGGCCTCCAGCGTCTGCCGCACGTAGACGACGAAGTGAGGAGCGGTGACGAAGTCGAGTTGGGGGGCTTTGAACTCATAATTGCGCATCTCAGCGGCCGCCAGCGCAGCATCGGTATGGCCGATCTTATCAGGCCAGGCCTCGATCATCAGCGCCAGCACGTTCTCCTGGCGAGCGAGGGCCAGGTCAAGGCCGCCGCCGAAGGGATCGTAGGTGGCCGGCAACTGGGGCAGGCCAGCGAGGAAGGATGCCTGCGCCAGCGTGAGGTCGGCCGCATCTACGCCGAAGTAGGTGTCCGCAGCGGCCTGGATACCGTAGGCCAGGTTGCCGTAGTAAATCTCGTTGAGATAGATCTCCAAGATGGTCTCCTTGGGGTAGGTGCGCGTCAGTTCAGCGGCCAGGACGGCCTCTCTGATCTTGCGACTGATAGTCTGCTGCACCCGCTCCTCGGGAGAGAGCAAGACATTGCGGGCTAACTGTTGGGTGATGGTGCTCGCACCAGAGACGATTTCCCTTTCCGTGAAAGCGTAGTAGACGGCGCGGATGATGGCGATGGGATCGAAACCGGGGTGAGAGTAGAAGTCGCGATCCTCGGTAGCAATGGTCGCCTGGATGAGGTAGGGGGAGATGTCACTGAGAGGGACGTAAGTGCGCCGCCCTCCCTGGGGGTCTGTGACCTCGTAGAGCAGTCTGCCCTCGCGGTCGTATATTTTGCTGCTGACGAAGGTGGTCTGGTGATCTTGCAGTTCTCTGGGCGAGGGGAGTTGGTTGGCGATAGTGACGTAGCCGACGACGGAGGCTCCGGCAGCCAGGAAGAAAATCAGCACCACGGCGGCTACTATGGCGAAGCCGGTCCTGATCAGGGTGCTCCCCCATTGGCGCGGTCTGTGGTCCGCTCCCCTTCCCCTTGCCCCCCCCTGGCGGGGGCGGGATGGGGGGGGGACGTAGCCAAGTCGCTGTGGCGGCGGCACAGTGCGAGGCAGACCAGCAGTTGGGGTAAGACCGGTGGGCACCCGGTCCATGGCGATGGTGGGCTCACCCAATTGACCTGGCAACTCGGCGGTCTCGACGTCGTCGGGCGAAGGGGATTGCGCGGCCTGGCTGGGCTGGGTGTCCTCGAGCGTGACAGGAGGTTCGGAGGGCCGGATAGGCTGGCCACCCCCGACCTCAGGCTGCAGGTCACGAGTCTCGTATGAACGGCTATCTCCGGGCATACATTCGCTCTGTGTGAGTATAGACGATGCGCGGGTGCGTCGGGTTCCACAACTGGAGCGGATTATAGCAGGTGGGTTGCAGATTGCAAATCACCGGATTGCAGATCACGAATTGTGAATTGCAGATATGCCCTTGAGAAAGTGCAGACCCGCATTCCAGGCGACCTTCGAACATTCTATTGGTTGACTTTCCTGCAAAAAGGGCGATTCTTAACGCAGAGACGCAAAGGCGCAGAGGTTTTCAATCTGTGCTTCAGTATTTGAGGGCAGTGCCGCAAGAGTCGCCCTGACGGTTGACCGTCATTCTGAGCGTAGCGAAGAATCTCCCTATCACGGTGATGGAGACCCTTCGCTTCGCTCAGGGTGACAGGGCGGGTTTTGCGCTATTGCATTTGAGGACATCGGGATGTTTGACTGAGAAACATTCACCTGACACTTGATTTTCTTGGCATCTCTGCGCCTCTGCGTTGAATCTTTCGCTTTTTCGGGCCGTCTTGACCATTCGGATGGCTCGCAAGCAGAATACCACCGGTCCGGTCAGGGTGTATGCCCCGACCGGGTCAGTGGTTTTCTTTGGAAGGATGACGCTTATGCGATGGAGGGCAAGAGCGAAGGCCGAGAAGCAAGACGAGGATTGATCAACCGGGAGCGAGAAGGGGCCAGGGCTTCAATCTCCACGTAGACCACAGGCGGAGTAGTACTCCTCTCGCCTTGTGCTCTCTGTGCGGCCTCCAGGTTGATGCGGTACAGTTCGGGATCATCCTTAGGGAGCAGGATAATCTCCGCTCCTTGCGGAATCTGCTCCAGCACGTCAGGGTGCTCCAGGATATACCGTTCAAACTCAAAGGAAAGCGTGATGTTCTTTTCTACAATCGTCTCCCGATTATACGTCATCATTTCTCTATCTCCCGTTCGTACTCAGCCCGGTAGCGCTGCCAGTTGGCCTTGATGTCCCGCTACCAGGAGATCGTGTCTGTGACAACCTCCGAGACGTTGCCAGCATTATCACGGAACTTCACATAGATCGCAGTCGCTTCCTCGGGGGCATACCAGGCTTTGGTCGTCGAGTATGGCTCCCACGTGCCGCATCTGCAATCTGGCAGATGGCTGATCATCATATCCGCCACGCCGCTCAGGTCGTCCTCGGATTGTAAGTGCAGGGTAATATTCGCCGGACCGGTCGGCAAGGTGCAGAAGCCACTTAGCACCAGCGGCAGATATACGTCGTAGAGGTAACCGCCGGTGACGCTGATGGAGAGCGGATGGATCGTAACGGCCTCTGCGCCCACAGTGCGCAAACTACTGCCCGACACCCCGGGTGTCACGTCCACCGAGCAGCCAGTCGGGGCGTTGACGTCCAGGATAATATCATCCTGGCATGCGGCCGACATGGTCCCGCTGTGCTCTTTGTAGCGCACGTACACCACCCTCGGGATGACATAGCTCCCATACTGTGTGATCTGCCAAGCCTTGCTTGAAGCATACGGCTCCCACTCCACCCCGGCGAACCCGCCGTCGTTGCTGACCTGCATCTGTGCCGTTTCCGGTTCAAGACCGATGGTAAGCGTGACCGTCACCTCGTTGGTAAAAAGAGCCCCATCGTTGATCGAGACCCTGTGCCCTGTAGGCAGCATACCGTCAACGATCTCTGCGCGCTCCACGCTGCTCAGTTTGGTAACCAACTCACCCAGACCGCCAATGGCGTAAACGTAGCCGCGTGCTGCCACAGCCGCAAGCTGGTATCGTGGCATAGTCATGGATGTCACGGCTTGCCAGGAACTCAGGGAGCCATCGGCGTTGACCTTGGCCCGCTCCACGCTGTCATGAAGGCGCGCTACAAAGGACCCACTCTCACGGCCTCCCAAGGCATAGACATAGCCGCGCGCTGTCACAGCCGCAAGATTGAATCGTGACGTAGTCATGGAAGTCGCAGCTTCCCAGGGGCCAAGCGAACCGTCGGGATTAACAGTCGCCCGCTCCACGCTGCTCATACCATCACCACCCATAACGTAAATACGGTTACCTACCACCACTGCCGCATGCGCAAATCGTGCCTCAGTCATCGGGGTGACGGCCTGCCAGGGACCAAGGGAACCGTCGGGGTTAATCTCCGCCCGCTCTACACTGTCTAGGCAGGAGCAGTCGTTTTGAAAGCCGCCGATAGCGTAAAGGTAGCCACCCGCTGCTACTGCCGCCGGAAAACGGCGCTCTGTGGTCATTGAGGTGGCAGCCTGCCAGGGACCGAGGGAGCCGTCAGCGTTGATCGCCGCTCGCGTCACGTTCTTGCTGTCCCCCCCAGTGCCTCCGAGGGCGTATATGTATCCAGACGCCGCCACCGCTGCGAAGCTACCCCATTCCCCTGTCATCGAGGTGGTGGCCTGCCAAGGACCAAGGAAGCCGTCAGCGTTGATCGCCGCCCGCTCCACGCTGCCCGGCCACCCGCCAAGAGCGTAGATGTAACTGCCAACGGACACCGCAGCAAAACTCCATCGTGGCATGGTCATCGAGCTGGTCGTCTGCCAAACACTGAGTGAACCATCTCCGCTGAGCAGCACTGTAAACGCGTTCGCTAGAGAAGCGCTTTGGCTATCAGGAGTTGTGACCGTGACCGTGTAGGTACCACCCGGCAAATCCGTTGGCACCGTTGCGGTGAGCGTCGTGCTGCTTATGAACGTGACGTCGCTGAGCGGCACGTTGCCCAGGTAAACGCTTGGGACGATCAAGCCAGTGCCGGTGATAGTGAAGAAACCTGTACCGGTGATAGTGACATCTGTTTCCTGGTAGTTGTATGCCCGATCTGGCGAGACAGACGTCACTGTGGGTGGAGATGCAACTGCAGATGTCCGCTGGGATCGGGCATCCAGCGCCCACGTCCCTCCAGGCACGAGCGACGCCAGAATCATGTTGAGAATCACCAGGACAACTGGTGCCGTCAATCGTCGTTTCATCGCTCTGCTCCCCCCATTTTCCCCAAACCATCGAATGCGACGTCAGCCAGCAGCGTGTTCGGACACACATCTACTGTACCACAAAACCCCATCAGAAGTCAATGGGCAGTTCGTACCAATCCGGTCTCATAAGCGGTTCACCCTGCGCCTGACGTGCTGGGCGGCATCAAGGTGACCGGGTGCCTTGAACCACGAAGGACGCGAAAGGGCACGAAAAACGCGAAATGCTTTCGTGATCTTCGCGCCCCTTCGTGCCCTTCGTGATTCAAAACAGATGCCAGAGCGCCCCGGCGGAAAGGCGCAACAGCCCACCCACCGGTCCGCTCGCACGTCTCACAGAAGTATTATCAAGAGGTAGGGTTACTACTCAGGCATGTCTGGAAAGTGGCAAGCTCACCCAGTCAATAGCTTTGTAATGATGTCATTGCGAGCGTAGCGAAGCAATCTCCCGCCAGCAAGTTGGGGATTGCTTCGTCACTTCGTTCCTCGCAATGACAGGGTGAGTAGTAACGAGGTAGGAAGTAAGGAGTAGGGAGTAGTGTGGCTCAAAACGTCCCCACGAAGAAGACGCGGATGACCATGGCGATCACCCCCACCACGAGGGGGAACAGCAGGGCGATGGTCCAGCGGAACTGGGAATGCATCTCGGCTCCCAGCGCCTGTACCTCCGTCCGCAACACCTCCCGTCCTCCCTTCGCCTCGGCGAAGCGGCGATCCTGTCCATCCTGTGCCTCGGCGAAGCGGCGGTCCTGTTCATCCTGTGCCTCGGCGAAGCGGCGATCCATCTCCCTCAGCACACGGGCAATCTCTGCACCGTTGTGCTTGACCGCCGCCTCCAACCGGTCTAACTCACCTGCAATACGCCGATCCCGCTCCTCGAGAAAGCGGTCGAAGTAAGGAGGAAGTTGCACCTGCAGGTGCTCAATTGTGCGCTCCTCAACCACTGTCTCGTCGGTGGCTGCGTAAGGAGCACGAGGTTCTTGTACTTGTTCTTCGCTTTCTCCGCTCATGGTTACCGTTGCTCCAGCGAGGGCTCCGCCCACACTGCTGATTGTCACTCAGTATAGCGGGAAACGCAGGAGATGTCAACTCTCAGGCATCCGCGATCATCTCCCTCGCAAGTGCCTCTCCACCTCCCGCAGGAACTCAGCGAAGGAGATAGGTTGCCCTACGGGCACATGGGTGTCGGGAGACGTGAAGGGATGCCAGTGCCAGTTTCGGGTGTTGTCTGCACCGAGGATGCGTTGACCGCCCTTAATCCAAGCATAGGCTGTCTTGCCGGTTGCCTCGTTGAAGAACACCTCGACAAAAGACGTGTCTGTTAGAGAGGCTCGGATCTGAATCCAGGTGATCCCAGAGCCGGTGACAAAGGTGGAAACAACGGCGGGAGATAAGGCGCAGGTATCGAAGACCGTTGCGGCGAACTCGGAGGTGGTTAAATTAATGAGTCCTGCACTTTTTCCAGTTTAGCCTTGTCAGTAACCACCGCTTCCCATTCCCAGTAGTCCTTCTCTACAGCGTAAGAATAAGGAGCGGCGATTTCTTCTTTTTCCCAGGCTTCCTTGAAGTGGGAGAAGTCCATGCCATACTTTTCCTCGAAAGCAGCAAGCCTGGCTTTGGCCGCCTCTAGCCTCAGGTGCACCAGGTCTTTCAATGCCAAAGAGAGAGCCACTTCCGGGTGGGGCTCTCCGGTCAGTTCGCTGAGCAGTCTGTGGGTGGACTTGGGAATCACTGTAGGGAAAATCGTCACAGGCATAAGTCCATCTCCCTTCTTCGGACAATATTGTATCATGAACCCTGCCAGACAGCAAGGAGCAGTGGTTGGGGGATTTCGGAGTAGATCAATTATTGGTCTATCTCCTCAATCGGCCTGCCAACCCGCCTGGGCCCAGGAATGTCTCCAGTGGCAACTTTATTCCGGCTGCTTCCAGGCGCGGTATGAAATCGGGCCGGATGCCCGTCGGTTTTATCTCACCCTCTACCTTGTCACCTTCCTCGCTCAAGGCCTTGGCCTGGAAGATGAATATATCTTGCTGCACCACGACCTCTCCCTCCATCCCTTGCACCTCGGTGATGCGCGTGATCTTGCGCGAGCCATCGAGCATCCGTTCCTGCTGAACGATCAGGTCGACGGCCGAGGCGATCTGGGCACGCACTACCCTCAATGGCAGATCGAGGCCGGCCATCAGCACCATCGTCTCCAGCCGGCTGATCATGTCTCGTGGGCTATTCGCGTGCACGGTCGTCAGGCTGCCATCGTGACCGGTGTTCATTGCCTGTAACATGTCGAGCGCCTCTCCTCCGCGTACCTCGCCCACGACGATGCGGTCGGGCCGCATGCGGAGCGCGTTGATGACCAGGTCGCGGATGGTGACCTGGCCGGTGCCATCTAACTCCGCCGGTGCTGTCTCCAGCCGGACGACGTGCCTTTGGTGCAACCGGAGTTCCGCCGAGTCCTCAATCGTCACGATGCGTTCGTCGGACGGAATGAAGGACGAGAGCACATTAAGCAGCGTGGTCTTGCCAGACCCCGTTCCTCCCGACACCACGATGTTCAGACGTGCCCGGACGCAACCACGGAGGAATTCGGCTCCCTGCTCCGAGAGTGTGCCCAGGCGTATGAGATCCTCCACAGTCAAACGTTTGCTTGGGAACTTGCGGATGGTGATCGTCGATCCATCCAACGAGCAGGGGCTTACAATCGCGTTCACACGCGATCCGTCGGGCAGTCGTGCGTCCACCATCGGATGGCTGCGGTCCACTCTGCGTCCCAGCGGCTGGATGATACGTTCGATGATCTGACTGACGTGATCGTCGTCCTCGAAGTGCGCGTCCGTCTCGATGAGTTTGCCATCACGCTCGACGTAGACCAGATGGGGACCGTTCACCATCACTTCACTGATGCTCGGGTCGCGGAGAAGCGGGCCGATGGGGCCGTAGCCGACCACGTCATCTGTTATCTCTTCCTCCAGCCGTTCGCGGTCCGCACTGTTCAGGACCACACCCGCTTGCTGGAGCAGGGCTCCCAACTCTTCCTTGACCCATTGGATGGACTGGGGGGTTGTTCCAACGTGAGGCAGCGTTGACATGCTTTGAAGTTGGCCGCTGGCCCATTGCCTGAGTCTGGCGTACTGCTCTTCGCTGAGCATAACCGGTGCTTGATCTGTGGTTGGTTTGACTGTTGCCATCATCGAGTCTCCTCGTGTGTCGATGTCTGCGCGGAGCGAACCAACTCCCGCGCCAGTGTTTTTAGTGCCTGGCTGGTGGGGCTTTCGGGACCGCTGAGCACCAATGGCTCTCCTTGCTGGATCGCCTGGTAGACTTCTTCAGAACCGTAGTCAACGATACCGTACAACGGACGTTCCAACTCAGCCACCACTGCGGTCTCACTCAGTTCCCCGACCGCGCCCCAATAATTGACGCATACCGGCAATATCTTCTCTTCAGCAATGCCCACTTTGAGCAAAGCGGCCAACATGCGCTGGGCCTGAGTCAACGCCACGCGGTCGCCGCCGACCACGAAGGCGACAGCGCCGCAATGCGGGAGCACAGCGCGGGCGACCGGGTCAAGACCCAGCCCCAGGTCAACGACTGGTACGTCAACTATGTCGAGCAATACCGACAGGATGGCTCTTGCTCGATGGGCGTCGAGGCCGAGCGTCGCATCCAGCGACCCGCCCAGCACACGCAGTCCGCTGGGATGGGACACCATCTCGGCCAAGACCGTGGTCTGGTCGATGCTCCCGATAGGTTGGGACAGCAGCGACCCAACACCGCCTGTCGTCTCCAGCCCCAGGTAGGCGCTGAGGGCCCCTTGGGGGACAAAGTCAGCCAGGGCGACTTTCTGCTCTGCGACCAGGGCAGCAGCGACGTTGACGGCTACCATCGTCGTCCCCGCTCCACCCTGGCTGCCCAATATGCCGATAGCGGTTCCTGGTTCAGCCGTTGGAGATGCAAGGGCCGCTCGTTCCAGTACGGCTTCGATGTGCGCGATCAATTCGCTTGAGCGAACCGGCTTGGTCAGGTAGTCGTCCGCCCCACAGCGAAAAGCCTCGACCCGACTCTCTGCGTGGGCCCTGGCGCTTAGCACAACCACCGGGACGTGCGCGGTACGAGGGTTGGCACGTATCTGGCGACATACCTCATATCCGTCCATCACCGGCATCATCAGATCGAGCAACACAAGGTCAGGCAAGTCGTCCTGCATGGCCTTCAATGCCCTGGCCCCGCCTGACGCAGTGGTGACCCGGTAGCCTCGCCGACCGAGCATCAACTTGATCAGTTGCAGCGTGTCGGGGTCGTCATCTACGAAGAGTATGTGGCTCATCTTTGTCATCTCCATTTCTTGTGTTCTCCCCCTCCATCGGGCTTGCGTGTCCCGCGGACCGGACAACGGTGCGCAGTACATTTAAGTATACCAGAATTAGCGCGTTCTGTCTTTGGGACAAAGCCCCATTTTATAGCAAAAGAGGCCCCATTTTTTGGTCACATGGCTTGATTCTTGGACACTGCTCCGAAAACAGCCGTGAGAC
This sequence comes from uncultured Anaerolineales bacterium, assembly GCA_964385635.1. Taxonomy (GTDB): domain Bacteria; phylum Chloroflexota; class Anaerolineae; order B4-G1; family B4-G1; genus CAYLPU01. The sequence continues at coordinate 37,574 of CAYLPU010000036.1, forward strand.
AAGATGGCATCTTGTCCTACTTGGGGATGAGCCAAGGGTCATGGCGGCTGCCTGGAAAAATAACGCCGCCACGCAATGCGTGGCGGCGCCGACCTCCTGGGGGAACTGCTGTCACGGCAGCATACGCCGTAGCCTTCTCACCCACACGCCCCCGGCCAGCAGCGCCGCGCCGCCAACGAGCGCCAGACAGACCAGCGCCGCATCCTCCGCCCCCTCCGCCCCCTCCGCCTCGTCGGTCGAGAGAGGAGCCACCTCGCTCTGTCCGTATCCCACCTCGCTGGCCTGAGCAGACCCCACGACTACAACCAGCAGCAGCAGCACCAGCGTGATGATCAACCCTGTCGTGCGAATGAAGCAGCGTTTCATACCCATTACCTCCTCAGGAGCGGCGAATCGGTGAATTCGGTGATCATAGGCCCGGACGGAGGGTTTCAGGGCGACAGCGCTATTGCTCCCCTTGGCTTGCTCCCCAGGCCACCCACACAGTCGCCCTGCGTCCGGGCCTGGCGCTGGATTGCACCTGGGGGCCGGTTCACACCGGCATTCGTATGATACCACAGAGCCAGGCTTGTTGCTGGACGAGGAGGCACTGTCTGTGCGCCGAGTGGGGGGCGAGGATAGGACGAGGGCTGTCCGCCAGCCCAACGCTCGCCCTACGCGCACTCGCCGGAATGCAACTGAGCGTTTCCCTCACACGTAGTCAGTGCGGACGAGGAACCGGAAGGCACGGGCGGTTAGGATAAGGCGCAGAATGAAGCCGGGCGGCGGTTGGCCGTTCAGAACTATAGTCAGGCCGGGGTAGGCCTGCGCTTCGTCCAGCGGCCACTCGTCCCGAGCGAAGAACTCGCTCAGGGTTCGGTCGTTACTTCACGATCTCCATCGATGGCACTGGCAGGCTCGTCTTCTCTGAGCGGCATTGTCCCCATTGCCTGACTCGCACTCACGACGGTCAGACCACCTATTATCACCCCGTGCTGGAAGCCAAGCTGGTCACTCCAAACGGCTTCGCTTTCTCCATCGTGACCGAGTTCGTCGAGAACCCAGGCCAGAACCCCACCAAACAGGACTGCGAACTCAAAGCCTTCTACCGCCTGGCAAAGCGCCTGAAGCAGCGTTTCCCACGCTTGCCCATCTGTCTGCTGTTGGATGGCCTGTTCGCCGGTGGCCTTTCGCTCGTTAGAGGCCTGGCGCAACTTCCACCTCCGCACCGTAGCCTTGCCTCAATACACAGTTGGCTTGAAATATGCCCGCTCGCTACTTCCGACGGGCCGCATAACGGCCCAAGATCTGCGAAGTTCGCCGTAGGCGAATTTGGCATCAGCCCTCTGCGCAGATCACTCATTTGGCGCGTGCTAGGCAAAGCATTGCGCCTATCACGCCTGGGATGCTCATCTCTCGTCCCTATCCTCTCATCCGCTCCAGGATCGCCATCAATCTCTCGTTGCCGCCGGCAGGAGGCTGCCAGTCCACCTGTACCACCGGCGCGTCCTGAGCCATCAGGCTTTCGGCGAACGTTTCCAGCCCAACGTTGATAGCGGCCATGGGCTCATGCAGCACTGCCAGATCAACACTTCTCATGCTCCCGGCCCTCATCCCAATGCTCTCTGCCCCCGTCTCGGGGGCGTCTTTCTTCCAGGTCCCCGCCGGTGGCAGGTCAGAAGGCTGAACGAGGGCCTGAACCAACTGTCCCACGCAGCGTGCTGCTGCTTCGTTGCTGGTTTCCACCCGCGCTCCTGCCGCTTCGAGTTGCTGCACCTGGGTCTCGAAGCCCTGGGGGTCCTCGTCGGTGCCGACCACTACGGCGACCACCTCCAGGTGTCGCCCGGCTTCTTCCGCCCTCGCGCGTGCTCTGGCGATGGCCGGGGCCAATTCGCTAGCCGGGTCGGGGTGCGCGCCGTAGCCCAGTACCACGTCGAGCAGGATGACGGCCACCTCTGGGCCGTCGGCCTCCTGTTGCAGCCGCCGGATGCGCAGGTCGTTGTCCATCATGGGGTGCAAGCGGCCCACCGTGAACTCGTCCTCGCCCAGGTCAATGATGGTGTGGGCCTGGCTGACGAGCGAGTTGGCCAGGCGATATTCTTTGCCCAGTGGGGCGTTCGAGTAGACGGCGAGCAGGTAGCCCTGTAGGATCAGCAGAGCTTCGTAGGCCAGAGTGCCGCCGGAGAAGAGACCCCGCAGGTAGCGCTGGCCCGGCGCGAAACGATCCAGGTCAGCGAATTCATTGAGGTTATTTGTCCTTTCTCCTTCGTCCTCCGTCGTTCGCGCGGCCAACTGCACGGCCAACTCGGCCGTTTCGTCGAGGGTGGTGGCAAAGTGGAGGTTGTCTACCTGCCGGGCCGAAAAGGCTCCGAGTCCCCGTCCCGGGGGCGGGGAATAGCCGATGAAGTCCACCACGACGGGTTTGCCTGCCGACCGCGCGACTCTCAGTAACTCGTCGGCAACCTGGGGGGATGGCGGCTTGGAGATGAGCACAATGACCTCTGTCTCGGGATCACGGCTGAGGAGGTCGAGCCCCTGGCGGGCCGTCACCGCACCCACTGCCTGGGAGAGATCGCGCCCACCGGTGCCGAGGGCGTGCGTGATGCCGCCCCCCAACTGGTGGATGCGGGCACACACTTGCTGCAACCCCGTTCCCGATGCCCCGACCAGCCCAACCGGCCCCCGGCGCACCCGGTTGGCAAAGCCCAGCCCCACCCCGTTGACGATAGCGGTGCCGCAGTCTGGCCCCATGACCAGCAACCCCTTCTCGGCCGCCGTCTGTTTGAGGGCGGTCTCGTCGTCCAGGGAGACGTTGTCGCTGTAGAGAAATACGTTCTTGCCCAGACGCAGCGACTGGCGGGCCACGCCGGCGGCGTAGCGACCTGGAACTGAGATGAGCACCCATTGAGCATCGGGCATCATCTGAACTGCTGATCCGAGGCTCCTGGGGCGATATTCCTGCTCGACGGTCCCCCGGCGTCGGGTGAGGAGGTCATCCACCTGGCCCAGCGTCGCCTGGGCTGCGGCTTCGTCTTCGGCCCGGACCACGATGACCAGGTCATCGGCCACGGCGGCCTGGGCTTCCGGCATCAGTAAGTCACTCTGGGCCAGGATGTCCTTGTTAGCGTCGGTCCCCATCACCACACCAGCGTCGAGGACGCCGGGCAGGCCAGCCAGAGAGCGCTGCAACTGCATCAGCACCACGGAGTCGTAGTAAGCCCCAGATCGAACTTCTACCTTAGTTACTGCCATGGTAACTCCCATCCAGCGAAACGCTAGATCGCCCCCCGCTCTCGCAACGCCGCCACCTCATCCACAGAATAGCCCAGCAGTCCCGTCAACACCTCCTCCGTGTGCTGACCCAGCAGCGGCGGCGGTCGGCGTATCTCCGCTGGTGTCTGCGACAATTTGTATGGGAAGCCAGTGAATCGCACCGGGCCAGCAGTGGGGTGCTCTGTCTCCAGCGCCAGGCCCCGTGCCTGCGCCTGGGGATGGTCAAAGACGTCCGGTATGGTGTTGATCGGCCCACAGGGAAGCCCGGCCTCCCGCAGGTCTTCCAGCCACTCATCGGCGTCGCGGGCAGCGAAGATCTCGTCGAGCGCCGCCGTCAACTCCGCCCGGTTAGAAACACGCGTCACGTTGGTGGCGAAGCGAGGGTCGTCCTTCAGGTCGGGCCGGCCGATGACGTTGCACAGCACGGCCCACTGTTGCTCATTGGCCACCGCCATGGCGAACCAGCGGTCGCGGGCGCGGAAAGGTTCGTAGGGAGTGATGTTGGGATGGGCGTTGCCGTAGCGCCGGTGTTCCATCCCTCCAACCAGGTAATTGGAGGCCACGTTTGCCAGGAGGGCCACCTGCGTGTCCAGCAATGAAATGTCCACCAGTTGCCCCTCGCCCGTACGGTCGCGGGCGCGCAGCGCCGCCAGGATCGCCGTTGCCGCGAACATGCCGGATGTGATGTCCACGATGGGCACCCCCACCCGGTATGGCGGCCCCTCCTCCGGCCCGATGATGCCCATCAGCCCGCCTTCGGCCTGGATGATGAAGTCATAGCCGGGCCGCTCGGCGTAGGGACCGGTGCGACCATAGCCGCTTATTGAGCAGTAAACCAGGCTCGGGTTCACGTCGTGCAGATCGTCGTACCCCAATCCCATCCTGTCCAGAACGCCGGTGCGGAAGTTCTCCACCAGCACATCGGAGACGGAGGCCAACCGGCACACGATCTCCTGCCCCCCTGGGTTCTTGAGGTTCGCAGTGAGACTGCGCTTGTTGCGGTTGGCGGCGATGAAGTAGGCCGACTCGCCCGGATAGGGGCCGTAGGGATCTCCCACGAAGGGTGGCCCCCATCCACGGCTGTCGTCGCCCCGGCCGGGCCGCTCCACCTTGATCACCTCCGCCCCCAGGTCGCCTAACATCATGGTGCAATAGGGGCCGGCCAGAGCCCGCGTGAGATCCACCACCTGCATGCCTTCCAGTGGTTGCATCGGATATTCTCCTCGTATATGTGGATTGTTCATGCGGCTACTCGGATCAGTCCTTCCAGGCTTGGCGCTTGCTGTTGAAGTCGTTGAACTTCATTTGTAGCATGGTTCCCCCGCCCGTTGTAGCGACAAGTAACTGCGTGAAAACGTGAAACGTAATTGTCACGCATCATGCCTCAGAATCACCTGGTCAGTTCGTTGATCCGTTCCACGTGCTCCGGGTCGTAGCAGTCGCCGAAGCGGGTCTGCGGGAGTTCCGCCTTGCGGGCCATCAGTTTCTCGTACTCGTCGTCGTCCACGAAGGCCACGCAGCGACCGATGCAGGATTCCCCGTCCACAAAGCGCCAGGGGAAGAAGCCTATCGTCGTCCGCCGGTTGGCCAGCAGATCTATCTCCCCTCCCAGGCACTCGGCGTGGATGATGCCGTGGGGGAACATCTCGATGTGCATCAACTGGTACTTGTCGGGGGTGAACCGCTCCGCCAGCGGCTGACCGTACATCTCCCGGAATATCTTGTCGGCCTCGGCCGCCTGGCGTGGCATCCAATCGCGGATGATAGTGTTCATCGGGTGGTCGGCGCTGCCGCAGTCCACGCCGATCCAGTGGATCTTCTTCTCCCTGGCCCACTCAGCGAACTCCCGATCGGGGCCGGGGTGCTGGACCATGTAGCGGATCTCGTCGGCGGTGGGCTGGTCCCAGCCGAAGTGGTGGTAGCCGGTATGGATGATCAGAATGTCCCCCTCCCGGACCTCCACCCGCTCCTCGACCATCTTCGAAGTGTAGATCTGGTAGTCGCCCGTCGCATCGGAGAGGTCCACCACCGCCCCCGGCCCCACCAGGAACTCGTTCAGGTCCAGGTCGGCGATGTCCTTGCCCGGGGTGTAGAAGTGGATCTCACCATCGAGGTGGGTGCCCAGGTGGTTGGAGTGGGTGAGCAGTTGGCCATTCGCCCCGTTGGGGGCCAGCCGCTTGAAGTACTTAATCTGCAGCGGTTCGTAGGTGGGCCACGGCGGCGTGGCGATGCCCAATGGAATGGTCAGGTCTATTAGTTTCATGGTGGTAGCCTCCTCTATCCAAAATAAGTTTCCATACGATCGAACGCCTTGTTGATCATCTCCTCGGGCACGCAGAACGACAGCCGGAGGTGTCCTTCTCCGGTTGGGCCGAACGCTATGCCCGGTGTCGTCGAGACCCTGGCTTCCCTTAGGAGTTGCTGGCAAAAGGTAGTCGAGTCCGTCCGGCCTTTTTCCGACAGGATCCTGGGGAACATCAGATAGGAGCCTCCCGGTTTGTGGTAGGCAAAGATTGAACTGAGCCGATCCAGTCGCCGGCACATCAAATCGCGCGTAGCCAGGTAGTGCGCCTTGAACATCTCGACACAATCCTGCGGACCTTGCAAGGCCGCCAGGGCGGCGTGCTGCGAGACCACCGGCGCACAGATAGCAAAGGGAATGTGCGCTTTGGTGATCTGCGGAATCAGTGCTTCGTCGGCGTGCAGATAGCCGATCCGCCAGCCGGTCATGGCGTAGGTCTTGGTAAAGGTAAAACAACTGACGGTGTGGTCCATCATCTCTGGGATAGAAGCGATGCTGAAATGCTTGTGGCCATCATAGACGAAATATTCATAGGCCTCATCCGTGATCACCATCAGATCGTGTTCCAGGGCGATTTCCGCCAATTGGCGCAGTTGCTTTTCGGAAAAGACCGTGCCGGTCGGATTGGAGGGCGAGCAGTACAGCACTGCTTTAGTCCGGGGCGTGATGGCTTCTTTGATGCCCTCGATGTCCAGGACAAATCCTTCACTCTCGATTGTGGGGACGAGCACGGGCTTTCCTGAGGCGATTAGCACCTGGCGAATGTGGGTGGAATAGGTTGGCGATGGCAAAATCACCTCGTCACCCGGGTCGATCAGGGCCATGACGGTGGCAGCCAGCCCCTCAATCGCGCCGACCGTCACCATGATCTGGGCGGGATTGGCCGGGATGTGGTTGTCCCGGACCAGTTTTTTGGCGATTTCCTCCCGCAGTTCCAGCAGCCCTGAGGATTGCGAGTAGCCGCCAGCAAACCCGCCTCGGATGGCGGCAATGGCCGCTTCCTTGATGTGTTCCGGGGTGTCGGACGTTGGTTTGGCCCAGGATAAGAAGGCCACGTCCTCGATCTCTTTGGATAACCTTGTCATTTCGTGGATAGCCGACTTTTTGATTTGCCTCACCCGGTGGGAAATTCTGTGGTCGTATTTCATGTTGCTGCCTCCCTTTTCATTTATGTTTAGTTACTACTCAGGGGTACTCAGATTTACCTTCCCGAAAGCTCCAACGGGCCGAGT
>CAYLPU010000037.1:0-44143 GCA_964385635.1 uncultured Anaerolineales bacterium
CCCAGTTGAGGTGGCGGCTGAACCGGGCAGCGGAACCCGCGTCCAGGCAGGCTGCGGACGCTCCTGGAACTCACGACGTCCACCCTCGAAAAACCGTTCCAGCGCCGAAAGATCAACTCCGCATCGGGGTAGAGAAGGGCATAACTGAGGCTCTTGTATGGCGAAAGTCGGATTTCGAGGAAAGATGGTGGACACAGCGCAGCAAGGACGAGGATGAGAACGAGGGCCGCTTGCACGACGCGTGAAACGTGAAACGCGAGACGTGAAACGTGAGACGTGAAACGTGATGCATGATGCGTAGTGCTGGATACCGGGTACTGTAAGACGATGGAGGCCAGGATTCCCAGGGCGGCGGAGAGAAGGACGGTGCCCTCGCCTCCCACCAGCGACGGGGCGACGACGGCGAGAAGACAGCCTACGGCAGAGCCGGCCAGGTTGGCCGCGTAGGTGCGGTTGGCCCTTTCGGGATGTGCGACCAGCAACAGGCCAACGGCGGTGCCGCTGCAAAAGAAAGGGGTCGCCAGCGCGACGTAGTGCAGCGCCAACACAACCCCTTGTCGCCAATCGTGCGCGATGCGGAAAGAGTCGAAAGGGACGTAGAGGGTAAGCGCATAGGAGCCGACAGCCGTGAAGGCAAATCCCCAACTCAGCCAGGTCAATGTGCGGACGTGATCGCGCTCCTTCAGGCGAGGAAAGAGGGTGAGGAATGTGCCACTGGCGCCAAAACCAAGCAACGCCAGGCTGACGATCACAAAGGCGAAGTGGTAGAACTGCGCGACAGAGAAGATGCGTATGAGATTGACCTCAAAGGTAAGCGTGGCCGCTGAAAGGAGAAAAAGTCCCGCGTACGTTATCATCCTCTTGCCCTCAGCCCTATTGTATCCGAGAGTGATAATCTGTGCCAGCAGAGGCAGTACAGCCTGCCGATGTGTGGTCAGGAGCGCGGCAGCCCGATCACGGCCAACAGCAATGCAACCGGGATCAGCACCAACGAGGCCACGAAGGGATACGCCGGGTCGCCAGCATATAGCCACCCCGCCACGTAGGGGGCGACGACTTGAGCAATGGCAATAGTCGTCTCGATGGCCCCCAGCAATAGCCCGCGCTCGGCCTCACCTCCCAGCGTAGGTGCCCGAGCCTGTGCCAGCGACCGGCAGCCCTGGTAAGCACCGCGCAGCAGGTAGGCGAACGCCAACGCGGGAAAGGCGCCGGTCAGCAGCAGGAGCAGCGCCGAACCCCACACCAATGCTTGCCCAACTACCAGCCCCCGCGCTCCCCTGCTGGGGCTGGTCTCCCGACCGTGCCCACCGTCGCCCAGACGCCCCAGCAGCAGAGTCAACATCATCGCCCCCAACCCCTGGAACGAACCCAGCGCTCCGACCCAGCCCACATCCCAACCTCGCACGTCGGTCAGGAAGTTGGGAGCCAGCGGGAACCCCAGGTACATCGCCACGAACATCAACCACACCAACGCCGCGAAGCGCAGGAAGCGCCGGTTCAGTAGCGAACGGTAGCGCCGGTCCTGCTCCGCCCGCGCGGGCACAGGCTGTGGGGACACGAACAGTAAGGCGAGCGCCGAGAGGGCAAAGAGAGCAGCAGCCGCGAAGTAGACCGTGCGCATCGTCGTCGCCTTGGCCAGCCAGCCACCCACCGCAGGTGAGATGATCCCGCCGGCGGCGTGGGCTGCGAAGACGGTCGTGAAAGTCCGTTCCAGGTTGCGCCCGCCCACTGCGTGGGCCAGGTAGGCGTTGACCACCGGGATGCAATAGGCGGAGAAGGAGTAGAGCAGCAGGCCAGGGATGAGCCACTGCCAGGTGCGGGCCAACCCGGTCAGGAGCACCCCCGCCAGCCCCAGCACCCATCCCCCCCACATCACCCACTTGCGCGGCAGCCGGTCAGCCAGCGCGCCGGCCGGCAAGAAACTGACCGCGCTCACGACCGACATGGCCGAGAGCAGCCCACCGATCTGAACAGGGTTAGCGCCCAGTTGTTCGATGTAGAGCGGCTGGATATGGAGGAACAGTCCCTCACCGAGGCCCCAAAGCAGGAGCGCCAGTGCCACCAGGCGGGTGTCGCGGTTCATACTCGTTGCTCGTTGCTAGATACTGGATGCTGGATGCTCGACGATCAGGAAGCCATTCTACACCCGCTTGCGAGTTTGGGCAACGGTATGGCTTGTGTTACAATGAGGCAGGAGGAGAATATGGGACGCACCCTCTTACTAACTGGCAGACCGGGCATTGGTAAAACGACGATGATCAAGGCGGTGGCGGAACTGCTGGGCGAGCGGGCCGGCGGCTTCTATACCGAAGAGATTCGCGGCCCCGGCGGGCGCAAGGGCTTCCGCCTGGTGACGCTGGATGGGCAGGAAGCAGTGATGGCCCACGTGAACCTGCGCGGACGGGGGCGGCCCCGGGTAAGCCGCTACGGGGTAGACGTGAAGACCATCGAGCGGGTAGGTGTGACAGCCATCCGGCGGGCGATGCAAGAGGGGCAGATCGTGGTGGTGGATGAAATCGGCAAGATGGAACTCTTTTGCGGACCGTTCAAGGAGACCATGCTGCAGGCAGTGAGCGGGCCGTACACAGTGGTGGCGACGGTAATGGCGAAGCCCAACCTCTGGGTGGACGCTCTTAAGACAACAATCAGCGTGACCCCCTGGGAAGTGACGGCGGAGAACCGGGATAGGCTGGCGGATCAGGTGGTGAGGTGGTTGTAGTGGTAAATGCCCACTGACCCTCTTTGACGGTTCGGGCAAACGGCGGTAGAATAGGACTGAGCCTAATGACAAATGACAAACTACCGGTGATAAATGGCGGTGCGGGGATAGTGAGCGAAGAGATCACGATCCGTCAGGCCACTGTCGCCGATGTCCCCGACCTGGTGCGACTGCGCCAAGTGATGTTCGAGGCAATGGGCTTCGACGACCCGACGCAACTGGCCGCCGCCGATGCGGCGACCACAGCCTACTTTGCTGCGGTCATCCCTGCCGGGAGATTCCACGGCTGGCTAGCAGCCACGTCCACGGGCGTGGCGGTGGGCAGCGGCTGCGTGGTGATTGACCAGCACCCGCCCGGACCGAGCAACCTGTCGGGCCAGATCGGGTATATTATGAACCTGGTGACCGTCCCACTCTACCGCCGCCGGGGCATCGCTCGCCGCATTATGCAGGTCATGCTGAAGTGGCTGGCGGAACAGGGGATCCAATGGGTGACGTTGCACACAACGGAAGTGGGGCAACCGTTGTATGAAGAACTGGGGTTTGCAGACAGCAACGAGATGCGATTAAGGATGGCGTAGAGATCAGTGAGGAGTTTACAGTAGGAGTGAGTTATCACAACCACATCACCGATGACCTGGACACCATGCTATCCGTCCTGCCGGAGGACACCCGATCTGCCCTACAACGGATCGGCCGGCGGGATGAACTGCTGGAGGTGATCCTGGACCTGGGACGGGTCCCCACGGCCCGCTACACCGACGGGGAAGTGATGCTGCGGGATACAGAGGTCACTCAGGAGGAGATACGGCACATCGTGGATCGGGTGGGGGAGTTCGACGCCGACAACCGGGCCGGCATCGTCCGTACCCTCCACCGTATCGCCGCCATCCGCAACCGGAAAGGAGATGTCATCGGCCTCACCTGCCGGGTGGGCCGCGCCGTCTACGGCACCATCGCCATTATCCAGGACATCATTGAGAGTGGCAAGAGCACACTCTTGCTGGGACGGCCCGGCGTCGGCAAGACGACGATGCTGCGAGAGGCAGCGCGGGTTCTAGCAGAGAAGAAGCGGGTTGTCGTTGTGGACACCTCCAACGAGATCGGGGGCGATGGAGACATCCCCCACCCTGCCGTCGGCCGCGCGCGCCGCATGCAGGTGGAGATGCCCTCCCTCCAGCACGAGGTGATGATCGAGGCGGTGGAGAACCACAACCCTGAGGTCATCATCATCGACGAGATCGGGCGGGAACTGGAGGCATTGGCGGCCCGGACGATCGCCGAGCGAGGGGTGCAGCTGATCGCCACTGCCCACGGCAACACGCTGGACAACCTCCTGCTCAACCCCACCCTGTCCGACCTGCTAGGCGGCATCGAGAGCGTGACCCTCTCCGACGAAGAGGCCCGCCGCAGGAGGACCCAGAAGACGATCCTGGAGCGGCGCGCACCGCCCACCTTCGACGTGCTGATCGAGATTCAGGACCGGCAGCGGCTCCTCATCCACCATAGAGTGGCGGAGTCGGTAGATGCCTTGCTTCGAAGCCGGCCGCTGCAGGCAGAACTGCGTTACCGGGACAACAGTGGGGAGATCCACACCGAGAGGGCCGTCCCGCTCTCTCTGGAAGAGCGGGAGGGCGGACGATCCGATGCTTCGCCCCCCGGCCCCGAGCATGCAGTACCGGAAGCAACGGAACCGGTACGCATCTTCCCCTATGGCATCGCCCGCAATCGGCTGGAGCAAGCCGCCCGCCGCATGCACGTGCCGATCTACTTGACGGACGACCTGGGACAGGCCGCGGCACTGATCACCACCAAGGGCTTCTACCGCAAACGTCCCCGCCTGGTCGTGGACGCGGAACGCCGGGGGCTGCCCATCTATGTTCTGCGAGCCAACACCGTCGCCCAGATGGAGGCCTGCCTGAACGACATCTTCGACCTGGAGCACCGGGCTTCCGATCCGCTGCGCCGGGCGCTCCGAGAGGCAGAGGAGGCCATACGGCAGGTACAGGGAGGGGGGGCGGAGGTAGAACTCTCCCCCCAGAACGCCTACATCCGCCGCCGCCAGCACGAACTGGCCCGCACCGCCAATCTGGGCTCCCATTCGGCGGGAAAGGGCTCCAACCGGCGGGTGCGGATTCGCCGGGAGGAGTAAACGGTAGTGTTCATCACCTTTGAAGGCCCCGACGGCAGCGGCAAGACCACACAGGCACGCCTGCTGGCAGAGCGGCTGCGCGAGCAGAGGTACGAAGTAGTATTGACCCGTGAGCCGGGCGGTTCTGACATTGGCGACCAGATCCGCGCTGTGCTGCACGATCTGCGCAACACCGCTATGGACGCCCGGACCGAAATCCTGCTCTATTCCGCCTCCCGCGCCCAACACGTGGCCCAACTGATCCGGCCAGCATTGGCCGCTGGCAAGATTGTGATCAGCGACCGCTACGCAGACAGCACGCTGGCTTACCAGGGATACGGACGGGAGCTCGACCTGGAGACACTGCGGACAGTCACCGCCTTCGCCACCGGCGGCCTCGTGCCCGACCTCACGCTCTACCTCGACATTCCACCTCAGGAAGGTCTACAGCGCCGGCGGCTGGGCGGGGACGAGTGGAACCGGTTGGATGCAGAGGCGCTGGAGTTCCACCAGCGAGTGCGGGCTGGGTTTCTGGAACTGGTCAGGCTTGAGCCGGAACGATGGGTGGTGATAGATAGCACCCACTCAATAGAGGAGGTACAAGCGGAAATCAAAGCGCTGGTGCAGGCGAGACTAAGTCAAGTAAAACGTGAGGCGTGAAACGTGATTGGATCTCAGGGAAACGATCTTCACATCTTACGTCTCACACTCCACGTTTCAGAAATCGTCCAGCCCGCCGCCAAAATCTTCGCCCCCCTCACCCATCAGTTCTGGCATCGTCTTCTCAATCTCTTCCGGGCTCTCGCCAGCCTCCAGCCGCCCCACCACATCCTCGAACTCCGGCCCCAGGTCCTCTCCGACCTCGGCGCTCATCTTGCGCATCCAGCGCCCCAGACTCCGAGGGTCGTTTTCGTCGAAGTCAGGAAAATCGCTGGAGTCCGCCATGTTCTCTAAATGGCTTTCCTCGGAGCGGACAATACGAACACGGGACACCAGGCGTGTGAGGTTGGTTCCGCCGCAGCGGGGGCAGACCGGCGTCCCCTCTCCGGCCTCGGAGAAGGTACGCCAGAAGACTGAGACACGACGCCTGCAATCGTGACAACGATACTCGTAGATCGGCACGCCACCCTCCGGTTGTGGTATATTGGCAGATCGTGCAACTGTAGATTGACAAATCGGGCAACCTGCCCTAATCCTATGACCCATCCACTAGTATACCAATTTACCGGCATACCGCAAGCGGGAGCAACCTGTGGAGAAAAACAACCTGTACAGTTTTGAGATTTCGCCCTTGCTGATCGTCATCTCCGGCACACCGGGGGCAGGAAAAGACACTCTGATCCAACACTTGAAGGAGCGTGGTCACCCATTTCACCCCGTTGTCACCGCCACCAATCGCCTACCACGCCCGGGCGAGGTGCACGGCGTAGATTACTTCTTCGTCTCCACCGAGGAATTCACCAGGATGATCGAACAGGACGAGTTGCTGGAGCACGCTATTGTCTACGGCCAGCACAAGGGCGTCCCCAAACAGCATGTACAGGACGCGCTGGCGTCTGGAAGGGACGTCATCATGCGGGTGGACGTGCAAGGTGCAGCCACCGTCCGTCGCCTGGTGCCGGACGCCGTGCTGATCTTTCTGACTGCTTCCTCGGAGGAAGAACTGGAGCAGCGGCTGCACTCGCGAGGAGGCGATTCGCCCGAGCAGTTCCAGAAGCGTTTCGTCACTGCCCGCGAGGAGATGAGACAACTATCCGAATTCGACTACGTCGTCGTCAACCGGGACGGGGAACTGGGCCAGGCGGTGGATGATGTACTCGCGATTATCAGGGCCGAGCACTGCCGCGCCAAGCCACGCGTGGTGAGATTATAAGCAGGCCGAGATTTTGGCCAACGTCCAAGATGCCCTGGACGGGCTGATAGAGGCCTGGCAGGAACTTGGGACGGAGATCCCTCCTGCCCTACGCCCTGCCCTGACCGATCGTCCCCAAACCGTTGAGATGCTGGTAGTCGCCTGATGGACGTAGCGACGGTTACTCTCTCTAGCTTACTTGCTATAGTGAAAGCGGCAAGATATTATCACGAGTCCGGTTTCGGTTACACCATAAACAAGTCGATGCTCGGAATTAATACGCCTCGACCAATAACCTGACAAATCTGCCTTTAGCCGTTCTGGTTTACCTAAACCTTCGAATGGCGTTCGCATCGCATCCTTTATCAGCAGATTGATGCGTTTCAGCAACTTGCGGTCTTTCTCCTGAAACCAAAGATAATCCTGCCACGCCGACTCGGTAAAGACCAGCTTCATACTTCAAGGATGCTCCGTTCCACAGTCTTGCCTATTTTCGCTTCCATAATTGACTGCCGTAGGTGCTCAGCATTAGCAGGGTTAGACAACAAATAGAGTGTCTCTTGCCATGAGTTAAACTCATCAAGGGACAAGAGCACAATGCGCTGGCCCGTGTCTGTACATACCACAGCAGGTTCTACATTAGAGAGTACCTGTTCAATCAGTTGTTCCAGATTCCTTTTGGCTTCGCTTACCGTTACACTAATCATAAAGCCCTCCCCCTTGATTGACGACATAGAACAATTATATCAAAGAATAGCGATTTAGCCAACACTCCTCCGCATGGAGAGCGTCACACATTGGGGATGAGCTCCTGAAAGGCCGATGCAGACCACTGGAGGGCCAAACCTCGGAATAGTTGAGCCACTGGCAGTCTCTGCACCTCGTATCCGGCCAGTTCCAACGGACACTTACCCCGAGTACTTGTCCGCTGGATACCTCTCACGTGCCAACTTGCACGGACGGGCAGGGCGGGGTAAAATTGAGCACCAGGCAAGCGATCAGGATAAGGGGGGGGTATTCATTGCGTGGCATACTCATTGACATACACATCGGCGACAGGGTACACATGCGCAAACCTCACCCATGCGGAGGATACGAGTGGGAGGTGACCCGCATTGGAGCCGACATCGGCATGCGCTGCCTGACCTGCGGCCGGCGCGTGATGCTCCCACGCAGCAAGTTTGAGAAGCGGGTGAAAACAATACTGAGCACAAACGACAGTGAATCGGCGTGCTAGGCGGCTGCTCTTTCTATTCTCCGATACAGGTGGTGGACATCGCAGCGCGGCGTACGCAGTCGCCGAGACGCTGCGGGCCTTCCACGGTGAGAAGGCCCGAATCGAACTGGTGGACGCTTTGGCCAACTATGCGCCCTGGCCACTCAACCACCTGGGCAATATCTATCCCTACATGGTCCGGCTGAGAGGGTGGCCCTGGGCTGCTGGCTATCATTTGTCTGATGGACCACGCCGGATCGTGCCGCTCACAGGGGATTGGTGGCCGCCAGTACGCGCGGCCACGTTTCGGCTCCTGCGCGACCATCCGGCCGACGCCATCGTTTGCTGCCACCCCATCCCCAACCATCCGATCTTGCGAACCCTGACCAAGACCAACCTCCCTGTGATCACCCTGGTGACCGATCTGATTGCCGCCCACTCTTTTTGGTTCGCACCGGGGGTAACACGCTGTCTCGTGCCGACTGAGGGGGCGCGCCGGCGCGCACTGGCCTGTGGGATACCCGCAGAACGCGCTCTGACAACCGGCCTGCCGGTGAGCCCGCGCTTCGTCGTGGCCGCGCAGGAAGACCCCCTCGCCGTGCGACGGCGGCTGGGGTTGGAACCAGACCTGCCCGTGGTGCTCCTGGCGAGCGGAGCAGAGGGCATGGGGTCGTTGCATCGCATAAGCAGAGCAGTGGCAGATAGCGGCATACAGGCTCAGTTGGTAGTGATCACGGGGCACAACGAGCGGCTGCGGACCAGGCTCACCGCCGAGACGTGGCCGCTGCCCGTGCGGGTGGAGGGCTTCGTGCACAACGTGCACGAGTGGATGCGGGCGGCGGACCTGCTGGTGACCAAGGCCGGCCCCAGCACCGTTAGCGAGGCACTGGTGATGGGGTTACCGATGGTGCTGAGTGGCGCGCTGCCGGGTCAGGAACGACCTACCGTGGACTACATTGTGCGGGCCAACGCGGGGACCTGGGCGCCGACACCTAGACAGGTGGTGGCGGCGGTGCGAGAACTACTGGACGCTGGCAACCCACGGCTGGCACAGATGGCGGCCAACGCCCGGTCGTTAGCCCAACCAGACGCTGCCCGGCGCGTGGCCGAGATCGTGTGGGCCGTTGCCAACGGAGAGTTGGCGCAATAGCCAACTTGTGTTAGAATCTTGGTTACAACTCAGCCTGTTCCAGACCTGACAGGTTTCGGAAAACCTGTCAGGTCTGGCCGTACACTTGAGCGCCCAATCTCACCATTACGTCTCAGGAGGCAATTTATGGAAAAGAAGTTCAAAGTCCTACGCTTCATCGGCACCATCTGGAAGATACTGGCCTGGATCGTGCTCATCGTCGGTATCCTCTCCTCAATCGGCGTACTGCTGATGAGCATCCTTGGAGGAGGGTTGCTGAGTCAGTTGGGCCAGGAATATGGTCAGATGCCCGACGCCTCATGGTTCTTCGGCACAGTGGGAGGCGTCGTCGCATTCATCGTCTCGCTGATCGTCACGATTATCTACTTCCTGATGCTATACGCCGTCGGCGAACTCATCTACCTGCTGCTCGCCATTGAGGAAAACACTCGCTCGGCGAACCAGTGGATGCAAGCGCCCCCTGCACCGCCAGCCTATCCGGCGGCACCGCCGGCCTATTCTCCTCCACCCCCGCCAGTACCGCAGGTCTGAAAACCCGGAAGACCACAGCCCCGGTCAGAGACCGGGGCTGTGGCCGTTCGCCTCAGACAGTCACACAATCGCCTGTTCCCGCTCGGGTCCCACGCCGATAAACGTCACCGGCACGCCGACCCACTCCTCTACCCGCGCCACGTACTCACGCGCGGCATAAGGCAGGTCCTCACGGCTGCGCACCTTGCTGATGTCCGCCGCCCAGCCGGGCAGTTCCTCGTAGACCGGTTCCCACTGAGACAGTGCCTCAAGACCAAACTCGGCCGGGAAATGATCGGTGCGCTCCTTTCGACCACGCTCAGGGCAGGCTCCATCCCGCTCGTAGGCCACCGCCACCTGGAGCCGCTCCAGCCCGCTCAACACATCCAGTTTGGTCAGCGCCAACTCATCCAGACCATTGACCCGAGCAGCATAGCGCAGAATGACGACATCAAGCCAGCCGCATCTCCGCGGACGTCCCGTCGTCGTCCCGTACTCGCCGCCGACCTCCCGTATCCGGTCGCCGACCTCGTCCAGCAGTTCCGTCGGAAATGGGCCTGCTCCCACCCGGGTGGTGTAGGCCTTGGCGACGCCGATGACGCGAGAGACGTGCCGGGGTCCGAAACCCAGCCCGGTCAGCGCGCCACCAGCCACAGTCGAGGAACTGGTGACGTAAGGGTAGGAGCCATGATCCAGATCCAGCAGCAACCCCTGGGCTGCCTCGCAGAGCAGAGTCTTGCCAGCCGCCAGCACCTGTCCCACCAGGGCCGACCCATCGACAAGATGAGGGGCCAGCCGCTGGGCGTAAGCACAGTACTCGGCCGCGACCTGCTCCGGCGAGAGCGTTTGCGCGCCGTACTGCTCCCGCAGGCGACTGTTGTGAGCCCGAACGCGCTCGGCCACGCGCTCGGCGAAGTGTTCCGGTCTGGCCATGTCACCCGCGCGCAGGTTGACGCGGGCTGCCTTGTCGGCGTAGGCAGGACCGATACCCCGCCGCGTCGTCCCGATGGCCCCTCGCCCGCGGGTCTCCTCCCGTGCTCCGTCGAGGGCACGATGAGTGGGCAAGATCATGTGAGCAGCCGCGCTCAACTTCAGCCTCGACGGCCCCACGTCCACGCCAAGCGCCGCCAATTCGTCCATCTCCGCCACCAGTCGCTCCGGGTTGACCACCACTCCCGCTCCGATGAGGCAAATAGCGGCTGGATGGAGAACCCCTGAGGGCACCAGATGCAGTTTAAGCGTGTGTCCCTGAGCGATTACCGTATGACCGGCATTGTCGCCACCGTTGAAACGGGCGACGAGTTGGGCCTCGCGTGCCAACCAGTCCACCACGCGCCCTTTTCCCTCATCGCCCCACTGAGTACCCACCAGAATGATCGCAGGCATTGAGATTCCTCCTAACACGGTCCCCTGGCACAGCAAACTGACGCAACATAAGGCGGTGCGGGGCAACCGGCACCGCCTTCCCTACCCATCATACACGAGAGTAGGATGGGTGTCAACTGACGAAAGGCATACAGAGGCAAAGCAAGAGAAAGATTCGCGCAACCAGGCGAAGGCTGACGTGTTTTAATTCGTGTCAACCTTGTTGAAGAGGAGATGAACATGACGATCTTCCTAGGCATAGCCGTGGTCGTAAGCGCTTACCTGTTGGGCTCGATCCCGGTGGGTCTGCTGGCAGTGCGCGCGACGACGGGAAAAGACGTGCGTGAGGTCGGCAGCGGGCGCACTGGCGGCACCAATGTCCTGCGGGTCGCCGGGCCCTGGGCAGCACTGCTGACGGCATTGGGCGATGGCGCGAAAGGGCTGTTGGCCGTGTGGCTGGCGCGGACCCTAGTGAGGGCACCAGTGGTCGAGGCGTTAGCCGGCCTGTCGGCCGTGATCGGCCACAACTACTCAATCTTCATCGGCTTCAAGGGCGGTGCCGGGACCGGGACCACCATCGGCGGGGCCATCGGCCTATGGCCCTGGAATGGGGCCATTCTGATAGGCACGGGCGCGGCGGTGATCACAGCCACGAGACATGCCTCGCTGGGCTCCATAACCGTTGCGCTGCTGCTCCCAATCATCCTCGCGCTGCGGGGGTGGTCAGGAGATGCGCCGTGGGCCTACCTGATCCACGGACTGGGCACAGCGGCACTGACGCTGTGGGCGCTGCGGCCCAACATCCGACGGCTACTAGAGGGACGCGAGCGGCGGGTGACGTTGCGCAAGAAGGTGTAAGTGCACAGGTTGGGCGCTAGCCTGGGGGCACCGCCAGAACACCAATGACCCCACCAGCACCAGCGTGGCAGGCCAGCACCGCCCCTGTCTCTCGCACCCAGATGCGCTCTCTGGGGAAACCGATGCGCTCCGCCAGCCGCTCAGCCATCTTCTCCGCTATTTCCTGCCTGCGCGTGTGTACCACCGCCAGGTGTTCCAATGGCCCTAGCCGTTCGACCAGATTCAGCACACGCTTGAGGCTGCCCTGAAACGAGCGGGCCGCGCCCAGCAGCCGCAGTTGCCCCTCCACCACGTTGATGATGGTCTTGATGTTGAGCGCCCGCGCCATCCGGTCTGCGACGGCGATGAAACCGTCGGCCCGCCCCCCGCGTCGCAGGTTCTCCAGCGTGTCCAGCACGATCGTCAAACGCATCCGCGCCCGCATGTCCTCCAGCAGCGCGAGAATCTCCTGCATCGAACATCCAGCCCGCGCAGCCTGAGCCGCCGCCAGCGCCTGTAACCCCAGCCCCAGCGAAAGCGAAAGTGAGTCGAAGACTCTCACCGCATCGCCGAAGCGTTGGGCGGCCAGGCGGGCCGCGTTGAACGTGCCGCTGTGCTTGCCGGTGATCGTCAGGCACAGCACCTGCTTCCCTTGTGCGACCAACCGCTCGAAACGTTCCTCGAACGTGCCGACCGAGGGCTGGGAGGTCTGAGGATGGTGTGGACCGGCGGCCTTCTCCCAGAACTCCGTCACGGACAACTCCCCGTCCTGGTACACCTCTGGCCCAAAGCGGACGATGAGCGGCACCACCACGATCTTGAAGCGCTCCACCAGCCGTCGCGGAAGGTCGCAACTGCTATCAGTCACGATTCGTACAGTCTGTTTCATTTCGGTCCCCCCCTTTTACTCAACACTTGGCATGTCGCAATTGTACCCTGTCCCGGCAGAAGGGCAAACGAATGCTCTTCAATTTTGGAACAGCCTGTTAATATGATATAATGACAAGACCCGACAGGTTTAGCAATTCATGGTCAATTGCTGTTAATTTGCCCCTAATGCGCCTCATATCTCACGCGCACTTACCAAAACCTGTCAGGTCTGGATATAATCGAGTGCTGGTATATATGATAACCCCATCACTCACAATTGGTATCGAAGAGGAATACCAGATCATTGACCCCGCCACGCGGGAGTTGCGCTCCTATGTGCAACGGTTCCTCGAGCATGGTCAGACTGTGCTGCCCGATCAGATCCGGCCCGAGTTCCTGCAGTCACAGGTGGAGGCGGGCACCCGCATCTGCCACGACATCCAGGTAGCGCGCCGTGAACTGGTCCACATGCGGCGCTCAATCTGGGAACTGGCCGAAAGCGAGGGATTGTGGGTGGCGGCGGCAGGCACACACCCTTTCTCCTCCTGGGCGCGCCAGGAAGTCTCCCCCTTTGGCCGCTACCCCGAACTGGCCCGCTTCCTCCAGGACGTGGGCCGGCGGCTCCTGATCTTCGGTATGCACGTCCACATCGGCATTGAGGATCAGGAACTGCTCATCAATGTAATGAATCAGATACGCTACTTCCTACCCCACCTCCTCGCCCTCTCGACCAGTTCTCCCATCTGGCACGGCCGTGATACAGGATTGAAGTCCTACCGCAGCGTCATTTTTGAGAGCCTGCCCCGCACCGGCATCCCCCCGCAATTCGGCTCCTACGCCGACTACCGCAGTTACGTGGACCTGCTGCTGGCGACGGGCAGCATCGAAGAGACAAGCCACATCTGGTGGGACGTGCGCCCCAGCGAGAAGTTCCCCACGTTGGAGGTGCGCATCCCCGACATGTGCACGCGCGTGGATGAGACACTGTGCCTGGCAGCACTGGTACAGGCCATCGTAGCCAAACTGGTGCGCTTGCGGCAGGCCAACCAGACCTGGCGCATCTACCACAAACATCTGCTCGACGAGAACAAGTGGCGTGCGGTGCGCTACGGCATCACGGGGAAATTGATCGACTTCGGCAAGGTGAAGGAGATGCCGCTCGCGACGCTCATCGAAGAACTGCTGGCATGGGTGGACGATGTGGTGGACGAACTGGGAAGTCGGCGGGAGGTCGAATACGCCCACACCATCCTGCAGCATGGTGCCAGCGCCGACCGCCAACTGGCCGTCTACCACCGGACAGGGGATTTCCGGGCCGTGGTGGACCAGGTGGTGGAGGAGACGCAAGAAGGACTCAAGTGATTCTATAGTGCTCATCCCCACGCAATTGACACTTCCCTGGCAGTATGCTATGCTATGTACAAACAGCGTCTTCAGAAAGGCTCGTAATGACCGGTATCAAACTGTTCACAGTGCGCGGCATCGAGATCAAGGTGCACATCACCTTTCCACTGGTCCTGGTGTGGGCCGCCGTGCAGTTCGGCTTCCTGAGCGAGGGGGGCTTCTCGCCCTCAGGAGCCGCCTTCGGCATCGTCGTCACGCTGCTACTGTTCGCCTGCGTCGTGATCCACGAACTGTCGCACAGTCTGACGGCGACCCAAATGGGCTTCCCAGTGCGCGACATCGTCCTTCTGCCATTGGGCGGCGTCGCGCAGATGGAGCGCATACCCGAGCGGCCAACCCAGGAGTTCTTGATGGCCGTTGCCGGCCCTCTGAGCAACGTCGTCATCGCCGTGCTGTTGACCATAGCCGGCCTTCTCTTGCCCGTGGATTTGGGCCGTGGTTTATGGAAACTGCTGACGGACCCCACACACCTGAGCTGGAAGGACACTCTCCCCTACCTTATCATCACCAACCTGGGACTGGCCGTCTTCAACCTCATCCCCGCGTTTCCAATGGATGGCGGGCGGGT
The DNA here is from genome assembly GCA_964385635.1 of uncultured Anaerolineales bacterium. Taxonomy (GTDB): domain Bacteria; phylum Chloroflexota; class Anaerolineae; order B4-G1; family B4-G1; genus CAYLPU01. Next base: position 14,623 of record CAYLPU010000037.1, read on the forward strand.
GCTGCGTGCGCTGCTGGCCACCGTGATGCCTCACGCCCGCGCCACAGCCCTGGCCGTCAGAGTGGGCCAGGGACTGGCCTGGGCGCTGGGGCTGATAGGACTGCTGACCAGTAACTTCTTGTGGATTCTCATCGCCATCTTCGTATACTCCGGGGCTGCCCAGGAAGGGCGAATGATCCACGTCAAGAATGTACTTCAGGGCCTGCGGGTAAGCCGGGCTTTCTCCCGCCGTGCTCTGGCCCTCTCCCCGGACGATCCGGTCAGCCACGCCGCCGATCTCACCCTCGAGAGTTTCCAGGCTGATTTCCCCGTCTGCGATGGGAGGCGAATCGTGGGCTTGCTCACGCACACCGACGTCATCCGAGCCCTCAAGCAGCGCCGACCAGAGACACCGGTGCGTGAGGTCATGCGAACAGAATTCCCCACCGTAGGTCTGGACGACGGGCTGTTTGAGGTCCATCGGCAGATGACAGAGGCAAGGCTTGACGCATTGCCTGTGATGGATGGGGAACAGTTTCTCGGTCTGCTCACCCGCCACGACGTGAACGAGGTCTACCAACTGCTCTCGGTCAGTCCAGAACTACTGACGCAAAGACGAGGCCCGTGATCACCATCGCTGAGGCACGACGCTACTACGAGGGGGCCGACGCAGTACATGACTTTGACCACGTACTGCGAGTGCTAACGCTGGCAGAACGCATCGGGCAGGCGGAGGGAGCCGACCCGGAGACCGTGCGGGCAGCGGTGTTGCTGCACGATGTGGAGCGGGAACAAGCCGAGGCGGATGGACTCGATCACGCCGCCTTCGCCGCCAACCGGGCGCGGGAGATTCTGGCCAGACAGCCGCCCACGAAGGTAGAGGCCATAGCCCATGCCATCGCCGCCCATCGCTTCCGCACCGGCCCGGAACCGGACACGTTGGAGGCGCGCGTGCTCTTCGACGCCGACAAACTGGACGCCATCGGCGCAGTGGGGATCGCACGTGCCTTCGCCTACGGCGGTGCCCACGGGCAGCGGCTGTGGGCTCCCGTCGAGACCGTGGACGTGGCCCGATGGGCAGAAGAAGGAGACGACCCCAGGACACACACACCGGTGCACGAGTTCGTCGTCAAATTATCCCACCTCAAGGAACGGCTCTTCACCCCCACCGGCCGCTCTATCGCCGAGGAGCGCCACGCTTACATGGTCGCCTTCTTTGAGCGTCTGGCGGCCGAAGTTCAGGGCTTCAAATAGGAGAAAACGATGAGCAAAATGCTGCAGTTGTTCTGGACCTTTCTCAAGATCAATCTGCTCAGCACATCGGGGCCAGCGTCGGCGGGACTTCTGCATACCGAGGCGGTGGGCAAGTTCATGACAGAGGAGCAATTCGTCGAAGCAGTGGGCTTCTCCAGCGTACTTCCCGGATCCGACGCGTTGCAACTGGCAATGTTCGTCGGCCACCACGCCGGTGGCTTCCCCGGGGCGTTGGTAGCCTGCATCGCCGCCACGCTGCCACCGACTGTCATCATGCTCGCCATCTCGCTGATCCTCGAGCGCATCCGGGGCGAGACGTGGGTGGGAGGGTTCGTGAGAGGGCTGGCACCCGCCGTGGCCGTGCTGCTGGTCGTCACGGCAACCAGGGTCATAGGTGAGGCCGGCTGGCGCGACGCGTGGCAGTGGGTGCTGCTGGCCGCGAGCGCGCTGGCGCTGGTGTGGCTGAAAGTGCACCCCATCCCGGTCGTCCTGGGGGCCGGACTGATTGGTATCCTGGTCTATCGCTAGGGGGCAGGGCAATGAAAGTGCTGATCTGCACCAATGGTTCCGCCGAGTCGTGGAGGGCCTTCGAGGCTGGCGCGCTGGTGGCCCGGGCGCTGCGCACCGAGGCCGTCATCCTGGGCGTGGTCGAGCGTCCATCGGCCACGCAGCGCGTGCAGCGCGCGATAGAAGAGGCCAGCGCGATCCTGACCATCCACGACGTCGCCCACACGAGCCACGTGCGGGAGGGGAAAGCGGTGGCCGGGATCGCATCCGAGGCCGCAGCAGGCGACTACCTGACCGTGGCGGGGTTGCTGGGTAGGAGCCACCTGATCCGTGCGGTGCGCCGTTCGAGCGTGTGGCGGCTGCTGGATGCGGTCAGCGGCCCCATGCTGGTGGTATGCGAACCACGGGCCGCGCTACGGAGTGTGCTCATTTGTAGCGGCGGGTTGGGCCGCACCAACGCTGCAGTGCGGCTGGCTGGTGAGATAGCCCAGGGGGCCAGGGCACAGGTCACGCTGCTGCACATCCTGACACCCACCCCGTTGATGGAACAGGGCTGGAAACGTGAGATGCCGGACAGCGCGGCCTTCCTGCAAAGCGATGCGCTCCAGGCGCGGCACCTGCGCGAAGAACTGGCGCTCCTTCATAATCTCAGGCTGGAGCCGGCCTTCACATTGCGCTCCGGCCGGCCGCTGGATGAGATCCTGGCCGAGGTCCACGCCGGCGATTACGACATGGTGGCCATCGGCTCGACCACCGCAGCCGGGCGACTGGTGAAGGTGGCAGTAGGCGGCATCACTGACAAGGTAGCAGAGCGGGCCGGACGGCCGGTGCTGGTGGTGCGCTAGGCAGTAGCCTCATGCGTCTCAGAGAACTCCGTATGGACTGGAAAGTCGTCACCGTCATCGTCGTCTCCACGCTGGCGATGGGGGTAGATCGCTATCATCGCATCTTCGCCTCCAAGGCCTACGACCGGCTGTTCCTATACCTGGGTGTGCCGCTGCTGGTCATCCTGCTCGTCTTTCGCGAGTCACCCGCCAAATACGGCTTCCGGTTGGGCGATTGGAAGGCCGGCCTGGTGCTCACAGCGATTGGCTGCGGCGGTATGGCGCTCGTGATGATGCTTCTGGCTCGCACCGGCGAGATCCAGGACTATTACGCACTGAGGGCCAACTCAGCCATACCCGTCTTCCTCGATGCCGCCCTGGACCTCTTCGGTTGGGAGTTCCTGTTCCGTGGCTTCCTGCTCTTCGCGCTCTACCCGGTCTGCGGCCCCTACGCCATCGTGCTCCAGGCTGTACCGTTCACCATCGCCCACTTCGGCAAGCCGGAACTGGAGACACTGAGTTGTATCTTCGGCGGTAGCGCTTTCGGCTACGTCGCCTGGCGCACCCGCTCGTTCCTCTACCCGTTCCTGATCCACTGGTTCCTGGTGACCGTCACCGTGCTGCTAGCCAGCGGGGCGGCCGGGTAAGGAAATCAGACCTGACAGGTTTCCCCCGAAACCTGTCGGGCCTTGTCTTATGGAGAGAAACCCGATGAATTACATGACCCACCTGGAATGCTCACTCTGTGGCAAGAAATACGCGGCCGACGAATTGCAAGGGATGTGCCCTGACTGCGCCCGCCCCCTACTGGTCCGCTACGATCTGGAGGCAGTCAGAACGCTGAACCGGGATACACTCATCACACGCGAGCCCACGATGTGGCGCTACCGTGCGCTGTTGCCGGTGCGCGACGAGCGCGAGGTGATGAGCCTGGGAGAGGGCTTCACCCCCCTGCTCCACGCCACGCGACTGGGGGCGGAACTGGGGCTATCTCACCTATATATCAAGGACGAGGGCCTCAACCCCACCGGTTCCTTCAAGGCGCGGGGGTTGGCAGTGGCTATTTCCCGCGCCCGGGAACTGGGAGTCAGCGAGGTCGTCATCCCCTCGGCGGGCAACGCAGCCGGGGCGATGGCCGCTTATGCAGCCAAGGCCGGCTTGCGTGCCCACGTCTTCATGCCCAGCGATGTCCCCACCCCTTTCCGCCTCGAATGTCAGGCGTATGCTGCCGAGATCACGCTGGTGGACGGCCTGATCACCGATTGTGGCCGGGAGGCCCGAAGAGGTGCGGAGCAGCACGGGTGGTTCGACGTCTCCACGCTCAAAGAGCCTTATCGCCTGGAAGGCAAAAAGACGATGGGCTACGAACTGGCCGAGCAGTTCGACTGGGAACTGCCCGACGTGATCATCTACCCCACCGGGGGCGGCACCGGTCTGATCGGGATGTGGAAGGCTTTCGAGGAACTGGCCGACCTGGGGTGGATCGGCCATCGCCGCCCGCGCATGGTGTCGGTGCAGGCAGGAGGTTGCGCACCTATCCCCCGCGCCTTTCACGCTGGCGAAAAGTTCGCCACGCCCTGGGAAGGGGCACAGACGGTGGCGGCCGGACTGCGGGTGCCGGCGGCCGTCGGCGACTTCTTGATCCTGCGGGCGCTGCGCGAGAGCAACGGCACCGCCGTCGCCGTCTCCGACGAGTCGCTGGTGGAGGCACAGATGCGCATGGCTCGCCTGGAGGGCATCTTCGCCTGCCCCGAAGGGGGCGCCACCCTGGCCGCGCTGGAGATGTTGCTGGCACAAGGTTGGGTGTCACCCGACGAACGTTTCGTGCTGTTCAACACAGGCAACGGTCTCAAGTATCCTGGCGTGTTCGAGCGTCGCTAGTACGCCACCACTATAGGGTATTCGTAGTGGCGACTTCAGTCGCTTCTTCAGCCTCAACAACGACTGAAGTCGTTACTACGGGCTATCCCAGTACCGGGTGTCGTAGAACGAGGCGTACCCCTTGATGTCCAGCACTGGAGAGCCATTCAGCGCGTCCAACCCGACGATCTCCAACACATTGCCCTCGACCCGCCGGACCCGGGCAGTGGTCACACCGATGGGGTTGGGGCGGCGGGGGCTGCGGACGGCGAACACCCCCCTGAGCGGCCGGTTGGGGTCGCCCCGAGGGTGCACCTGAAGATCGTAGCCGGTGGACCGGTGGCAGTAGAAGAGCACGACGATGTGGCTGCCGGGCTCCAGTCCCAGCAGGCCGTCGGTCAGCGCCGGGTCGAGCACGATGCGGGCCGGTCGCGTCCGCAACTCATCGCCCGATAGCCCCTCATCTCCCCCACCCCGTTCCACGTAGCCGATGGGGGTCAGGGTGATGGCTGACGGTTTACGTTTCGAGTGAGAAGACTGTCGCATAACCTACTCCACTGTCAGGCGGCGGACGGATCCGCCGGTGAGGCGGCCGCCAACGCGCTGGCTGCGGCAGGCCCTCTTTCGGAACTCATCATCGCAGACCCACTACGTTCCCTCTTCCCACGACGTCAGGTACTTCTCCTGCTCCGGCGTCAGGACGTCAATCTCCACACCCATCGCTCGCAACTTCAGCCGGGCGATCTCCCGGTCGATCTCCTCCGGCACCGGGTAGACAATCTGCTCTAACTCGTCGGCATGGCGCAGGATGTACTCGGCGCATAGGGCCTGGTTGGCGAAAGACATGTCCATCACCGCGCTGGGGTGGCCTTCGGCGGCGGCCAGGTTGACCAGACGGCCCTCCGCAAGGAGGTATATGCGCCGTCCGTCGGGGAGGGCGTACTCGTCCACGGAGGGGCGGATGCGGCGCGGCGGGCCCACGGCCATGTCCTCCAGCGCAGGGATGTTGATCTCTACGTTGAAGTGGCCCGAGTTGGCGATAATGGCCCCATCCCTCATCACCTCGAAGTGGGGCCGGTCAACCACGCTGATGTCACCGGTGGAGGTGATGAAGATATCCCCCTGCGGCGCGGCCTCCGGCATGGGCATCACCCGGTAGCCGTCCATCACCGCCTCCAGCGCCCGCAGCGGGTTCACCTCGGTGACGATGATGTTACCGCCCAACCCTTTGGCGCGCATGGCGATGCCCCGGCTGCACCAACCGTAGCCGGCGATGACGACCGTCTTGCCAGCGATGAGGACGTTGGTGGCGCGGATGACGCCGTCCATCGTGGATTGCCCCGTGCCGTACCGGTTGTCGAAGAAGTGTTTGGTGAGGGCATCGTTGACGGCGACGATGGGGTAGCGCAGCACACCGTCCTTCGCCATCGCCCGCAGCCGGATGACGCCGGTGGTCGTCTCCTCGGTGCCGCCCATCACATCGCCGATGAGATCGGTGCGCTCCTTGTGGAGCGTGCTCACCAGGTCCGCCCCGTCGTCCATCGTGATCTGGGGATGGTGATCGAGCGCGGCGTGGATGTGCTTGTAATAGGTCTCGTTGTCCTCCCCCTTGATGGCGAAGACTGGTATCTCGTAGTAGGAAACCAGCGCCGCCGCCGCGTCGTCCTGGGTGGAGAGAGGGTTGGAGGCGGTCAGAACCACCTCCGCCCCGCCGGCCTGGAGCGTGCGGGCCAGGCTGGCTGTCTCGGTGGTGATGTGGAGGCAGGCGGAGAGGCGCACGCCCGCCAGTGGTTTTTCCTCGGCGAAGCGCTCACGGATGAGGCGCAAAACCGGCATCTCCCGCTCCGCCCACTCGATGCGCAACCGGCCGGCGGGGGCCAGGTCGAGGTCTTTGATGTCGTAGTCAGTTGGCATTAGAAATCTCCTCTGGTTTGTTGTAGGTGGATTCTTGTTCAACAGGCATATAGCGCCTCTCCTCTGGTTAATATCTCCTCGAAGAATTGGTCCCCTTTGGCACGTCTTTTCTCCAGTTCAGCAGGAGTGATCACCAGCGGCGAGAAGGGGGTTGTCCCCACGATTTCTGCCGCTAATTCACAGACCTCCGCCCAACGCTTGGGGAATGACTTGTCGGTTTCTTTTAGAATCAGGAGGTCAATATCGCTGGCCGTATCAGGTTCCCCATACGCATGGGAGCCAAAGAGAATGATTCCCTCCGGTTGGTATTCCGCGACCAGGACTTCGACGATCTTTCTCAAGAGTGATTGAATGTCTTTTGCCATTACTCTCCCTCGTGAACTAATAGCCCATCAAGCATCCCCTTGTCGTCGAAAAACTGCCGGTAGCGGGCTACGAACTCGGCCGGAGTGTAGTGGTGGCTCTGGGGGCCGGGCTGCTCCAGCGCGTAGGTGGCTGCCAGCGCCCCCATCCGCCCCGCCAGGTCCCAGGAAAGGCCCAGCGCCAGCCCCCTGATCAGCCCCGCCCGGAAGGCATCCCCCACGCCGGTGGGGTCATCGGCGCGTTGGGGGGACACCGGCGGGATAGCGTGAAGGACAGCCTTTGCCCAGACGTGTGCGCCCTCCGCGCCCAACGTGACGATGCAGGCGCGGGCAGGGGCAGACCAGATGGCCTCATCGCTTAGCCCCGTCTTCTCCTGGAGCATCCCGAACTCATATTCATTGACCACCAGCAGGGCGCACCCCTCAACCCCCTCTTTTAGATCCTCGCCGGAAAGGCGGACGATCTGCTGGCTGGGGTCATACAGGTACGGGATGCCCAATTCCCGGCACTCGGCGGCGTATTTGACCATCGCCTCCGGATCGTTGGGGGAGATGACGACCAGGTCAGCCGGGTCAGCATCCAGGTCACAGAGAGAAAGATCCCGCGCCCGGGCCATCGCTCCGGTGTAGAAACTGGCGATCTGGTTGCCGTCCTGGTCGGTGCTGACGAAGAAGGAGGCGGTGAACAGATCGGGCTCGTCGCGGATGAGCGAGGTGTCCACCCCGTGCTGCTCCAGCCAGGTGCGGTACTCAGCAAAGTCCTGCCCCACAGTACCCATCACGCGCGGGCACTCTCCCAGCAGCGCCAGGTTGTAGGCGATGTTGGCCGCACATCCCCCGCGCTGCCGTCGCATCTCGTCCACCAGGAAACTGACGGAGAGGTGCTCGATCTGGTCGGGCAGGATGTGCTCGGCGAAGCGGCCTGGGAAGGACATCAAATAATCGAAGGCGATAGAGCCGGTGACGACGATGTTCATTTCTCCTCCCGAACGACCTGGCTCAGCGGCAGAAACCGGTCACGGATGATGACTCTGAGCGTCTCTATCCCGTCCCAGGGGCGGATCTTTTTGCCTTCCTCGATGGTGCGCGGAGAATACGAGATCGGGACCTCGACGATCTCGTATCCCGCACGCAGAATCTTGTCGGTTAACTCAGAGTCGAGTTCAAAGCCCGATTCTACCAGATTCAGCGATTGCAGCACGTCGGTACGTACCATCTTGGCAGCCGTGGAGACGTCGGTCAGGTGTGCCCCGTAGAGCAGGTTAGTCAGCAGGGTCAGGAAGCGCACCCCCAGGTAGTTCGCCACGTATTTGTAGACTGCTCTCCCGCCCAGCGTGCGCGAGCCATAGAGCGCCACCGGATGATCCCGCTCAAGGCGTTCGATGAACAGCGCCAGGTCTTCTGGCTCGTATTCCAGGTCGGCGTCCCAGATGATACTGTAGTCACCCGTGCAGCGGGGAATAGCCGTGCGCACTGAGGTGCCCTTGCCCATATTGCGTGGCTGGAAGACCACCTGCACGTCTGGCAGGCCCAGCCCCTGCAGCAGTTCCCGGGTTCCATCGGTGGAGAAGTTGTCCACGACGATGATCTCTTTCTCCCATTCCGGTCCCAGGTCCACCGCCCGGACCCGCTCCAGGACGGTCAGGATAGTGTCCCGCTCGTTGTAACAGCAGATAATGACGGATAGTTTCACCGGTAACTCCTTGACTTGGTTGCCTGGCTATTGGGGACGCCGGACCTCGGACCTCGGACGATGGAGTTGAAAAAATCCGCGAACGTCTCCAACACATAGGCGATGCGGGCATCGTCCAGGCCAGGGTAGACGCCGATGAAGAAGGAGGAACGCAGAACCAGGTCGGAGTTCGGCAGATTGCCCACGCTGCGGTGTTCGATATGACGATAGCCGGGCTGCCGGACGATGTTGCCCGCGAAGAGCAACCGCGTCTCGATGTTTCGTTGCTCCAACGAAACGATCAGATCACGGCGGGTGAAGGGCACGCCGGGCCGTACGGTGATGGGAAAGGCGAACCAGGAAGGGTCGGCCCGCTCGCTCCAGGTTGGCAGGATCAGAAACTCTTCATAGGGCTTCAACCCCTCGTAGAGGCGGACAAAGTTGCGTTTGCGGGCCGCGATAAAGCCCTTCAGTTTGTCCAACTGGGCCAGCCCGATGGCAGCCTGTATATCGGTCATTTTCAGGTTGTAGCCGACCTCCACAAATAGGTAGCGGTGATCGTACGGTTCATCCAGCCCCGGAATCTCCCACTCGAAGCGACGGCCGCAGGCCCCTTCCGGCGGGCTGTCGTGGCTGCACCGGCAGTCACGGCCCCAGTCCCGCACGCTGTGGGCGATGTGGACCAGGTCCGGGTCATCAATGAGTACCGCGCCGCCCTCGCCGGTGGTGATGTGGTGGGCGGGGTAGAAACTGAGCGTGGCCAGGTCCCCGAAGGTGCCCACCATCTGACCATCGTAAGTCGAACCCAGCGCATCGCAGGCATCCTCAATGACGTACAGATCGTTGGCGCGGGCGAACTCCATCACCGGCTCCATCTCCACCGGGTTGCCCAGCGCATGGGCCATGAAGATCGCGCGGGTCCGATCTGAAAGGGCCGGCTCCAGTTGCGCCGGATCCAGGTTGTAGGTTCCCAATTCACAATCCACAAACACCGGCACCAGGCCGTTCTGGACGATGGGGGCAATGGTGGTGGGGAAGCCCATCGCCGGGGTGATCACCTCGTCGCCAGACTCCAGCGGGTGTTCCAGACGGCGGGAGCAGAGAGCAGCCACGGCAACCAGATTGGCCGAGGAGCCGGAGTTGACCACCAGAGCGCGGCGCACGCCGACGTACTCCGCCAGACGCTGCTCGAACGATTTGGCGCGAGGGCCGGCGGTAAGCCAGAAATCGAGCACCGTCTCCACGGCGGCCACCAGTTCCAGTTCGTCGTAGACCCGACTGGCGTACTGTACCCGCATCTGACCAGGGACGAAGGGAGCCGGGGCGTGGGCCACGCGGGAGTATTCGGCCACCAAGCCCAGGATTTGTTGACGGAGAGCGTTTGCTTCAGTCTCAGTCATGGGAAGCGCCGATAAACCTGGTCTCGACGGAGAACACGACGAAACTCAATCAGGCGGCGGTCGAAGTCCAACCGTAGGCCGATACGATAGTCACCCACGCGGGCGTAAACTGCCTCCCACATCATGTGGCTCCCAGAGCTTCTACTTGCTCTACATAGGCTATCGCCGCCTCCCTGGAGAGCATTTCGTCATTCTCCGTTTCAGCGATCAACAGACCCAGGAAGAGGTCCTCCAACGCATCCAGCACTTCTTGCTGCTGGGGAGTAGGCAGCTGCTGTATGGCCTGCACAACTTGCTCTACACTCAACTCCACAGGAATCATAACCATGTTTCACCCCTGCCTATCTTCTCTTGCTCCACTCAATGGTACAGCGTAATCCTTCATCCAACCCCACTCGCGCCCGCCATCCGGTCAGCCGTGCCGTGCGCTCGGCGTCGGCGACCAAGTGCATCACCTCGCCAGGACGGTAGAGCAGAGCGCCAGGCAGTACTCGCCCTGTGCCGCCTGCCAGTTCCCAGACCCGCTCGACGACCTGACGGATGGGCCGGGCGGCGCCAGTCCCCAGGTCAAGGCTTTGCCCCTCGATCCCAGTTGCTGCGGCTGCTGCCACCATTCCCTCCACCACGTCCTCCACGTAGATGAAATCCCGCTCCTGCTCGCCTGGCGTCATCGGGAAGTCCTCCCCAGCCAGCGCCGCGCGGATGGCGGCCGGGACGAGCGAGTGTGCCGGCTGCCCCGGCCCGTAGACCTGGAAGGGGCGCACAGTGACAACAGGCAGACCGTACATCCGCCAATACATCCGCCCGAAAGCCCAGGCAGCCACTTTCGAGGCGGCGTAGGCGTTGAAGGGGTCCAATCCCTCGGCGGCCTCACGCGCTCCATACTCGTAGCAAGTGCCGATGAGCACTACCCGCCGGACGTCCCGCCCCTGTAGCGATTCCAGCAGATGTACCGTGCCGCCGGCGTTCACCACCAGCGCCAGCGCCGGATCCACGCCGGGGTCGGTGACACCAACAGCGGCCAGATGAAACACCACCACCGGCACCGCCTCGGCCACGGCAGCCTGCACTGCTCCAGCATCGCGCAGGTCAAAGATCAGCCGTTGAACCTGCGCAGGCAGTCTGGCAACACGCCCAGGCTTTTCGTCGGGAGCCACCCCCGCAAGAGTGCACGCCCCGGCTTCCACCAGTCGCCGCACCAGACGCTGCCCGATGAAGCCTGTGGCTCCGGTGACGAGGACGCGCTTCCCTGCCCAACCAGCCAGCCAACTATCCAACTAACCAACCAACTACTGTTCCAGAAACTCCTGATACCATTCGAGCGTTTCCCGCAGCCCCTCCTCGAACGAGTAACAAGGGGACCAGCCCAACATACGGCGGGCCTTGCTGCTATCCAGGTACTGAGCCTGAATCTCGTGAGGCGCGTCGGCCAGTACCACCGGCTCCAACTCCGGGTGGTCGGAGACCGCGATGATGGTCTGCACCATCTCCAGGACAGATTTAGGGTCATCCATCCCGAAGTTAAACGATTCGCCTCTCACTCCAGGCTCGTCCACATGCTCAGCCAGCGTCATGTAGGCATTCACCGCGTCTCGGACGTAAAGATAATCACGCAGGGGAGTGCCGTCGGAGCGGACGATAGGGCGCTCGCCCCGGATGAGACTACGTACCGTGCCTGGAACAATACGGCTCCAGTTCAGGTCGCCTCCGCCATAGAGGTTGGCGCAGCGGGTGACGGCGACCGGCAGGTCATAGGTGGCGGCGTAGGTACGGGCGATGAGGTCAGCGCAGGACTTGGATACGTCGTAGGGATGACAGCCCAACAAGGGAGCATCCTCGGTGTAAGGTAATTTCTCGTGCGCGCCGTAGGCCTTGTCGGAGGAGGCGACTACAACGCGGGTGACCCTGGGCGAACGCCGGGCTGCCTCCAGCACCGTCCAGGTGCCCTTGATATTGGTCTCGAAGGTGGAGAGAGGAGCCCGGTTGGCTATGGGGACGATAGTCTGGGCCGCCAGGTGAAGGACGGTGTCAATCTCATACTCGTTGAGTGCCCGCTCGACCAGTTTGTAGTCGGTCACGTCGCCGTGCACGATAGCGACACAGTCCTGATACCCGGACCTGCGCAGGTGCGAAAAGGGCACCGCGTCGCGGACCAAGCCGACAACAGAGGCTCCCGCCTCGACCAGAGCGATACTCAGCCAGGAGCCGAGAAAGCCGGCGCAGCCAGTGACGAAGACGGGGCGATCAAGCCAGAAAGGGTGCGAGTTGTGAATCGCAGATTGCGAATTGCGGATTGGGGGTTGCAGGTTATCGGGCATAGGGTTTCTCACTCCCAAGTTTTCCACGGCGCGCTTTCGCGCCAGATAGCGTTCATCTCCCGAGCATCCTTGAAGGTGTCCATCGCCCGCCAGAAACCGCTGTGCTCGTAGATCGCCAATTGACCTTCGGCGGCTAGTCGCTGCAGCGGTTCCCTCTCCAGTACCACGTCGTCACTGTCCCCCAGATAGTCCAACACCTCCCGCTCGAAGACGAAGAAACCACCGTTGATGAGAGCGTCCACCAGAGGTTTCTCCTCAAAGCCAGTGACCAACCCCTGGCTGTCGGCTCGCAGCACACCGAAGCGGGAGAAGGAGCGGACGCCAGCGACGGTGGCGATGCGACCCATGCGGCGATGGAAGGCCAGTAGGGCGTGTAGGTCAACGTCGGCCACACCGTCGCCATAGGTAGCGAAGAAAGTATCGCTTTCGATGTACGAGGCCACTCTGCGGATGCGAGCCCCAGTCTGCGTGTGCAGGCCAGTGTCGGCGAAGACGATGCGCCACCCTTCCTCTGGATAGGGGTCGTGGTACTTGATGACCGGCGCAGCACCCAGCGTGAGCGTGAAGTCGCGAGTCAGTGGGCCGTATTCCAGGAAATACCGCTTGATATCCTCCCCCCGGTAGCCCAGCGCCAGGATGAAATGGGAGAAGGCCTGAGCAGCGTAAATCTTCATCACGTGCCAGAGGACGGGCCGGTCTCCCACCTCGACCAGCATCTTGGGTCGCTCGTCTCCCATGCGGATACTCATCCCCCCACAGAGAATGACCACGGACATGGAAGAGGGGCCAGATTGAGCAGTTTCAACTGTCAACAGGGACTCCCGTAGCATGTAGCAATAGGCTTACCTCGAACGGCGGATAGGCAATGCCGTTTTCGGTCACGATGCCGGTGACGTAGCGATGCGGAGTCACGTCGAAGGCCGGGTTCGCCACGCGCACCCCCTCCGGTACGACTGGCCGACCCTGGTAGGTGACACCCGTTACCTCTTCGGCTGGTCGCTCCTCGATTGGGATGTCATCCCCGGTTGGCAGCGAGATGTCAACCGTGGAGGTAGGCACACAGGAGTAAAAAGGGATACCATTGACCTGCGCCACGACCGCCAGTTTATAGGTGCCGATCTTATTGGCCACGTCTCCATTGGCCGCCACCCGGTCGGCTCCGACCAGCACGATGTCCACCTGCCCGGTACGCAGAAAATGGCCGGCTGCATTGTCGGCGATGAGCGTAAAAGGAATGTCCAGTTGTTGCAACTCCCAGGCGGTGAGTCGGGCTCCCTGGAAGCGCGGTCGTGTCTCATCCACCAGCACGTGTACCTGCTTGCCCTGCTCGTGCGCAGCGCGGACCACTCCCAACGCAGTGCCATAGTCCACCGTCGCCAGCGCACCCGTGTTGCAGTGATGTAAAATCGTGTCGCCATCTCGGATGAGCGCCGCGCCATGCTCCCCCAGCCGTCTGTTAACGTCAACATCCTCGTCAGCCAGCGCCTGGGCCTCGGCCAACACCACGTCTGGAATGGCGAGAGGGTCGGCCTCGGCCTCGGCCCGTAGCAGCAGACGGGTTACAGCCCAGGGCAGGTTAACCGCCGTAGGACGGGCGGCGCGAAGAACTTCTGCCGCCGCATGCAGGTCAGCCAGCATCCCGTTTCGATCCCGCGCACGGACTTCTCGCGCTGCCAGTGCCATTCCGAAGGCCGCCGCCGCACCGATAGCCGGCGCGCCCCGGATCACCATCGTACGGATAGCCAGGGCTACCTCGCGGTAGTCCTCGTACTCAACCAGGCAGAACTCGGCTGGCAGGAGCCGCTGGTCAATCATCCGTACTTTGCCATCGCACCACTCAACGCTGCGCATAATAGCCCGAATCCCTGAATATCGCTCACAGCACGCTACAGCGTGTTAGAATTGCTCCGCAGCATTTACGTTATCTGCGAGAGTCTTGCGGGACAAGATACCATCTCGTCCTACGTCGGTTGCGGCAGGAGCCCGCGCTATGGTAACACGGGCAAACCGCTTTGTCAAACCTTGCAAGCGTGTGCCGCTATGAACCCCAACCTAACAACGACACGGCAGCACCCCATTGGAGACGCTGCCGTGCGTGTAGAGATGTTTCTGTAGCACTCGGGCTACACCGTAGTAACGAGCCCCAGGATCTCGGAGGTCTCGACCACTGGCTCCGTCTCTGCTTCATCCTCCAACTCTATCTGGGCGGTCAGAGAAGGCTCCAACAGTATGCCCTCGAAACTCTCGATAGGCCCATCAGAAAAGAGAGCATCGCCCCGATAGCCAGTGCCGGCCGGTACCAGTTTGCCGATAATCACATTCTCCTTCAGGCCCAGAAGTGGATCCTCCTTGCCCTCAATCGCTGCGCCGGACAGGACTCTGATCGTGTGCTGGAAGGACGCAGCAGAGAGAAAACTCTCGGTGCTCAGCGCTGCTTTGGTGATACCCAACAGCACAGGCCAACCCTTGGCGGGCCGTCCGCCTGATTCGACCACCTGGCGGTTGATATCCTCCAACGACAGCCGGTCCACCAATTCGCCCGGCAAGAGGTCCGCATCGCCCGGCTCAACGACCTGCACTTTGCTCAACATCTTGCGGAAGATGATTTCGGAGTGCTTGTCGTTGATATTTACACCCTGCGAGCGGTAGACCTTTTGCACCTCGGAAAATAGATAACGCTCTGTGGCCTCGCGCCCCAGGACCCGGAGGATGTCGTGGGGATTGGGGACACCCTCAATCAGTTGCACGCCAGGCTCTATACGCTGTCCCTCTTCGACCAGCAGCTGGCCAGTCGTGGGGATCTCATATTCACGTTCCTCACGCAGTTCGTGCACAACCGTGACGCGGCGGCCTTCGCACAATATTCGACCACCTTTTTCCGCCACGACGTACTTTGCATCGTGCCAGGAAGCAATCTTAGCACCTGCTTTGACCTCGTCGCCATCCTCAACCAGGATCTTCCAGCCTCGTTTGATCTCGTGTTCGAATCTCTCTATCTCGCTATCCACGACGATGATGTGCCTCTGACCATCAGACCTGACAATATGCACAACGCCGCCGATTTCAGAGATGGGAGCCTCACCCTTAGGCTTCTTGCGGGCTTCGAACAGTTCCTCCACACGCGGTAAGCCAACGGTGATATCGCCAATCCCCGCCACACCGCCGGTATGGAATGTCCGCAGCGTCAACTGAGTGCCTGGTTCACCAATGGACTGCGCGGCCACGATGCCGACCGCGGCACCAATGGCTACCATCTCGCCCCTCCCCAAGTCCCGCCCGTAGCACAGCGCACAAATGCCCTGGCGCAGTTGGCAGGTCGTCGGGGAACGCACAAGTACGTCCTCACCAGATTCCTCAACGGCGGCTGCGATGTCCTCGTTAATCTCCTCGTTGCGCTCGACAAGCACTTCGCCGGTCTGGGAATGAACTACAGGCGCGGCAGCAACGCGCCCGATGAGCCGCTCGAACATACTCTGCCCCCCCACGTCATCCGTGACGCGGATCCAGATACCAGCAAAAGTGCCGCAGTCGCGAGCGTTTATGATGACGTCCTGTACCACATCCACCAGGCGGCGCGTCAGGTACCCCGCATCGGCGGTGCGCAAAGCGGTGTCTGCCAGACCCTTGCGCGAGCCATGGGTGCTAATGAAGTACTCCAGCCCCGAGAGACCCTCCCGCAGATTACTGCGGATGGGGAGCGGGATGATACGCCCAGACGGATCGGCCATGAGACCGCGCATACCAGCCAACTGGGCGATAGGGCCAAACCCGCCCTTGGAAGCCCCCGATTTGGCCATAATGGCCACCGAACCGATCGGGTCAAGCACCGCCGATACTGCTTCCGAGACCTGCTCGCGTGCCCGTGACCACAGTTCAATGTTGCGGGTATACTGCTCCTCCTCAGTCAGCAAGCCACGCCGGTACTGCCGATCTACTTCGGCCACGATCTTTTGAGTCTCTTCAATGATCGCTGCCTTATCAGGCGGGATGACCAGATCGGAGATAGCAATGGTCACACCGGAGCGGGTGGCATACTTGAATCCGATGTCCTTGATGTGGTCCACCAGTTCCGTCGTAACCTCGCTGCCTAACTGGCGATAGCACTGCCCGACCAGTTCCTGAAGCGCACCTTTGTCCAACGCCCGGTTGACAAAGCGCATTTCATCGTCCAGGATACGGTTGAAAATGCAACGTCCCACAGTGGTAGCAATAGGCTTTTGTGGAGGAGTCTTGTGGTCGTATACCTGCGCAACAATGATGGGCGCATGCAAGCCAATGTACCCCAGCGAATAAGCCAACTCCACCTCATCCAGATCAACGAACGGCTTGCGCTCATCTCCTGCACAGGCCGGGTACTCCATCGTCAAATAGTAGACGCCCAGGCACATGTCCTTTGTCGGACTGACGACGGGCTGACCGTCGGCGGGCTTGAGCAGATTGCGGGTCGCCAGCATCAGCCTGCGGGCCTCTTCGACGGACCTATGTGAAAGGGGCACGTGGACAGCCATCTGGTCTCCGTCGAAGTCCGCGTTAAAGGCAGCACAGACCAGGGGGTGAATATGGATTGCTTTGCCCTCGACCAACACCGGTTCGAAGGCCTGGATGCCCAGGCGGTGCAAGGTGGGAGCGCGATTGAGCAGCACTGGCCGATCCTTGATCACCTCCTCCAGCACCTCCCATACCTCGGGCCGTTCACGCTCAATGACACGCCTGGCAGCCTTGACGTTGCTGGCGTAGTTGTATTCGACCAGTTTGCTGATGACGAAGGGGCGGTAGAGCTCAAGTGCCATCGTTTTGGGCATACCACACTGAAACAGCTTCAGTTTGGGGCCAATGACGATGACGGAACGTCCGGAATAGTCCACGCGCTTGCCGAGGAGGTTACGGCGGAAGCGACCCTTCTTGCCCTTCAACATATCGCTCAGCGACTTCAGTTCGCGGCGACCACGACGGGAGAGCGCCTTGCCACGCTGGCTGTTGTCAATCAGGCTGTCCACTGCCTCCTGAAGCATGCGCTTCTCGTTGCGCACGATCACGTCAGGCGCGCCCAGTTCCAACAGCCGCTTGAGGCGATTGTTGCGGTTAATCACCCGGCGGTAGAGGTCGTTCAGGTCTGAGGTGGCGAAACGCCCACCATCAAGCTGTACCATCGGGCGTAGATCGGGTGGGATAACTGGCAGGACGGTCAGGATTATCCACTCGGGCCGATTGCCACCTTGACGCAGCGCCTCGACGATGCGTAATCGCTTGGTTGCTCTCTTGCGTCGCTGCTTCGACCTACTATGGCGTACCTCGTGCCACAATTCTTCGGCCAACTTGTCCAGGTCCAGGCCACACAAAATCTCGTAAAACGCCTCGGCGCCCATACCGGCCTTAAAAACCTGGCCCCACTTGCTCTTGAGTTCCCGCAAGCGGGTCTCACCAAGGAACTGGAGTTCGGCCAGCCCCAGCAACTCGTCCCGGTCAGCATCGGACGTGGCGCGCAACTCAGCGATGTCGTTATTCAACTGCTCGTTGATGTGGGCAATCTCGTCGGCCGTAGCATCACGCCAATGCTCCAGGTTCGCTTCCAGGGGGGCACTCATTTCTTCCTGCCGCGCCTTGACCTCGGACTCCAGTTGGCTGAGGTGATCCTGCACGACCTGGTTGAGCAGCGTCAGGTGCTCGCGCCCCAGCACAACGCCTTTCTCAACGATGATAGCACCAGTGGGTTTAAAGACCAAGGGCACTCGGTGGGACTTGCCCTGGCGTCCCTCGACCTTCTTCTGCAACGCCTGGGCTTCCTTTATCACCTTTTCAGTGGCGACGGCAAGTTCCTCGTCAAGCAGGGCGCGGACCTGCTCCAACTGTTCCTGGATCCGAGACTCTTCCTGGGTCAACCGCTGCTCCAGCGCCGTGATGCCCTGATGAGCCACGGCCTCCAGTTGCTCCCGATTCTCCTGAGCCTCTTCGTCCAATCGCTTGAGCGCTTTCTGGCGCGCCTCCTCGTCCACGGTGGTGACGACATATTGGGCGAAATAGAGTGCGCGGTCCATGTTGCGCTTGGAGATGTCGAGCAAGATACCAAGGTAACTGGGGACGCGGCGGGTGTACCAGATGTGGGCGACCGGAGCAGCAAGTTCGATGTGCCCCATGCGTTCACGGCGCACTGAGGAACGGGTCACCTCAACGCCGCATTTGTCACAGATGATACCTTTATAACGAATGTTCTTGTACTTGCCACAGTAGCATTGCCAGTCCTTGGTGGGGCCGAAGATGGCCTCGCAGAAAAGCCCATCCTTTTCGGGACGTAGACGACGGTAGTTGATGGTTTCTGGCTTGGTGACCTCACCATAGGACCAGGAGTGGATCTGCTCAGGTGACGCCAGGCTGATACGCAGCGCGCTGAAATCTCGCACCTCTAGCACGCGTTCATCTCGATCATTCATTGTCATCGTCCTCCCTGCTGGGGAACCCCAAAAAGAACATGCCCGAAAAAAGCGCCTGAGACCATCTGTCTACTCAGCGCTTCCGTGGATAAGACCTCCTCGTCCATTGACAAGCATATTATAACGACTTTCGCCGTTTTGTCAAGTAGATTCTCTCAGGTGACAAATCGGTTCAAGCCTGCTATACTAGGCTAGCGCACAGATTGGCGCATACATACACACAGAAAGCGCATCGTTTCGACTATGTCCACCTGGTTTGCACAACGCGTCCTTGACTTGGTTGGCGTACTCACCAACATCTACTACACGCGCAAGTACGGCGCGATAGCCCGCCGACTGGGCCGGCCCGATATCGGTTCAGATCGCCGGCGTGGGTTTATCATCATCCAGATCGATGGGCTTTCCTACGACCACCTTATACAAGCGATTGCCGCCGACTACATGCCCCATCTGGCCCGGACGTTGGCCGAGCGTCGCATGACTGTGGCCCCGTGGCGCTGCGGATTGCCCAGCACCACCCCGGCAGTCCAGGCCGGCATCATGTTCGGCAATCGCTTCGACATCCCCGGGTTCCGCTGGTATGAAAAGGAGCGAGGGCTGGCTGTGCTGTCCAGGCGACCTGACCAGGTCCAGGCCGTGCGCGCCCGCGTCAGTCGTGGGCGTCCAGGTATCCTGCGAGGTGGCTCCTGCTATGTGAGCATATTCGACGGCGACGCAGACCTGGCACTTTTTACCCTCAGCGCCCTCCATCCGCAATACTTCCTTGAAAACGCACGCGGGATAGGGTTACTCCTCCTGTTCCTTCTCAACCCGTTCCGCGTATTGCGCCTGCTGGGGTTGATCAGCATGGGTTCCCTGGCCGGATTGGGCCGTCGTCTGGTTGCACTGGTGCAGCCCAGCATCCTCAACCCCTTCGACGTTCTTTCCCCCCTTCTACACGCGGTCAGCGATGCCTTCTTCACCGAGGCGCAGACCTTCGGCGTGATGTTGGATATTTACCGCTGCGTGCCGGCCGTTTATGCCAACTATAACAGTTACGACGAGGTCGCCCACAAACTGGGACCGGACCATCCGGCCGCTTTCCGCGTCCTGCGCAGCGTGGACAAACGCATCCGCCAGATCAATCGTATGCGTGCCCGCTATCAGCGGCGGGAATACGACCTCTACGTTATCTCTGACCACGGGAACACACCTTCAGTACCCTTCAGTTGGCGTAATGGAACAAACCTGGGACAATACATCGTCGCTCAAGTTGGAGCGGAACTTTCCGTGGACGAGCTGACTGGCACTCACGTACATTCGACGGAGAAGACACGCTACCTGTTGAAGGAGTTACAGAGCCTGGAACACCATCTTTCACCTCGCCTGCGCCAGGTGTTCGCGGCAGCCCGGCACTACGTGAATCGGCGTGTGCTGACAGGCCAGGAGTTGGATTACGACCTGGAACGACAAAAGGACGTCATCGTGTCCGCCTCCGGCCCACTGGCTCACGTCTACTTCAACGTCAGCCCCCACCCACTCGATCTGATTGAAGTGATGCTCCTGTACCCTC
This sequence comes from uncultured Anaerolineales bacterium, assembly GCA_964385635.1. GTDB lineage: Bacteria > Chloroflexota > Anaerolineae > B4-G1 > B4-G1 > CAYLPU01. The sequence continues at coordinate 34,693 of CAYLPU010000037.1, forward strand.
AATTGTTGGACAGTCTGCTTTCCAACTCCGACATCGGGGCTATCGCCGCGCGGGCAGGAGAGCGAACGATCGTGCTGGGGCACCAGGGCGGTATGTCGATCATCGAGGGCGGACGCGAGACAGTGGCGCAGCCACATCCCCTGCTGCCGTTTGGCGACACGGTTTACGGTGCTGCCCAGGTTCACCGCCTGGCCCACTTTCCCCACGCTGGTGACCTGATCATACTGGGTGCGGTTGAGCCGGATGGCAGGGTCGTGACCTTCGAGAAACAGGTATCAACACATGGAGGACTGGGCGGACCACAAGATCATCCCTTCATCGCCTGGCCGCCCGAGCGCCCGTTAGCGCCGGAGACGCTGAACGACGCGCAGGACCTGTACCCTTACTTCGCGCGCCACTACCTGGACCAATCCCTGGCGGGAGAACCACACGACGCCGCTTGATCTGGAGGCCGGATGATGGTGACCTGGGAAGGGGAAATCTGCACCCGTGGGGAGGAAGCGTGTAACAATAAGAATCCCCCACCGCAGGGCGGGGATTCGGCCTTTGGCTCAGTAGCCCCAAGGGGAGTCGAACCCCTGTTTCCGGCTTGAGAGGCCGGCGTCCTAGGCCACTAGACGATGGGGCCACGCGAATCAGATTTTACCAGCCTTTCCTCTTTTGTCAAACCTCGTGCAAGGTGTTATACTTATTACTCCGACCGGATCGCCGCATCCGGCCGTTGGACGACGGGCTTGACGATCCGTTAGCATAAGGAGATTCGTTACTACCTTGAGAGGCGATTTCAATCGCTAACTTTTGCAGTACTATCACTATCACAAAACGTAAGCGGAGCGAACAGGATGGAACAGATCGAGGTTTCGACTCGAGGCCGCCAGGCCTTCCACGACATCACTGCCGAGGCGCAGTCCATCGTCGGTCGCAGCGGGGTGCGCGAGGGTATCTGCTTTATCTCCTGTCCCCACACCACCGCTGGCCTGACGCTGAACGAGAACTGGGACCCCAGCGTGCAGCACGATATTGGCGTGGGGCTCGACGCGATCTCCCCACGGCGGCCCGAGTATCGCCACGGCGAAGGGAACTCCCCTGCGCACCTCAAGTCCTCGCTGGTGGGCGCATCGTTGTTCGTGCCGGTCACTGAGGGTAAACTGGTGCTGGGCACCTGGCAGGGCATCTACCTGGCTGAATTCGACGGCCCGCGCCGCCGCAAAGTCCTGGTCAAGGTGATGGCGGGCTGAGATGCAGATTGACCTGAACCGACTAGAGCGCGTCCTACCCACGGTGCAGAAGCCGGGCCGCTACGTCGGCGGCGAGTATAACAGCATCGTCAAGGACTGGGGGGGCGGCCACGAGGGCGACCACGAGGATCGCCCCTACCAGGGTGCGCCGACGCGGGTCTGCCTGGCCTTTCCCGACATCTACGACCTGGGGATGTCCAACCTGGGGCTGGCGATCCTCTACGACATACTCAACGCGCTGCCGGATGTGTTGGCCGAGCGGTCTTATATGCCGTGGGTGGACATGATTGCGGCGATGCAGGAGGCGCACATCCCGCTCTACAGCCTGGAAAACAAGCGACCCCTGGCGGACTTCGACATCGTCGGTTTCAGTCTCCCTTACGAGCAGTTGTACACCAACCTGCTGGAGATGCTCAACCTGGCAGGGCTGCCGCTTAGAGTCAGCGATCGGGACGAGCATCACCCGCTCATCATCGCCGGCGGCCACGCGGCCTTCAACCCAGAACCAGTCGCTGACTTCGTGGACGCATTCGTCATCGGCGATGGGGAAGAGGCAATTGTCGAGATCGTGCGAGCCTACCAGGAGACGCGCGCGGAGCCACGGGAGGCTCAATTGCGGGCGCTGGCGCGCATCCCAGGCATCTACGTACCGCGCTTCTACGACGTGCGCTACAATGCCGACGGCACGGTCGCCGCTATTGAGACCAACGGCCCCCAGGCCCGGCTACCGGTCCTCAAGCGGGTCGTCTCCGTCCTGCCCCCGCCGCCGACACGGCTCATCGTCCCCACCGTGGACGTGGCCCACAACCGGGCGGCGGTCGAGATCCAGCGCGGCTGCACCCGTGGCTGCCGCTTCTGTCAGGCCGGGATGGTCGTGCGACCGGTTCGGGAGCGGCCCGTGGAGGAAGTACTGGAGGCGATTGAGGCCATCCTGCGCCAGACCGGCTTCGAAGAAATCGGGCTGCTGTCGCTCTCGTCATCCGACTACTCCAACATCAGGGAACTGGTACAGGCCATCATCGAGCGGTTTGGCGACGCACATCTCTCCATCTCGCTGCCTGCGCTGCGGGCCGACAGTTTCTCGATCACACTGGCTGAAGCGATCGCGCGAGGGCGACTCACGGGGTTCACCTTCGCGCCGGAGGCAGCCACCGAGCACCTTCGTGCTGTCATCAACAAGCCCATCTCCACCAGCCAGACGCTCGACGTGGCGCGGGAGGTGTTCGAGCACGGCTGGCGCACGATCAAGTTGTACTTCATGATCGGACTGCCAGAGGAGCGGATGGACGACGTGCGAGCCATCGCCGACCTGACGCAGGCAGTGCGCGCGGTGGGACGGAAAGTGCACGGGCGACGGGCACAGGTCAACGTCAGCGTGAATACGTTCGTGCCCAAGCCGCACACCCCCTTTCAGTGGGTGGGCCTGGAGCCAGCCCGCTCCATCCGGGAGAAGCAGGCGCTCCTGCGGCGCGAACTGCGCGGGCGCGGGTTGAAGTTAGGCTACAGCGACACCGAGGCGACGCTGCTGGAGGCAGTGCTCTCGCGAGGCGACCGGCGGCTGGGCGCGGTCGTACAGCGTGCATGGGAACTGGGGGCACACTTCGACGCCTGGGACGAGCAACGGGACGTTAGTGCCTGGATGCGCGCCCTTGCCGAGGCCAGGCTTGACCCTGACTTCTATGCCCATCGCGAGCGCCCATCCGACGAGGTCTTCCCCTGGGAAGTCGTCAGCACAGGGATGCGCAAGGGATTCCTGCTGGAGGAGTACCAGCGTAGTAAGCGCAGGGAAATGCTCGTTGATTGCCGGGAGCAATGTCACGGCTGCGGCATACTCGCTGCGTGCGGCAACACCTGGTCAGAGGAATGGCGCTGCCCCAAACCCACGCAACACGCATCACGCAACCTGGACAACCAGAATCAAAAAAAGGGAGTAAGGAGTAGGGAGTAGGGAGTAGAAAGACGGAGGAATAGATAATGACAGATTCACGGGTAGAGAAACTGGCCGACGTATTGGTCAATTATTCAGTGGCGGTGCGACCGGGTGACAAAGTGATGATCAACGGAAGCCCCCTGACCGAACCGCTGCTCAAGGCGGTCTACGCCAAGGTGCTGCAGGCAGGGGGCCACCCGTTGATGCTGGTCTCCCTGCCCGGCACGGACGAGTTACTGTTCCGCTACGCTTCGGACGAGCAGTTGCGGCACGTGCCCGATCCGCTCAAGTTGATCGTGGAGACCTACGACGTGCGCATCTCCATCAGAGGAGCGGAAAACACCAAATCGCTGAGCAGCGTGGCCCCGGCTAGGATGGTACTGCACAACCGGGCACGCACGGAGTTGATGCAGACCTTTATGCAGCGCTCCGCCTCCGGTGAGTTGCGCTGGGTCGGCACGTTGTTCCCAACCAACGCCCACGCCCAGGACGCCGAGATGAGCCTGACCGAGTACGAAGACTTCGTCTACAGTGCTTGCCTGCCGGATATGGAGGACCCGGCGGGGGCCTGGCGCCGCTTTTCGGCCTGGCAGCAGAGAATCGTGGACTGGTTCAAGGGCAAGGAGCAAGTGCACGTCACTGGCCCAGAGACCGACCTCCACCTGAGCATCGCCGGGCGCGTCTTCATCAACAGCGATGGCAGACACAACATGCCCAGCGGAGAGGTCTTCACTGGGCCGGTGGAGGACAGCATTGAGGGTCACGTTTACTTCTCGTACCCGGCGATCTACCAGGGGCGGGAGGTGACAGGCGTGCGGCTGCGGTTCGAGGGCGGAAAGATGGTGCAGGCAAGCGCCGAGAAGAATGAGGACTTCCTGCTCCAGACACTCGATACCGACGAGGGCTCACGGTACGTGGGGGAGTTCGCCATCGGCACCAACGAGGGCATCACCCGCTTCACGCGCCAGATTCTGTTCGATGAGAAAATCGGCGGCAGTTTTCATATGGCGCTGGGCGCGGGCTATCCCGAGACGGGCAGCAAGAACGAGTCGGCGATCCACTGGGACATGATCTGCGACCTGCGCGACGGGGGAGAAATCTGGGTCGATGATGAACTGCTGTACAAGAACGGGCAGTTTGTGATCGAGTTTTGACGTGAAACGTGAAATGTGAGGCGGAATGAGGCTGCGCATCACGTTCTCTAAAGGTGGGCCGATGACCTACACGTCGCACCTGGACCTGGCGCGCGCGTGGGAGCGGAGTCTGCGCCGGGCAGGGGTACCCCTGGCCTACTCCGGCGGCTTCAACCCACGGCCCAAACTGCAACTGGCAGCCGCGTTGCCGCTGGGGCACACCGGCGAGGCGGAGTTGCTGGACGTCCGGCTGGAGAAGCCGATGCTCGTGGAGGACTCCGTCAGAACACTGGCACCAGTGCTGCCAGATGGACTGACGATCAGCCAGATACACCAGGTGGGGTTGAAGGAACCAGCGCTGCAGACGCAGGTCGTGGCGGCGGAGTATCGCGTGACGGTCGAATGGCTTCCTGAGCCTGTCGAAGGATGGGATGAGCCGGCGGTCCAGGTCGAGGCGCGTTTTGAGCAGGTGTTGGCGGCGACGGAACTGGTGCAGGAACGGCGCGGCCGGCGGTATGACCTGCGCCCGCTGATTGAACGGCTGTGGCTGGAGCAGGCGGACGGGGGCGAGGTAGTGCTGGGGATGCAACTGGCGGCCCGCGAGGGGGCCACCGCCCGCCCCGAGGCGGTGCTGGATGTGCTGGGAATGGGCAAGGGGTTCGCTCGCTATCATCGGCGACGGCTGCTGAGAACCACTGTAGAGGTAGGAGGCCAAGATGGAGGGCTTGACTAATAAGGCCATAATGGTACAATAGGCCATAGCAGACGGAGGCGGAGGGGAAATGACCGTAATCAGCATAAGTGAGGTAAAAACATCTTTCTCGAGGCTCATCAACCGCGCTGCGTATGGCCAAGAGCGAATTGTGGTCACCAGCCACGGCCAGCCAAAGGCAGCCCTCATCAGCATAGATGACTTGCAGCGGCTGGAGGAACTGGAGGAGAAATGGGATGCGGCCCTGCTGGCCGAGGCTATCGCTACTGAGACCGAGTTCTATTCCGCGGCTGAAGTGGAGACCGAGTTAGCCTGCCTGAAGTCCACCGGGTAAACGCTCCGATGTATGAACTCAAGATCGCTGGCCGAGTTCTCAAGCGACTCAAGCGTTTCCCGCCAAAACACAGAAGGCAGGTCTGGGAACGAATTCAGTCTCTCCAAGAAAACCCCCGTCCCCAGGATCACAAGAAACTCAAGGGCGCAGAGGGATACCGTGTCACTATGGGAGAGTACAGAGTGCTCTACACCATAGACGACCAGGCACAGGTCGTGACAGCTTATCTCCTGTTCCACCGAGGGGAGGGTTATCCCCGCTGAGCATCCGGCTGGTTGACAAAACCGGTAGATTCGGTATAATGTCCTCGGCGGCCGGGCCACCAGGCGCGGCTACTATTGTGTAACGGGAGGCTACATCGTGTATGCGGTTGTGAGATCAGGCGCGCGGCAGTACAGGACCGAGGTGGGCGGTACGATCCTCGTCGAGCGGCTACCTGCTGAGGTCGGCCAGCAACTCGAGTTAGACGAGGTGTTGCTGGTCGCCGACGGCGAACGGGTCGCGATCGGCCAGCCCACCGTGGACGGAGCCAAGGTGTTGGCAACGGTGGTCGCACAGGAAAAAGGCCCTAAGATTCGCATTTTCAGGTATCGTCCCAGGAAACGGTATCGTCGGCGCGGCGGTCACCGGCAGCGCTACACACGGCTACTGGTGGACGAAATTGTGGTGTAGGAGGACGTGAGATGGCGCATAAGAAGGGTGCTGGCGCCAGCCGCAACGGGCGTGACAGTAACTCCAAGCGGTTGGGCGTGAAGAAATACGGCGGCGAGGTTGTGCGCACGGGCAACATCATCGTGCGGCAGCGCGGGATGCGTATCAAACCAGGCACGAACGTCGGGATGGGGAAAGACTATACCCTCTTCGCCATCGCCGATGGTTTTGTACGCTTTGAGCACATCCAAGGAGGCCGCAAGCGGGCGAGCGTGTACCCGACGCGGGCGTAGGTAGGGAAGGGGCTATGAAGGAAAAAATTCATCCCGAGTTCTACCCCGAAGCCCAGGTAATCTGTTCCTGCGGTAATACCTGGACTGTGGGCGCGACGGTGCCGGTGCTCCGCACCGACGTCTGCTCCAAGTGCCATCCGTTCTTCACCGGCGATCAGCGCATCGTGGATTCCGGGGGGCGGGTGGAACGCTTCATCAAGAAACTGGAGCGGCGCGATCGAATCATTGCCGAGGCGGAGCGGCGCAGGTCCATGGAGACCTCGCCCGAACTCCCGATCACGGAACTGGAACTCGGTTCACGCTCCGAGAAGGTGTTGATCGGAGCGGGCATCAGGACCGCAGGCGACGCACTGACCAGGTTGAAGGAGGGGGACGACGCTCTGACCAACCTGAGAGGGTTTGGCCTCAAGTCGCTGGCAACGCTGAAAAAACGGCTCCGCGCCCATGACTTCGCCTTGCCGGGAGACGATGTGCCGGAAGAGGCTGGTGAACCAGAAGAGGTCAGCGAAGCGGCAGGCTAGGAGGGCAGCAACGTATCCATAGGGGCAGGTGTGTAACCATCTGCCCCTATATTTATTGGGATGTGTTTCACCTCAGTTGTAGGGTAATTTGTCAAATTGCCCCTGGGACAAGTTGCCAACTTGTCATACAATGGCTTTGTTGGGATGCATTCAGTTGTAGGGCAATTTGGCAAATTGCCCCTGAGACAAGTTGCCAACTTGTCCTACAATGGCTTTGTTGGGGTGCGTTCAGTTGTACAGCAATTTGGCAAATTGCCCCTGAGACAAGTTGCCAACTTGTCCTACAATGGCTTTGTTGGGATGCATTCAGTTGTAGGGCAATTTGTCAAATTGCCCCTGGGACAAGTTGCCAACTTGTCATACAATGCACCCATCTCGTTGTGGGAGTGTGCCAGATGTACAACAAACCGATCAGTGGATGGATCGAGGTGGTCTGCGGAAGTATGTTCTCCGGCAAGACGGAGGAACTGATTCGCCGCGTGCGCCGCGCCCAGATCGCCCGGCAGAAGGTGCAGGTCTTCAAGCCCGCGTTGGACACGCGCTACACCGAGCGGGAGGTGATGTCCCACAACGGGATGCAGGTCGAGGCGGTACCGGTGGAAGATATAGCGCAGTTGCGAGCGCTGATCAAGCCGGACACGACAGTGATAGCGCTGGATGAGGCGCAGTTCTTCGACGACGACGTGGTACCGCTGTGCGAGGAACTGGCCCACCGGGAGGTGCGGGTCATCGTCGCCGGGCTGGATATGGACTTCCGGGGGGAGCCCTTCGGGCCCATGCCCACGCTGATGGCGCGAGCGGAACAGGTGGACAAACTCCAGGCCATCTGCGTGGTCTGCGGCGGACCCGCCAGCCGCACGCAACGGCTGATCAACGGCCAGCCAGCAGCCTACGACGACCCGGTCATCCTGGTGGGGGCCAGCGAGGTGTACGAGGCCAGGTGCCGGGGCTGTCACGTGGTGAGCAGGACGAGTGACGAATGATGAATGACGAATGACAAATGAGCAAATGATAAGGGTGGAGAGCAAATGACAGATGAGATGCGGATTCCTGATTCGATTGAGCGGGTGCTGCTGGACGAGGAGACGATCGCGGCGCGAGTGCGCGAACTGGCGGCAAGGATCAGCGCCGACTACGCCGGCGCCGAAGACCTGGTGCTGGTTGGGGTGCTCAAGGGGGCCTTTGTCTTCCTGGCCGACCTGGCCCGCCGTCTGACGGTGCCCCATCACGTGGACTTCATCGCCCTTTCCAGTTACAGCCGGGGGGCGATCAGCGCGGGGGCGGTGCGGCTGATCATGGACTCGCGGATCAGTATCACCGGTCGCCACGTGCTCGTCGTCGAGGACATCGTGGACACAGGGGACACTCTCGACTACCTGCTGCGCACCTTCCGCGCCCGCCAGCCGGCCTCGCTGCGCGCCTGCGTGCTGCTCAGCAAGCCGGAGCGCCGCAAGGTCAAGGTGGAGATTGATTACCTGGGCTTCGAGATCCCCGACAAGTGGGTGGTGGGGTACGGGCTGGACTACGCCGACCGCTTCCGCACGCTGCCGTACATCGGGATGTTGAAGAGAGAGGTGTATGGGTGATTGGATGCTGGATGCTGGGTATTGGATATTGGGTATTGGATATTGGGTATTGGATATTGGATGCTGGATGGTAGGAGGGGAGTGGAGGAGCGGAAGAGATGGGGCTGCGGGATGATGTGGCCAAGATTCTGATTGCGGAGCGGGAATTGCAGGCGCGGGTGGCGGAACTGGCGCGGGAGATCAGTGCAGCGTATTCTGACGCGGACCGCCTGCTCCTCGTCTGCGTGCTCAAGGGGGCGTTCGTGTTCCTGGCCGACCTGACCCGCCACCTGGAGATACGGCACGAGGTGGACTTTATGGAGATCTCCTCCTACGGAGCGCGGACGGTGAGCAGCGGGGTGGTGCGCATTCTGCTGGACCTGGCGCAGAGCATCGAGAACCGGCACGTCCTGATCGTGGAGGACATCATCGACTCGGGCCGGACGCTGGATTACATCACCCGCAACCTGCACACGCGCAACCCCGCCAGCCTGCGAGTCTGCACGCTCCTGAGCAAGCCCTCCCGCCGGGAGATCGACGTAGCGCTGGACTTCGTGGGCTTCGACATTCCGGACGAGTTCGTCGTAGGGTATGGGCTCGACTTTGTCGAGGAGTACCGGAATCTGCCGTTCATTGGGGTGTTGAGGGAGGAAGTGTACGGGGACAGTGAACAATGACTCTGCTCGATTCCGCTACCGCGACTTCCTCTCCATCTGCTCCCGCTGCCGTTGAATGTGCGCGACGTGTTCCGGGTTGCCCAGGCCAATCATGATCTCTTGAGCCTGACAGGTGAGATCCAGGGCACGCTCTAGGTTCCCCCCGGCCTCCTCAAGCAGCGCCAGTTGGGCCAGGCTAATGGCGACGCCAGCGCGGTCGCCCAGTTGCTGCTCGATCTCCAACGACTCCTGGTACAGGCGGCGGGCTTCACCGTACTCCCCCTGATCCTGGGCCAGCACCCCCAGTTGGTGGAGGCTCTTGGCGACGCCAGCGCGGTTGCCCAGTTGCTGCTCGATCTCCAGCGACTCCTGGTACAGGCGGCGGGCTTCACCGTACTCCCCCTGCGCCTGGGCCAGC
>CAYLPU010000038.1:0-43796 GCA_964385635.1 uncultured Anaerolineales bacterium
AGCGCAAGCGGGCGGAGGAGGCGCTGAAGGAGTACTCTGAGCGGCTGGAGGAGATGGTAGAGGAGCGGACCGCTCAACTTCAGACCCAGTACACCCACCTGGATGCGATCCTGCGCAGCGCCACCGACGGCATTATCGTCACTGACACCAAGGGGGAGATCGTCCAGGCCAACCCCGTTGCCAATACCTGGCTCACCAAGACTCTCTCTCCGGAGGACGCAAGACTGCTGCAGGAGGTGGTACAGGGCATAGCGCGGCAGGCGTGCGCTGAAGAAACTGGGTTTTCAGGAAAAAACCCAGTTTCATTGCTGGAACTGACGGGACTGGACCTGGAACTGAAGGCGGCACTCATCTCGGAGCCGGGAGTGGGGGAAGCGGAAGCGGTGGTGGCGATCCACGACGTCAGCCACCTGAAGGCGCTAGACCGGATGAAGTCCCGCTTCGTCACCAACGTCTCTCACGAATTGCGCACGCCAGTCACGACGATCAAGTTGTATGCGTACCTGATGCGACGGAAGCCGGAGAAGCGGGAACAGTACCTGGACACGTTGGCACAGGAGGCGGACCGCCTGGCCGGATTGGTGGAGGGCATCTTGCAGGTCTCTCGCATTGACACCGGGAGGCTGGACATGAACCCCCAGCCGACCCCCCTCAACGAGTTGACCGAGATAGCCATCATCAGCCACCAGGCGCTGTCTCGGAAACGGGGGCTGACGCTGGAGCATCACCCGGCGGAGCCGGGACCGCTGGCGCTGGTAGACCCGGAGCCACTGATGCAGGTGCTGAACAACCTGGTGGAGAATGGGATCTATTACACGCCGGAAGGCGGAAAGGTGCTGGTCTCCACCGGCAAGCAGGAGACGGAGGGGCGGGTGTGGGCGACGGTGACGGTGGCGGACACGGGGATGGGCATCCCGGAGCAGGAATTGCCGCATACCTTCGAGCGGTTCTTCCGGGGAGAGAAGCCCCGGCTGATGCAGATCTCGGGGACCGGCCTGGGGCTGGCGATCGTCGAGGAGATCGTGGAACTGCACGGAGGACGGGTGACGGTGGAGAGCCAGGTGGACGTGGGCACCACCTTCACCGTCTGGCTGCCTCTCGCCGGGTAGAAGCAGGTAACTTGCCCTTTTCCCCCATCTCTGGTAAACTCAGTAGACATGGACTTGAGGAGACAGCACCCCCAGGTGCGGCTCCGTTCGGCACGTGGGCGTGCCTCACTCCTCAAGCCGCACCTGGGGGTGCCTCACTCCTCAAAAATTGGATCTACTGAGACTACTTCCGCGCCGCCATTGGGCGGCGGTTTTGCGATGGAGGGATTTGGGCGGTGATAAGACGATTGCACCGTTGTTCGCTTCTGATCTGGGTCTGCGTGCTGTGCGTCACGGCTGGATGTGCGCGCCCCGCGCCAGAGCAACCCCACGAGGAAGGCGAAGCCACCGGGCAGGCCGAATCCTTCGCGCCAGCCATCCCCGTCGCGACTCACCCCCCGGCCCCCTCGCCCGCCTACTCCGGCACCTACACCGGCACGCCCACGCCCAACCCGACGCCCGCTGGCCTCTCCGATGGCACAGGTGTGGAATCCTACGTCGTGCAACCCGGCGAGACGCTGGGCCTGATCGCCGCCGTGTTCGGTTGCACTGTCGAAGAGATCACATCTGCCAACGGCCTGCCCGACGCGGACAGCATCCGCGTCGGCCAGATGCTCATCATCCCCATCACCGCCACTAAGACCGGCCCGCCTCTCAAACTGATCCCCGACAGTGAACTGGTCTACGGTCCGGCCTACATCCACTTCGACCTGGCGGGTTTCGTCGCCGGGCAGGGGGGCTACCTGGTGGGCTACGCCGAGGAGGTCGAGGGCCGCCTGCTCACGGGGACAGAGATCATCCAACTTGTATCGCAGCGCTTCAGCGTGGGGCCACGGGTGCTGCTGGCGCTCTTGGAACTGCAGGCCGGGTGGGTCACCGACTCACAGCCCGGTGCCGAGAGACTCGTCTATCCGCTGGGTCACGTCCAGGGGTACTACGAGGGACTGTTCCAACAACTGAGTTGGACAGCAGTGCGGCTCAACGAAGGCTACTACGGCTGGAAGCGGGGCGACTGCGCGACGGTGCATCTGGCAGATGGGAGTCGCGCCGCCATCGCACCGGGGCTCAACCCGGGTACCGCCGGCGTGCAGAACTGCCTGGCCACACTCTCCACCACCTGGGACGAATGGCTGGCGCTGGTCGGCCCTTCATCCCCCCCATCGGGGGGGACAGAGGGAGGGGCATCCCCCCCATCGGGGGGGACAGAGGGGGGGGGCTTCCTGGCGACCTACGAGCGCCTCTTCGGCAACCCCTTCGCCTACACGGTAGATCCGCTGGTGCCACCCGACCTGGTGCAGCCGGAGTTGCGGCTGCCGTGGGAGGCTGGGCACACATGGTACTTCACCGGCGGCCCGCATGGAGGCTGGGGAAGTGGCAGTGGTAGCGCCGCGCTCGACTTCGTGCCGGCTAACGAGTCGCTGGGCCGCGCTCCCTCGACCGGGTGGGTCACGGCCGCCGCGCCGGGGCTGGTAGTGCGCAGCGAGAACGGCGAGGTGGTGGTGGACCTGGACGGCGACGGCTTCGAGCAGAGTGGCTGGGTGCTGCTCTACATGCACATCTACACCGAGGATCGCGTCGAAGCGGGCACAACCTTACAGCGCGGACAGCGCATCGGGCATCCCTCCTGCGAGGGCGGGTTCGCCGATGCAACGCATCTCCACTTTGCCCGCCGCCACAACGGCGAGTGGATCCCCACCGGCAGCGGGCCGGTGCCGATGGTGCTTTCGGGATGGACGGCCCACGAGGGCGTTATGCCCTACGAAGGCACGCTGACCCGTGGCGACGAGGTGCGCACCGCCTGTGAGTGTTGGGAGGACGATCTCAACGGCCTGGTCTCCGACAACGCGCCCTAGTACCTCACCACAATGATTATGACGACTTCGTAGTGGCGACTTCAGTCGTTCCTTTCGCCCCAACAACGACTGAAGTCGCTACTACAAACCATCAAACAGCGTCAGCCAGTCCCAGCCGTTCGCCCACCAGGTGACCGATGAACACACCCAGCACCGTCTGTTCACGGCGGTGTGCCCTTCAATTAATGCCTTTGCACTATTGACCCTGCCACACACAGGGTGTATAATATCAGGGGAGGGGGAGGGACAGAACACCCGCAAAAGACCTCCGAGGTTTACGAAATAGCATTCTCTTGTAGGTGTTCACTCGGACATAGCGTATCCCAATAGTGGGTGAGGGTGTTCCAACAATCAGACTAGAAACTGGAGATTACGGCGATAGACAGGGTGTTGAAACACCCCGCTGATACTACGAAACCCGTTAAAACGGGTTAAAACGGCCTCATTTAGTGCGTTTTCAACGCACTTCCCGTATCAGACGATGATTTCAATCGTCGGAATTTAGGACTGGAACAGGAACAGCCTAACTTAAAGGAGGAGAAAGGAGATGGAAAAGCAAATAACACCAGGACTAAAGCGCACATTCCTTGTCCACGGCGTCATGATGACCATGTTCGCCGTCACCTACCTCTTTTTCCCGGTGCTGTACGGCGATTTGACAGGTTGTCTATCCAACCAGGTGCCACAGATATTCAGGCTGCTCGGTACAGCCATCCTTGGTTATGCCATAAGTTCATTCTTGGCATTCAGGGAAACATCATGGGAAAAGGTGAAGATCGTGGCTCAGATGGAGTGCGTCATTACCATCCTGTTCCCGATTGTTATCCTATTGGCCTTGCTCTTCTGGGGTCTCCCAGCGATCGGCTGGATGTCCTTCGTTGTAATGAGCGGCTTCGCCATAGCATTCAATGTCTCCTATTTCAAAGGATAGACGGACACGGACCAACAACTCGCTGAAGCCGGCACGCTAATCGAGAGCAAAGCGACGTTATAGTTTGTACGAGGTCGTTACACGGACACTGAGGGCCAGATGCGACGGGTAACCATAGCCTCTGCACAACAGGTGAGACCCGCAACGGGCCAGACCTCTCTTCATCCCCGGCATGCGGGCTGGTTGTTCGCGCCTGTCCTGGCCTCATTGCTGCAAGACCGGTGGGTTACATTCCTGCTGGTCGGAATAGCGGCATTGCAGGTGGGCCTCACGGCTTCGGGGTTGCACGGGTGGCGATGCCCGGTCAAGACAACACTGGGAGTGCCGTGTCCCGGCTGCGGGTTGAGCACCGCGATGGTCTCGCTGCTCCAGGGGGAATGGCGTGCCGCTCGGCGTTGCCCATCGTGTCACCCCCGCGCGAGTTCCCGCAGCCGTCCCCACGCCGCCTCCTCCAGATCGGCCAACTCCATCATCGGGGCCGTCGTCTCCGAGAGCACCACGACAGAATCTGCGGCCTCCCATCCCCGCTTGAAGATTGCAGCCACCTCCTGCCAGCGGTCGCCGATGTGCTGGAACTCGTCGGCGCTCTCGTTCAGGCGCGGGTCTCCCGTGACCTCTGCCACCTCGCGCAGGAAGCGGCTGAACATGTAACGAAAGAGGCCGCCGCCGGTGCCGCCCGTCGCGTCAATGAAGATGTGGGCATTGAACAGTGTGAAGCGCAGTTCTTCCTCATCCATCAGGCCGGGCCACTTGAGCGCACGTCTGGCCGCCTTACGGATGCCCTTGATGCCGATGTTACTGATGGGCGGCTCCAACATCGCTTTAGTCTGTTCGGCGATAGCCTCTCGCACCTCGACGCTGGTCGGCTTCCGCTTGTTGCTGAAGTCAAAGGTGTACCACTTGTGTTTGGGCGGGAAGGGTTTGTAGGTGGAGCCGCGCGCTTTCTCCAGGTCGTCCATCGAAACCGGGTGCAATTTTCCGTCGCGGTCGGCGATGAGCACCTGGCGGGTTTCGGGGTCATACCCGGCAACAACGATAGCGTGCCCGCCGAAGTGATACTCTTTGTCGCCAAAGTCGAAGTAGGGCAGGAAACCCATATCGCACTGGATCATCACCGGCTGGCCCGCGTCGAGCATCTCCAGGAGCGTCCGCTCCGCCTTGCGCGCACTGGAGGTGGTGTATGACTCGACCACTACACCGGTGCGCCTCCCTGTGGTTTTCTCCAACCCTTCTACGCTTGGCCGCTCAAAGTTGGCCCGCCCGCCGATGAAGGGGGGAATGCCCTTCTGATGCCAGTAGATGAACCCGACTCCCGCACCTATGCCCAGCAGCATCTCCTCGCTGATGGGGTGGTCGTTGTAAACGTAGACGTGGCGCATTGAGCCGGTGATGCAGTGGTGCGTCGTCAGCGACTCGAAGCCTTCCAATGATTTGAGTGTCATCTCTTGCCTCCTTCAAGCCTTCCTGTTTTGCTCATCGTTCATTAGTCATCGTTCGCCGAGAATGGCCCCGTCTTCGTTCGCCGAAGGTCTCTGACCGAGGCGTAAAGGGCTCGGTCGGGAGACCTTCGCCCATCAACCTGGGTAGTTGCCGGTCGTTTTCTTAACTGGCTGCCGGAGCACGGTCTTGAGTTTTTCCGGCGCGACCTTGCGCGGGTCGCCCAGGTAGACCTCGTGATGTTTGCCCGCCGATTCGTAGCCGTTTTCGTCAATGAAGGCGTGCATACGGGCGATGGTCGGGGCCTCCGCGTCGTAGGGGCCGATGTGCATAATCTGTACCGCGAGCCCCTCGTGATAAGTTTCCAGCCTGAGCCTGGTCAGCGCAGGCGGGTTCTTCTTCTTTTCCACCTGCTTGAGTGCTTCCGCAAACATCTCCTGGGTGATCCACTCCGGCTGCATAATCATCATCGTCCAGTCCCATGCGCTCTTATCCTCTGCGGTGAACTCCTCCATGTTCTCCACCCACCACAGCCCCTCCATCGGCGGGACGACGTAATCCATCCCCTTTTCCTTCTTGCTCATAAACTTGAGCCTGTAGGCCACGGCATATAGTGCCTCAACGGCGTCCTGATACTCCTGCGCCGTGTTGGGGTCACCGTGGCCGTCAATCATCAGGAAGTTCATCGGCGGCACATCGACTACCGCAAACTCCTTGGCCGAAGGCCGGTACAGGTGCTTCAGTTCTTTTTTGAAATCGGTTTTAGACATTTCCTTCCTCCATTTACCTGGTAAACTACGATGGGCGAGGGTCTCCCGACCGAGCCCTCTGCGCCTCGGTCAGGAGACCTTCGGCGAACGATGGGGAGACCTTCGGCGAACGATGGGGAAACCTTCGGCAAACGACGGGGAGACCCCGGCGAACGATGAGGTTATTCTCGGCAAAAACAGAATGGTCTGATATGTCAAGGTGTGAGGCATTGACGAGCATTGATAATGAGGGTATAATACCCATTGTCACCATTATAACCTCTGGAGGTAGAAACATGAACACAGTAGGTATCGCCGAGATCAAGCGCAGCATCTCAACCATCGTTAACCGTGTGGCCTTCGGTCGGGAACGGATCGTCCTGACTTCGAGGGGCAAACCGAAGGCCGCCCTGGTGAGCATCGAAGACCTGCAGAAGTTGGAATCATTGGAAAAGACGACCTCTCCTCCCTCCCGCGCCCAGCAGAAAGCGGCCCTGGCCATGGCTCAGGCCGTGCGGGAAATGACCCTCGCTCGTCGGGGCGGAGTCCCCTTTTCCGACATTGCCGAAGATCTGCATAGGCTGAGAGAGGAGAGAGACCTTGAACTCGCAGGTTTGCATTGACGCCAATCTGGCCCTCAAACTGGTGCTCGTTGAGAAGGACAGCCCAAAGGCTCAACATCTGTGGGACACGTGGGTAGATACAGCCACAGAAATCGTCGCTCCCCCCCTGCTCGCCTTTGAAGGAACCTCGGTGATCTGCAACAAGATGCATCGCGGACTGGCACCGCCTGAGGAGGCTGAACTGATGTTCAAAACCTTTCACCTCCTCGGTGTGAGACTGCTTTACCCTGATGGTCTGCACGAGAAAGCCTGGGAACTGGCCAGGCGGTTCAATCGCCCGCAGGCCTACGATAGCCACTACCTGGCCCTGGCAGAAATCCTCGGCCTCGAACTCTGGACGGCTGACGAGCGTCTGTACAATGTAGTCAAACATGAGCTATCCTGGGTGAAGTGGCTGGGCGATTACTCGCCCGTCTGATCCTCCAGTTTGCATTATGCCACGAACTGCATATCTGCCAGCTCCCTTTCGGCCTCTCTGGCGATTTCGTTGATCTTCTGACGAACGTCCTCCGGCAGCGGCTCAGGCCGGTGCGTTGCGAGAATTTCGATAGCCTTCTGGGTCACGATTTCCTCGTAGCTCTGGCCCCCCTTCTTCATCCACGTCTTTGGAGTATCGCGGTTCAAGAACTTGGGCCGCCAGAGCTCTTGCCGAAAGTGATCCGCAGTGTGTCTCTGGGTCAGGAAATTGCCGCCCGGCCCGACCTGCCGGATCACATCAACCCCCATCATCTCTCGGCTGACATCAAAACCTCGGATGATCCGTTTCACGTAACTTATGATCTCATCGCACATGACAATAGCGGCGGGGTTGCTGAGCAGTCCCTGCCCCAGGTAGCCGATGTCGTGAATCAGATTGGCCCCGTCCAGTGCAGCCAGTAGGGTCCCGAAGGCGTGCTCCATGGCCGCCTGCGCGTCGAGACAGTGGGCGTCGCTGCCAACCGTTGACCACATGGGAATCCCATAGTAGTGAAAGAGGTCGGCAAAGGCCGAATTGGTCAATCGAAAGTCGGGCGCGCCATAAGAGAAGATGCCTGTTTTCATATCCAGTGGGACGACCACGAAGCCAGAGATAATTGGCGCCCCTTTGCTCTTGACCTGGTGCAGGACGATTCCACTCAGGGCTTCGGCGTTGGCCTGCACGATACCGCCGGCCAGGGTCACAGGAGTGCTGGCCCCAAGACTATCCCCGGGGGTATAACAAATCGGGATTCCCTTCTCGGCGCAGAGGAAGAGTTTACGCACCGCACCATACGAGTGTGTCAGCGGGGCTGTAGGTTCGGAATAGTGGATGAGAAAAGGTTTCTCTCTCAGAGCGCCCTCCCCACCGGCCACGGCCGCAGCCATCTCGATGATAAGCACCAGGTCCTCCCGCCCCGCCGCGGTGAAAAAGATCGGCTTGACCGAGTTCTCCATCATGGCCTTGAAGCACTCGATGTACATTGTGTTGATCGGAACGTCGCTCGGCAGGGCGAAAGAGGCGATAAAGTCAACCTCCTCGCAATAGTCCGCGACCGTGGCCGCATTGACCACGTCCTGCAGGCGCGAAGGCCGTGTCTCACCCGTCTTCAAGTCACACGTGCTGATCAAATCCGTTCCCAACCCGAAGTAGATATTACGTCCCTCCAGACGCATTGATTCTTCCCCTTTCCGGTTGTACATAGTGATGCGGGAAGGGGCACTGCGGATACACTCTTCGACCAGCCAGTTGGGGATATGGGCAATGTTGTCCTTGGTCACCCGGCATCCAGCATCTCTCAGGAGTTGAAGACCTTCCTCGTGAGGCACTCGGACGCCGACAGTTTCCAGGATTTCCAAACTCGCCCGATGGATCTCTTTGATCTGATCCACTGTCAGGAGCCTGTAAGCAGGCACACACTGAGTCTTGAAGCCGCTATTCATGACATCTACTCCTTGTATGATATGGGTGTGTTTCAAATGGGTTAGAGCAACCTTGCGAAGGTTACAAATGGCCTTTCTGACATGACGATTTCCTGCTAGAGTAAGCACTTTTGGGCTGAAACGTATACGCTAACCTTCGCAAGGTTTTTCTTCCCAACTGAAATGAAACACACCCGTATAATATGTATGGCATGGGGACCGCTGGCCCGTTACCCACCTGGTGATTGGGATATGTTTCAAATCAGTTGAGGAACCCCTGGCGTCCGAGGTGTTAGCCCAGGCGATTCCGCCCCCCGAATGTGTCATCGTCAAAGTACCACATTTCGGATGGTTTGTCAATCTCGTTCGTCAATCTCAAGGGCACTCAAGAGAACAAGTGATCATCCGTTCCCCCGATTTCCACTATTCCTACACCAAATCTCCATAATTTCTCCACAAAGTCCCTGTAAACTGGGGGACAAACCCAGGAACAGGATAAAGAATGCATGGAGATCTTCATAGGAGGAGCAAACACGTGAACAAAAAAGGTGGATCGTCGCTGCGGCTGTCGTCTTGATCGCTGGGCTAGGTGTCGTCGGTTATCAGCGCATCGCGGCCCAGCAGGCCACAGACGGAGAACCGACAGAGACGGCCGTCGTCCGGCGAGGCACGCTGCTGGTCACAGCCGATGCCACCGGCAGCCTGGCCCCCCAGGCCGAGGTCTCGCTGTCGTTCTCGTCGGGCGGGCGAGTGGACGAGGTGCTCGTCGAGGAAGGTCAGGTGGTGGAGACCGGGCAACCCCTGGCCCGCTTGGAGACGGATGACCTGGCGTTGCAGATGGCCCAGACGGAAGTGGGGCTGGCCGCGGCCGAGGCCCAACTGGCCCAGTTACTGCCCCCCCCCCGCAGCCGGAGGAAATCGCCGTTTATGAGGCCAACCTGCAGGCGATGCAAGCCCAGGTGAGCGCGGCCGCCGCCAACCGGGACCAAGTCACCGCCGGTCCCGACGCGACCCAGATCGCCGACGCTGAGGCCCAGGCTGCCTCGGCCCAGGCGCAGTACAAAACCGCCCGGGACACACACGACCGGACGATGATATGCAAGACATTCACCCTGCCCGACGGCACGAAGCCCGACGACACGGAAGTGACGATATGCCCCGGTCTGGGCCCGCCGGAGGAACAGACACGCTACAACATGGAGACCGCCGAGGCGGCGCTGGTTGCGGCCCAGGCTCAACTCAACGAGTTACTGGACGGCACTGACGCCTACGAGATACGCGCAGCACAGGCCAACGTGTTGACCGTGGCGGCGCAACGGAACGCAACGCAGGCCGAGCTCGACCTGTTGTTGGCGGGGCACCGAGAGCGCGTCGAGCACGCCAGCGCGCTGCGCTTCCCTCCCGGCCTGCGTGATGTGGTAGACCTTGCGCGCCGGGCCGCGCTCGGCCTCCTCCAACTGCCCGACGACGAGCCCCTCCCGCTCCAGTTTCTTGAGCAGGTAGTAGATGGAGGAGAACCCGACATCGGTCCACTCGCGCATCCCGCGTTCCTCGATCACCTGCTCGATCTCGTAGCCATACCGGGGTTGTTCGGCAACGAGGCTCAGAATGGCCAGTTCCGCGTTCGTCATTATGCTCGCTTTTTGCGGCTTGCTCCAATCTCTAATCTCCAACCTCCAATCTCCACTATTCCTCCACCGAATCTCCATAATTCCTCCACAATGTTTCGGTAAACTACTGGAAATTTTACAGGAGGAAACGTATGAACAAGAAATGGTGGATCGTCATAGCAGTCGTCGTCGTGGTCGGAGGGTTGGGTTTTGCCGGCTACCGGTACGTCGTTGGTCAGCAGCAGGCCACAGCTGAGGCCCAGGCATCAACGGAGACGGCCGTCGTGGAACGGGGCACTCTGCGGGTGACGATTGACGCCAGCGGCAGCCTGGCGCCGAACGATGAGGTGGCACTGGCGTTCCTTTCGAGTGGGCGCGTGGTCGAGGTGCCGGTGGAGGTTGGGGACGTGGTGCAGGCGGGCGATGTGCTGATCCGCTTGGATGACGCCGATGCCCACGAAGCGGTCGCCGAGGCGGAGCTTCAGGTGGCCCAGGCGGAGAGTGACCTGGCGCTGGCGCAGATTGAGGCAGAGGCCGGCGTGGCGCAGGCTGACCTGGATGCCGCGCAGGCCGAATATGACGAGACGGCCGCTCTTTCCGCCCGCGTCGGCGATCAATTGGCGTCGGCCCGCATTAATCTAGAACGGGCTCAGGATGCACTCGCCGATGCCCAGGAGAACTACAACGAGGCGTGGGACCCGGCCCGGGACTGGGAACTCTACATGGGGAGGATGAAAGATGCCCTGGAGGCCGAGCGGGAGTCGACTGAGCAGGCCTTGAGAGATGCCCAACTCGATCTAGAAGAAGCGCAGTCAGACTACAACCTGGCGGTGGCCGACATCAGTGAGTCTGAGGTGAAGAACGCCCAGGAGAAGCTGCTCAACGCACAAGTGGCACTGGAAAGCGAGCCTCTCCAACTGGAGCAATTAGAAAACGCGCTTGAGCAGGTGCGGCTTCAGTTAGAATCGGCGCAGCGGGCGCTGGAGGAAACAGTCCTGACCGCGCCCGTGGATAGCACCGTCACCTCTCTGGACGTAGAGGTCGGTGAGATGGCCAGCGCGGGGCAGGCGGCCGTCGTGCTGAGCGGTCTGACAACCCTGGAGGCGGAGATCAATTTGGACGAGACCGATGTGCCTCACGTGAGCGTCGGCCAGGAGGCGCAGATCACTCTGGATGCCTTTCCCGACTCCGAACTGATCGGCGAGGTGACGTTCATCGCACCGGTGGCCCAGGTTGAGTCCGGCGTGGTGCTCTACCCCGTCACCATTCGCTTGTCGCCGACCGACATACCGGTGCGCGCCGGGATGACGGCCGACGTGGAGATCATCTCTGCCAGTCAGGAGGGTGCGCTGATCGTCCCGCTGCGGGCTGTTCACACGGAGGGAGAGCGGGCCTACGTGTACCGGCTGGTCGGCGGCCAGACCGAGCAGGTGGAAGTGACGTTGGGGATGATGACCGACACCGAGGTGGAGATCACCAGCGGCCTGGCCGAGGGGGACGAGGTGAGCGTGGTCGCTGCGCCCACCCAAGGCTCCGAGAGGGGATTCGGCCCGGGGGGCATGTTTGGTGGAGGAGACTAGCATATGATCGCGATCGAGAACGTCACCAAGGTCTACCAGATGGGCGAAGTAGAGGTCCACGCCCTACGCGGGATGTCGCTCAAGATCGAGCAAGGCGAGTGGGTGGCGATTATGGGGCCTTCCGGCTCCGGCAAATCCACGCTGATGCACATCATCGGCTGCCTGGATATACCGACCTCGGGTGTCTACCGGCTGGATGGGGTAGAGGTGGGCGGCATGGACGAGAACCAACTGGCGGCTATTCGCAATCAGCAGATCGGCTTCGTCTTCCAGACCTTCAATCTGCTGGCCCGCACCAGTGCGTTGAAGCAGGTGATGCTGCCGATGCAATACACCCGGGATGGGCAGCGGATCCCACTGGCCGAGCGGGAGCGACGGGCGCGAGAATCGCTGGAGATGGTAGGCTTGGGCGACCGAATGGACCATCACCCGACCGAACTCTCCGGCGGGCAACAGCAGCGGGTGGCCATCGCTCGTGCTCTGGTCAACAGCCCGGCCATCATCATGGCGGATGAACCCACGGGGAATCTGGACTCCAGGTCGGGCGCTGAGATCATGGAGATTCTCCAGCGCCTGCATGAGGAGCGTGGAATCACGGTGGTGATGGTCACGCACGACGAGGAACTCGGTGTTCAGGCGGAGCGGATTGTGCGGTTGCGGGATGGACTGGTCGTGGATGAGGTGCGATGATGATAGCGACTATAGCAGACTTATTGGAGAATGTACGGGTGGCCCTGGACGGGCTGCTGGTCAACAAGATGCGCTCGGCGCTGACGATGCTGGGCATAATCATCGGCGTGGCGGCGGTCATCGCCCTGCTCTCCGTCGGCGAGGGGGCACAGGCTTCTATCACCGATCAGATCAACAGCGTCGGCACCAACCTACTCTTCGTGTCTCCTGGCGCTGCCAGTATGGGCGGCGTGAGGGGCGCGAGTGGCAGCGCCACCACGCTCACTTACGCCGACGCCGAGGCCATCGCCGATCCCCGTAACGTGCCTGATGCGTCGGTCGTCGCTCCGCAGTATGGACAGAGCACCCAGGTCATCTTTGGCGACACTAACATCAACGGTTCGGTGACGGGAGTGACGGCCGAGTATCAAGAGGCCTTCGAGTTGGAGGTGGCGAGCGGCAGTTTCATCGCGGAGAAGGACGTGGACAAACGGGCCAACGTGGCTGTGCTGGGGTATCAGGCGGCACAAGATCTCTTCGGCGGCTTTGATCCCATAGGACAAAAGATCAAGGTCGCCCTCTCCGGCGAGAACGGCGGACGGGTTCCCTTGACTGTGATCGGTGTCCTGGAAGAGGAAGGCGACTCGATGATGAGCAGCACGGATGACGCCGTGTTTGTGCCCATCTCGACGGCCCAGACCAAGATCTTTAGTGGGCGCAACGCCCAGGGGGAACTCGTGGTGTCGCAGGTCAGTGTGGTGGCGGTGTCGGATGATCAGACGGCGGCGGTCGAAGACCAGATAAATGCGCTATTGTGGAGTCGCCACGACCTCAACCCAGACGAGGAGGCGGACTTCAGCGTGATGAACCAGGCCGATATGCTGGAGATGGCCAGCGAGATAACAGGCATCATGACAGTCTTCCTGGGGGCCATCGCTGGTATCTCGCTCCTGGTGGGGGGCATCGGCATCATGAACATCATGCTGGTCTCGGTGACGGAGCGGACGCGAGAGATCGGCATCCGCAAGGCGGTGGGCGCCCGGAAGGCTGATATCTTGACCCAGTTCCTGATGGAGGCGGTGGTCCTGAGCCTGCTGGGTGGGTTGCTGGGTATCCTGCTGGGTGTGGGCCTGGCCCAACTGGTGTCTTTGACGGGGTTGTTAGAGTCGCTGGTCACGCTCGATTCGGTATTGCTGGCTGTGGGTTTTTCGTTCGCCATTGGGTTGTTCTTTGGTATCTATCCCGCCAACCAGGCGGCGGGCATGAATCCCATTGAGGCGCTGCGGTACGAGTAGAGTGGTGGATTGGGAAACTGGCAGATCGGTAAATTGGGAGGATTGAAGTGCGATACCAACTCTTGAAAACAGGACATTACGTGATTCCGATGCTTTTGACCGCTGTCTTGCTAACAGCCTGTGGCGCACCAGGGACGGCCACCTCAGCTCCAGTGGTCAGGGAAGCGCAAAACGCTGACCAGCCAGCAGCTACCTATACGCCTTACCCTACCTATACGCCCTATCCTACTTATACCCCGTTACCCACGGTGGCTCCTACGCGCACGCCGACACCGACGCCTACAGTTGCCCCATCCGCGACGGCGACCGTCGCGCCGACCAACGTGCCGACCGGGATACCGACCGAAGCGCCAGCCTCTTTACTGCCCCAGTCTGCCTCAGCGGGCGCGACCACAACGACCGATGCATCATCGTTGGGAATCACCCGGCTTGAGGAGACGAGCCCTGGTCCGCCGTTTACCGTCCAGGTCGACGCTATCCGCATCGAAGACGGTAGATACAAGGTAACGGGAGTGGTGCGCAACGAGGGGTCTGAAACGTATGAAGGCGTAGGGATCCATGCTACTTTCTACACTCTGGGGCCGTCCGGTCAGGGGTCCGACAAGGATGGGCTGTATCCGCATGGTCCGGTTGACGCATACTGCCCATGTCCGTTCCTGGAGCCGGGCGCGGAATGTCCTTTCAGCATCGAAATCTACGAGCGGAATTACGCGGCTTATGGATTGCATCCTTATGGTCAACCCGTTGCCTTTCACATGTGGCACGAAGCGGCGTCTGTGACCGTGAGCAATCTCAATGTATCCAACGACGGTATCGGCAATGTCCGCATCACGGGGGTGTTGACCAACAAGAATGACTTCACTGTCAAGAGCGCGACCATTGCCGGGGTGCTGTTGGACGGCAATGGACGAGTCGTGAGCGAAGGGTCTACCGTGGTGCTCGGAGGCGTTGAGCCAGGGGCCAGCGCCTCGTTTGATCTGCGCATCGAGTATGAACCCTATGCCCGCTACGAATTGTACGTCCAGGGCGTTCGCTACTAACGTAGGGCGGTTTTGCTAACCGCCTTGAGGGACAAGGAGGACGGTTCGGGGTGCGGGGTGGTTCACTTGCAAGACGTGCGAAGGTTGGCCAGGCGGTGTACAATGGATGTGGCGTGAAGCCACGAAGGCTTGACAAGCGAAATCTCACGAAGGAGGAAAACGATGAGTAGAAAAGGTAAAAGACTGTTGGTACTTCTGGTAGCCATCCTGGCTTTGGGAGTCGGCGGGCTGGCGTTGGCCGCCTTTAACGGCGACCCCACGCCCGAGGATATCCTGACCAACGTCGTCGAAACCCTGGACGCTGCCCAGGACGGCCACGCCGTGTTGCACATCGAGGCCGATACTCCCGAAAAGAGCGGTTGGGCCACCCTCGAGGTCTGGGGCAAGAAGCCGCCCGAGGGGGATCCCGATGCCCATCCGAAGTTCCGGGCCGAGGTGCGGGAGGCGAGCGAGGCAGAGGCCCAGGGTGCGGTGGCCGTCAGCGATGGGGCACAGTTCTGGCTCTACGTCCCGGCCCGCAACACCGTCTGGACGGGCGCGGTCGAAGAGATGCGCGACGTCGAAGAGATGCCCGCCTATGAAGGCGAGTTGCCTTTCGACTCCCCTCAGACATTCGTGGACTGGTTGCTGCAGGTCAGCGAGGTGACGCTCCTGGGCACCGAGGAGATAGGGGGCCGTGAGGCATACACACTCCAGTTCGTGCCCCGCCCCGAGGAGCTGCCCGAGGTGGCGGCGACCGGAGGCACGGGGACGGCGTGGGTAGACCAGGCCCGCTGGGTGCCCTTGCAGGCGGCTTTCGACGGCGGCTCTATGGGCCAGGGCCAGGTGACGGCTGAACTGGTGGAACTGGACGTGGGCCTGTCCGACGACCTGTTCACGTTCCAGATCCCAGACGGAGCCGAGGTAGTGCCGGTGGAGGACCAGGTGCCTCAGCACCTGAGCCTGGACGAGGCCGAGGCTGACTTCGATCTACTGACGCCGTCCCACCTCCCCGAGGGCGCCGCGCTCGTTGACGTGATGAAGATGGGCGACGCCATCGTGCTCCGCTATGAGTCGGCCCAAGGGTCCTTCGCCGTCGGTCAGGGTACCGATGGGCGGGCCGTGGAGCCCCCTCCCGCTTCCGGCGAGCCCGTCTCGCTGCGGGGCACCACGGGGACGCTCTTCGCCGATGAGGAGGGCACCAAAGTCTTTCTGGCGTGGACCGAGGACAGGCGGACCTTCACCGTGAGTGGGGCCATCTCCGGCGAGGAGGCGCTGCGGGTCGCCGAGTCCCTGCGATGACGGACCTGGCCGTCCTCACCCAGGGACTCACCCGCCACTACCGCATCGGCGAGGGTACGGTGGAGGCGCTGGCCGGTGTGGACCTGAGGGTGCGCCATGGTGAGTTCGTGGCCGTGGCCGGCGTCTCCGGCTCGGGAAAGTCCACGCTGCTGCACCTGGTGGGTGGCCTGGACCGGCCCACGGACGGCCAGGTGTGGGTGGACGGGGTCGAGTTAGGGTCGGCCGGGGAGGCCGAACTGACCCACCACCGCCGTCGGCGCGTCGGCTTCATCTTCCAGACCTTCAACCTGCTGCCGCGCCTGACCGCCCTGGAGAACGCCACCCTGCCCCTCATGTTCGCCGGCGTCCCGCGCCGGGAGCGAGAGGCCCAGGCCCGCGCTCTGCTGGAACAGGTGGGCCTGGGCCACCGGCTGGATCACTACCCGACACAACTTTCGGGGGGAGAGCAGCAGCGCGTGGCTATCGCCCGGGCACTGGTGCACGACCCGGCCGTCATCCTGGCCGACGAGCCCACGGGCAACCTGGACACCCAAACGGGCGCGGGGATCCTGACCCTCCTGCGCCAGCTGAACCGGGAGCGCGGCGTGACGGTGCTCCTGGTCACCCATGACCCCGCCGCGGCCGGTGTCGCCGACCGGGTGATCCACCTGCGCGACGGCCGTGTCGAGCGCGTCGAGGAAAGCGAGCAGAGGAGCAAGGGGGCAAGGGGGCAGGGGGGTGGGGGAGCCGAGGAGCTTAGGAGATCTCCTCTGCACCCCAGCACCCCAGCACCCCGGCACACTAGGTTGCGCCTGGCCGATCTGCTGCGCAGCGCCTTCGCCAACTTTAGCCGACGTATCGTGCGCAGCGGTCTGACCGTCACCGGCGTTTTCGTCGGCATCATCACCATCGTGGCTATGCTCTCGGTGGCGGTAGGCGTGGAGATGGAAGTGCAGCGCAACATCGAGGCGATGGGGCTGGAATCGGTCTTCGTCACGCCGCCCCGCGCCGAAACCGGCGGTTTTGCCCCCTACGCTGAGACCCGACCAGGTGCGTCCATCGTCTCGCCACAACACATGGAGGCCGGCGGTTTCGACTCTTACGCGGATTCCCGACCGGAAGTGCCCATCACCCCGGCGACGGTAGAAACGCTGCGCCGGATGCCCGAGGTGGCCAGCGTCGCCCCGCTGGTGGATTTGCCCTCGTACCTGGACTTGCGCGTGAAGTGGGGCGAGCGGGCAGCCCCGGCCCGGGTGCAAAGCAGCACGGAACAGCTCGGCCCCTTTGAGGGATCATCGCAGGTGCTGGCTGGAAGGCAACTGGACCCCGGCGAGGCGCGAGGCGTCGTCCTCTCTGCACGACTGGCCCGCGACCTGGGCATCGGCGACTACGGTGCGCTGGTGGGGCAGGTGGTGACGCTCACCGTGCGCCTGCCTCGCGGCGAGACCGGGGAGTTCCCCGTGACGGTGCTGGGCGTGGAGGAGGGACGTCGGAGCGCCATCGAACTGGGCGTAGAGGATGCTGCGGATATCAAACGCTGGTGGTACGGGCAACCCGACCTGCTGGAAACGCGGGGCTACGACGGCCTGGTGGTCAAGGCCAAGAGCCTGGCGGCGGTGCCGGCGGTGGAGGACCAGGTCAAGGCTATGGGCTTCCAGGCCCGCTCCCTGCGCACCTTCCTCGACCTGGCGAACCGGATCTTCGCCGTGCTCAACACCCTGCTGGGGTCGGTGGGCGGCCTGGCCCTGTTCGTGGCTGCCCTGGGTGTCACCAACACGATGATCATGGCCGTCTACGAACGGACGCGCGAGATCGGCATCATGAAGGCCATCGGTGCATCACGATGGGACGTGCTGCGGCTCTTCATCGTCGAGGCGGCACTGATCGGCTTTCTGGGAGGCGTCCTGGGCCTGGCGCTGGGAACGCTGCTGGGGCGCGGGGTGAACTGGGCCGCCCACTGGTATCTGGAGTCCGAGGGGGTGCAGGGCATCGGCTCCCTGTCCGTGGTGCCCTGGTGGCTGGCCCTGGGCGCGGTCTCCTTCGGGACACTGGTCGGGTTGGCAGCCGGGGTCTACCCGGCTTCCCGGGCCGCCCGGCTGGATCCGGTGGCGGCCCTGCGGTACGAGTGAAGTAGTCGGTTAGTCTGGTAGTCTAATAGTCAGTTGGTCGGCGAGATGATCGCAGGAAATTGGTAGATTGCTACATAAGTATAGCCACAGATGGCCTGGCTGGGCTGATTAGTGGTATAATACGGACGAAAATCAGTTCCTTTCCCAATCCGCTGTAGTGCTGTGGGCGCAAGACAGACTTTCCGAGAAAGATCATCAATTATACGGGGAGATAGAAAATGAGAATCACCGTCTTGAACGGAAGCCCCAAGGGTGACATTGAGCGTCACCATGCAATACGTCCACTATATCCAGAAAAAGTTTCCCCAGCACTAACTGAAAATCCTCAACGTCGCGCAGAGAATCAAAAGGCTCGAACCGGTGACTTT
Organism: uncultured Anaerolineales bacterium; assembly: GCA_964385635.1. Lineage (GTDB taxonomy): Bacteria > Chloroflexota > Anaerolineae > B4-G1 > B4-G1 > CAYLPU01. The sequence continues at coordinate 18,511 of CAYLPU010000038.1, forward strand.
GAGAGAGTTCGAGTACAATCCCGGCGCTGCGGAGACCAAAGTTGACGCGGGCGGCAAAAAGATACTGATCGTCACAGACGCCGAAGCAGGCCAAACGAATCTGCTATGACTTTCCCCAAAAAGACGTCAGGACGAGAATGATCAACGCTGTCGTCCCATTGCTACTGAGAATACCGGGGTTCAGGAAGGAATTTGCCAGGAGGATAAAGTCGGGGATGATCAGGCCGTATCAGAAGATTCTTGAGTCTGAACAGCAGGAGAGGGGACGCACACAATGGCTTTCCAAACGATCCTCGTCGTAGACGACGAACCTCACATCGTTGAGGTCGTACAGGACTACTTGAAGCAGGCTGGCTACCGGGTGCTTACTGCCCGCGACGGCCAGACGGCCCTGACCCTGGCCCGTCACGAACACCCTGATTTGATCGTCCTCGACCTTATGTTGCCGGGAGGGCTGGATGGCCTGGACGTCTGCCGTCACGTGCGCCAGGACCCAGGTCTGGCCGACGTGCCCATCATCATGCTGACCGCCCGCATCGAAGAGACGGACCGGCTCATCGGCCTGGAGTTGGGGGCCGACGACTACGTGACCAAGCCCTTCAGCCCCCGCGAAGTGGTGGCCCGCGTACGGACAGTGCTGCGCCGTGCCAGGCGCAACGGCCCGCCACCAGGCATCGTCCGCGTCGGGGAACTGGCGGTGGATTTGACCAATCGCAGTGTGACCATCGGTGAGCAGTCGATCTCTCTCACACCCACCGAGTTCGATCTGCTGGCCGTTATGGCCCGTAACCCCGGCCGTCCTTTCACTCGGGCTCAACTCATGGATCTGGTCTATAACGTGGCTTATGCTGGCTACGACCGGGCCATCGACTCACACATCAAGAACCTGCGCCGCAAGATCGAGCCCGACCCCCGTGAGCCGCGCTACGTCCTCACCGTCTACGGCGTGGGCTACAAGCTGGCGGATTGAGGATTCAAGATTCTGGGGAGGCTGGCACAATGGCTCGACAAATCCGCAAATCTGACATCACCAAATCCAAAATCAAAAGGTTCCACGTCCGGCTTTTCTGGCAACTCATCATTGCTTTCACCCTGGTCACTATACTGGTCGGAGGTGGGATGTTCCTGGCCGGCCGTGCTATTTTGAGCAGTGTGGAATCCTTTGCCCGTGACCATCCCTCAGTTACGACGCACCTCTGGACCGATCGTCTGGCCGACTACTACGACCAGCAATCCAGTTGGGAGGGGGTTGATACCCTGATCGCTGGCTATCCTTGTGGCCCCGGTTGGGGTCCCTGGGACCAGGGTTGGCAGATGGACTACGTCCTGGCCACAGTTGACGGCACGATAGTGTCTGCCAGCGATGGTGAGCGAGTGGGCCAGTCCCTGAGACCTGCGGATTTGGCTCTGGCCGCCCCCATTACGACAAACAACCAACAGGTCGGTCTACTGCTCCTGCCTCCATTCACCTACTTTGGGGCGGAACCTCCGGGTGTAGTCAAGCACGCTTTGCAGCGCTTCCTGAAGGCTGGACTGGTCATCGGGGTCTTTACTTTGATCGTTGGACTGGTCCTCTCGCGTGGCATAAGCCGGCCGTTGGTGAATCTGACGGAGGCAACCCGGGCCGTGGCTTCTGGCGATCTCAGCGTGCGTGTTCCCGTTCACTACCATGATGGAGAGATGAGAGAGTTGGCCGTCGCCTTCAACGCTATGGCCGAGGATCTGGCCCACGCCGACGAGTTGCGTCGCAATATGACGGCCGACGTGGCCCACGAGTTGCGTACACCCCTCAGTGTCATCCGGGGCAAGCTGGAGGGCGTGCTGGATGGGGTGTACCCCGCCACTCCCGAGCATCTGGAGCCCATCTTGGAGGAGACCGAGTTGCTGACCCACCTGGTGGAGGACCTGCGCTTGCTGGCCCTGGCCGAGGCGGGTCAACTATCCCTGGAAAAGCGGGCCATGGACGTGGGCGACTTGCTACGGGATGCCCAGGTCAACTTTGGCCCCCAGGCAGCCGACCGGGGCGTGACGCTGTCGCTCGACCTGCCCTCAGAACTCCCACGAGTGATGGCCGACTGGCGCCGCGTCGCCCAGGTGCTAGGCAACCTGCTGACCAACGCGCTGCGCCACACGCCAGAAGGGGGTTGCGTGACTCTGTCCGCAGCCGAAGGGGTGGCTGGGGGGGGTATGGTAGAGGTGACGGTGGCCGATACCGGGACAGGCATCCCTCCCGATGACCTGCCCTACATCTTCGAGCGATTCTGGCGCGGAGAAAAGTCCCGTTCGCGGGCTGGCGGCGAGACCGGGCTGGGGCTAGCGATTGCCAGGCAACTCGTGGAGATGCACGGGGGGATGATTCGCGTGGAAAGCGCGCCTGGTGAGGGATCGAAGTTTAAGTTTACGTTGCCTACGAATTGAGAAACCGGGTTTTTCGGAAAAAACCCGGTTTCTAATCTCGAAAGGAAGCAAGAATGAGATCACTGCGACGTATGGTGCACTTTGTCAGACCCTATAGGATGCAAGCCATCCTGTCAATGACGCTGTTGCTTGGCGTGGTCATTGCGGACCTACTGATCCCACGCTTGACCCAACGGGTCATAGATGATGGCATTGCTAAGCAAGACATGGGGATGATCGTGAGCACCGCTCTGCTGATGCTTGGGGCAGCCATCCTCAGCGCCCTATTTGCTGTCGGCAACACGCTGCTCTCGGTACGGGTGGCACAGGATGTGGGGGCAGACTTGCGCAGCGTAATCGTCAGAAAGGTCCAGACGTTCTCGTTTGGCAACCTGGACCGTATCCAGACGGGGCAACTGTTGGTGCGCGCGACGAGCGATGTGAGCCAGGTGCAGATGATCGTGCAGATGTCCCTGCGCATGCTGACCCGCGCGCCGTTGTGGATGATCGGCAGTGTGGTCATGTTGATCACGACCAGCACGCGGTTGGCATTGCTGATGCTGGCGCTGCTACCGGTGATTTTGGGGATAATCTGGTTTTTCCTTACCAGGGCACGCCCGCTCTTTTTGTCGGTGCAGGAAAAACTGGATCGGTTGAACCAGGTTCTGCAGGAGAATATGGCAGGCGTGCGCGTGGTCAAAGCGTTCGTGCGCGTCGAGCACGAAAACGGTCGCTTCGATCAGGCCAATCGTGACTTAACGGTCGAGAACGTCAAGGTGATGCAACTCATCGCCACGCTGATTCCCGCTATGCTGTTCCTCGTCAATCTAGGTGTAGTGGGCGTCATCTGGTTTGGCGGCAAGTTGACCGTCGCCGGGGATTTTACTGTGGGCGAGATCGTGGCCTCAATCAACTATATGGCCTTTTCACTTTTCCCGATGATGATGCTGGGAGGCATGGTTGGGCCACTCTCCGCCGCCGATGCCTCCGCCGGGCGCATCTGGGAAGTGTTGGATAGTGCCGCCGACGTACAAAACCGCCTGCAAGCACGGGCCCTGCCCGACGTCGCGGGGCGCGTGGCCTTTGAAGACGTCACATTCAGTTACGACAGTAGTAACGACTTTAGTCATTCTGGTGGTGCAAGAGCGACTGAAGTCGCCACTACGCCCGACGAACCAGTGCTCAAGAACATCAGTCTGGTGGCCGAGCCGGGGCAGACGGTGGCGATCTTGGGCGCAACCGGTTCAGGCAAATCTAGCCTCATCCACCTGGTTCCCCGCTTTTACGACGTGTCGGAAGGCCGGGTGACATTGGACGGTGTGGACGTGCGCGACCTGCCGCTGGACGCGCTGCGCACCCAGGTGGGCATCGCGCTACAGGAGACAGTGCTGTTCAGCGGCACTGTCCGCGACAACATCCGCTACGGGCGGGCCGACGCGACAGAGGAAGAGATCGTCGCCGCGGCCAAGGCCGCCCAGGCCCACGGGTTTGTCTCCGCCTTCCCCGACGGCTACGACACGTTCGTCGGCCAGCGGGGAGCGAATCTATCGGGTGGCCAGAAGCAGCGCATCGCCATCGCCCGCGCGCTGCTGGTGCAGCCGAAAGTCCTCATCCTGGACGATAGCACCAGCGCCGTAGACGTGGAGACAGAGACCAAAATCCAGGCTGCGCTGGAAGACCTGATGGTTGGGCGTACCTGTTTCGTCATCGCACAGCGCATCAGCACGGTGCTCAACGCCGACAAGATTGTAGTGCTGGATCGGGGACAAATTGCCGCTACGGGAACACACACGGAACTGGTGGCGTCCAGTCCCATCTATCGGGAAATCTATGAATCGCAGTTGGGAAACAATCATGCGTGATGAGTGAGGCGTGAAACGTAAGAAAATCACGCATCACGGTTCACGGTTCACGGTCACGTTTCTTATTTCGTCAAGGAAGGATCGCTCGATGACTAAACAACAATCACGACCCGCCACCACCGGTATGCCCGGCCCTGGCGGAAGAGGCAGAGGCGCGAAAATCGAAAAGGCCTACGACGTGCACGGCACTCTACGTCGGATGCTCGCCACCATGCAGCCCTACAGATGGGCGCTGGTGACCGTGTTCATCCTGGTAGTGGTGAATACGATCCTGGATCTGCTAACGCCTTTCCTGATGGGGGTCGCGATTGACGAGTTCATCACTGCCGGCGGTTTAACGGGTCTACAGCGCATCGTCTTGCTGATGTTGGGCGCGTATGCAGGCGCATGGCTGGCGAAGGTCGGCCAGGGTGTGATTATGGCCAGGGTCTCTCAGGAATCAATGCGCAGCCTGCGCCGCGATCTCTTCGAGCATTTGCAGACGCTCTCGCTCAGTTTCTTCGACCGGCATCCCCACGGCGAATTAATGAGCCGCCTGACCAACGATATGGACGCTATCAGTCGCGTGCTTGCTCAAAACGTGACGGAGTTGTTCACCGGGCTGCTCACGTTGGTCGGCATCCTGGTGATGATGTTTGCGCTCAATTTCTGGCTGGCCTTAGGCTCAATGATTGTCTTCCCGTTGATGATAGGGCTGGTGGGCTTCGTGGGGAAACGCACCCGTAGAGGCTTCCGCGAATACCAGATGCGGATCGGCCAGTTGAACGGAAAGTTGGAGGAGATGTTCAGCGGGCAGCGGGTCATTATGGCGTTTGGACAGGAGGCTAGCACACTGGCAGATTTTGATGCGGCTAACGAGATGGTGCGTCAGGTCGGCATCCACGCGCAGACCTACGCGATGTTAGTCCCGCCGCTGATGGGGATCCTGAGCAATGCCAACATCGCCGTACTTGCCGGGCTGGGTGGCTGGATGACGCTCCAGGGCTGGGCCACGGTCGGCACCATCGCCGCCTTTTACAACTATTCGCGCAAGTTCGCCGCGCCGCTGCGCCAGTTGGGCAACCTCTACAACCAGGTGCAGGCCGCGTTAGCCGGGGCCGAGCGGGTCTTTGAGACCATTGACGAACAGCCGGAACTCACCGACGCGCCCCACGCAGTCGCGCTCGACGACGTCGCCGGCGAGGTGGTCTTCGACCACGTGGACTTCAGCTACGTGCCCGGCGTGCCCGTCATCAAGGACATGAGTATGCAAGTACAGCCCGGACAGACCATCGCGCTGGTCGGGCCGACGGGTGCAGGCAAGACGACCATCGTCAACCTGCTCACGCGCTTCTACGATATTGACAGGGGAGCCGTCCTCATTGATGGTCAGGACATCCGCGAGGTACAGAAGGAAAGCCTGCGCCACCAACTGGGGATCGTGCTGCAAGACACATTTCTCTTCTCGGAGACAGTGATGGAGAACATCCGCTACGGTCGCTTAGACGCCACCGACGAGGAGTGCATCGCGGCGGCCAAACTGGCGAACGCCGATCAGTTTGTCCGCCGACTTCCGAAAGGATATGACACTGAACTCTCGGAGCGTGCAAGCAACTTGAGCCAGGGACAGCGGCAGTTATTGGCCATCGCCCGCGCCATCCTGGCCAATCCGGGTATTTTGATTCTCGACGAGGCCACCAGCAGCGTGGACACTCGCACCGAGGTTCGCATCCAGGAAGCCCTGCTCCGATTGATGGAAAGCCGCACCAGTTTCGTCATCGCCCATCGGCTCAGCACCATCCGCGACGCCGACAATCTGCTCGTCATCAACGACGGTCGCATCATCGAGCAAGGCACCCACGACGAACTACTGGCACAAGGCGGGTTCTATCACAATTTGTACATGAGCCAGTTCAAGGGAAAGGCTGCATGAGAAATGACCAATGACGAATGACCAACGGCCAATGGCCAATGACCAAATCATCATTCATTTGTCATATTGTCATATTATGTCATTGGTCATCGTCCATTGTCCATTCCCCAGTTGCCTTACCGGGCCTTTTGTGCTAAACTCAGTACCAAGCCATAGTAGAGGCAATACCCACGATGCCATCACTTCCAACCCGGTTGGCCGACATTCGAAATCTGTTCCAGGCATTAGATTGGGACAGGCTTTCGTTTCAGGTGGAGGAAGAAGCACACGCTCGCCTCGCCATCGTCGGGCCGGTCAACTCCGGCAAATCTACTCTCTTCAACCTGATCAAGGGACGCAGGGTATCGGCTGTCAAGGCGGTGCCTGGCACCACCAAAGGGCTTGTGACGGAAGAGATTGGCCCCTTCACACTCGTGGACACGCCAGGCTTCGGGGAGGTGGGCGGGGTAGACCGAGCCGCAGTCGCTCAAGCCGCCGCCAAGGAAGCCGACCTGGTCGTGCTGGTGCTGGACGGATCTGCCGGACTGCATCAATCGGACTATGATCTCTACGAGGCGTTGCGGATGGCCCAGAGGCCGCTGGTCGTCGCGCTGAACAAGATTGACCTGATCAAGCGCGACCTTCCGGCCGTACTGGACGACGTCGAGCGAAAGCTAGGTGCGACGGTGATCCCGATTTCGGCTAAGACTGGTGCAGGCGTAGGGGAACGGCTCTTGCCAGCGATCGTAGAGGCACATCCCTGGATGGCAATCGCGTTGGGACGAGCACTGCCCGCTTACCGCCGTCAACTCAGCCACCGGCTCATCCGCAGCGCGGCCACGCTCAACGCGATCATCGCCGCCGAACCGATACCCGGGCTCGCCATCCCACTGCTGCTGGCATCACAGGTGCGCCTGGTATTGCGCATTGCGGCCGTATACGGCGAGGCGTTGAGCGTACGCCACGCGCGCGAGCTACTGACAACTATGGCTGGCGGCGTTGGCCTACGCTACCTGGCCGGCGAGTTGGCCAAGATCATTCCAGGGCCTGGATGGTTGGTCGCGGCTGTCGTGAACGGACTGGGTACCTGGGCGATAGGCCGAGTAGCCGTGGTCCACTTCGAGGGCGGCAAGCGGTTGACGCCCCAACAGTTGCGCCAGCGGTACAGGCAATTGCTGCGACATCCCAAGAGCATACTCAAGAGAGAAAGAGCCGGCGCTAGCAGTGACGCAGGGTGAAAGGAATATGAGGGCAACAGCGCGTTCTGCTTCGTCCCACCTATTCACCAGGGGAAGAGAAGTATCATGAATGGGTCACTTAAACGAGATGAACTACTTATGTTGTCAGGCGGAATACTGGCCGGGGCGGCTGTCGCGGTTCTTGCCCTCTTCGAAAGGTCTCTGAGCTGGGAAACGTGTGGGGGGGTATTGCTGTTCGCTGTGCTGATCGCGGCGACGATGGCTCTCGGGCTGCCCGCCTCGTCCGGCGTCGTCACGATTGCCCATACGGTGATCGTGTCCGGCTTCCTGGCGCTGGGTCTCGTGCCGGGGTTGATCGCCTCCGCAGTAGGTGCCCTCCTCGCCAACATCGTCAGAACAGTTTGGGCGCGGCCGTTGGGGCACCAGCCGCGAACACTCCGCCGCACTCTGTTCACCATGGCTGGCAACGTCGGCATGCAGACTTGTAGCCTGTTGGCAGGTGTGGGCGGCTTCCGCCTGCTCGGTGGCTCCGCTCCACTTCTTGATCTGAGCGTGTCAGATTCCCTGCCGCTGCTGGCGCTGTTCGTGCTTTACTTCGTCACCAACTCGCTATGCTTGGCCGCCTTATTGTGGGCACAGCGGCAGCTTTTGCTCTCCCGGGGGCGGGCCGAGTGGCGGAATGTGATCACCCTGGAACTCGCGCCCCTGCCTCTGTCCATCCTCGTTGCCAGCATCTACAACGGCCTGGGAATCGGGGTCTTCTTGCTCTCCTCGGTTGCGCTTCTGGGCGGTGCACTCGTTATCTGGCAGTCCGGGCAGGCGCGGACGCGGGTACAGCAACGGGTTCAGGAACTCTTCACACTGAATGCGGTCAGCCAGGCACTCACCAATCTCGATCTGCTGGAGTTGCTCGGCGTCATTCACACCCAGGTCGCCCATCTGATGCCGTGCGATAACTTCTATATCGCGCTCTACGATCCGGAGCGAGAGTTCATTGATTTTGCATTCACCGTCGAGAACGGCGAGCGCGTTTTCCGCCCCGGCCGGCCATTCGGCAATGGGCTGGCCGAGTATGTCATCCGCCACCGTACTCCGCTCCTCATCCAATCGAACGTGGCCGAAGAGGCAGACCGACTGGGGATAGAGCCGACTGACGAAGATGCCCAATCATGGCTCGGCGTGCCGATGATCGCGGGAAACCGGGTGTTGGGCGTGATTAGCATACAAAGTTACGAGAAGGCCCACGCGTACGACGAGCGCCACGTGGAGATACTCTCGACCATAGCAGCGCAGGCTGCGATGGCCATGAGCAACGCCCAACTCTACGGCCAAGCCCGCCAACGGGCCGCGGAACTGGCGATGCTGAACACCATCTCCACAGCCGTCAGTTCGACTCTCGACCTGGACCGCGTGCTGGAACTGATCGTCTCCTCTGTAATGTCGTTGGTGGGCAGCCAGAAGTCTGCCATCTTCCTGCTGGATAAGACGCAGGGAGCGCTGAGACTGGTGGCCTCCAAAGGACTGAGCGAGGAATATGCGCGAGCATCCAATGGGATGGCATTGGAAGGAGACCAGGCTACGGGTGCGGAAGAGAAGAAGCCGATCCTCGTCGCCGATATCCACTCCGACTCACGCTTTGCCCATCTTCACGAATTGGCGGTACAGGAAGGATTCCGGGCCTTCGCCGACGTGCCGCTGATCGCACAAGACGAGATAATCGGCACGCTGACGATTTACTTTCCCAGGGTACATCACTTCGGCCTCGCCGAGGTGGACCTGTTGACCACCTTCGCCAACCAGGCCGCAGCCGCCGTAGCGAACGCCCGCCTGTACGTGAGAACCCAGCGCGCCCTGGTGCGTCGCGTGGAGGAATTTTCGGCGCTTGAAGTGATCAGCCGCGAACTGGTCAGCACGCTGGACCTGGACCGGGTCATCGACCTGGTGTTGGATTGCGCTATGCAGGCAACAGGCGCTACGCCGGGATCCGTTGTGATGATCACACCGGACAAGGGAAAGGGGCACGTTGTTTCGTGCCGAGGCTGCGCGCTGACAGCGGATGAATGGCTTACAGATATAAACACAGGGCTCATCGGGCGGGCTGTATCCACGCAGCAGCCCGTGCTGGTAGAGGATGTGAGCCAAGCCCCGGGCTACGTGCCACACTTGAGTCTGGGGAGCAAGAATGGGCAAAGTATACGCTCAAAGCTGGTCGTCCCCGTTTTACACGAAGGAGGCGTGTTGGGGGTGATCAACCTGGAAAGCACACACCCGGCGGCTTTCGACGAACAGCACGCCGCCTTTGTCAGACAACTGGCTGTCCAGGCGGCGATCGCGATTCAGAATGCGCGGCTTTTCCAGCAGGCGGCCGAGGGGCGCGACCGACTGCAGGCGGTCCTGAACTCCACGCGCGAGGGTATCCTGATGTTGGACGCCACCGGGCACGTGGTGCTGGCGAATCCGATGATCGAAGATTTGTGGGACACGAACCGGGCAGAATTAGAAGGACGCAACCTGCGAGATCTACTGCGCGGCTCTGGCAGACGGCTGGCGGCGCGACTGGGTTACACACGGGCAGAACTCCTGCGCCTCCTGGCCCAACTGCCAACCAGCCCGACCGAATTGGTGAAAGATACTTACGTGCTCAATGCTCCGCGCCAGCGCGTCATCGAGCGGATGGGGGCGCCGGTGCTGGACGAGAGCGGGCGCGTATGGGGCTGGATGCTCGTGTTGCGCGATGTTACCGAGGAGAGAGAATTGGAGCAGGTGCAAGAGGACGTGACGCGTATGATCGTACACGACCTCCGCAGCCCGCTGGCCGCGATCCTGGGCAGCCTGGAACTGATACAGGACGTGGTACAGGAGGAACCCCAGGACAGCCTGCTGGTTCAGGCACTGGACATAGCGGCCCATAGCACACAGCGCATGCGTAACATGGTAGATTCGTTGCTCGATATAAGCCGCCTGGAGGCAGGTGAGACCAAAATTTACCGGCGGCCCCACGCGCTGGCCCCGCTGGTACGTTCGGCTACATCTCTGGTGTCGCCGTTGGCAGAGGAATCAGGCTTGCGGCTTAAGATCGAAGTCCCTGACGATCTCCCTCGTGTGGATGTGGACAAGGAACTGGTCGAGCGGGCAATCATCAACTTGCTCGACAACGCGGTTAAATTCACGCCGCTGGGCGGGCGGATCACCGTCAGCGTGCAACTGGAGAACGGAGACTTCGTGCGCTGCTCGGTACACGACACCGGGCCGGGCATCCCATACGAGTATCTGGATCGCATATTTGAGCGCTTCGTACAGATACCGGACCGGGATAGCCGGCGGCGAGGCATTGGGCTGGGACTGGCATTTTGTAAGCTGGCGGTGGAAGCACACGGAGGGCGTATCTGGGTCGAAAGCGAAGGAGACCGCGGTAGCCACTTCCACTTCACGTTGCCAATAGCGCCGCAATAGACAAGGACATCTTACATAAGCCCCGAGAACAATATGCACACCATCCAATTTCTACTCATCGGCCTGGGAAACATGGGCCGTCGTTTCTGTGAGACCCTGCTGAAGAAGGACACCCTACTGCGCCGTCGCTACGGGCTGGAACTGTGCCTGGTGGGGGCCGCCGACAGCCGGGGAGCGGCTTACGACCCGGTGATCGGATTGGATCCAGAGATGGTGGTGCACCTCAAGCAAGCAGGGGGAACCATCGCCGACTACCCCGGCGCAGGACGGCCGGGCTGGCAGGCTCCAGAACTGGTCGCCACTGCCAAGGCCGACCTGCTGCTGGAGGCCTCCCCGGTCAACCTGAAGCAGGGAGCTGAGCCTGGGCTGACCTGCATCCGCACTGCTCTGCAGCGGGGAATGCATATCGTGACGCCCAATAAGGGTCCGCTGGTCGTAGCCTACCAGGAACTGCACGACATGGCAGCAGCGCAGGGCGTGCAGTTGCGCTTTGACGGGACGGTGGCCGGCGGCCTCCCCGCGCTCTACTTGGGCCAGCGTGATCTGCGCGGGGCAGAAATTCATCGGCTGGAGGCAGTACCTAACCTGGTCACCAGCTATATTATGGACCTGCTGGCCGATGGCCTGCCCCGGGAGGAGGTCCTGGCCCGCGCCCGCCAAGAGGGTGCACTGGAAGCGGATGGTTCGTGGGACCTGGAAGGGTGGGACGCTGCGGCCAAGCTGGTCATTCTGGCCAACGCAGTCCTGGAGTACCCAGCGCGGCTGGAGGAAGTGACACTGACTGGTATCACTGCCCTCAGCAGTGACGTGCTGCGGGCCGCGCGGGAGCGAGGCAATCGTTACCGGTTGCTGGCACGGGCAGAGCGCCGCTCTGACGGGACCTACCATCTCTCTGTGGCCCCTGTGCCCCTGCCGCCAGACCATCCCCTGGGCCACCTGGGCCGCAAGCAGATGGGTGTCGTATTCAGTACTGACATCTACGGGACGATCACCGCTATCATAGACGAGCCCGACCCAGTCCCCTCCGCGGCGACGATGCTGCGGGATATACTGGACATCTATTCGTAATGCGTGAATCGTAATTTCATTTCGGTTGACAGAGGAGGGAGCATCCCCAGATGCGACCGGGGCACCATCTGGGGATGCCTGCTCCTCAACTGATTTGAAACACGCCCAAATCGTAACGCGTAAAGGAGCAACAATGGAAACGATATGGCAGTGGGGACTTGACCTCATCCGCACCATCCAACTGGTGCACGGACCCGCGCTGGACACCATTTTTAAGGCCATCACCTTCTTGGGCGAGGAGATGTCTTTTCTCATCTTCCTCCCACTGATCTTCTGGTGTGTGGATTTTGCAGTAGGGGCACGCCTGGCCTTTGCCTTTCTCCTCTCAACCTACCTCAACACCGGGATCAAGGACCTGTTTGCGCACCCGCGCCCGTTCGAACTCGACCCAGCGGTGCAACTGCACGACGCTGAGGGATACGGGCTGCCCAGCGGTCACTCCCAGTCGGCGGTCGTTGTGTGGGGCACCATCGCGGCCGGGTTCCGCAAAACCTGGCTGTGGGTCGCCGCCATCCTGCTGATGGTGCTGATCGGCTTCTCCCGCGTCTACCTGGGGGTACACTTCCCCACCGACGTGCTGGGCGGTTGGGCGGTCGGCGCTGTCTCCTTGGCGGCCTACCTGGCGCTGGAGCCACGCGTCGAAACCTGGCTGAGACAGACCAGCCTGACCGTGCAACTGGCGCTGGCCGTGGCCGTGCCATTGGGCCTGCTGCTGCTCCACCCTGCCAACGATACAGCCAGTTCGATGGCGGTGCTGATGGGAATGGGCGCAGGGATGACGCTGACCAAGCGGGTGTCCCCCTTCAGCGCGGCCGGCCCGCTCTGGCAACGCGTTGTGCGCTTTCTGGTCGGCGCTATCGGACTGCTCACCCTCTACTTCGGTCTCAAACTCGTCTTTCCCGGCGAGGGCGAGTCGCTCTACTTCGCCATGCGCGTCGTGCGCTACGCGCTGGTAGGGCTATGGGTCGGGCTGGGCGCGCCGTGGCTGTTCCGGCGGCTGCGACTGGCGTCGAGCGGGGAGCCGTCAGCGTAGGGACAGATATCGAATCTTTAGAGATTCTGCTATGTCGCTCATACTACCTGCCCTGGCGCTTGAACAGTGTGCCGGCCAGAGTCGCAAGCAATGTCACTGTCCCCAGCCCAACCAGTACCGGCAAGACGGGCGGGCCAGGCGTCGCAGGGACGGATGGCCAGGGAGTGGGGGTGGGAGAAGATATGGGGGTAGGGGAGAGAGAGGGTGCGGGAGTATGGGTGGGTGGAGGTGTGGGGATGGGCGTGGGGAATGACGTGGGATTAGGAGTAGAAGAGGGCACAGGGGTCGGGGAGAGGGTGGGTGTGGGTGTATAGGTGGGAGTGGGCACAGGCGTGGTGGTAGAGAGAGGGGTGGAAGTGTCCAAGGGGGTAGTGATTGTAGCAGTCTCCGTTAGAGTGGGAGTGATGGTCTCTGCCGGGAACTCAGTTGGCGCGGGCGTGACGGTCCCTGCCGGGAGCGGGGCACCGCCGCTCTCTTCAACGAGCAAGTAAGTGGTGCCACCGATGATACAACCCCTCTTATCGGCACAGCGGGCATGAGGCAACGTGAGCGTATATTGCCCATCCACCGGTTCGATGAATTGTTCGGCACCGGTCTGGTCAACCAGCCGCGCCTGGGCAGCCAGGGCGGGCAGCGACACAGTTACATCAGCCTCCGTGCGTGCCCAAAGGACGCGCGTGGTGAGACCGCCCCGGTCGAGGGTGACCACTGTGTAGAGCGAGTGGCGGTCCTCGCGAGCGGAGATGGTGCCGGCGTAGTGCGTCGTGACCAGCCGGTAGGCGTCGTAGGCCGGACGGTGACTGAAGTTGGGGCGTATGATGCCGAAGGGTTCGAAATTCGGCAGCAGGTCGTTATCGAGCCATTTGTAGACAGCGATGCGTTCCGCCCCCTGGCTGAGCGCCAGAGCGAAGGATTGCAGCAAGAAACTGGACTGCTCCTCCAGACTGACCTCATAGTTGGCCGCCGCCATGGGCCACTGAGGGTCGGAGTTGGGAGGGGCGTTCGTCTCGTTGAGCCAGATGGATTTCTGGAGGCCATAGGCAGCCAGCGCCGCGCGGGTCTCGCCGAAGATCCCGGGGATAGTTTCGGGCCGGAAGTAGATATGCAAGGAGACAACATCAAAATAGTAGCCGTGCTCTGGGCCCGTGGAGTCCTGCGCGGCGAAGGCCAGGAAGCGGCGCAGGTAGGTCTTATCGTGCCAGGTAGTCATGCCTGCCAAGTGTATGGTGACGTCGGGGTTGGCCTGGTAGGCGGCCAGGTAGGCGACCTTGAGCAGTTGGTAGTACTCCTCTATTGAGCCGCACCACTCAGCCCCGTAGATGCCGGGGACGATGTCTGGTTCGTTCCAGATGATCCAACGATTGATCCGCCCGGCGTATGTTCCGACGACGCGGCGTACGAACGTCGCCCACAGGTTGCCGGGGTCATCCACCGGCAGATTCAACCCCCGTGGAACGCCGCAGCCGCCTGGGCCATCGGTGGCCCAGGCAGGGGTATGCTTGAGAAGCCCCACCACCTCTCGCCTGGCGCCGGCAGCCAGGTCCAGCCAGTCGCCTGGCACATGGTAGCCGTTCCAGTCGTCGGGGCCGCTCGGCTGCAGTTCCGACCAATAGAACAAAATGCGATCCCAGCCCACATCCGCATCGGCCGCGGCGACGGGATCGCGGAACGCCTCCACCGCGCCGAAGCGCACATCTGGCGGAGGGTCCTGCGCCCGTGCAAACGACCAATGACACATGACCAACAGCACATGACAGACGGCCAATATCAAATGAATAGATTTGGCGATTTGAGATTTAAGATTTGAGATTTGAGATTTAGTCATTGGGACTTGAGAATCCCTAACTGGTACCACTCCCAGAAGCGATGCATGCCGTCAACGACTGAGGTGGTCGGATTGTAGCCAAGGAGGTCGCGGGCCTTGGTGATGTCGGCGCAGGTAAGGGGAACATCACCCGGCTGAGGCGGTTCCGGCACGATGATCGCCTGCCGGCCCACAATCTCCTCGACCACCTGGATGAAGTCAGCCAGCGTGATAGTCTCCCCCCGCCCCAGGTTGATGAGCTCGTAGGGCAGATCAGCGTCGAGCGCGCCCAGCACGCCAGCCACGATGTCAGCGATGAAGGTATAGTCACGCTGCGAACTCCCGTCGCCAAACCGCCGCACCGGTTGCCCCTCAGCGATCCACTTAGTGAACAGATAGGGTGCCATATCGGGGCGACCCCGCGGGCCGTAGACGGTGAAGAAACGTAGCCCTGTGCAGTGCAGACCATACAAGTAGTGGTAGGTGTAGGCCAGCACCTCCTTCGCGACCTTGGTGGCGGCATAGGGGGAGATGGGGCGGCTGACAGGAGTGTCTTCGCGAAAGGGAATAGGCGTATCGACCCCGTAGACCGATGAGGAGGAGGCGAAAACGAAATTCTGGATGCCATGCCGACGTGACTGCTCCAGGAGGTTCAGCGTGCCACGCACGTTGACCGATTCGTAGAGTCCGGGGTGTTGGATGGAGTAACGCACCCCGGCCATGGCAGCGATGTGACAGACCTTGTCGAAACACCCATGGGCGAAAAGGTCGGCCAGCAATCGCTCGTCGCGCACGTCCCCCTCCACCAGACGATAGTGGGGGTACGAGAGGACGGGCTTGACGTTGGCCCGTTTGCGGGCAGGGTCATAGTAGTCGTTGAAGTTGTCCAGGCCCGTGACAGTGTCGCCACGTGCCAGAAGCGCCTCTGCAACGTGGCTGCCAATAAAGCCGGCTGCGCCGGTGATCAGAATATTCATTCTCCTACTCCGGTAGTCCTAACTTACCGCGCACGAAGCGGCGTACGGCTTTCATCGCTGTCACTGCTTCGCGGGCTTCCTCGATGGTTGCTTCCTCACCAGGATAGCGGAACTCAACTGCGTAGGGATTCAGGCGAAGCAGTAAGTCTGTAATCAAGTCGCAGGTAGAATCGGTTGTCATAACTAGACGACGCAACTCACGCAGGTCGTGGGTCTTGGAGAACACCACTCTCTGTTGCACGAGGAAGGCTTTGAGATACTTTTCAGCACATTGCTGGCAGTGGAAGCAAACAGCATTGGGTGTTGGCCGCTTCCGCTTGCGGATTAGTGTGACGGCGGTCTCGTAATCTTCCTCTGCCTTGCGCACCCACTCCATCAGGTACTCGTTAGTCTCGCTCATAAAGCACTTGTCCTTGTTCCAGAATCTCGTGGATAAAGTAGTCGCCGATACGTAGGCGGTGCTGTAACTCCGTCGGGGTGCGTACCAGGATGTCTATTGGGAAGGGAACGTCAAGCAGGACACGGGCGACGCAGGCGCTACGATGAGCGGGGCGCTCTCCGTCCTCCATCACGATGAGCAGGTCTACGTCGCTATCAGGCGTGGGTTCGCCCGAAGCGTAAGAGCCGAATAGAATGATGCGTTCTGGATTAAATGCCTTGACGATGTGCTGCACTACTTGCCCCAACTGTTCCTCTGTCACCGGCGTAAACCTGGTGGGAGCGACGAGTACCTGTTGTTCTATGGCCACCTCAGGCCTCCTTTGATTTCGGCCCGTCCTGGTCGAGCCACAGGCGGGCAACGGCATCATCCAACCCGGCCGGACGGATGTCCTGCACGTTCAGTTGGAGCCGTCGCTGGTCGTTCCACTCGTTGACCTCAAGATGATAGA
Organism: uncultured Anaerolineales bacterium; assembly: GCA_964385635.1. GTDB lineage: Bacteria > Chloroflexota > Anaerolineae > B4-G1 > B4-G1 > CAYLPU01. Next base: position 35,085 of record CAYLPU010000038.1, read on the forward strand.
CAATGTCCACCCGGTCGGGCAGTTTGCCAGCCCACTCCCCTTGCCGGAAGGCAATACCATCCCAGGTGGTCCGACCATCGGACAGCGCGAGTTTAAGGTGTCTAACCTCTTTTTTCCCCACGGCCCGCTGGCCCAGGACACAGACGTTCCGGCTGAGGAAGAGAGGACACGGATTAGCGCGGCCACACGGTTCCAATTGAGCCAACTCCCCCTGCAGTCCCCACGACATCCGGGATAATTCGACCTCCGCATCCACAGCCAAGACAGGAGTCAGCTCAACGTCGGCCAGTTGCTCGGCAGCCAGCCTCCGCAGTCGGTCAGCCAGTCCGTCCAGATGTTCATTGGAGACGGTGAAGCCCGCGGCAGCAGCGTGTCCCCCATGGCGGACCAGCAAGTCAGAGCACTCGTCGAGCGCGTTGGTAATATGGAACTCTGGGACGGAACGGCAGGAGCCCCGGCTGACTTCTTCGCCCACCTCGACGACGACAGCAGGGCGGTAGAACTCATCAACCAAGCGGCTGGCGACCAGGCCCACGATGCCGGCCCGGAAGTCGGGGGCAGCGGCGAAAAGAAGGGGCGCTTCACCCGCCGTGGCCAGGGCCAGTTGACAGGCCCGTCCTTGAGCTTCGCGTGTGAGTCGCTGACGCTCGCGGTTCAGCCGGTCCAGTTCTTCAGCCAGTCGTTCGGCCTCAGCGGAGTATTCGGTCTCCAGGAGTTGATAGGCAGCCTTGGCATGGGCCAGCCTTCCGGCGGCGTTGAGCCGTGGCCCCAGTGCGTAGCCGATGGCGGTGGCGTCTACCTGCCCAGGCTTAATGCCTGCCTGCCGACAGAGTGCCTCGACACCCGGCCGCTCCATACGGTTGAGGCGCGCCAGCCCCCGGCGTACCAGCGTGCGGTTCTCGCCCATGAGAGAGACCATATCAACCACAGTCCCCAGTGCGACCAGGTCCATCAGGTCTTCCTCCTCCAGACGCACCTCCTGAGCAGTCACCGGGATCTGGCGGTGGCTGCGCAGCAGGGCTTGGGCCAATCTATAGGCGACACCCACCCCAGCCAGTTTGTCAAATGGGTAGCGACTGTCGACCCGCTTGGGATCAATCACAGCCACAGCCTCAGGCAATGTACGGCCGACAGAGTGGTGATCGGTGACGATGACCTCGAGGCCGAGTCGGTTGGCGTGGGCGACCTCGTCCAGCGAGCGGACGCCGCAGTCAACTGTGACGAGGACACGGGAGCCATCGCGCGCCAGTTGGGTCAACGCCTCCTTGTGCAAGCCATACCCCTCGTCCACGCGGTGGGGGATGTATGGGCGCACGCGACCCCCAAGCGCCCGCAAGGTCTGCACCAGGAGTGCCGTAGCAGTGACACCATCGGCGTCGAAGTCGCCATATACGACGATGGGCTCGTCGGCACGCAACGCCTGTCGCAACCGGGTGACAGCAACGGACATCCCCTCTAAGGAAAAAGGGTTGGCCTCATCGCTCTCATCCCCCAGAAAAGCGGCCGCATCAGCCGGGTCGATGACGCCACGGTTACAGAGCACCTGTACTGTGATAGGGGACAGGTGGGGAAAGCGGGCGATGTGGCTGGGCAGGACAGGCGGTGCGACTTGCCAGCGTTTAGGGTTCAGGGACATTGGATTGTTATCTTACCACAACGTGGACAAAAGAACAAAAGGAAAAGCCCTTCCCCTCAACAGGAAAGGGCCTCCTTATACCTTGACCAGATGGGCCTATACCCACCCCTGGTTCTTGCAGAAGTCGGTCAGCCAAGGTATCTCGATCCACTCGCCCTGGTATGCCTTGATGGCCAGATAGATCACGTAGACAAGCCAGGCGATGCCGAGGACGCAACCGATGCCGATGAAACTGAGCGCGAAGCTGATAATCCAGCCTATCGCTGTCAGCGCGAGGGACTGAACAGCGTGATACTTGATGAAGAGACGCTGCTTCTTGTCCTCCAGTAGAAGGACCACGATCGCGATAGGCCAGAAAAGCCAGCTCAGAAGTGCCCACAATTTGTCATCCTGTGTGATCTCCCCTCCACCCGTTGGCACACCAGCCATTTCCTCTGCCACTTTGTCTTACCTCCTTAATCTAGTTGTTTCGTATCTGATGAAGAACCCACGTATCGCACGCAAGCGCATCTGTCACCTGGGGGAGAAGCAGACCTGACAGGTTTCTGACAACATCCTGCAGCCCCAAGCGTGTACTTTAAGCAGTTCTTGGGCCTAAATTCAGGCCGTTCGAAGACCTGTCAGGTCTTGTCCCCCTAGTTCTGTATACACCCATCGCGCGGCACCGCCGGAGACACGCCGCTAACCGATTATACACAAAAGAGATGCCCCTCCCCTCAAAGGGAAGGGCTTCCCTGCTCATGCCTCTGGATGAACCTATGCCCAGCCCTGATTCCTCACGAAGTCGGAAATGACTGGCACCTCGACCCATTCACCCTGGTAGGACTTGAAGCCCAGGTAGATGGCGTAGAACCACACCAGGATGCCGATACAGAAAGTGCTGAGGATGATGAACAGAATGCCCAGGACGATGGACACGACTGCGTTATACTTGAGGAATGGGCGATTCTTCTTGTCCTCGATCAGCAGCACAATAATGCCGATCAGGGGACAAAAAATGTAACTCAGGAGTGCCCACAACTTGTCATCCTGTGTGATTTCCTCGCCACCCATTGGCGTGTTACCTATTTGCTCTGCCACTTTGTCTTGCCTCCTTTTTGCTTTAGCGCACACTCGATTTGGTGAAGCCCCTACGTGCCGTGCTCCACGGCCGGTACTTACCCGCTATTTTAGCAGACTATGGGAATGATGTCAATTGCGGGCAGCGGCGAATCCTCGTAGCCCAATCGATCCCAATTTGTCGCTGGCGCCGATTCGTGCTAAAATTGGCTCATTGTGGCACAGGTCGTCTTTATGGGCACGCCAGATTTCGCCGTACCGGTGCTGACAGCGTTGGCTGAAACGTACCAGGTAATCGGCGTCGTCACGCAGCCGGACCGGCCGAGCGGGCGCGGGCGGCGGCCGGCACCATCACCGGTGAAGCAGGTAGCGCTGGAGCGCGGCCTGCCGCTAGCCCAGCCACAATCACTGCGCACACCGGAGGCGATGGTCCAACTAGCGACCTGGAAGCCCGACGTCATCGTCGTGGCGGCTTTCGGGCAGATCCTGCGACAGGATGTGCTTGACCTTCCGACTTATGGCTGCCTCAATGTCCACGCCTCGCTGCTCCCCCGCTGGCGAGGCGCCGCCCCGATATCAGCGGCTATACTGGCCGGCGATGAGGTCACCGGCGTGACGATTATGCAAATGGACGCGGGACTGGACACGGGGCCCATCCTGGCCCAGCGGGAGGAGCCGATCCGGCCCAACGACACGCAGGCGGCGTTGGAGAAGCGGTTGGCGCGGTTGGGGGCAGCGTTACTGGTGGAGACATTGCCGGCGTATCTGACGGGCGACCTGCCGCCCCGGCCTCAGTCTGAGGAGGGGACAACCTACGCCAGGCGACTGCGCAAAGAGGATGGCAGACTCGATTGGTCACGTCCGGCCGTCGAGTTGGGTCGGCAGGTGCGAGCGTTCAACCCCTGGCCGGGCGCGTTCACGACGTGGCGTGGGCGCCGGTTTAATGTGCTATATGCTGCACCACTGCCCACCTGGCAGGGGGACACGCCACCGGGCACAGTGATCGCCCTGGCAGACGACGGAGTGGCGGTTGCCACGGGCGAGGGAGCGTTGCGTCTGGAGGAAGTGCAACTGGCTGGCAAGCGGCGAATGGACATTTCAGCCTTCCTCTGCGGCCAGCGTGATTGCGTGGGTAGCCGGTTGGGCCAGTGAACCAATAACAAATCCCCACTCCATACGAACACTTGCATAACCAGGGCGCACAGTGGTATAATCTCATAGATCAGGCAGGCTCACGTCTTACACATCACGTTTCACGTTCGGATGCATCGGCAACCCATTGCCATCACTTCCGAGCGCGTTTAGTACAGTAAGGAGAGTAGCGTATGTCCGGTCACAGTAAGTGGAAAACCATCAAACACAAAAAAGCCATTACGGACGCCCGGCGGGGTAAGATCTTCACTCGGCTGGCACGGGAGATCACCATTGCGGCGCACGAGGGGGGCGGCGACCCCGACGTCAACTTCAGCCTGCGTCTGGCTGTGGACAAGGCCAAGACCGCCAATATGCCCAAGGACAACATTGAGCGGGCCATTAAGCGCGGCACGGGGGAGCTCAAGGGTGAAGACCTGGTGGAGGTGATGTACGAGGGGTACGCTCCTAACGGAGTCGCCCTGTTGCTACAAGTACTTACCGACAACAAAAACCGCACCGTCTCCAATGTCCGCCGCATCCTCACCCGGCAAGGTGGAACGTTGGCCGAGGCAGGTGCCGTCGCCTGGCAGTTTGACCGCAAGGGATACATCGCGATTGCGCCTGACGGTGCAGATCAGGAGACCCTCTTTGAGATCGCGGTGGAGGCAGGGGCCGATGATGTCGTATTTAGCGACGACATGATCGAGGTCTACGCCGAACTGGAAGACTTCCAGGCAGTGCGGCAGGCGTTGCAGGACGCAGGCTTTCACTTTGAGACGGCCGAGTTGGCGATGCTCCCCAGAACAACGATGCAACTGGAGGAGAAAGGGACCCTTCAGGTGATGGCAGTCATTGAGGCGTTGGAGGAACTGGACGACATCCAGCAAGTCTACTCCAACCTGGACATCAGCGACGAGGTGATGGCCAAATACGAGACGGACTGACTTCGTCATGAGCCCAATCGAACGACGCGAGATGCGCGTACTCGGCATTGACCCCGGTACCGCCATCACAGGCTATGGCGTGGTGGAGGAGATAGGAGGAGACTTGAAACCACTGGCGTTCGGAGTGATCAGGACGCCAGCCGACCAACCCCTCCCTGCCCGCCTACAGTTGATCTATCGGGCGGTGAGCGCCTTGGCGACAGAGTGGGAGCCATCTGCGGCTGCAGTGGAGGAACTCTTTTTTAGCAGCAATGTGCGCACGGCGATGAGTGTGGGGCAAGCACGTGGGGTGATACTCCTGGCCCTGGCCGACGCTGGCCTCACCGCGGCCGAATATACGCCGCTGACAGTCAAACAAGCGGTGACCGGGTATGGAAATGCGGATAAGAAACAGATGCAAGAAATGGTGCGGCTGTTGTTGGGGCTGGCGGAGGTGCCGCGTCCCGACGACGCAGCCGACGCGCTCGCGGTTGCTATCTGCCACTTTCACTCAGCCCGCCTGGCCGCACTTTCCGAAGAGTGTTTGTAGTGACAACTCCAGTCGTCAATTACAGGTATCGGCGGGATCAGAACGACTGAAGTCGTTACTACGAGCACGACGTCAGAGGAATATGAGGTGAGATGATCGCCAGGCTCAGCGGGACAGTGTGGGGTATCGGAGACGGCCACGTGGTGGTCCGTGCCGGAGGGGTGGGTCTCCGGGTGTACGTGCCCTCTAGCATACTCCAGCAACTAAACGATGTGGGCCAACCGGTGGATTTATTCACCCACTTGCACGTGCGCGAAAACGAACTGGCGCTCTATGGTTTCCTCACAGAGGATGAACTGGCGCTGTTCAAGCTGCTGCTAAGTATCTCTGGGGTCGGCCCGAAAGTCGCTCTGGCGCTGCTGAGCACTGTTTCGCCGGATACGCTCCGCCAGGCCGTGGTACAGGAAGAACCGGGCCTGCTATCCCGGGTGCCAGGTATCGGGCCGAAGACCGCCAAGTCCATCATCTTCCACCTGAAGGACAAACTGATCCCCACCGGCGTGGAGGTAGCGCCCCTGCTGAGCGATACCGACGCGGAGATCATCGCCGCGCTGACCAGCCTGGGCTTCAGCCTGGTCGAGGCACAGACGGCGCTTCAGAGCCTGCCGCGAGATGAGGACTTAGCGCTCGAGGAACGGGTGCGCCAGGCGTTGGCATACCTGGCCGCGCCCCGATCACGGAGACGCCAGTGACCCAAGAGCAACTACCAAAGAAACGGGCTGGGTGGCTTCAACGACTACGACTCTTCGCCTCCAGTATCCGAGGCAAGATCGTCCTGCCCTATCTGCTCCTCACGATGGTAGTGGCGACTATCGGCACCTACGTGGTAACCAGTCTGGTCGCCAGTTCCCTCGACGAGCGGTTGACCAATCACTTGCTCGAGGCCGGGCGCGCGTTTTCAGATAGCCTGGCGCACCAGGAAATGGACCACATAGAGTCGGCACGAGCAGTGGCCTTCACAGTAGGGCTGGCCGAGGCGCTGCAGGCTGGCGATCAGAATCGCGTGGCCGCGCTGGCTCGGCCGGTAGCCATTGTCCAGGGCTTGGAACTTCTCATCGTCGTTGACGCACACGGCCAAGAGATGCTACACGTGCTGCAGCAAGATGACGGCTCGTTCGAGATCATAGAGGGACAGTTCGATCCACCGGGGATACGGATGGTGCAGGCACTGATCAAGGCCAACGACCCCAACGCGCTACCAAGGCGCGCCCTGGGGTTACACCTGGCGAATCAGCGCTACTACCACTTCACGGCTATCCCCGTCGGGCTGGAGGGCAACGTAGTCGGCGTAGTTATCGTCGGCACCTCGCTCGACACGTTGTTACCACGCTTCAAAACCACCGCATTGGTTGACGTGATCATCTACCTCGACAGCGGCCGTGCCGTCGCCACCACCTTCGCGCTCGAGCAACTCGCCGACGAGCCCGCGCTGCTGGATGGTCTCTCGATCGGGCCGCAACTCTACGACATGGCTCTGTACGATACCGAGTCGACGGTCGGTGAGAGAATTCGCATCCGCGGCCGGTGGTACCGTCTCGCCCGCGGACCCCTGCGCGTGGGCAACGAAAGGTTAGGGGTCTTTGCCGTTGCCCTGCCCTTGAACTTCATTATCCAGGCCGGCGCCACCAGCCGTAACACCTACTCGTTGCTCTTCACCGCCATGATGGCGTGCGTCATAGTGATCGGATACCTGATCTCCCAGCGTATCACGCGCCCCCTCGGTCTTCTGGTACGCACAACACAGGCTGTGGCAGAAGGTGATCTCGATCAGCGCACCGGCATCACGAGCACGGACGAGATCGGGACGCTAGCCACAACCTTCGACAATATGGCGGAGCGACTGGCAGAGCGAACCCGTGCGCTAGAGGTACTACTGCAGACCCAAAAAGAGGAAGCCAGTCGCATGCGGGCGATTCTCTCCAGCATCGGCGATGGCGTGCTGCTGGAGGATCTGGACGGAAACTTTATCCCACTGAACACAGCAGCCGAGACTATGTTGGAGGAAATGGCAACCAGTTTCCTGCTCGGCCCGCTGCGTGAAATGCCTGTAGGAGATTATGACCAGATCTCGGACGTTCAACTGAACCCGTGGCTCTTGGAGCATCGGCGTTTCCAGGTGGGCAAGAAAGTAGTCAGCGTCCACTCCGCAGCCGTGCGGACGGATGACGGTGAGCATCTGGGCACCGTGATTGTGCTGCGAGACGTGACAGCCGAAGCCGAGGCAGACCGGCTCAAGGATGCCTTCATCACACACGTCTCACACGAACTGCGCACGCCGCTGACGGCGATCAAGGGGTACAGTGAACTTCTGCTCTCTGATGACGGCGGGGCACTCGACACAGAACAACGCAGTTTCCTGGAGACGATCGGCCGTCAAACCGACAACCTGATCACAATGATCAATGAACTTTTGAACTTCTCGGAGATGGAAGCAGGGGAACTACTGGGATTACAGCGGCGATCCGTATTATTATCCAACCTTGTGGAAGGGGTGGCCGAGGAGTGGCGCCCACGAATGGATGAGAAGGGCCTGACGTTTCAGGTGGAAGCCACTGCCAATCTGCCTGCGGTGGGTGCGGACACCAGGCGGCTGCGCTGGGCAGTCATCAACCTGGTGCGCAATGCCTGGCAGTACACACCGACCGGTGGCAGCGTGACACTGCGATTGTCTGCGCACGACGGCCAAGTCATCCTCGACGTCATAGACACTGGGGAGGGCATCTCACCTGAAAACCAGGAGAGGCTCTTCAGTCGCTTCTACCGGGTCACAAGTATGCCGGAAGACGCCGTGCGGGGCCTTGGCCTGGGGCTGTACGTGACCAAGGCAATCGTGGAGGCGCACGGAGGAAGGATCCGCGTTGTCAGCAAGGAGGGAGTCGGGAGCACGTTCAGCGTGATTCTCCCAGTAATGCAGACCCGCAAGGACAAAAAGGGCACGGCCAGAAACATCGCGCCAGAGAACGAGTGATATGGCCACGAGTGAGTCTCAGGACGACCGTGACAGGGACCGACGGCGGCGCGACTTGCTGATGTTCCTCCTGATGCTACTGCTGGGATTCGCCTGTCTCCTGATCACAGCACAGATAGCAGTCAGACCAACCGGTGTGTGGCAGGTGCAAGCCAATATGCTCTCTGAGCTAAACCCAGACGCTGGTCTCGCGGTCTGGGAAGTGTACGTCGAGCCACTCCGTCCAGAGGTGATGACTCGCCAGCCATGGGACCCGAGCCTCATCCTGACACCCATAGGAGACATAGTCATTGTTCCACCAGTGGTCTTCATCCCAGCCCCGACGGGCACAGCCACACCTGGGGCAGTGGCCATAGTGCCGACGCCCTACCCCAGCCCAACCCCAACCTCCCGTCCACCCACCCGCGCCGGCCCGCACGCCCCCGTCCAGACCCCCCCCGCC
>CAYLPU010000039.1:0-14804 GCA_964385635.1 uncultured Anaerolineales bacterium
TTGTACCGCAAACCGGGTTCGGAGGGAAGCTGTCTCTCCGACAGACTGCTAGACGGCGCAACGCTTCCACGTGGGCCGGGCCGATGAACCCCGTTCCAATGACGGCCGCTCGGATCACATCCATACATTGCCTCCTTCCTCTACCGTGAGTAACAATGTCCGGGAGCCTCAAGCCGTCTGAGCTTCAACTCCCTCCATCCTCGGCTTCGAGCCGTTTCTTGAACTCTTCCAGGATGCGCTCCGTCTGTGTAGCACCGAAGCGGGTCACACCAACAGCGATGACCTCCAGTGCCGCGTCCAGGCTGCGCACGCCGTGAGCAGCCTTGATCCCAATACGGGGGCTGACTGAGGAGCGCATAAGTTTCAGATCCTCGATCTTCACGCCGGTCGGGGCAAACCCGGTCGAAGTCTTGACGTAGTGAGCGCCAGCCTCCTCAGCCAGGTGGCAGGCCCGCACTTTTTCCTCGTTTGTCAGGTAGTGGTTCTCAAAGATGACCTTCACGATGGCCCTGTCGCCAGCGGCATCCACTACAGCGCGAATATCGTCACGCACCAGATCATCGTGACCAGAGCGGAGGGTGCCAATGTTGATCACCATGTCCAATTCCTCTGCACCGTTGGTTATGGCCTCTTGAGCCTCAAATGCCTTGGTGACGGTGGTGTGACTGCCGTGAGGAAAACCGATCACCGTGCCAACTTTGACGTCAGAACCGGCCATAAGACGGGCTGCCAAGGCCACGTGGCAGGGTTTGACACACACCGAGGCGACGTTGTATCGCCGGGCTAACTCGCAGCCAGCGACCACGTCATCGCCGGTCAGCTCTGGCCTAAGGAGCGAGTGATCAATCGTCTTGGCCAGTTGTTCGAACGTGAGGGTCTCCACGTCAAGTTTGGGAATCATCGCATCCTCCTTAACCTGGTTCATGTCCCATACACCGACCTAGACGACAGCTCCTTGAACAAAAATGTCCTCCCGGGTGGCACGGATGGCTAATGCGGCTGGTCTTGACGCCTCTGCGGATGGCTTCCCTTGCGCGCCGGGCCACGCCGGGGCCACCCGCCCCGAGGACAGGGAGCACTTCTCAGACAGACTACAGGTGAGGATTTGCGCACTTCTCAGATCGCCAGAAGAAGCATCACGATGACGAAGTATCTGGTTTGTCCGAGAAGTCAGAGGGCTCCATTCCCACAGCACTCCCAGCCGCCGGGACATAGAAACGCTCAGTGTACTCCTTGACCATGCGCCGGGCGGAGAAGACCGGTATCGCCGTGCGGATCGCTTCCTTCATCACCCGCACCCAACCCCGGGGAACGTCGTCGGCGTCACGCTTGTAGAACAGTGGCACGACCTCGTCTTCAAGCAAACGGTACAGCACCTCCGCGTCGGCAGCATCCTGCGCTGCTGGGTCGTCGTATTGCTGCCTGGGGTCAATCGCCCAACCGTCGGCCCCGTTGTATCCCTCGGCCCACCAGCCGTCGAGCACGCTCAGATTGGGGATGCCATTGATGGCTGCCTTCTGGCCGCTGGTGCCGCTGGCTTCGTAGGGGCGGCGGGGCGTGTTCAGCCACACATCTACTCCCTGCACCAGATAGCGTGCCACCTGCAGGTCATAGTCCTCAATGAAGGCGATGCGGCCGCCTATGGCCGAGTCCTTGGCGATGTTGTAAATCTGCTGAAGCAGCCGCTTGCCACCATCATCGGCTGGGTGGGCCTTGCCGGCGAAAATGAACTGCACAGGCCGGTACCGGTCGTGCAGCAACCGCTTCAACCGCTCCAGATCGTGGAAAATGAGGGTGGCTCGCTTGTAGGTGGCAAAGCGCCGCGCAAAGCCGATGATGAGCGCATCGGGATCAAGGAACGTCCCGGCACACAACACCTGCTCCGGGTTCATCAACCCTGCGATGCGCTGCCGCCGCGCCCGCTCGCGGATCATGCTCATCAGTTTGCGCTTGAGGCGCAGGTGGGCAGCCCACAGTTCCTCGTCGGGCACATCGAGGATGCGCTCCCACAGAGCAGGTTCGTCGTGTCGCTCAATCCAGTCGGGTCCCAGGTACTTGCGGTAGATCCTGTTCATCGCCCCGCCGATCCAGGCCGGGACGTGGATGCCGTTAGTGACATACGCGATGGGCACCTGCTCCACCGGCCTGTCGGGCCAGACCGGCTGCCACATGCGGCGCGACACCTCGCCGTGCAACCTGCTAACCGCGTTGCACCGCCCGCACATACGCAGCGCCAACACAGTCATATTAAAGCCCTGCCGATCCCCATCGTGGCTACCCAGTTCCAGGAACTGCTCTCGGCTCAGCCCCAGGTGGGGCCAATAGGCGTGAAAGTATTTCTCAATCAGGTGGAAGGGGAAGACGTCATGACCTGCCGGCACCGGCGTGTGGGTGGTGAAGACGGTTGTCGCCTGCACTACCTGGCGGGCCTCGTCGAATGACCACCCAGCCTCGACCAGTTCACGCACACGCTCCAGCACCAGGAAAGCGGAGTGTCCCTCATTGAGGTGAAAGACAAGCGGATCAATCTTCAGTGCTCGCAGGACGTGCACGCCACCGATGCCCTGCACGATCTCCTGCTGGATGCGCATTTCCTGGTCACCGCCGTACAGCCGGGCGGTGAGTTCCCGATCCCAGGGAGCGTTCCGCCCGTTGTCGGCATCCATCAGGTAGAGACGCGTGCGCCCAACCTGGACGTGCCAGACCTGCAAGTGTATGGTGCGATCACCCACCTCGAGCGGGACGAAGAGACACTTGCCGTCGTCGCCCAGGGCCTCGCGAATGGCGACTTCCTCCGGTTTGAAGCGCGGGTAGATCGCCTCCTGCCACCCATCGGCGGTGATGCGCTGGCGGAAGTAGCCCATCTCATACAAAAAGCCCACGGCGACGAATGGCAGCCCGATGTCACTGGTCTCCTTACAATGGTCGCCCGCCAGCACCCCCAGACCGCCAGCGTAGGTGGGCAGCGATTGATGCAACCCAAACTCGGCCGAGAAGTAGGCGACGGGTCGGGCCATCAGGTCAGGATACTTGACCGGAAACCAGAGATGCCCATTACCTATGTCGGCGTCCAGCGCGATTAACACGGCGTCATACTGACGGAGAAAGAGTGGATCGGCGGCCAGTTCTTCGAGTCGCTCTGGCGACGCCTCCAACAGCATCTTCACAGGGTTGTGTCCGGTGCTGCGCCACAACGGATAGTCCAGCATCTTGAACAGATCACGGGCCTCGCGGTGCCAACTCCACCAGAAGTTGTATGCCAGATCCTCCAGACGCGCGATGCGCGGAGGTATCTTGGCCGATAGCGATGAGACTTCAATCTGCACGAGTCTCTCCTCCCGTAGGGGCACGGTGACCACATCCCCACTCAAGGGGCACTGAGCAGGATGATGGTCAACACGATGATGGCGACGACAGCGAACTCGACCAAGGTTGACACTCTCAGGCGCTCCAGCAGGTATTGATGGGCCACATTGATAGTGATGTAGAAGATGAGCAACAGGAACAGACCACCATCCCAGGCGCTGATTTGCCAGTAGTTCAATGCCCAGGTGCTTTCACCGATGACGAGGCCAACGATGCCGGCGAACAGAAGCACACGCCGCAGTGGCGCGTCCGCCACACTCAACAGGTCAAGTGCCAGCAGCGCTGCCGCGAGCAGCGTCAGGGTGGCGGTCACCAGGCTGCGAGTACGAGTGTGGTAGATAATGGCAAAAAGGGTGAAGACCAGGAGGTAAGCCAGCACGTTGAGAGCAAGCCGGGCCAGGGGATAGCCGGGATCATCGGGGGAAACAGCGGTATATTCGGCAGATACGGCCAGGCTGATGGCAATGCCGACCAGGGCTAGCCCACCAATCCATACCAGCCAGGTGGGGGCAAGCGACAGCAAATAAGCGGAGATTCCGGCCACCGCGCCGGGCAGAATCCAGGAGATGTAAGTAGGTCGCCCAGAGTGCTCCTCCAGATGTGGGTGATCGTGCAGGACAAGATTGGTGCCGGTACAGACCAACCCAACCATCAGTGTGATCAGCAGCCAGGTGCCGGTGACACGAATCTCCAAAGGCGACCCCAGAGGCTCTAGTCTCCACACGTACTCGGGCAGTGCGATAAAGCGGAAGAGCACGCTGCCAAGCAGAAGCACAGCCACCAGCACGCTCAGGTGATTACGGTCCAGGGGCTCAATGGTCTCATACATAGGAGCGCATTGTACCGTTGGGGGTGGGATTTGTCAACCTCATCGGGTGTGCTATAATCTTGCTTCCGATTTACCGCTACAATTCCAAGAAGGTGCACATCGTGAAACGTTTCTCTCTCTCTGTAACCTACGAACTGCTCTTTCTCGCACTGCTTTCAGCACTCTTAGTCGGCTGCAGCGCACCATCATCCGGTGCCCGCATCGTCTACGGCTTGACATTGGCCCCATCGGGGATTGACCCCCACGTCAACGCCTCCTCCGAACTGGGCATCCCTCTCACTTCAGTGTACGACACTCTGGTCTACCAGGACCCTGAAACTGGTAAGTTCGTCCCTGGTCTAGCCGAGCGCTGGGAGGTCTCCGAGGACAGGCTGATCTATACCTTCTACCTCCGCCGAGGCATCATCTTCCACGACGGCGCCCCTTTCAACGCCGAAGCGGTACGCTTTAACCTGGAGCGCATCACCAATCCCGACCTGGCCTCCCAGAAAGCCCGCTTCATGCTCGGTCCCTATGAGCGGACAGAGGTAGTGGACGAGCACACGGTTCAGATACATCTCAGCGAGCCCTTCGCACCACTCCTCGACGCACTCAGCCAGGTCTATCTGGGGATGGTCTCTCCCGCCGCCGTCGAGCAGTGGGGGGATGAGTACCAGTTACACCAGGTGGGCACTGGGCCATTCATCTTCGCCGAATACGTACCGGGGGATCACCTGTTGCTCCAGCGTAACCCCGACTATGCATGGGGGCCGCCCGTCTACTCCAGTAGGGACGCAGTGACCGCGCCCAGGCTGGAGGAAATCGAGTTCCGTTTCTTCAAGGACCCGGCCATCCGCTCTCCCGCGCTGGAGACCGGGGAGGTAGACGTGATGGGGGAGATTCCCCCGCAGGATATCGCCCGGCTGGAGGGGAATTCCGACTTCCGCATCGAATCGGTGCCCATACCTGGCGTCTCCCTGATGGTTTTTATGAACACAGCCCGCCAGCCACTGGACGACATCCGCGTGCGGCAGGCACTCCTCTACGGGACCGACCGACGGGCCATCACCTCCGCCGTCTTCCGAGACACCTCACCGGTGGCCCACGGGCCACTGGCGGCGGTCACTTTCGGCTACGAGCCAGCGATACAGAAGACCTACCCCTACGACCCGGCGCGGGCGGCGACGCTGTTAGATCAGGCTGGCTGGTCGGACACCGACGACGATACTATTCGCGACCGGGACGGGGAGCCGCTGGTTCTCGACCTCTACCTGATGGGTTGGGGCTACATGCCGGAGGTGGGGCAATTGCTGGCAGCCCAATGGTCAGAACTGGGAGTCGGTGTGAATAGCCAGGCGGTGAGTTATCCGGAGGCGCTGCAGGTGGCGAGCGAGGGCCGGCATCACTTGATTCCCTTCAACCTCTCTGGCAGCGACCCCGACATCCTGCGCAAGTTCTTCCACTCCCAGGCAAACTTCAACTGGTCAAAGGTGGACGACCCCGAACTGGATGCCTGGCTGGAGGATGGGGCGCGCATTTCGGACCAGAGGCAGCGGGTCACGCTCTATAGCCAGGTTCAACTCCAGGTGATGGATCAGGCGCTGGTGATCCCCATCCGCGACTACGTCAACCTGAATGGGGTCAGCAACCGGGTGCAGGGGCTTCTCTTCGACGCTCAGGGGTGGTTCCCCTGGTTGGTTGACGTGACGCTGGAAAATTGAGGGCTTGAATTGAGAAAAAACGTTTGTCAGTCAATCAGGTGACGCTGTAGTATTAGGAATTTCGCTATGGTAGCAAGGTACGTAGGGCGAAGGCTCGTGCAGGCGGCCTTCGTCCTTTGGTTGGCGGTGACGCTGGCCTTCGTGGCCATGCAGTTGACGCCGGGCGACCCCGCCCAGGCGCTCCTGGCCGCCTCTGGAGCCACTCCCGACGAAGTCACCGAGCGACGTACCCAACTTGGGTTGGACGACCCAATCCCGGTGCAATACGCGCGCTATCTACTGGATCTGGTCCGAGGCAACCTGGGACAATCCTGGCTCCATGGCCGGCCGGTGGGCCGGATGATCCTGGAGCAACTTCCCCCGACCGTCGAGTTGTCGTTGGCCGCCATGGTGGTAGGGGTGACGATGGGGCTGGGACTAGGGATTCTGGCCGCCGTGCGGCGGGGTACGTGGCTGGACACGGTCGCCACGACAGTGGCAGTGTTGGGCCTCTCCACACCCACCTACTGGTCGGGCCTCCTGGCGATTCTCCTGTTATCCCTCCAATTGCGCTGGCTGCCCGCGACTGGGGAAGGAGACCTGCGACACCTGGTGTTGCCGGCACTGGTGTTGGGCTTCGCCCTCTCAGGCTCTATCGCCCGGCTGGTGCGGGCCCGGGTAGTGGAGGTGATGGCGGAACAGTTCGTGCTGGCGGCGCGGGCACGAGGGCTGCCGCCGTGGCGCGTGCTCTTCGTCCACGTGCTCCGCTCCGCGCTGGCCCCCGCCCTCACCGTCATCGCCTTACAGTTCGGCTTTTTGTTGAGCGGGGCAGTGGTGACAGAATCGGTCTTCGCCCGCCGGGGACTGGGAAAACTGGTAGTGGAGGCAATCCTCTGGCGGGACCTGCCAGTGGTGCGAGGGGTGGTCGTGTTCGGGGCGCTGGCCTACGTCCTGGTCAATCTGGTGGCGGACCTGGTACATGCCTGGCTGGACCCCCGGCTATGGGAGGAACTGACGTGATCAAGTGGACCGCTCCGCTCCGGCGCCCCCTCCTGCGACAACCGCTCGTGCTGGCCGCGCTAACCTGGCTGACGCTGGCCGGGTTGGGAGCAGGCTTGGCCTCGCTCCTGGCTCCTGCCGGCCCCCTGGTGGCCGATACGCACCGTGCACTCCTCCCGCCGGGGCCAGGCAGCCCACTGGGGACCGACCCGCTGGGCCGGGACGTGCTGGCGCGGCTCCTATGGGGCGGGCGCTGGACCCTGAGGACGGGTCTTGTAGCTCTGGCGGTGGCTGTGGGCCTGGGCCTGCCGGCGGGGCTGGTGGCCGGTTCCTTCGGCGGCCAGATCGAGGCGGTATTGATGCGCATAGTGGACGCACTACTGGCCTTTCCCAGTCTACTACTGGCGATGGCAGTGGTGGCACTGCTGGGGCCGGGTATGGGTTCGGTGGCAATAGCGGTGGGACTGGCAGCGGCGCCAGCCTACTCTCGGGTGGCCCGCAGCGCTGTCCTGGAGGTGCGCACACAGCCCTACGTGGACGTGGCCCGGGCCATAGGGAGTAACGAGTGGCGTATACTGATACGCCACGTCCTGCCCAATGCCGCCGCGCCGCTCGTGGCCTTCGCTGCCACCCAACTGGGGTGGGTCTTACTCAACGGGGCAGCCCTCAACTTCCTGGGCCTGGGCGCGCCGCCGGGCACCCCCGAATGGGGAGCGATGCTGGCCGAGGGCCGGGGCTACCTACGGGATGCGCCGTGGGTCAGCACCTTCCCCGGCCTGACGCTGACACTGACGGTGCTGGCGGCCAACCTGGTGGGAAATGGGATACAGGAGACAATGCGGCCTCAGTAGATTGCAAATTCGAGATTGCAGATGCAGCGGTTGAAAGAGTATGAGGATGAACACACTGTCGGAGTATAGCAGATTAGCATTCGGGGCAGCACTGGTTCTAGCCGCGATTGACTGGTTGGCCGTCGCCCGTCGCCAGAAGCGGTTGGAGTACATCTTCAAGCCGGCGACACTAGCCGCCGTCCTGACTGGGGCCTGTTTGCTGACGCAAGGCCCGCACGACGACTGGCAGGCTTGCTTCTTCTTACCCGGTCTGGCCTTCTCCCTGGCGGGGGATGTATTCCTGATGCTGCCCGGCAAGCGCTTCTTTCTGCCCGGCCTGGTGGCGTTCCTCCTGGCCCAACTCTGCTACATCGCCGGGCTGAACCCGACGCCGCCTCCCTGGCCAGCCCTGATGCTCCTCGTCGTCGTGGCAGCCATCGGCCTGACGCTTTACCGGGGCATCGCGGCAGGACTGCGCCGCCGGCGTCAGACGGCTCTGCTCATCCCTGTGATGCTTTACAGCCTAGTGCTCAGCCTGACGCTCTTTTCGGCCTGGGCCACTCTGTTTCGCCCGGAGTGGACGGTGTTGCGCCGATGGTCGGTCATCGTCGGCGCCAGCCTGTTCTTCGCTTCCGACGCAATGCTCGCCTGGGACCGATTCGTCACGCCTTCCTCTTGGCTCCGCATGCTGGTCATCGTCACATATCACCTGGGCCAGGTGGCGCTGGCTGCTTCTATCGCCCTAGTTAATTGACCTCTCTCCACGACTGTGCTATACTGCGTACGACGGTGAACGTCGAGCAGTGGCAAGAAGCAGAGTAGGTAATGGCCGAAGCAGCGAAGTTCCTGACCCCAGAGCAGGTACGCCATCTCGCCGAGACGGCGGAACAGGCGCGAGCGGGCTTGAGCCGTCTCGCCGGCTATGAAGTGGCCTACAACTCCACCGCTTTGCAACTCCTGGACGAGTGGATTGACCGCTACCTGCGGCAATTCCCCAATCCATCGCAGGGAATGCGCCTGCTATGGATCAGTTTCCTGGGCGAGATGTTCCGCCATCGTCACAGGGGTGAGTGGATCATCCAGGAGCACGACAAAGGGAGAGGACTGGCTATACTCTGCCCCATGGAGAGCGGCAGCCTGCGCGCGGTGGACGTTTCGAGCCAGGTTGGCCGCCGTATTGCCCGTGGAATGTCTGCATCGCTGGCCTATTTTTATACCGTCATCAGCATCGAGTTGAAGGCAATCCAATACCTTTCTCACCAACAACTGCCTCCGCGGTCACCTTGACGCGCAATCGCTGGGCACGTGCCACAGCGAAAAGTGCCACCCCACCCTTCCGCAGCGCTGCAGACAACTCCCCGTCATCTGACCGGCCCGTGGCAGATAAAGAAATGCCAATGGCGAGCGGTGGCCCGACCATTGGCACACACCATGATGTGATCAGAAGGCAGGCCTGGCGCCGCTACACCGCCTGACGCACACGACGCACCACGACCAATAGGAACAGCAGTCCTAATGCCAGTACGCCAGCCCCCAGCGCACCGACGCCCGTGCCTGGGACCTTTTCGCCACTCGACCTCGGCGTGGCCGTCGGCCGGCGAGTTGGTGTGGGATTCAAGGTCGCCGCAGGCTCCTCGGTCGCCGTTCCAGATTCCGCCGCTGGCGTCACTGGCACCGCCGTAGAAGGCTTTGTCGATGTCGGCCGAGGGGTATCGGTCGGGACGGTCGGGACCGGAGTATCTGTGGCTGTGGGCAGGATAGCAGCCGTTGCCGTATCCGCTGCCGCTACTGCCACGGCGGTGTTGGTGATCTCGATAGCATGGTTCTGCGCCTGAATGCGCTCCTGCATCCAACGATTGCCGACTAGAGCCCAGATGACAAAAGCGCAGATGCCCAGCGCGAGCAGGCCTCCTAACGCCGCCACGAGGATGATGAAGGTGCGGTTAGCGCCCTCCTCTGCCACTGCTTCTTCCTCTTCATCCAGGAAGAATTCCATATCTGACATTTTATTACCTCCTTGGGTCGGTCCTTCGCTCCAACGCTGTACCTGCCCTGACTGAGCCTAGCGCAAAACCTCCAGATTCGCCAGGGGGATGAAGATTGGTGCGCCCTGACCTAAGTCTACTTCCGCGCCGCGCACCATAGCCCCCGTCTCTACACGGCGGGCGTGGGCAGGGAGCGCCCTAACCGTCCCCACCGCGCCCATACGGGGTGCACGCACCACCCGCACCCGTGCCCCTACCGTAAGCGGCGTGCCGGGTTGCGTCTGGGTTGGTGGTATCGTCTCGGCTGGCAGGGGGATGACAATTTCGGGGCGCACTACACCCCAGCGTGGCTGAACCCGTCCGCTGATCGAGGCCTCCCGGCCATCGTTAGTCGCGAGCAGGCGGAAGATCGGCATCGACATCGGCACTGTCCCAATGCCCTCGGTGACGATAACCGGGAAGGGTAACTGCTCTACCTGTGAGACCAGTTCGGACGGCAATCCACCGATCACGATCCCGCGCACCTGAAGTTCCTGAGCACGCTTGAGCGCAGTCTCGTTCAAACTCGCACCGCCAACGAGGATCGTCCCGTGGCAGGAGGGGTCAACGGCTTTGGCTCGCAGCGGCTTGTCGGGGCTGTTCACCATGCATTTGAGCACGCCAAAACTCTCACCGCCTGCTCCCCACACTCCCTGGATCACAGCCCCTGCCGTCTCAATGACCACGCCGTGGTTCTCCAGCACGTTGCTCACCGTGCCAGAGATATAGGCACGCAGTTCGAACAGGGTAGGTCGCGCCTCGATCAATATGCGCCCACCACCGCTGGCTGTCATCACACCATCTATGGGTGACTTGACGGAGTGAGTGATCAGACCACGCCGCACGGCGATCACCTGACCCCGTCGAACCTCATCCCCAAGATTAATGCGCTTGTAGCGTCTAATCCGGGAGGCAGGGACACCTAACAAGCGCGCCACCGGCAGAATACGGAAATCGCTAGGCTGGTTCACACGTGCCACGACCTGCGTGGGCTCAACCTGCTCGCCAACACGCACCAGCACCTCGCCCGGCGCGGGCAACGTCCGCTCGCGACGCACGTTGGTCAGAGGAGTCGCCTGAGTCTCAAAGGGATAGTACATGTGAACGACCGATTGAACGACGAACTGAATGGCCAATGAAAAATGGCCAACAACCAATGCCTGCAATCCGCAATTCGCCTATCCTCCTACATCCCACAGCCACTGTCGCATCTGTAGCTGGCGTTGCTCCGGGTCTCTCGGGAGACGGAGTGGACGCCCACGAGCATCAATGATCAGCCCGACCAGCCCACCACTCACACGTCGCTTGCCGGCTTTCCCCGGCCCGCCAAGTCCCACGTCGAAGCGGCGCAGTGGGCGCAATTCCAGCACGGCCTGTTGACCGGGCAGCAAGGGCAGCACCTCCAGGTCGCCGTAGCGCACCTCGACGCTTAACGTGCTACCGTCGTCGTAAGTCACTCCTATCTTGAGGATGGTATCGCCGTCACGTGCATGCCCGACTGGCGTGACCACCGTCGCCAGGTTGACAAAGCCCCCGCTGTCCAGCGCCTCCACCGCCGCCAGCGGCTTGATCGCCGCGACGCTTCCCAACGCAGGGGCCAGTCCGTGCGCATCCAACACCAGCGTGCTGATCCCGATTGGCTCCAGCCCGTCCAGCACGATCAAGGCCGCCTGACCGGGGCGCGGAGCACGCGACAGCACTCCGCCACTGATGACGATGGTATCACACAGGGGCAGGAAGCGGTGATAGAGCTGTGCAGCGCCAGTTTTCCAACCCGGACGGGCTATCTCCAGCGTCGTGCGGATTGCTTCGCGTGCCAATGCCTGTTCCAGCCACAACTCACGTGGCTCCTGCGGGATACTGACCGGGTGCATCTCCTTGTTGATGAACAACCCACGCGCCTCGTCGCTGCTCATCGGTTCGGGCAGCCAGCGGGTGACGGTCTCGGCCCCCCGCTTCTGCAGCAACTGTTCCCCACCGAAGGCAACGCCCAGATCGCCACGCACCGTCAGGAAGAGTCGGCTGTCAAAGGCGGCGGCTACCGTCGTGCTGGCGGCACCAACATCGACACCCAACACACCCCTGGATGGGTCGCCCAGATGCCAGAGGTACTGCACCAGCCGGCCGAATGCGCGGGCGGTGGGTGTAAGCGGCGCCGGGCTCCAGTCGCTCACAGTGTCTATGCCTGGCAGTTGCCCCATCTTGCCCTGCAAGTAGAGCGCATCCAACTCCGCCTGGGCGCCGAGCACGTTCTCCTCTGTCAGAGTAGGACGCACGTTGCTAGCGACGCGCAATTCAGCCCGCCCCTCCACGATGTCCACCACCCGCTGGCGCAATCGAGAGTTGCCTACGTAGAGCAAGCAAGGACGCACACTCGTGTCCATCAGCGAGCAAGCCAGGGCTACTGCCTCTACCAACTCAAGCACCGGAGTCACTGCACCACCCTCCACCCCTCCGGCGATACAGATCACGTCGGGCGCGGCGTCACGGACTGCACGCACGCGCTCCTCGTCACTCAAGCCTCTTCCCTGGCCATCACAAGACAGAATCTCCTTGACCAATGAGTAGGTGCCGGCCGCCGCTCGCTCAGCGCTGGCGACGCTCAGGTCTCGCACCAGACCGCCCAGCACGACCTGTAGCGGCTGGCTGGCGCTGGCAGTTGCGGCAAACACATCCACTCCCTGCCGATCTGCCGACTCGGGGGAGATTAAATCGCCGGTCGCATCGAAGAAGCGCCGGCCTGTGATTTCGGAGATGTGCTCGACGGCATGACGGATGCCGGCCGCCACGTCGGCCCAGGGATACTCTGCCGTGGTAGGGGCCTCGCCCTGCGCTACGAAGCGGTATTGCCCAGCCACCCGGTCAAGCAACACGGCCTTGGTCATCACCGTGCCGCAATCGGCCAGTAAAATAGAGCCGATGTGTTGCTCTTCTCCCATCGTTGCCCTTTGCCTCTCAAGACCTGACAGGTTTCAGAAAACCTGTCAGGTCTGGCCGTACACTTGTAAACCTGTCAGGTCTGACCTGATCAGTTACCCACCCGGAAAACTCATCACGCAGAAGTAGACGTCAATGAGATACTGGATGCGACCGATGAATATTGAGAGAGCCGCCGTCAGTGCTCCAGCAAAGGTGACGCCAAAAGCGAAAACCAAAAACACACGCCCAACTCCTGCTACCACTCTAACAATCTGAGCCCACACTCCCGCCAACCCTTGCTGCTTTCGCGCGGTAAAGGTAAAGGCCATCAACGTACATACCGTGCCCACGACAATCAACAAACCATCAAATAGCCCCATGCGGAAAGATGCCAACGAGGCAAGGCTCAGAGCGCGGCCAGTTGCCCCTACCTGCGGGACGATCGTGCCCAGCAATGCACCGCCCAATGCTGTCGCTGCCCCGACGCCGATGAGATAGGCGACGGAAAAGTTCCCTACGTAGGCCTGCCTGGGAAAACCCTTAAAAAGCAACAGGAGGCCCAACACCAGAGGGACCACCACGGCAACCGGATTGTCTAACAATCGGCTCAGCACCATACCGACGAAAACATCGCGGAGCACAATGCCGAAAGAGTAACCCACTAGTGCACCGACGAAGAGGTGCAATGCCAGCCGATAGAGGGGATTATCACCTAGCAGATAGCTGAGGATGAGAAGCGTCAGCACCGCCCCCAGCACCAGTCCAACGATGTCGAGCATCACCCTCTCCTCCCGCGCGAGCCACCGAGGGCGTAGAAGACCGCACCGATGACCATCAAACCAACGATGGCCACGTGCCCCGCCGCCAGGGCGTTGATTCGTTGAGTAGCCCGCCCTCCCAATCCGCGGAGTGTCTCGTAGGCGGCTGCCCCGCTCAACCCATTGATCGCACCCTCCAGTTGTCCAGCGCTGGCATCCAGGTATGGGCTGGCGGCCGGCTCTATAGCCGCGCTCACACCCGCTACGATTGGAAGCATGTCGCCGTACAGCGTATGTGTCTGCTCAACCCACCAGCGCAGTGCCGCAGGCCGAGCAGCCAACACGAGAACCAGCCCGGGGCGTATACCCACATCGGTCAGCATCTGCGAAACACCCGTAGTACCACCCGCCCGATAGCCCAACAGTGCGTACTGTTGGCTAAGTTCGCCCCCCGCCGGTGCAATGGTATCCAGCAGGCCCGCTGCCACCGCCAGTCCCTCAGACTGCGTGCTAACTACGGAGATATGCGCCCCCTGGGCAAGCAGATGCCGCAGGATTGGTTCTGCCACCAAGTCAAGTTCATCCGCCTCCGGTGGTCCGTACTCGAAAGCGACCAGGACGGTGTCGTCCGCACTCACGCTTTGGATGACAGCGTACAGATTCTCCACTCCAGGGGATCTAGCGGGCCGTGCCAGGGTTGGAACATCGGGCACCACCAGCGGCGCCATCAGCATGCCTCCTACGGCCACGAAGAGCACGACTGCCACCAGCCAACGCTGGACCAGTTCGCCAATGCTGATGCCTTGCCTGCGCACCTCCGGTCGCGGCGCCTCGGCTGGCCGGGTCAGCAGGCTTTGGAGCAACTGAGCCCGAGACAGACTCGCCTCGCTGACCTCGACGGGCAGCGCGCTCTCGCGGACGGAAGGCACCTCAATGGCCGGGGGCAAGACGCCGCGCAGCCCTTCCAATAACCCCTCGGTCTCCAGCGGCTCCTCCTCAGCGGCTGCCTCGTCCATCCCAAGGTGCGGGCGCAGGGCCTCCAACCAGTCGGGGATCTCCGCGCGTGCCAGACCCTCAGCCTCGGCCGCTCCGATCCCAGGCTCAGGTGGAAGGGACAGAGTCGCGCCTTCAAAGACAGGGACGGGTAGAGCAGAAGGAGGAGCAGGCTTCTCCTGGAGTTTGGACAGCCACTCCGGGACTTCGACGGCCTCCGCCTCCGGTGCGACCACTTCCCCCAGAGCGGCCTCACGCAACCACTCCGAAGTCTCAGGCACGTCGGGCACAGGCACGCCCACGAAGGGTGGATGCAACAGTGGCGCAGCGTCAGGGGCCGCCGCCTCCGGCGGCGCTATCTCCCGCAACCAATCGGGAATCTCAGCAGGAGCAGGCGCGGGCGGTTC
>CAYLPU010000039.1:14904-43728 GCA_964385635.1 uncultured Anaerolineales bacterium
CAAAGCCGGCTCCTCAGGCACAGCCTCGACCGCTGGCGGCACGACCTCAGAAACCGCCGCCTCTGGCGGCGCCATCTCCAGCAGCCAGTCGGGAACCTCAGCCGGAGCAAGCGCGGGCGGTTCCAAAGCCGGCTCCTCAGGCACAGCCTCGACCGCTGGCGGCACGACCTCAGAAACCACTGCCTCTGGCGGCGCCATCCCCAGCAGCCAGTCGGGAACCTCAGCCGGGATGGGCGGGGCCATCGTCGGTGTTTCTTCCTCCAAATGCGCTTCCGCAACTGGCTGCTGCTCGCCTGGTATTGCCTCAGCCTCCACACCGATTGGCCCCAGATCACGCAACCAATCGGGGATCTCGACTGGCTCGATGGGCTCGGCCATAACTTCAGATCCCTCGGCATCCTCCACCGCCGAAGCCCGGAGTTGCGCCAACCAATCTGCTTCCTCCCCTGTCCCGACTTCCTCGGTCACATCCTCAGCCTGCCGTTGCTCCTCCACCGCCGAAGCCCGGAGTCGCGCCAACCAACTCTCTGCTTCCTCCCCTGCCCCGACTTCCTCGGTCACATCCTCAGCCTGCCGCTGCTCCTCCACCGCCGAAGCCCGGAGTCGCGCCAACCAACTCTCTGCTCCCTCCCGTGTCCCGACTTCCTCGGTCACATCCTCAACTTGCTGCTCACTCTCCCCCTCCAGCGGGATAGTGGGCAGGGAAAGCCCTTTAATTGGGACCTGCTCAGGTTCCACTCCCTCGGAGGGCAAAACTGCCATCGGGATGAGGCGAGCGTTGCACCGGTCACAATAGACGTTGCCGACAGGGTTCATCGTGCCGCACATAGGGCAGCGCAGCGCCGTGCGCATCGGGAGCGGTTCGCCACATTCGTTACAGAAGCGACTACCCCTTCGATTAGCCGTGCCGCACTTTGGGCAGTAAATCATCGCACTACAACTCAGAATTCACTATGAGGCCGGTCAATGGCCACGAGGATCCGCAGGGCGGTGATCACCGTGCCCAGCGCGACTCCCAACAGCAGGCCGCGCACCCCCGCCATCCCAGGCACATTGATGATCCAGTCCCGGACGTCGGCCAGCCGTTCCAGACCTATGAAAGGTGCATTACCCAGCAATACCACGGCCACGATCAATATAAAGAGCACGACTTCCACACTGCGTCGTGCGCGCAGCAAGCGGAACGCTGCCAACGCCAGCGTGAAGACCAGCAACGCAGCCAGTGATGCCCCCAGGGGGCTGATCACGTAGTCGAGCATCTGCTGGGTTAGCGTACCCGATGGCCCATACAGAACCGAGGGGACCCAGGCCACCAAAGCAGCGAGTAGCAATACCAGACTATAGGGCCAGCCCTGCCGAAGGCGAATCGCCCGCCCACCATGAACGCGCAGAATGTTGAACAGGCCCAGGATGAAGGCAAAGGCGGCCACGATGACCGCCCACTCGACCAGGCGGTCACGGTAGAAGATCAAGGGCGGACTTGGGATCAGGTACCCGGCCAGCACAACCAGGCCCGTGACTGTCGCAATGAGGACAGGAAACCATTGCTTGATGAGACGACCCATCAGACTCCTCTAACCACCTATAAGCGCCAAGACGGCTGTCCCCAGGATGAGCAGCACCAAGATCACGCGCAGGACGTCTTGGGCCACCAGGCTGGCCAGGTAGCGCCACTCTCCAGTCGTATGAGCGCCAGCGGCATACAGCTCCTCCCCCACCGCCAGGCGATCGGTGGCGGGATACAGTGCGCCAACAGCACAGGGAGCGGCAACGGCAGCTAACTGAGGCAGGTCACGCCGCGCCCCAGCGTCGGTAATCAACGAGACCTCGGCTCCGAAAACACCTGCTATTACATTGGTCGTCACAGCATCGGCCGCGGCCACATTGGCGGCCCCGACTGCATACGCCACCGGCGAGGGCGCGATGAAGCACACCCGACCAGGGTCATACCACTCTGTGAGACCACAGCGCTCGTACGCCCGGCGCAGGACATCCTGGGCCAGAGGGAGCAACGTGGGGTCGCCCACAGTGATGACTGGCGGGACACCGTAGGAGACGACTGTGTCGGCTAGCGCCTCTACCACCTGAAGCCCGGCCAGCGACGTGACTGCATCCCCCCCGTTCAACCCGCCGTTGCCAAGCGCGATGTGAATTGTCCCACCGCTCTCGGCGACACGCCCTGCTTCGTCCCGCAAGTCCTGGAAGGCGGGCAGCGGACGTATCGCCGGATGCAGACCCCTCCGACCGCGCAGGAGCAGCAGGGATATCAGCACCATGCCGCTGAGGGTCAGCAAGAGGATGGCCCCGATGTGCACTCCTGAAATAGGACCCAAAAGACTACCCATTCTAGCCCTTCTCTCCTTCCAGGCACACTTTCAAACGGGCCAGCCGTTCTGGACTGTCCAGCAAAGCCACGGTGCGCTCAATCGTCGTCTCGTTCACGATGCCGGTCATCAGTGGCTGAGCCATGAGCAACGCCTGGCTGCCCAAGAACCCAAATGCATGGACGATATCCAGCAACGATAGCACCACCGGCGAGAGGCCCAGCGCACTGATGCGCCTGGCCCATGTCTCAACCCACGCCTGTTGTCCTGTCTCATTGCCCACGGTAAAGCCTTCTACTGCCAGTATACCAAAGATATGCAAGAATTGCCAACTACAGTCTTATGTAGCATACTCAGTATAGCACGATTTTCTGAGGGTGTAAAGTGCAAGAAAACACCCCCCACGTGCCTGCGGCAGAGGGCTCAGCGCTATAACAACATTCCCGCCCGCACGCTCTACCCCCGATAGGCGCGCACCTGGCGCAACGGGGTGCCAACCATACGAAAAGCGCGCCGCTCAGCCTCGTAGCAAATGTGCTCCTCATCGAGCGTCAGGAGTTCTCCGTCACGCAGAAGCAACCGCCCATCCACAATGACGTGGCTCACATCAGCAGGGTGCGCACCGTAGACGATACCAGCGGCCAGGTCATGGCGCGGGAACCAGTGGCAGGCGCTGGTGTCAAGCAGGATTAGGTCGGCGGGACGGCCGGGGGCCAGGACACCGCTCTCCAGGAAACCCAGTGCCTGCGCACCAGCCTGCGTCGCCAGGCGCAGAATCTGGGTACGGGGCAACACCTCAGACCGGCTCTGTGCGTTTTTGTGATACAGTCCGGTGATACGCAGCACCTCAAGCATGTTGAGGTCGTTGTTCGAGGCTGGGCCATCGGTGCCCAGCGCGACGTTCACACCGCCCTCCAGCAGCCGAGGCAGCGGTGCCATTCCCATCGCCAGTTTGAGGTAGGTCTTGGGAGTGTGGGCCACGTGCACACCCTTCTCGGCCAGGGTGACGATGTCCTGATCGCTGACGACGATGCAGTGGGCGGCGATAGCGGGGACGTCGAAGACGCCCAACGCGGCCAGATGCGCCACCGGCGTCTTCCCATGGGTGGTCAGGGAGTTGGTGACCTGTTCCTGCGACTCGGCCACGTGCAGGTGGACACCGACATCCAACACATGGGCTGTCCGGACGACCTGGCGCAGAAACTCCGGCGGGCACATATAAGGAGAATGAGGACCCATGACGCAACGAATACGACCATTGGCTACCTCGTGCCACTCCCGCACGAAGCGGATAGTGTCATCCAGCGTTACTCCACCCACCTCGTGCTCGGCACCGATGCCGAACTGACACCAAGCCAGGCTGGCCTTCATCCCGCTCTCCTCCACAGCCCGGGCAACCTGGTCCATCCAGAAGTAATGATCGGCGAAGCCGACGATGCCCGCGTGGATCATCTCGCAGCAGGCCAGCGCCGCGCCCCAGTAGACGTCCTCTTCCTCCAATGCCGACTCAGCGACCCATATTCTCTCGTTGAGCCAGCGGTCGAAGGGAAGGTCCTCGGCCCAGCCGCGCTCCAGCGTCATCGCCGCGTGGGTGTGGGCATTGAAGAAGCCGGGGAGCGTTACCCGTTCCCGGCCATCAATCACCTCATCGGCGGCAAAGCCCTCAGGGGCTTCACCCACCGCTACGATGGTCCGATCCTCAATGGCAATGTCCACATCATGCAGGATGCGGTCCCGCTCGTCCAACGTGATAGCGGTTACGTTTTGGATCAGGATGCTGGTCATCAGATGCTCAATACTCAATACTGGATGCTAGCGGCTAGTTGCCGGCGGCCAATCGCTGATCATTGCTTCTCGTAGGGCTGACCATCTGCGGCGGGTGGAATGGCCTCGCCCACCACACCGGCCAGGACAACCATCGTCACCAGGTAGGGAGCCATCAGCAAGAAATGGGAGGGAACGGGCACCTCCAGGATAGCCAGTTTAGTCTGCAGCGCGTCGGCGAAGCCGAAGATGAGGGCCGAGCCGAAAGTACCGAAGGGCATCCACTTACCGAAGATCATCGCCGCCAGGCCGATGAACCCCTTGCCGGCGGTCATCAACTCATCGAAGCGGCCCACCGAACCCAGGATCAGGAAGGCCCCACCCAGACCCGCCACCATCCCACCCAGCATCACGTTGATGTAACGGGTCTTGAAGACGTTGATCCCCAGCGTGTCAGCCGCTCGCGGATGCTCCCCCACCGCCCGGGTGCGCAGCCCCCAGCGGGTGTAGAAGAGCATCACGTGTGCCACCGCCAGGATGCCAAAAAGTGTGTAGACCAGCACATTCTGTTCAAAGAAGACCGGTCCGATGAGAGGTATGCTGGACAGGCCGGGGACGGAGACCCGCGGAAAGATACCAGGGTTGTTGAGGTGCTGGAACTCGGCCAGGATGCGGGCGCTGAGGAAACTGGTGAGACCCACTCCCAGGATGTTGATGGCGGTACCAGCGATGATCTGATCCACCTTGAAGCGGACCGCCATGACCGCCAGCAGCAGCCCCAGGAGCGCCCCCGCGGCCAGGGCACTGAGCAGGCCGAAGGGCAGGGCGGCCCAGGACGGCCACTCCCAGACATTGGCCGCCACGCTCCCCATCAGAGCGGCGAAGAAGGCGCCGGTGATCATCATGCCCTCGATGGCGATGTTGATCACTGCACAGCGCTCGCACAGCACCCCAGAGAGCCCAGCCAGCGCGATAGGGACGGCCCGCAGCAGGGCGCTAGAAAACAGGCCGGTCAGGTTCAGCGAGCGGCCGCGGGCGGCCCAGGTGAGGAAGGCCAGCACAAACAGCATCGCCACCCCGCCCAGGGCCAGGTTGGCCCGCCGGAAGCCCCGCGCCAGTTGCCAGCCTCCCAGGAAGACACACACCAGCACAAACGCATACAGCGCCGCCGCGGTGGGAATGGGCAGGTCCGGCACCGGCAACGCGCGCGACCTCGCAGGGTTCAGCACAAAGGTTGACGTTTGGTCTCCACTGGCCGTGCGGGCGAACAGCAAGAAGATGAGCAGCCCTGCTCCCAGAAAGATCAGACCGTATATGACCGCCCGTCGGCGGGGGATCCCCCTCCGGGCAGCAACTCGCTCCCATGCAGTGCTCATATCCAACCTCCCTAGACCTGACCCCAGCCCCGGGTGAAGACTGCCTCGGCTGCCTCCTCCGGAACGCGCAGGCGGTAGAGGAAACGGATCACCTCCGGAGCGGCAATGAAGATGATGATCAGCCCTTGCAGCACGGAGATAATGTCAATGGGCACGTGGGCCCACCCTTGCATCCGCTGTGCGCCAGCCCGCAGAAAGCCGAACAGAAGCGCCGATAGCAGCACCCCCACGGGATGGCTCTTGCCCAAGAGCGCCAGGGCGATGGAATCGAAGCCGTAGCCAGAGAAGAAAGCGTTGGGCATGTAGTGGATGACGCCCAGGATGTCGTGGGCCCCGGCCATCCCCGCTAGCGCCCCGCTGATCGCCATCGCCAGAACGAAGTTCCGCGCCACGCTGATACCGGCTGTCCGCGCCGCGCGGGGGTTGGCCCCCACCGCCCGGATTTCAAAGCCTAAGGTCGTCTTGAAGAGGAGCCAGTAGACCACGCCGACCGCGACCAGCGCCAGAAGGAGACCAACGTTGATGCGAATGGAGGGATTGTTGGGGAAGAACTGAGGCAGGTAGGCAGAGAGCTCAATCTTGGGGCTCACCGGCCGGCTATCCCCTGGCCGGGCCATTGGCCCACCGACCTGCAAGAGGTAATCGGCCACCCGGTAGGCGATGTAGTTGAGCATGATAGTGTTGATCACCTCGTGGGCCCCGGTTTTGGCCTTCAGAAAACCGGCGATGGCCGCCCAGAGAGCCCCGCCTGCCATCCCCGCCCCCAGGGCCAGGGGCAGGTGGATGAACCAGGGTAGACCTTTAAGACTGTAGCCCACGAAGACCGAGGCCAACCCGCCGATGAAGTACTGCCCTTCCGCGCCAATGTTGAACAGGCCGCAGCGGAAGCCCAGCGCCACCGACAGCCCGGCGAAGATGTAGGGAGTGGCGACGCGCAGACTCTCCGTCAGCGGGTAGATGGCCCGCAACAACTCGGCGGTCTCCCCGGTCTGGTAATAGATCGAGAAACCTTCGATGATGCGGGCCGGGCTGCCGAAGGCTCCCTCGAAGAGAGCAGCGTAGGCCTGGGCGATGGACTGCCAGGCCACAGCCAGTCCCGCTGCAAGCCCCGTGCCAAATGCCTCCCAGACCTCAGGGTCGAAGGCAGCGATGAAGATAGCGCCGATGACCAGCGCGGTGAAGATAGCCAGAATCGGCATCAGGGTCGCCTGCCAGTTCCTGGCCATCAGGCGCTGCAAGAACCCCCCGAGAAGCGCCTCCCCCTGAGGCCCCACCCGGGTGCGGACGCGGCCGGTGCGCAGTGCTTCGGCCACCTCCAGGATCTTACCCCGCACCTCGGAGGGGACGGCGGTGTCCGCCAAGTGGTAGGGAGCCAGCCCGACTCCATCGTTCGCCAGGTCAAAGCGAAGCGCACCGCTCTGAAGTCTCCCTTGCACCGCCTGGATGACGGCAGTGTAGACCGCCTGATCCACTCGTTTGACGGCGCTGGTCAGCAATCGCTCCGCGCCGGGGGCCTCCCCATCCTGGAAGGTCGTCACCCACTCGTCCTGATCCACCCCGATGACCCAGGCACCTTGCTGAGCCGCGGACCGGATTGCCGCGCTGCCACTCAAGCCCCCGGCGGCGAAGACTACGTCGGCCTCCTGCCCGACCAACTCTCCGGCGGCTGTCTCTCCTGCCTTCCGGTCGGTGAAGGAGTCAGTATACCCCTGAACCACACTCGCCCGCCGGTTGGTGAAGGCGACGCCGTGCTCGAATCCCTTCTGAAACTTGCGCACCGGCGCAATGTCCATCCCGCCCAGGAAGCCCACCGTGCCTCGCTCCGTCACCAGCCCCGCCAACGCGCCAGCCAGGAAGCCGGCCTGGTCCTCGGCGAAGACCAGCCCAGTAACGTTGCGGCTCTCCGGCAATGGCTCGTGATCCACGATGATGAACTGGACCGCAGGGTAGCGCATCGCCAACCGCTCCACCGCCGCCCCTGTGCGAGAGCCGATGGTGACGACAAAGGAGCACCCACGCTCAATGACTTGATGGATATTGCGCTCGTAATCCATCTGGGACTCGGTCTGGATGACATCGAGTTCGATGGCCTGCTCCTCCAGGCACCGCTTCAGCCCCTCGTAGGCGTGCTGATTGAAGGTGCCGTCGTCGATGCGGCCCACGTCGGTGACCAGACCTACCCGTGGCTTATCAGGCAACGCTTGCACCGGCAGCCTCCTTTCGCACTTCCTTTACCCCCGCCATCAGCAGACCGATCTTCTCTTTGGTCACCTGATCAGCGGGCAGGGTGTCCATGATTCTCCCCTCGTACATGACTGCGATGCGGTCTGAAAGCCCCATCACCTCGTCCAATTCTGGCGAGACCAGGAGGATGGCGCACCCCTCATCACGCTTCTCGACGATGCGACGGTGGATATACTCGATGGATCCCACGTCGAGCCCCCGTGTGGGCTGGGAAGCGATAAGTAGACGGATGGGGCGGGAGAACTCACGAGCGACGATGACTTTCTGCTGGTTGCCACCGGAGAGGTTAGAGACCGGCGTCAACACACTGGGAGTGCGCACGTCGAACATTCGCGTCCCTTTCTCTGCCATCGCCAGGATGGCCTCTTGATCCAGTATGCCCAGGCGGGCGAAGGGAGGCAGGTAGTAAGTATTGAGAACCAGGTTGTCGGATACAGGGAAACTGAGCACCAGCCCGTCCTGCTGGCGGTCCTCCGGCACGTGGGCCACCCTCTGCTCCAGCACCCGCCGGGGGGACGCACCAGTGACGTCAGCGTCCAGAATGTGCACCTGACCCGACAGCGGTGACCGGAGGCCGGTCAGCGCCTGCACCAACTCCGTCTGACCGTTCCCCTGGACGCCAGCCATTCCCAGCACCTCGCCAGCCCGCACCTGGAAGGAAATGGACCGGACCGCCAGGTTGCCCCGGTCGTCCAGCACCTCCAGGTTCTCCACGTCCAGCACCGTCTCACCGGGATTGGCAGGACCCTTTTCCACACGCAGGAGCACTTCCCGGCCGACCATCATCGCAGCCAGTTGTTGCTCGTCGGTCTGGGCCGGGGTGGTGGTGCCCACCACCCGCCCGTTGCGCAGGACGGTGATCCGGTCGGCGATGGCCATCACTTCCTTCAACTTGTGGGTGATGAAGATCACCGACTTGCCCTGCGCCACCAGCGATCGGACAACCTTGAAGAGTTCCTCTGCTTCTTGAGGAGTGAGGACCGCCGTCGGTTCGTCCAGGATAAGAATATCCGCTTCCCGGTACAGCAGTTTGATGATCTCAACCCGCTGCTGGACCCCCACTGGCAGGGTCCTAATGTAGGCGTCGGGGTCCACCTGCAGCCCGTACTGTTCGGATATCTGGCGGATGCGCTGGGCGGCGGTGGCCCGATCCAGAAGAATCCCGTTCTTGATCGACTCCACCCCTAGCATGACATTCTCTGTCACGGTGAGCACCGGCACCAGCATGAAGTGCTGGTGAACCATGCCGATGCCCTGGGCGATGGCGTCATTGGGCTCGTGGATCTCCACACGCCGGCCTCGTATGGTAACCTCCCCATCGTCGGGGGCGTAGAGGCCGTAGAGGACGTTCATCAACGTGGTCTTGCCTGCCCCGTTCTCGCCCAGGAGGGCATGGATCTCACCCGCCTCCAGGGTCAGGTCAATGCGGTCGTTCGCCAGGACGCCGGGGAAAGCCTTAGTGATGCCGCGCAGTTCCAGAACAGGGGCCATTGCCGCCTCCTCGCGAGATGTGGTGGGAGCGGTGACGGGGCTGGCCCGTCACCGCCAACAGACCCCGTCCGGTCACATGCTACTGACCAGTTTCGATGGTACCGTCAATGATCCCCTGCTCGATCTCCTCCAGTTCGGCCGCCAACTCCGCTGGCACGTCGTCCTCGAACTCGTGGAAGTCGGCGATGCCCACCCCGTTGTTGTCCAACGTGCCGACGTAGAAGCCGCCCTCGAAGGTGCCTTCCACGCCCGCCCGGATGGCGTCCAGCACCGCCATGTCCATGTTCTTCATAACGCTGGTCAGGGTGACGTCGCAGTAATCCGGGTTAGAGACGCACCCGTCGGTGTCCACCCAGATGAGCATCGTGCCGGGATTCTCCTTGATCGCAGCAGCGGTGCCCAACCCCACCGGCCCAGCCACCGGCATGATGATGTCCGCACCCTCGGCGATCAGATCCTCCGCCACGCGGCGACCGTCATCAGTGGACTCGAAGTTGCCGACGAAGGTACTCATTCCCAGCACTTCGACATCGGTCCCGTGCTGCTCGTTGTAGTACTCCACGCCAGCCTTGTAGCCGGTCATAAAGATGGTGACGGTTGGAATCTCGATGCCGCCGAAGGTGCCCACCTTGCCGGTCTGACTCATCCCTGCCGCCAGGTACCCGGCCAGGAAGGCTGCCTCGTCGGTCGCGAAGGTCAGGCCCAGGACATTGGGGATGATCGGGTCGTAGGCGAAGTCCACGATGGCGAAGTTCGTGTCAGGATTCTGCTCAGCAAACGTCGCCGTGTCCTCCCCCAACAGGAAACCGACGGTGATGATCGTGTCGTAGTCCTGATCCAGGAACTGGGTGATGTTGACCGCATAGTCAGTCTGTTGCTGCGATTCCAGATAGGCGACCTCCACCCCCAACTCCTCCTCGGCCAGTTCCATGCCGTGCCACGAGGTAGCGTTGAAGGACTTGTCGTCAATGCCGCCTACGTCGGTGACCATGCCAGCCTTGAAGACCTCGGCCGGGGCCTCCGTAGGAGCCTCAGTCGGCTGGGGACCACAGGCAGCGAGCAGTGTCACGACGATCAATAGACTCATACTTGCCAAGAGTAACTTACGCATTTTGGTTCTCCTCCTAGTTAATTAGGTTGGGTAACAGAGTTGGGTTTGTCACTCACTGATGGACATAACAGGGACACTTCCGTTATACGCTCACCTCCCTTCGCTAGATGTGAAACCAGCCACCTGCCCGGTACAGTGACCATATTATAGCAAAACTAGAGACAAAGGCAAGTCAGACCTCTCATCGTGCACGCTCTAACGCCCCGATGTGCGCTGATCGACAGAACGTGATATAATGAACAAATGACAAACCACAAAGCCCAACCCCCGAAGCCCAAGAACCAACAATCAATGGAACTGCTAGTCACAGGCGCACGTGGACTGGGCGTCACGCTCGCTGACCACCACCTGTCCGCCTTTGAGACATATCACCGGGAACTGGTAGCCTGGAATCAACGCTTCAACCTGACCGCCATCACCGACTGGGAAGGAGTGCTGGTACGCCACTTTCTCGACTCCCTCTCCTGTCTCAAGGCACTACCCTGGGCAGAACTGGCGGCCGGGGCTCGGACGATTGACGTGGGCACGGGGGGCGGGTTTCCAGGATTGCCGCTCAAGATCGTCTGCCCAGGGATACGACTGACGCTGCTGGAGGCTACGGGTAAGAAAGTGGCCTTCCTGAAGCACACCGTGCAGGCGCTGGGATTGAAGAAGGTCGAGGTAACCCACGGGCGGGCGGAGGAGTTGGGGCGCAACCCGGCCCACCGCGAACGGTACGACTGGGCGCTGGCCCGCGCCGTGGCGGAGATGCCAGCGCTGGCGGAGTGTCTGCTGCCATTGGTACGGGTGGGAGGCGCGATGCTGGCGCAAAAGGGAGAAGGGGCCGCCGCTGAGGTGCACGGAGCCGATGCAGCCATCGTCACGCTAGGAGGACGGGTGCGGCAACTGATGCCTGTAGAACTACGCGGGCTGGCCGAAACGCGCCACCTGGTGGTGGTAGACAAAGTAGCCGCCACACCGGAGAAGTACCCCCGCCGGCCGGGCGTGCCCCAAAAGCGGCCGTTGCGGGGAAGTGCAAGTAGACAAGTAGACGAGGAATTAAGTAGATGAGGCGTGGGCAGGCAGTGCTCCCCACTCACTCATCTACTCGTTTACTCATTACTCGCCTCTCACGATTCCCCCTTGCACCTCCCATAGCACGGCCCGCTCACGAAACTCGGCATCGAACATGCCGGAGTCGGTGGCGGTG
The DNA here is from genome assembly GCA_964385635.1 of uncultured Anaerolineales bacterium. Classification (GTDB taxonomy): domain Bacteria; phylum Chloroflexota; class Anaerolineae; order B4-G1; family B4-G1; genus CAYLPU01. Next base: position 26,404 of record CAYLPU010000039.1, read on the forward strand.
AGTAACGCCTGCTCGACGCTGTCCACCTGGCCCAGGAAGTAGCGCCGACGGGCTACGTCCAGTTCGGCCAGCACCTCGTCGAGCAGGAGCACCGGTGCCTCCCCCGTCCGCTCCCGCAGGAACGTAAGTTCCGCCAGTTTGAGCGCCAGCACCGCCGTGCGCTGCTGCCCCCGCGAGCCATAGGTGCCCAGGTCCACCTCGTGCGTGCCCTGGGCAGGGCTGCCAGCAACGAAGCGCATTTCATCCCGGTGGGGGCCGGTGAGTGTCGTCCCACGCGCGATCTCATCCGCCCGCCGCGCCAGGAGCGCCTGTCGGAAGGCCACCACCAACTCCTCGGCTCCAACCCCCAGCGGAGGGCCCTGGTAGGGCTGCAGACCCAGCCCCATCTGGTACTTCAGCGCAGGCGGCGCGGCAGGGTCAAAGTTGGGGTGATACTCCAGCCGTAGCCACTCCGCTCCGCCGGTGAGTTGTTGGTGGATGCAGCCGGCGTGTTGCGAGAGCGCGGCCACCAGTTCGCGGCGACCATTGGCCACAACGACCCCCTCGCGGGCCAGCACCTCCTCGAAGGGGATCAGTTGGGCCGGGTCGCCTCTCTCATCGCGCAGGTGCCGCAGCGCGGCGTTGCGCTGACGCAGTGCCTCGCTATAACGCTCCAGTGCCGCACAGTAGGCTCCATCCACCTGACACAATGTGTCGTCCAGGTAACGACGGCGGGCGGCGGGCGGACCGGCGACCAATTCCACGTCCTGCGGCATGAACAGCACGACATTCAGCCGCCCGGCCAGGTCGGCGCGGCGCTTGCGCGCCCGGTCCACGCGAATCGTCTTTTGCAGCCGGACCGTGCCATTCGCCAGCGGCTTCTTCTGCAGGACAATCTCTACCTCCTGGACACGGTCACGGCGCACGACCTCGGCCCACACGCGGGCGTAGGGCAATCCTTCCACCTCAGCCTCCCACTTGATCAATTGACGGTCGAGCGAGGTCAGGGGCGAGGAACCGGTGGCGAGGAGGTAGATCGCCTCCAGCAGGCTGGTCTTGCCTTGGGCATTCGCGCCGTAGAGAAGCAGCGGCCGCTCAGGCAGTGTCAGTTCCAGCCGTGCGTAGTTGCGGAAGTTGGTCAGGCTGAGATAGCGGATGCGCATGGTAACCCTATTGTACACTGAGAGAGCCAAAGGGGGAAGGGGAAAACGCAAAGCGTGAAACGTGAAGACAAGTCTCACGTAATGTACAACACGCATCACGTTTCACGTTTCACGCCTCACGCCCCAAGGTTCTCGATGGGCACCGGCTCCACAGTGTCGGCGAGATCGAAGCCGAAGATGCGCGAGTAAAAGTAGAGTTCACTATCAAGGGCACGCTTGATGTTCTCGGCGCGACGGAAACCGTGCTGCTCACCCTCGAACGGGAGATACGCGACCGGCACCCCCTTCGCGCGCAGCGCCTCGACCATCAACTCGGCCTGGTTGGGCGGGACAATTTTGTCCTCAAGACCCTGGAAGAAAATCACCGGACACGAGAGGTGCTCGACAAAGTTGATCGGCGAGCGTTCCCGGTAGAGGTCGCGCCGCTCGGGGTAGGGACCGACCAGTCGATCCAGGTAGCGCGACTCAAACTTGTGCGTCTCCTCTGCAAATACTTCTAGTTCGCTGAGCCCGAAGTAACTTGCGCCAACCTTGAAGACGTTGCGGAAGGTCAATGCGCAGAGCGTCGTGTAGCCGCCAGCACTCCCGCCACGAATGATCAGCCGTTCGCCGTCAACCTCACCACGTTCGACGAGAGAGCGCGCGCCGTTCACGCAGTCGTCCACGTCAACGACACCCCACTGGCCCTGGAGCCTTTGGCGGTACGCCCGCCCATAGCCAGTGCTGCCTCCGTAGTTCACGTCCAGGACGGCAATCCCTCGGCTGGTCCAATACTGAATCCCCAGGCTGAGCGCGCTGGAGGCAGCCGATGTCGGCCCGCCGTGGATGATGACGATGAGGGGCGGCCGCTCGCCGGGTGGAGCGGCGTAGTCACGGTTCTTGGGCGGATAAAAGAAGGCATGGGCAGTCAATCCATGCTCGGTCGGGAACTCGATCGGTTGTGGCAGCGACAGATACCCGGGGTCAACCACGATCTCGCTTGAGCGGCGCAGTACCTCGAACTGCCGTGTGGCAAGATCAAGCCGGACGATGGACGTCGGCTCCGTTGGTGAGCCCGCCACGAACACGGCGCAACCAGGTGCCGCTCGGATGTACTCGATCTCTGAATAAGGGTTCTCTACCAACTCGAGTTCGCCCGTCGCCGCATTGAGGCTCGCCAGTCTCCACGTCCCCCGCTCAGTGTAGGCGCAGACGATGCGCTCAGCCGACTCGAAGGCGTAGGTGGACATGCCGAAGACCCACTGGGGCCTTCCGAACTCGGCCCCCATCTCGAAGACATGCTCGACGCGCCCGTCGCACCAGCGGTAAAGATTCCACCAGCCGGTCCGATCAGAGACGAAGTACAGGATGCCGTCCGGCGACCATTCTGGCTGGAAGATGGATTCAGCTACGCCGCCTGCAACGCGCTCAGTCCGACCCAACGAGCCATCTGCCCTCAACTCGCCGACCCACAGTTCGGTGCCATCCCACGGCATATTCGGATGGTTCCAGGTGAGCCACGCCAGGCGAGACCCATCGGGGCTGAGGCATGGCGACGAGTAAAAGTCGTTCCCGGACACGAGCACCTGGCCGCCATCGTTGCCCTCGTTGCCCGCGAGATCAAGACCCACGATCGCATTGACCGGTTCACGGTCGGGGTCGGTGTGGTCTTCGCGTATGCAGATGATCCGGCCCCGGCGGTGGTCAACGACGCCGTCTGCATAGCGCAGGTCTACCTCAGGGGTGATCGGTCGCGGCTCGGCGCCAGGGTCCTGGCGGTAGAGCCGCTGGTCGGCGAAGTTCGAGAAGTAGACCGTGCCGTCGGCGACGACGAAGGAGCCGCCGCCGTACTCGTGCACCCGCGTTCGGGCGTTGAAGGGGGATGGCGTGACGTCGGTCGTCCGCCCATCCGGGGTCCGTCGCACGACGACGTATCGTCCGCCCTCCGCCGGGCGCATCTCGGTCCAGTAGATGTCCTCGCCGTCGAGCATGATCTGCCCAATCCTGATGGTGGCAGAGGCGATCAGGTCTGAGGTGATGGGCGACTTCCAAGAACCATACGGCGCTACTTGTGATTCGGTCATTGTGCTTCTCCTTGTCTTGTCTTCAACTCAAAAGAGTCTCATCTGCCGTTCTTCCAAGAGTATGTCTCTCGGATGCTGCTGTTTCCAGATTCTTCCAACGACCACACCTGTCTCCCTTTCGACAGAACTCAAGTAACCGAGAATCTTTTCTAGATCGCGTGTTCGGGACAAAGTTGTTATCAAGCGGGCCATCATGATGACGGTTACATCGCTACGGCTCAACTTTCTGTCCGATCTGTTGAACGCTTCAACAATCTCACGGGTTTCCTCAATACACTCGCTGAGCAGGTCTAGTGGAACCTCCAAGAAGGGATCTATCAAAGCGAGTTTTCGCCCAACGATGATGATGTCAATGTCTATCGGGCTTTTGGCCTGCTGTTTCGGTATCGCTGCCGACATTTCTGATTTGACGGGATGAGTGGCTTCGATGTAAAATCCCGCTTCGTGGATGGCTTCCAGGACTGCAGACCAGCCTTCTGGTCGTGAGTGATGATAAGTAAAGATGAGCAGCCCATCATCTTTCAGCACTCGGTGGCAGTCTCTGAATACGGCGATCAGGTTGTCCGTGAAACGTCGAGGGTCTGTTTGTTGGACTTCCTCAGTTAAGCGTGTGGTTTCTGCTTGAAAGATCCCTTCACGACTCATCATCTCTCGTATCCAGACATAAAAGAAATCGGCCAACTGGGAATAGTGCACATTGTCAAAGAATGGCGGATCCGTTATGACGGCATCAACGACACCATCCTCAATATCCGTCTGGCTGGAACTTCCACACGACAGATAGATGTCAAAGCCGTCCCTTTGAAAGTCGTCGTAAGTTGACGCTATCTCGCCTCCCATCTTCCGGTTAATGTTGAACACCTTCCTGCTCTGTCTTTTCCCATTCACCCTATCAGAGAGTTTCAATTCAAAAGGGTTGTCCTTGTAATCGAGGGCTCGAAGAATACGTCGCTCGAACAAGGTCGAGAACGACCCCGAAGATTCAGGCGTTCCCCATAGGTTTGCTTCCAACGGCGTGCGCTCGGGTTTCAGAATGTGATGGGAAAAGGTGTGTCGCACCGCTCCCGTACCCTCTCCCTTGAAGGAGCAGAACATGCTGTTAAACTCGAGACATCCCGACAGCAGGCAGGCGAACAGAGCGCGAAGAGAGCCTTGTTCGACATCACGAATCCGCTCGCTCAGAATGCTCAAGCATAGCAGTTGGCGGTCGTTGAACATCTGATGCCAGTGGGTGTAATTGTAATTCAGCACTTGATCTGTATTGTAGCCCGGTTCAATCGCCACCTGAGGATAGGCAAAGTTGCCCGTTCGGAGTTCCGTGGATGCTTTCCTGTAGAGCGCCTGATCGTATTCGTCAATAGGGAGATATTCTTTGCCCCCGTCGGGATTGAGAATCACTTTGGCGTACATACGGTGATGCGGTGGATGATCCAGGGCCCTTACGGCTTCAATGATTGGGAACGTGCATTGACAATCGGGGCACGTGGCACTTGTCCTACCGGTTGAACCTTCCTGGGGGTTGTAAGATGTGTCACATTGGTCACACTTGACTTCTGTCTGATGTACCATTATGGAATTAATCGCCTCGCAGACAGGGCAGAGAGATTTTGCCTCTGGGTGTCTGGTTGGGCAAGCGTTCTTGGCAAAGATGCGGCTGTTGAACAAATCAACCTGCGCGCCGCAGCGGGGACAGGGGACGAATTTCACCCAAAAGTAATAGAGCACGTCCACGAGACCGTACTGCTCAGTCCGTGCTTTGTAGTACGACTTGATTTTGCGACTCACGTCCCTTTCAATCGCCTCGAAAGTCCGCCGCACCTCAGAGACGTCGTGCGTGCTCAACGCATTCTTGACGACGAAGTAGGAAACCGGATTGATGTCCCGCCCAATGACACGGCATCCTGGTTTGTGCGCTTCCCCGACGGTCGTCCCACTGCCCATAAATGGATCGTAGATAAGTGTGTCTGGAAACCGGACAGGTTTGTAGAACAGGTCGAGGACACCATCTGACCCTCTGTCAGTAGCGCCTCCCGCAGGCGCACAGGCTCCCAACACAATGGCACGAAATACACAACTGAGGCGCCTGGCCCACCACTTGTGAATGTAGTAAACAGGTTGGTAAACATCCTTACGCCACGATGCACGCTCAGCGACCTCGCTGATTTCCACGAATGGAAAGGACTGCTCAATGGCTTTTCGCTGTTTGGGCGGGTCGCCACGGGCGTAAACGGGACGCACCTCAGCTACTTTGTGCGTCAAGGTGTTCATTGCTCAACCTCGTCATATTGCAAGGGCTCAATCGGTAGCCTGAACCTGCCTCTACTTTGTGTGCGGGTACTGCGGGATGATGGTGTAGGAAAAGGATTCCTCAAGTCGGTTATGGAGTGGCTTGCTCCAACATCCGCAGCCAAGCGGTAGCAATAGAAACCCCGCTCTCCATTCTTGGCCGTTCGGATCAGTCGGTAGGCCATTTGCAAACCAGTTCCAGATTTTGCCAGAGTCGAATCTGGATGGACAAGGGTGGCTGCGTTGTCCAGTTCGGGCGTACCAAGCGGATTAGCGAAAATGAACATCGGCCTGTGCCTGTTCGCTCCGTTTCCATACGTGCCGAGGCCGATTTCCTTTTCCCGTTGGCCGACGGCTGAGAGATATAGGTCAAAGTCTCATTCAGCATATTGCCATCGCAGAGCGCCAGAGCACTGAGTTGGTAGGTGTTCTCTGCGCCTGTCTCCTGCTCCTGACAGACGAAGAGATAGAAACCGCGTATGTCGAGCGGATTGTCATTCGCATCGTACACGCGAATCGTCCCACAAGGAGGTGTCGTGTTGTAGTCGAGGCCGGATCGTCTCGCCACTGAACCTGACCTGGTACGCTCCAGTTTCTTGATTTCGATCCCAACAACTCTCGTCAAGTCGTCCCGCAAGGCTACCCTGGGAACACCGTTGCACCAATCTGGACGGAGCAGCGCCAGGTCAGGGCTTATTAACGGGCCAGGAGAGGGCACACATTCGCTATCCTGTAGATGATGACCCAACACGCCACAGATGTACTCATCCAGTGGATTATCCTGTGTGTTTCGCTTTTCTCGCAGCGGAAATGGTCTTGGCGTGCCGTTCTGGCTAAAGAAATGCTCACGGAGAATTACAAACGCTTCGATTGTCAAGTCAGCATGATCGGTCATAGATACTGCACTCCTGTCCTCTGCTTGGAAGGGTTGAGCATTGTCATCTAACAGCCACCCGCTGGCAAAGCCCGCCCTACCCCCTGGAATCACTGAAGCACTGAGGAGGATGATGACACTGAATCAGTGGTGTCAGTGGACTCAATGAATTCAGTGATTCTAACCCTTGACCCCGGCCAGCCGGCCCAGGTACCGGCGCATGGGGTTAGCGATTAGAGCACTATGTCCTAGCAACTTGTTCAATGGTAACCTCAAGTGCCTTTGTCAATCCATCCAGAACCTTCATCTGCAAGATCAGCCAATCATCAGCGGATGTTGGGAAGCGCTTGCCTATGTCTTCTGAGCAGCATCGTTCTTCTTCATCCTTACCCTCCACAGAGTCTGGGTGCTCAACAAAGTTGCGGCGCAGGCGTATAGAATGCAGTTGTTTGTTCAGGTCTGGATACTTCCGCCTATCATCCCATGAGTCAAGTCGTGACCTCATATCTTCTATAAAAAGATCACGGAGGGCTTTAATAAGGACGCTCCAGGCATCTCGTGTGCGAACGACTATAGAAGCATTTGCCCACTCCTCTGGCATCTCAACATTCTTGAATGCCTGATGTTCATCATCCAATGCTTGACGGAGTCGACTCTTGAGGTCCTTAAGGTAATCACATTTACGACGGATTTCTGAAGCTGGGTTTTCTGGTATCGCCATTAGTGAAGAGCCGTGGTCACCCCACGTTGTTTCCTCTAGCGATTCACCGTGAATGTCAGCGCCCTTTTGACGTTTTGTCTCAAACCATAGGGCATGAAGGGGGCTGCAAAATCGCATCTGCTGTCCATCGTCATGCTCTTGAAGAATTTCCAACTGTGTCAGCCCGGAGACCTCGCCCTTTACGTCTACCGACAGTCTCAAGTTCACCACTATATCTCTGCTAAACCAGGTACAAATGTCCTGCTTAGACTCCTGCAGGATCTCAAGCATCCCATATATAACACACTGGCTGTCCTTGGTGAGTCTTTCAGGCCGACATACGCCTTCATTAAACAGCCTGTCTTCCCTCCATAGCCTTCTGGCCATGAGATTAATATCTTGAGGTATGGCAACGTACCTCTTTTGGATGTTCAAGTGGTTCACTAATTCAGAGCAGATCCACTGAATGTGCCAGGGATATCCATTTGTGTAATAATAGATACTCGAAATGACATCCCTTTCAAAACGGAGAGGTGAACCTGTTGCTGGCGCTAAGATTGCTTCCCGGGCATCTAACTCGTTGAGGAAACTGACTGGCTCTCGGGCCAAGTCTGCCCAAAGCTGAGCAGGAACACGCGCCTTGAGCTCATCTATCAAATACCAATCGGCAAATGCGACGGAAATTTTCTGGCTACGACTCATGTACATGTCTCTCAAATCCCCAAGAAATTCGCTTGGAAGAGAGCCCTTTTCTATGCGATCAATGACCGCATGAAATTCATCCAGAAGCAGTACAACACGCCTGATGCCTGTTCTCCGTATTATGTTCGTCAGAAATCGGTCAAAGTCATCTCTCGTAGCTATTCGGTCCACATCGCCTGATTCCACGCCGATTCTCAAGGCAACCGCATCACTGACGCACTTGGCAAGCAGTTGGAACGGGTTAGTCCACGTAGTATACAGGTTGACGTACACTGGCAGCAGATTGTCACCTATACGTGCTGCAAGAAAATAGAATATGGAAGTCTTGCCAACCTTGCGTACACCCTCCATGAAAGGAATTCGCGTCTGGCCGGAGCTGGTGAACGAGTTCTTCAGTATTCTGAGCAAGTTTTCACGGCCATATAGTTTGTTGTCCTCCTCGGGCTTGAGCGCGATCACAGGATAGTCCACGTTTATGTCAATGAATGGTAGCAGCTTTGTGTCTTGATCGGAGATCGTTTGCTCGACAAACTCCCCTCTAAGGCTGCCACCAGTGAAGCGCAACATGACCTTTGGCATGATCCCCATCTCGGGCTCAGGTGGTTGTTCCAGATGAACTGGCCAATCTACCCAGAATAGTTCATCTTTTCTCACTACGTCAAGGGAGTGCTCCTCCAACACTGGCACCCATCTGTGAGGTGCCTCACTCTCCATTGTGATTCGTAGTTCGCGTATGTCCGCGCGCCCTGTGTTTTTCAGCTTGTACACCAGCGAGGCCTCGTTCTCTCGATAGTAGCTTGCCGGTTCCACTGCGAAAGTAAACTCTGGGCAGATTGATTTTGCCTGAACTTCACCCAACGTCTTACTTATGCCTTTGAGGACTGGTAGTAGTGCTGAGATAGAAGCCTTTGGCAGATACAATGGCAGATCCCCTTCGATCCTGCTCGCCGTCTCTCTTAATCTCGAAATCTCCTGATTTCTGTCAACGAGCGGGACAGTCTCGATGCCGAGCACAGCATTTATAAGCCCTACTAGATCTCCAACCACTTCCCTCGAAGCTGGAAAGTCTTGGGATAGCGGCTGAACAATCTGACTGACTTTCGGCAGAACTTCGAGAAAATCTCCGGCCTTCTCGATCCGGCTTATGGGCAGTTCGGCCAGTTCTCTCAGCGCCTCTCGCGATCTTTCCGGAATTCGCCCGATCCTCTGTTTGATTTGGCCGTGGAGTCTTAGCAGACCTCTATTGTCCCCATCAGCTTCCAGACCTCTCTCACAAAGCTCACGTGCCCAGAAGTAGTGTTCACGGTTGAAATAAATCTCGGTGAGCGCGTGGTATCTTATTGACAATTGCTTGGGTGCATAGTACCCCGAATGATCTACCAAAATACCCAGCGCCTGGCTTAAAGCGTCATGAGCTCTATCAAGTTCCTCGTTCCAGAGCAGACTCTCACCGTAAAATCTGAGTGCATTAAACAACTCATCTACAGTGCCCCTGTCAACCAAAGCACCGTAGTCCGCTTCCCTGGCCTGAAGCACTTCCCCAAAGTATGCAAGCGCAGCCCTTTTGTCTCTCCTACGGCGAAAATACTCATGCTCACGCTTCATAACCAAGTAACCCTTGCATTGGTATGCTGGGACTCGGGGTCTTGTCGCACCTGCTACGACATAAGGAAGCGGCCCTTCTTTTGCAAAATACCTGAGCAGCGCAAATGCTCTATCGTTGTCCTTGACTTTCAAACATGCCTTTACGGCCGCGCCTTTCAAACGAATAGACGGCTCGGTCAAGTTGACAGTGCAGGCGTTGTAAAGTGCTGTAGCCACATCCTCCTTACGCCCCAGCAGATGCGCAACATAAGCCATTTGAACAAAGTTGAAATACTCCTCATTTGAGACTTCTAAGAGTTTGCCAAACCATGGGAATGCATCTTTTAGGTTGTTTGACCTCATAAGAGCTGAGATAAGATTCCGGATTGCGTTGGCTCCACCAACCTCCCTTCGCTGTATTGCGTCTAATAATACATCTACAGCGCGAGAGTACCTTTCACTAAGTATCAGAGATGCTACAAGGTTGACCGCAACAGTATAGTTTCGATCTGCCTTCACGTAGAGGTCTGCAAACTTCTCACTCGCTTCCTCGTATGCTTCCCTTCGGAAGGCATCAACACCAGAAAGAAAGACTTCCTTGTAGTCATACAACTGTGCTGGGCATGTTGGCAATAGGATTGGACGAAAGGTAGTGTCTTTTACTTCAGCAAGGTCTGCGATGCTCGCCGGAGCAAACTGAGCAAACTGTTCCGCAAGTCGCAGTCTACGTTTACTAAACTCCATACTATCTAGAAGCCTGCGAGTTCTCTTCGCAAGTTCTTCATATCGCGTAACTAGTTCCTCGTCCTCTACCGAAACCCCTGCAACCCTTTCCTCTGCCTTTGGCAGTCCTTCAATATCAGCTCCAATCTGCTTTAGAATTCCAACATAATAGACTAATTGTTGGGGGGAAGTCTTTATAGCTTCCCTAATACTATTGTTGCGGATGACGATATTTCCACAAACATGAGCCAATAGCCCGCGTGTCAACCAAGCAACACCTGAAGTTCGATATTCGCTCTCCGTACATCGGGAAATCGTATCCAGTGCTGAGGGATAGTCGACCAGATTGAAATAGGTACATGCAGCATTCCAAAACACGCCTCCAGGAACGCTTGGATCGTCCAATTGATCTTCAATAAGATTCATGCTATTCTTCCATTCCCGTTTTGCTGCTAGGTAAGCTGCCTTAGCCCACAATAGCACAGGTTTTTCTTGGGAACCCTTCAGAAGACTATCTATCAGCCTCAAGGCTTCGTCAACATCGCCGTCGCCAAATCGCTCCAAAGCTGCAATGTAACCCGCTTGATATTCAAATTCGCTTAGCTGGTGACGTGCCTGGGGATATTTGCCGAGACCACGGGGGATCAAAAGTCGTTCCAAAGTCGATATGACTTCTTCCCTAGCAACTACCCGAAGCTCCTCTTTCACAAGAGGTTCAACCAGAGCCACACCCTTAAGCAACGCTTCTCCTACCTCGGCCCCAAGATACTGCACTATTGTACGTTTGCAAAAGTCCTCGTCTGTTCTCCAGGCATGGTCGAAATGCGTGATGGCTTCATCCATCTTGCGGTTGCGGACCTGTAGCAGGGAATTCAGCAGATACCCTCTTGCAAGAAATTGCAGTGCGGGAGACCTGACCCACTGTCTCAGGCAAGATTCAGCACTAACCATGTCCCCTGTGCGGTGAAAAGCCAAGGCGAGCTTCCATAGCACGAGCCCATATACTCGACCTCTTTTCATCAAAGGTTCGTATTGCTCTATGTACTTGGCAAACTCACCGAGTTCCAACCAGCAGAAGGTCTCGTTGATTTTCGACGGTGTAAGAATTCTGTCATGCTGCGGCAAAGCCTCGTCAAGTTCACGAAATGTTTGAGCTGCAGACTCGTAGTCGCCTCTCAGAAACAAAGCTCTGCCCTTGTTGAATTCTGTAGACCACTCCAGATTGTTGGAAATCACGGCCCCTGGCCCCACAAACGGAGCGCCGGTCAGGAGAAGGTCTTCCATAGCATCTGTTTTATCAAGAGACTCCAGTATCAATTTGGTATCCATGTGCATTTCCCTTCCTAAATCATCACTACAAGTCGGAGACTTGCGATAGGAGCACTACAGCAGGGGTTGGCCGACAACAAGATCACGGTGTGCCTCAGTAACTGCTTCGATTCTTGATCAAATTCCCTGATTGTACTCGTGGCCGTGGACACCTCACCGCCCCGCCACATCCCTCAACACCTCGGTGATGTCAACATCCACCGGGCAGGAGACGATACACCGCCCGCATCCCACGCAGCCCAGGGGGCCGAAGTCCTCCGGATAGTAGCAGAACTTGCAGAAGAAACGGTTGCGCAACCGTTCCGGCTTGGTGGGGCGGGGGTTGTGGCCGCCGGCGACGCGCCGGTAGTTGGTGCTGGTGCAGGCGTCCCACACGCGGATGCGCTCGATGCGGGTGACGCCAACGCGCACCTCCACCACCCGCCGCCCTATCTGCGTGACATCCGCATTGGGCGGGCCTTGTGCTGGCTGGAATGTACCTTACCAGGGCATATTCGTTGGCACCTACCCTGGCCACTGACTCGGGCCCTGGGCAAGCCTCGTGGCTTTTTGATCCTGATAGGGATTGTAGCACAACAGGGCGAGCAGGACAAATGGGCGACCAGCGAACGCTGCCGTCTGGCGCAGTCACAAACCCCGCAGATCACTCACACGAGCGATCACGGCAGCGCCAGTTCGACCACGACGCAGCGGTGGTCGGATGCCAGCGAATCGAGCACCTGACCATCCCTCACATCCAGCCCCCGCGCCCAGACGAAATCAATGCGCTCGTCGGGCTCGATAGCCGGGGAGGTGGGGGCTGGGTCGAAGCCGCCAACGATGAAGGGATCATCGAAACCGGCGGCCTGGATGAGGGCGTAGATGGGCGAATCGGGGGTCGAGTTGAAGTCGCCGCCAAAGACGGCCGGAGAGGCCGCGCCGATGTAGGCCAGCGCGTCGTCCAACTGGCGTGCCCGCTCCTCCGGATCCAGCCCCATCCAGATGCCGTAACCATCCAGCGGCCGGTCGCCGACCGTCATGCGGGCGTGCACGATGGAGGTCTGCTCCAACTGACTGGTCAGCAGCCGGGTGTCGGCTTCGGCGATGGGAAAGCGGGTCAGAAGCGCGATGCCGGAGAGTCCCTCCAGCGCTGGGCCATAGATCTCCTGCATTCCTAATCGGCGCGCCAGCCATAGCGCGTCGTCCACGCCATAACTGGTGATGCGGCAGGCGTCCACCTCCTGCAACACCACGATGTCGGCGCCGCTCTCTTCGATGGTGCGAGCCTGCGCCTCCAGGTTAAGTTGCCAGGAGGTGTTGTAGCCATAGTGTATGTTGTAGGTGCCGACCCGGATGGGGCCGGTTTCCTTCAGATTGAGCGTGGGGGGCCAGGCGAAGACTGTGGCCAGGAGCACCACCAGGGCGGCAGACAGCCAAGTCCAGGTTGCTAGATGCTGGTTACTGGATACTGGTTGAGAGGTGAAGAGGCGGAGGGCGGGAAGGCAGGCGACGGCGGCGGCGATCAGGAAAACGTACAGTCCCATACCGCGAAAGGCCAGGATGGTGTAGGGATAGGTGAAGGTGAAGGCCAGCGCGAAGTTGAGGACCAGAAACAGCACCATCCCCAGCGCCAATGCCAGTCCCGTCCGACCGCTGCGGCGGGGGCCGACAACGTCCAAGAGCGGTATCAGGACAAGGAACTGGGCCAGCAGCAGGCCGAGGGCAGCGATGGCTCCACCGGCCTGCTTCCCTGCCACCAACCCGGCCAGTGCCAGAAAGAACAGTCCCAGACCACCCAGCCGCTTGCCCTGAGCCCAGCCGAAGGGCCCGCCCAGGAGCCGGGCCTTCGCTTGACGGACGCCGGGCATCAGCGGTAGGAGCGTGATCGCCATCAAGAGCGGTGCGACGACACCGTAGTCTACGCCGCTCCAACGGACCACCGCGTTGGGGAAGCCCAGCAACGAGGTCTCAAGGAACAGCAGTGCCCCCACAGCCAGACCGCCCGCAATGCCGATACCCTCCTCGGCTGGGGATTCGTCCTGGGAACGGGAGAAGGCCAGCCAGGCCACGACGCACGTCGCCAGCGAAAGCAGTGCCTGCACCGGCAGCCACCAATCGCGCAGCCCGACGTCATAGGTATTGCCCGCGGCGCGGAGAGACTGGTCGGCAGCGAAGGCCAGCAGCAGGGAGGTCGGGAAGACGCGAGGCCGCTCGCGCAGCAGCGTCACGGCATACACCCCCGTCATTCCGACGATGAGGATGCTGCTCCAGAGCCGCACCGCTAGCAGGTTGATCGTCAGCGGGATGCGGGCCAGCGCGGCGACGAGGGCCGTGGCGAGCAGTAGCGCACTCCGATGTTTACAATGGAGGCGCGGGGCCGCGAGCGGCGTCACAAACGCCGCGATGACGAAGAGCATAACGAGACCCAGCGTGCTGAAAGCCAGCGTCTCGGAGAAGATGGCGTCGTAGATGAGGCCGAAGAGGACGGAGAAGAGGACGCGCACGGCCTGGACGAGGAAGAGCAGTACAGCGGTTGCTTCGACAGTGCGAAAGAGTCTTGAGTTACACATGGGATACCTCCTTCAAAGCCCGCGCGATGCAGGCTGCCACGCGGGCGTTGTTGAGCAGCAGCGCCTCGTTGGCGCGGCGGGCGCGACCACCGGTCAGTTCGACCAGCCGGGCCAGCAGAAACGGCGTCAGTGCCTTGCCGCCCACGCCGGCCGACTCCGCCTCCTCCACCGCCTGCGCGATGGCCGCCTCGGCCTCGCCGGCCGGTAGTTCGTCCACCTCGGGGACGGGGACACAGATCAGGAGCGCCGCCGACAGGCCCAGTTCTGCCCGCGCCCGCGCCATCTGCGCCACCTCCTCCGGTGTCTCGACCCGCGCATCCACCCTCAGTCCCGAGTGACGGCTGTAGAAGGCGGGGAACTCCCCGGTACGGTAGCCGATCACCGGCACGCCATGGGTCTCCAGGTACTCCAGCGTGCGTGGCAGGTCGAGGATGGCCTTGGCCCCAGCGCAGACGACGATGATAGGAATGGAGGCCAGCGCGAGGAGATCGGCCGAGACATCCTCGGGATGGCCCCGGTGCACACCCCCGATGCCGCCGGTAGCAAAGACGCGGATGGAAGCGCAGTGGGCCAGGTGCATCGTCGCGGCGACGGTCGTGCCGCCACTTGCGCCCTGTACCAACACAGGCGGCAGGTCGCGCAGGCTGGCCTTGCGGGCCGTCCGGTCGGAGGCCAGCCGCGCCAGTTCCTCGTCAGAGAGCCCTATCCTCGCCCTGCCTTCCAGCACGGCGATGGTGGCTGGTAGCGCTCTCTGCTCGCGCACCGTCGCCTCCATCCGCCGGGCCACCTCCAGATTTGCCGGGGGTGCAAAGCCGTGGGTGATGAGCGCCGATTCCAACGCCACCACCGGCGCACCCTCCGCCAGGGCCTGGCCGATCTCTCGGGCAATTCGTAGCCCCTGGCTCACGTCGCTGTGTCCTCCTGGTTCAGGTGCTGTTCCAGCCGGTTGCCGATGATGTGGCCTCCTTATCTGAGGTGCGACGCACTTGAGAAGTGCGTCGCACCTTATCCTAGCAGTCCCGCCGCCAGCCGCGCGTACACCTCCGTGGCGGCGTAGACGTCAGACAGCCGCACGTACTCGTCGGCGGTATGTGCATGGTGGGGGTCGCCCGGCCCAAACCCCACGGTGGGGATGTCAGCCACACCCGCTGTATAGACCCCCTCGGTCGAGAAGTCCCAACGGCCCACCTGGGGCCGGCGCTTCAACTGGGCCCGCACGGCACGCACGGCGGCCGTCACCAGCGGATGATCCTCCGGCATTACCCAGGCGGGGTAGAACTCGCGAGCGTCACAAGTGTAGCCGGTGTAACTGACGGCGTGGTACTCGGTCACCTCCACCTCCGCGCGCACACCCTCGCGGGCGATGACCCGCTGCACCTCGGCCAGCGCTTTCGTCTCGTTCTCCCCCAGTGTCAGCCGTCGGTCAATAATCAACTCACAACGGTCGGGCACGGCGTTGCGGCTGCTGGCGATGGAGGAGATGTCGGTCACCGCCAAGGTGCCAGGACCGAGAAAGTCGTCGTCTCCCAACTGGCCTGCCAGCAGTTCCAGGCCGAATGACAGCCGCGCGGCGGTATAGATGGCGTTGTCGCCCAGGTCCGGGCAAGCGGCGTGAGCCGAACGGCCATGTGCGACGAGGCACATCTCCAGTCGGCCACGGTGCCCGCGACTGACGTTCAGATCGGTCGGCTCGCCCAGTACCACCCACTCCGGGCGTACCCCCTCCTCCTCGATCAGCACCCGTGACCCGATGCCTTCGCACGGTTCCTCCTGCACCACGCAGGCCACGACGACGTCTCCCTTCAGCGCTACTCCCGCGTCGCGCAGGAGTTTCGCCCCGTAGACCATCGCCGCCAGCCCGCCCTTCATGTCGCAGGCTCCCAGGCCATAGAGCAGGCCGTCCTCGACCTCGGCTCCGAAAGGCGCGCGGCTCCAGGTTTCGGGGTCACTGACCCGCACCGTGTCCATGTGGCCGTTGAGCATCAGCACCGGCCCGTGGCCTGGCCCGATCCAGCCGACGACGTTGCCGATGCGGTCAGTGCGCACGTCGCGGAAGCCCAACCGCGTCATTTCCGCGACGATACGCTTCGCCACCGCACCTTCCTGGGTCGAGGGGCTTGGCGTCTGCACCATGTCGCGCAGAAAGGCTGTCAGGTCGTTTCGGTCTTGAGGACTTAGTGTGAATAGATTCATTGTCGGTTTCGCGTTTCAGGTTTCATTTTCGCTTTCGTTCGCTCAGCAACCTTTTTGCTGCTTTGCGCACAATCCCCCTGCTGGGATAAGAGTTGGTCAAGAATGCTCGTTTTGTGTCCCGATTGTTTGGTCATAACAGTTACACAAACGACTTCGGTCGCACGGGCTATTGTTGGGCGTCTTTTCGGCCTGAAGACTGCCGTTCATTGTTGTTGGAATGACTCGGTGGCAAGTGTCCCGTTTTTAGCTGACCTGCAGGGCAAGCGACCGAAGGGAGCGCAGAGTTCGCCCGCCCTCGTTCTATTATCACAGGTAAGGGGAACAATGTTCCCACTCACCTCTCTGCGCTCCTCGGCTGCTACCCACCAGTCTACTGACCGGGTCGAATAGGCTTGGGAACGATCGGTGACGGACCCCAAAGCTCAATGCTCACATTGGTCACGAAGGTGCGCAGTTCATCGAAGACTTTCTGCACGTCCTCGTGAGCGTACCAAGCGGCCCAGGTGGCCAGGTCAGTGAACTCATAGGTGACTACTACCTGGGACGCACCAGTGGCCGGCCGGTACCCTCGAAACTCGGCCACTCCTGGAACTGCCAGGACGCGCTGGATCGCGGGCCCAGTCCACCTGCTATAGGCTTCCGCCTTGTCTGGCAGAATATCCCACTTTGTGACGTAGAGAACCATCGTGATTCACCTCCTTATTCTTCGAGAATTCCGGGACAACAGGGCAATGATCACAACAACCCTGCATCTTGCTAGATTCTAGCACAATCGCAGCATAAAGGGAAGGGGCGGCTCAGCACTTGGCTATTTCGCACAAGTGTGGTAAAATGTTAATGTAAGATGAAGTGGGTCTTGGCTGTAATATCAAAGACTGTCCAGACTTGCGGAAACTGGGCGGTCTTTTTTTGTTCTGCCTGCACTGCTTCGCCCAAGATCACGTAAACCAAGGAGTAAAGAAAGTGACCGAAAGGGAAACCGGAACCGTCAAATGGTTCAATGATTCCAAAGGATACGGCTTTATCTCTCGTGAGGCCGGAGAGGACGTATTTGTCCATCACTCGGCCATCGAGGGGGAAGGATTCCGCTCACTGCGTGAGAACCAGCAGGTCGAGTTCGACGTTGAGCAGGGACCCAAGGGCTTGCAGGCCGTCCGTGTGAGGGCTCTGTAGCCAGGTA
>CAYLPU010000040.1:0-43386 GCA_964385635.1 uncultured Anaerolineales bacterium
CTAGTGTACCACTATCCTGCTTTCAAGTCAAACTGCATAGACACGGCCCAGCCAGATCGACGTGAAGCCCCCGCATCTCAATCCAAGGTTGCGCTATGGCGAGATTGCGCTATAATTGCACCAAGTGTACGTGAAAACTGAGAAAGCGCATTTTCCCCGTACCTGGCGCAGCAATCTCCGTTCATTTCTCAGATTTCAAGTGCGTGATGATAACTTGATCGTTGAGAAAACCGTGCAAACTGCACAGTCTAGCGAATTGGCTCTATTAGTCGGTCGCGACCGCAAAACGTTCATCGTCCGGCTAGAGCCAGGAGCACAACTCCACACGCATCGCGGAGTGGTAGCCCATGACGACCTGATTGGAATCCCATGGGGGACACAACTGTCCACCCATCTGGGGTATCCATTCTCGCTGTTCCGGCCCTCCACCGACGACCTCGTGCGTAACCTCAAGCGCACCACCCAGATTGTCTACCCCAAAGACACAGGTTACATTTTGATGAAGATGAACATCAGCCCGGGCTGCCGCGTAGTCGAAGCCGGCACCGGCAGTGGCGGGCTCACGATAGTCCTCGCCCAAGCGGTCAGCCCTACCGGTCGCGTTTATTCCTACGAAGTCCGCCCGGAGATGCAGCAACTGGGACGCAAGAACCTGGAACGGCTCGGGCTGGCCGAATTCGTGGAGCTCAAACTACGCGACATCGCCGCAGGCTTCGACGAACGGGACGCCGACGCCCTGTTTCTGGACCTGCCCAACCCATGGGACTATCTGATGCAGACTCACGCGGCTCTCGCTAACGGCGGCTTCTTTGGCTGCATCCTACCCACCACTAATCAGGTCAGCCGCCTGATCAACACACTGGAGAACGCTAACTTCGGCCTGATCGAAGTGGAGGAATTATTACTCCGGCCGTACAAGGCGGTGCCCGCTCGCCTGCGCCCAATGGACCGTATGGTAGCCCACACTGGCTACCTCACCTTCGCGCGGGCGCTCATACCATTGAAGGAGTGAGAAACAAGGACATGGGAAACTTACGACGACTAGTGCTGGATGTGCTGAAACCCCTGGAGCCCACTATCGTGGAACTGGTGCAATTGCTGGCCGACCTGGAAGGTGTGGACGGAGCCAACATCTCGATCTACGAGATCGACCGCCGGGTGGAAAATGCCAAGGTCACCATCGAAGGACACGATTTGCGCTACGAAGTAATCACCGACGTCATCGAGGAGAACGGCGGCGCGATCCACTCCATTGACGAGGTAGCGGCCGGCATGGTGCTCATTGAAGACGTTATCACGCCACAAGACTAGCCGTGAGAAACTCGAACAAAATGCGTGGCCGTCTAGCGCAGGGCATAGATGACGTACGCGAATACGAACGTATTGCCGGCTTCTTGAAGATCGCTCGCCGCGCCTTGGCGAACAATGCCTTTGATGGTGTGTTGACCACCATTGGTGTGCTGATGGGCCAGTATATGGTCGGTATTCGCGACGCATCTATTGTGATCCGCATCGGCGTTGCCACTTCCATCTCCATAGGGATTTCAGGGCTGTGGGGAGCCTACCTGGCCGAGTCCGCCGAGCGCAGGCGTGAGTTGGCTGAACTAGAGAGAATATCGCTCACCGACCTGGGTGAGACGAAGATCGGCCGGGCCTCGCGCATGGCAGTGATCGTCGTTTCATTGGTAGATGGCCTATCGCCTTTCGTCTCTTCGCTGATTGTGCTCATCCCCATGTTCATTGCACCGCTTATCGGCAACATCCTGATCAGTTATGCGCTTTCCATAGCCGTTGCTCTGGTCAGTCTGTTCGGACTGGGGATGTTTCTGGGGCACATATCCGGACGCAGTCTCATCGGCTACGGATTGCGCACTACTGTCGCAGGCATTGTAGCCATCGTGATCACTGCTCTGCTGGACACCGAATCATAGTCACATCGCAAGCCTTGCCTCAAGAGGAGATTGCCTACTTCCCCATTTCCCCATATCCTTGTCCGAGAGCGCACCTTACCAACGGGTAGGGTGTTCTATTTGTTAGCACATCTTCAACATCACAAGAAAGGGAGGCAACTATGAGCAGTCAAAAGATCGCAGTAGTGACAGACAGCACGGCTTACATTCCCGAAGAAGCATTGGACGGCTTGAGCATCCCGGTGATCCCTCTCTGGCTCATCTGGGGCGACGAGCGCTTCCGGGACGGAGTAGACATAGACCCGCCCGCCTTCTACCGCCGCCTGCAGAAGGCCAAGACCTTACCCACCACCTCCCAACCCTCGGTCGGCGAGTTTGTGGAATTCTTCCGCCGCGTTGCCGCCGAGAGCAATACCGATACCATCGTGGGCGCCTACATCTCCTCCGGGCTCAGCGGCACCGTCGCCTCGGCCGAGGCGGCCAAAGCACAGATACCCGAACTCAATATCACAATCATAGATTCGCTTGGCGCCTCAATGAGCCTAGGTTTCGTCGCGCTGGCTGCTGCCCGAGCGACGGCCACTGGCAAACCCCTCAATGAAGTCATCGCTGCAGCCGAGGAGGTGCGCGATCAGGTTCACATCCTGTTCGCCGTGGACACGCTGGAATATCTCCATCGTGGCGGGCGCATCGGCGGAGCCAAACGGCTCCTGGGGACAGCGTTGAAGATCAAGCCGTTGCTGCACCTGGAGAGCGGCCACATCGAACCGCTGGCCCAGGTGCGCACCAAGCGCAAAGCCATCGCGCAGATGTTGGACATCGTGGAGGAGCGGCTGGGCGAGAGACAGATGGGGGAGGCTTCCATCCTTGAGGCGGGCAACCCGGAGGAGGGAAAGGTCGTCGCCCAACAAGTGAAGGAACGATTCGGCATCTCCACAGTCTACCACGCCATGGTCAGCCCCGCCATCGGTACCCACGTTGGGCCCGGTACCGTCGGTATCGCCTTCTACGCTGAGCGCTGACCAATCTCACGCGCCGGCATCCTTCGACCGCGCTCCACACCAGGGGCGCGGTCGCTCGTTATTCGCTATGCCTCGTCTGATGTGGGTAATCACCAGGAGAAATGCCCCTTGACAACCGCGATCTTAAAGTGTATAACCTACTAAACTGACCGGTCAGTTTAGTGTCGAAGGCAAAGGTATTTTTAATCTGTTCCTTGAGTTCTGGGCCTCAAGTCCCCGCCGCGACGAGGCGGCCCAGTGGCACTATTTTTTGGCTTTGCCCTTCCGTCTGTCATTGGGATGATCCAGGGTGGTTATGGCTGGTATCTCCTGCGGTAGGCTGCGTTCTGCCTGGTCTTTTTCGAGTTGTGGAAGATTCGCACCAAAGGAGACAAGAAATGCAAATCATCATTCTGTTAATCGCGATGGTGTTGGTCGGCCTGCTGATTGGCGCGATAGCCAGTCTGATCTGGAAAGAGAACAAGCCCCTGGGCACGGCCGGCGACTACGTGGTCGCCGTGATCTCTGCCATCGTCATCGGCCTGCTCGACTGGTACGTCATACCCGCTATGGGCTTCAGCAACACCGTCAAGTGGCTCGGCGTGGCAACTGAACCGGCGATTGGGGCACTGATCGTGCTGTGGATCATCCGGAAGGCGAAGAGATAAAAGCCCAAAGCCATGAAAGAGACTCCCCCGATTATCGAAACTCACGCGCTGACGCGGGATTTCAAAAAGACTCGGGCAGTAGACTCACTAGACCTGTCCATCCAGCCTGGGGAACTCTTCGGCTTGGTCGGCCCGGATGGGGCCGGCAAGACCACCACTCTGCGCCTGCTGGCCGGTTTGCTGGACATCACCTCTGGATCGGCTCAGGTGGCCGGCTATGACCTGGCCCGCCAGGCCGAGGCGATTAAACGCAAAATTGGCTACATGGCGCAGCAGTTCAGCCTCTATGGCGAACTCTCGGTTCTGGAGAACCTGTCCTTCTTCTCCGAACTATACGACGTGGAAGTCACCGAACTGCAGGAGCGTACAGAACGGTTGTTGTCTTTCGCAGGCTTGACAGAGTTCAAAGACCGCCGCGCGGCACATCTCTCCGGCGGGATGCAGAAGAAACTGGCCCTGGCCTGTACCCTGATCCATCAGCCGAAGATTCTGCTGCTCGATGAACCCACCACCGGCGTAGATCCCGTCTCCCGACGAGGATTCTGGGATATCCTGACAGACCTACACCTGGGAGGGACCACCATTGTAGTCAGTACCCCTTACATGGACGAGGCTGATCGCTGCTCGAAGGTGGGCCTGATGTACGCCGGACATTTGGTCGTGTGTGCCGAACCGGCCCAGATTCGAGCCCAAATCGAGGGAGATTTGATCGAACTGCGCTCGGATGACTGGCAGGCGGCGCACACTCTGATCGAAACGCTCCCTGGTGTCCTTGAAGTTCAGACCTACGGTGACTCGCTTCACGTGCTCGTCGATTCAAGCGCCAGGCGCCTCCCCGAGATCGCGGCGGCCCTGGAAGAGCAGGGAGTTACCTATCGAGGGATTCGCCACGCCCCGGCCCGTATGGAAGAAGCGTTTATTTCCTTGATCCGGCGTATGGAGGATGGCAGAAACCAGGTTTTCAAGAAAAAACCTGGTTTCGAGGAGGATTGACGTGTCGCTGCGCCACCTGCGGGCTATTATCCGCAAAGAAATCAATCACATCATACGCGACCGGATGACTTTCATACTGGTCATGCTGACGCCTATCACAATGCTCTTCATCATGGCCTACGCGCTGACGGTGGACATCGAACACATTCCTATCGCCGTGTTGGATTTCGACCGCAGCTCGACTTCCCGCGCTTTCGTCCAGCGGATCACGGAGGGCAAGGACCTGAACCTGCAAACCTACATGGACACTCTGGATGAAGTTAACGACCTGCTCATGCGCGGTGAAATCAAGGCCGCCCTGGTAATCAACCCGGCTTTTGAACACGACCTGTTGTCCCTGCGCGGGATGCCCCTTCAAATCATCATTGACGGGACGGAACCGGCAACCGGTGGCTTTGCCTTAGACCAGATTGGGGGGCGAGCCGATGCGTTCGTCGGTGAGTTGCTCGCTGCTCAGATAGGAGAACAAGGACGAGCCTTATCCCTACAACCGATTGATCTGCGCGTGCGCACCCTGTACAACCCCAGCCTGAAACCCAGGGTGGATATGATACCCGGTTTGATCTCCATGATGCTCGGCTTTCCGGCTCTGTCTGTCGCCCTGACACTGGCCCACGAGCGCGAGCACGGCACGCTGGAGCAGGTGATGGCCACACCGGTGGGACGCGCCGAACTTCTGCTGGGGAAGATAATCCCCTACATCATCGTCGGCTTGATCAACGTGATCGTGATTCCCGTAATCGCCATGGTTACGTTCCACATTCCCTTTAACGGCAGCTTTCCCCTGTTTTTCCTGCTCTCGGCAGTTTTCCTGTTCGCGATACTCAGCATGGGGATGATCATCGGCGTGTTCATCCGCACCCAGCCGGCCGCGCTGGCGCTCTCCTTCCTGGTCATCTTTTTCCCTGGCTTCTTCCTGACCGGGATATTCTTCCCCATCGCCTCCATGCCGGAAATTATGCGCATAGAAGCCCTGGTCCTACCAGGAACTCACTACGCCATCATCACCCGGGGGGTGTTCCTTCCCGGCGTAGGGCTGGATGTGCTCTGGCCCTACGGCGTGATGATGTTAGGGTTGGGAATCGGGTTTACAGCAGTCGGGGTGCTTTTCTTCAGGAAGAAGTTAGGATGAGCGAGTCGGCAAATGCGAAGCGGTAAAGCAATTTCGCTGATTCGTAGATTCGTAGGTTCGTACTTTCGAGAGAAATTATGTTCAAGCGCATCTGGTCTCTTGTGATCAAGGAGTTCGTCCACCTCATCAACGATTGGTGGATGCCGGCCTTCATGCTGTTCGGCGGTATAATGGAGTTGTTGCTCGTCGGCTGGGCGACCTCCCGCCCAATCACCAACCTGCCGCTCATGGTGCTGGACCAGGACCAAAGCGCTGCCAGTCGGGCCGTGGTCACCGCCCTGGAAAACACGGGCACCTTCACACTCGAGGCGCAGGCTCCTGATATGGAGACCATCCAGGATGCCCTCGACCGCGGCCAGATCAACGCGGCCGTGATCATTCCGCCCGACTTTGACAACGAGATAGCATCATCCACAGGCCGCCCCACCCTGGCGATTTTGCTCAACGGGGCCGAGAGCATCCCGGCAACGGCCGCTCTTCGGGCCATCGAAGGGGTCACCAGGGATATGGGGAAACGCATCACGCTGCGCCGCTTGGGGTTGAGGCCAGAGAACTTCGCCGATTTTAACCCCAGCCTGCGGGTGTGGTTCAACGAGGCTCTCAGTGAGGCGCTATATACCATCCCCGCCGAACTCGGCTTGATGTTGGAATTCACCGTGCTCCTCTTCGCCGCGCTCTCCTTTTCTCGCGAGCGCGAGTTAGGCACGTTGGAGCAACTGCTGGTCATGCCCTTCTCCTCGCTAGAGATCATCATTGGCAAATCCATCCCGGTCGTTCTGGTGGGTCTCTTTGATTTCGTGCTCATGCTCGGCATGGTGCACCTGGCCTTTGGCGTCCCCGTCCGGGGTTCGCTGGCCTTGCTGCTCATCCTGGCCTTTGGATACCTGCTGGTCGAGTTGGGCAAAGGAATGGTCATCTCGGTCATATCACGCACCCAACACCAGGCATTCCTGTTGGTCATGATGATCGGCATGGCGGATTTCATGTTCACCGGATACGCCGCCCCTGTCGAATCGATGCCTCAGATCATACAGTACGTGGCCAACCTGGTCCCCGCCTATCACTGGTTGACCATTATGCGGGGGATCTTGCTCAAAGGGGCCGGCATGGAAATACTGTGGCCCAACGTCCTGGCGCTGGCAGTCCTGGGTCTGGTGATCGGCACGTTCTCGCTGCGCTACGTGCGCCGGGCGTTAGATTGATGTGAGAACACGAAATGCAAACTAGCAACTCCGCCATCATAACCCGCAGCCTGACCAAACGCTTCGGCGACTTCACCGCCGTGGCCGGGATCGACCTCGACGTCCGGCGCGGGGAGATCTTTGGCCTTCTGGGACCCAACGGCTCCGGCAAGACCACCACCATCCGCATGATACTCGGATTGCTGCGACCCACCGCAGGGACAGTAGAAGTCCTGGGCGTGCCGATGGCCGAACACCCAGAAAGAATTCGGCCCCGTGTCGGCTACATGTCGCAACGCTTCAGTCTGTACAACGATTTGACGGTGCTTCAGAACCTTCAATTCTACGGCCGGGCGTATGGTCTGGAAAACGATTTATTGAAAGAGCGCATCCAGGACGCGATCCACAGAGCCGGCCTGGAGGGACACGAACGGACACGCACCAAAGACCTCTCAGGGGGCTGGCGGCAGCGTCTGGCGCTCAGGGCCGCCATCCTCCACCGACCGGCGTTGCTCTTCCTTGACGAACCCACCGCGGGCATAGACCCCGTTTCCCGGCGAGCCTTCTGGAATCTGCTCTACAAACTGGTCGCCGAGGAGGTCACGGTCTTCGTCACCACCCACTACATGGACGAGGCCGAGCACTGCCACCGGCTGGCCTTCATCCAGCGAGGCAAGCTGATTGCCTGTGGTTCGCCAGAGGAGATCAAGCGGGACGTGATGCGCGGCCAGGTGCTGGAAATCGCCCCCACGGACACGCCCAAAGCTGTCAAGATCTTGCGGGCCGCCCGTGAGTCCGGCCGGTTGCCACTCGAAGAAGTGGCCATGTACGGCGCGTTGGTGCACGTCGTCGCCCCCAAGATGAAACAACATAAGGAAACCATCGCTGCCGAGCTTCGCCAGGCCGGCGTCGAGCCCGGCAATATGGCAATCATTGAGCCTTCTTTGGAAGATGTATTCATCGCCTGCATGCGCTGATGCGTCAGGCGACAAATGCACAACGCGCACAAAGGCTCTGAACCATTCCCCCCACCCACCCCACGGCCACCACTTGACAAGGGGGCGAAACGTGGTACAATCTCCACCTTCTGAATGAACGTTCATTCAAAAAAGGAGAGGTTACCAATGAACAACAGCCCGCCCTCCGTGGCCGAAAGCCCCGCCGCGACCCGCCGGACACAGATTCTGGAGGTCGCCGCCGCCGTCTTTGCCGAGAAGGGCTACCAGCGGGCCACGGTCAAAGAGATCGCTGGCCGCGCCGGCATCGCTCCGGGCACGATCTATCTCTACTTTGGCAGTAAGCGCGAGATACTTTCGGCCATCGTCAACGAGACAGAGACACCGATGGTGGCTGCCCTGCTGGGAATGGGCGGGATGGGAGACCGTGAGGCGATGGTCGAGATGATCGAAAAAGGGTTGGATATCACCGAGGCCCAACTGCCTTTCAATCGCACCCTGTTCAGCGAGGTCTGGGCAGATGACGGCATCCTGGAGGAATCTGTCGCCGCGCGGCTCAAACAGATCCACCAACTGCTGGAAAATTACATCGCCGAGCGCATCGCCGCCGGGGTCTTTCGTCCAATTAATCCCGCATTGGTCGCGCAGTTAGTGCTGGGCATGTTTGGCAGTCTGATAGTGCCAGCAGTGCGCGGGATGGCGCCGCTGCCCTCGGCGGAGAAGCGGCGCGCTTTGGCCGAGGCGATGGTAGACCTGCTCCTGGATGGCATCCGCGCCCGGCAGGCGTAAAAGAAACCAGGTTTTTCAGAAAAACCTGGTTTCTGAGGTAAACTATGCTACGACGAATTTGGACAGTCATACAAAAAGAGTTTATCCAGACCTTTCGAGACAGGCGCACACTGATGATGACGCTCAGTATGCCCATCATCCAACTGCTCCTTTTTGGTTACGCGCTCAACATGAGCGTTGACCACATCCCGACGATCGTGGCCAATCAGAGCCGCGACAGCGCCAGCCAGGCCTACGTGGACGCTGCGGTGGTCTCCGGCTATTTCGACGTCGTCGAGTACGTCTCCAGCCAGGCCGAGGTGATCCGGGCCATTGACGAGGGGCGTGCCCAGGCGGGTATCGTGATCCCCCCCGATTTTAGTGCCCACGTGGAGCGCGGCGACGCTCAAGTGCTATTCCTGGTGGATGGCTCGGACCTTTTTACCTCCCAGTCGGCCTATAACGCCGCTATCATCATCGCCGAGGCCCACGCGACCGAGGTGTTGATGAAAAAGGTGGAACGCTCAGGGCTGGCGGTGGAGGGGACGAGTTTCCTGCCCTTGGACGCGCTAGTCCGCATCCTCTACAACCCGGATATGAAGACGCTCTGGTTCATCATCCCCGGTATGTGCGCCATGCTCCTGCAAACCCAGTCCATCGTCCTGACCGCCACCGCCGTGGTGCGCGAGCGCGAGATGGGCACTATTGAGCAACTGCTGGTCACTCCCATCCGGCCCGTCGAACTAATGTTGGGCAAAATTGCCCCCAACATACTCCTCGCTATGCTCAATCTGCTGACCGTCCTTGCAATAGGCATCTTTGGGTTCGGCGTGCCTTTCCAGGGCGACTTTTGGCTCTTTCTCTGGCTGGCCTTTCTGTACGTCTTTTCTGGGCTGGGACTGGGGCTATTGATCTCGACTCTCTCGCAAAATCAGCGGCAGACCCAGCAATTGATCATGGTGATGATGATGTTGGGCGTGGTGCTTTCGGGATTCATGTTCCCACGTGAGGCGATGCCCGTCCTCCTGCGCCTCGCCGGCAACCTGTTCCCGCTGACTTATTTTATCCCCATTTCGCGGGGTATCATCACCAAGGGCGTCGGCATCAAGTTCTTTTGGGATCAGGTCATCGCGATGGTCATTTACAGCGTCGTGATCATGTTGGCCGCTTCGCGCGCGTTCAAGCAAGGGCTGGACTAAAAAACCTTCCCGAAAGCTCGCAAGCGCAATGAAATGGCTGAAAACTTGTCCCTGAAATAGTGTCTACGTCTGCTAATACATCCTGTAGCTTTCGGGAAGGTCACCAACAAAAAACAGTATGCGAAAATCGTTACAGCGCATCGGCGCGCTCGTTCAAAAAGAGACCATCCAGATTCTGCGAGATTGGCGCACGCTGGTAATGATCCTGGCTCTGCCGCTCCTCGAGCTGTTTCTCTTTGCCTACGCCGTGACGTTGACGGTAGATCACATTCCCACGGCCATCGCCGATACGAGCCGGGATGCTCAGAGTCGGGCCTTTGTCGAGGCGTTGGAAATCTCGGGCTATTTCGACGTGGAAATGCGCGTGGAGGACGAAGAGCGAGTTCTCCAGGCCATCGGCGAGGGCCGGGTCAAGGCCGGCGTCGTGATCCCGCCCGACTTTGCGGCGCAGGTCGAACGCGGCGACGCTCAGGCGCTGGTCATCCTTGATGGCTCCGATTCGTTCACCGTGCAAGCGGGCTACAGCGCGGCGAGCGCAATTGCCCAGGCGCGGGGAATGGAGTTGACGCTGGAAAAAGCGGCCAAGATGGGGCTGGGCGGCATGGGGTCGCTTCCCATCTACACCTCCACCCGCATCCTCTACAACCCGGATCTGGATGGCATAGTTTTCATAGTGCCGGGGATAGCCGCGCTGCTGATGTTGCTGCTGACCATCGGCCAGGTATCCATGTCCGTGGTGCGCGAGCGCGAACTGGGCACCCTGGAGCAGATTCTGGTCACGCCCGTCCGCCCGCTCGAACTCATCGTGGGCAAGATGGCGCCCAACATTCTGCTGACCGTCGTTGACATGTTGATCATCATCCTGGCCGGAGTATTTTGGTTCGGCGTGCCATTCCAGGGCAGCCCGTGGCTCTTTGCCTGGCTTTCCCTGTTGTATATCGTCTCTGGGCTGGGCCTGGGACTCTTGGTCTCGACAGCCGCGCAAACGCAACAGCAGGCTCAACAGATCACGACCATGTTGATGTTGTTGAGCATGTTGCTGACCGGCCTCATTTATCCCCACGCGCCGATGCCGCCCGTGGTGCGGGCCGTCGGCAACCTCATCCCGGCGACCTATTTCATCCGCATCGCCCGCGGGATCATCACCAAGGGGGTCGGGCTGTCCTTTATGTGGAGCGATGTGCTCGTCCTCGTCGCCTACGGGGCCGTGACGATGACGCTCGCGGCGGTGACGTTCAGGAAAAGGCTGGATTGAATAGGGAGTAGGGAGTAGGGAGTAGGGAGTAGGGAGTAGGGAGTAGGGAGTAAGATGAGTGACGAGGTGACTATCTCGACTCGGGATTTAGTGAAACGGTTCGAGACCAGGCGCGGCGCGGTGACGGCTGTGGACGGCGTGACGCTGCAAGTGCGGCGCGGCGAGACCTATGGCCTCATCGGGCCAGACGGGGCGGGCAAGACGACGGCCACCCGCGTCATTTTGGGACTGCTCACGCGCACTGCCGGCGAGAGCCGCATCCTGGGCTACGACTCTATGCGCGATACCTACGACATCCGCGAGCGCGTGGGCTACATTGCCCAGCAGTTCGCCCTCCCCGGCGACCTGACGGTGATGGAGAATATGCGCTTCTTCGCCAACGTCCAGGGAGTCAGCCAGGAGGAACAGCGGAAGCGCATCCCCGAACTGCTCGAGTTCGCCGGTTTGAGCGAGTTCACCAACCGGCTGGGGAGCCAGCTCTCCGGCGGGATGAAGAAAAAACTGGCCCTGACGTGCAGCCTGGTCCACGAGCCGCAGGTAGTGATGCTGGACGAACCCACTTTGGGCGTGGACCCGGTCAGCCGCCGCGAGTTCTGGAACATGCTGGGCGACCTGCGCGCGGAAAAAGGGACGACCATCTTTGTCTGCACCCCCTATATGGACGAAGCGGAGCGCTGCAACTGGGTGGGGCTGATGTACCAGGGCCGCCTCATCGCCCACGACTCGTCAGAGACGATCAAACAGATGGTGCCGGGCCGCCTGCTAGAGTTCACCCCCTCGAATTTTGTGCCGGCCTGGCGCATGGTCGAAGGGATGGAGGGTGTATTGGAGGTGCAAACCTACGGGGCCATGCTCCACGTCTTTGTGGACGATCCCGACAGATGGCAGCGGGAGATCGAGGCCGCGCTATCCGCCCAGGGGATCACTTGCGCGGGGATGCGCGAAATCGAACCTCGGATGGAGGAGGCGTTCATCTCACTCATCCGCAAGCAACGGGGAGATGCGTGAGAGAACTGTCATGAGCGCATACACTATCGAGGTTGAGAACCTGACCAAACGCTTCGGTGACTTTGTCGCCGTGGATCACATCAGTTTCCGCGTGAAACAGGGCGAAGTCTACGGCTGGCTGGGCCCCAACGGCGCAGGCAAGACGACGACGATCCGTCTGTTGCTGGGCTTGTTCAAGATCACCGAGGGCAATGCCCGCGTGCTGGGCTACGATCCGAGCACCGAGACCAAAGCGATGCAGGCCCACGTCGGCTACATGTCGCAACTATTCACACTGTACAACGATCTCACCGCCCGCGAGAACATCCGCTTTTACGGCCAGGCCTACGGGCTGCGGCGAGACGAGTTGCAGCAGCGCCAGGCCGAGATCATAGAGATGGCCGGGCTGCAAGGGCGCGAGAATGAGCTCACCGCCAATCTCTCCGGCGGCTGGAAGCAGCGGCTGGCGCTGGGCTGCGCCATCGTCCACAAACCAAAGGTCATCTTCCTGGACGAGCCTACCGCTGGAGTGGATCCCATCAGCCGCCGCGATTTCTGGAGTCTGATCTATGCCATGGCGAATAAGGGCGTGACCGTTCTCGTCACCACCCACTACATGGACGAGGCCGAGTTGTGCCAGCGGGTCGGGTTCCTCAGCCAGGGGCGGCTGGTGGCGCTGGACACCCCCGACCGACTCAAGGTGACCCAAATGCGCGGGCAGGTGCTGGAGATCAGCACGCCCGACCCGGACCGAGCGATGCGCGTGCTGAAAGAGGCCCAGGCGAGCGGCCGATTGCCCTTTGACGAGGTCGCCTTTTACGGCGCGCAGATCCACGCCGTCGTGCCGGATGCGGAGGCATTCAAGCAGCCCATCACGGCGTTGTTGGAAAACGAAGGGATAAGTGTGAGCAGTATCGAGTGGATCGCCCCAACGCTGGAGGACGTCTTCATATCATCAGTCAGACAACCGGGAGAATGAGTAGGGCAATTTGGTAAATTGCCCCTGGGACAAGTTGCCAACTCGTCCTACAACCCACTCGAAATGCACCCGAATGAAATCTATCCAAAGACTGAAAGCAACTGAACCTTAAAAACCTGGTACAGGTCTTGACAGCAGCCATAAGTCGTGATACAATCTAAGTGTATACTCATTTAATGAGTGAGCAATCACTAAGAGAGGAGATTGCCCTATGGCAAGCGACCAGCCAACCACCCGCCGCGAGCGACGTATCGCTGCCCGCAAAGCGCAGATTCTCGACGCCGCTGCCAGGGTGTTCGCCGAGAAAGGCTTCCACCGGGCCACCACCAAGGAGATCGCCAAAGCGGCCGACGTGTCGGAGGGCACCATCTACAACTACTTCGACAGCAAGTCCGACCTGGTGATCGGCATCATGACCCGCCTGGCCGAGTTGGAGTCCTTGGATGAGGAACTGGTGGAGGCGCTGCAAGGCAATGTCCGCGATTTCTTCGTCGCTACCTTCCGCCACCGCATGGGACGCATCCAGCAGGGCCAGGAGATGCTTCAGGCTATCTTGCCGGAGGTGTTGGTCGACTCAGAGTTGCGCGAGCGTTTTCGCCGGCAGTATGTACTGCGAGTCGCGACGATGATAGAGCAATACGTACAGGCGCAAATCGAGTTGGGGCGTATGCGGCCGGTGGATGTGCCACTGACAGTGCGTGCCATACAGGGCATGTTCGTCGGTCTGCTCGTCTTGCGCATCCTGGGCGACGAACCGCTCCAGTCGGGATGGGATGACGTGCCGGAGGTCCTGGCCACACTCGTCTTCGACGGCCTGAGCCCCAGAGAAGGAGGGTGAGACGATGGTCATGCGCACCCTCGCGCTCATCCGCAAGGAATTCCTGCACATCTTCCGTGACCCGCGCACGTTGGGGGTGATGTTCATCATACCCATTGTCGAGCTCGTGTTTATGGGATACGCGGCCACCACGAACATCGAACACCTGCGCACTGCCGTCTTGGATGGGGACAAGACGATGGCTAGCCGCGAGTTGATTGAGGCTTACCGGACATCCAACTACTTTGATATCGTTCACTACGTCGAATCGGAGCAGCAAATGGAGTATCTGGTAGATCGCGGTCAGGTGAGATCGGGCATGATTATCCCACCGGGATACGGGGAGGCACTGAATCGTGGGGAGCAGGTGCAGATCGCCTTCGTCATTGACGGTTCCGACCCCAGCGTGGCCAGCACCGTCTTAGCCGCCTCGCAATCGGTCGGGCAGGCCTATTCGATGCGTATTATCGAGCAGGCAATGGGGATTGACCCCGACGATATGCCCGGCGTGCAGGTACGTCCGCGCGTGTGGTACAACCCGGAGATGAAAAGCGCCAACTTTATGATCCCCGGCATCATGGGCTTGATTCTCTACTTTATGACGTGTCTTTTCACCGCGCTGTCCATCGTGCGCGAGCGGGAGCAGGGCACCATTGAGCAATTGATCGTGACACCGATCAAGCCGCTAGAGCTGATCGTCGCCAAGGTCACTCCCTACGTGTTCGTTGCTTTCTTCGACGTGCTGGAGGTGCTGGCCATCGGCGTCTTTTGGTTCGGAGTGCCGATTCGGGGCAGCCTGGGGTTGCTGCTGGGGCTTTCGGCCCTGTTCGTGATCACGTCGCTGGGCATTGGCATCTTTATCTCCAGCGTGGCCAACACGCAGCAGGAGGCAATGTTGCTGGCATTTCTGACAATGTTTCTATCTATCTTTCTGGGAGGATTCTTCTTTCCCATCGAGGCCATGCCTGGCTGGCTGCAAGCCATCACCTATGTGGTGCCGCTGCGGTATATGCTCGTCATCATCCGGGGCATCATTCTCAAGGGGGTGGGATTGCAGATATTGTTCCAGGAAGTGGTGGCGATGGTCATCTTTGGCGTGGCGATCATGCTACTGGCGGCCACCAGGTTCCGCAAGCAGTTGGAATGAAAACGAATGGACGAATGGGTCATTGAGACACACAATCTGACAAAGCGGTTCAAAAACGTCACCGCCGTGGACGGGCTTGACCTAGGTATACAACGCGGCGAGATATTCGGCCTGCTGGGGCCGGACGGGGCCGGCAAGACGACGACGATCCGCATGCTGTGCGCGATTATGGACCCCAGTGCGGGCAGCGCCAGCGTGGCCGGGTTCGATACGGTAAAGGAACCGGAGGAGATCAAAAAGCGCATCGGCTACATGGCGCAGCAGTTCTCCCTCTACGGCGATTTGACGGTGCTGGAGAACCTGGTCTTCTTTGCCGACATCTTCCAGGTCAAGCGGCGGGAGCGGGAGGAGCGCATCGCCCGTTTGCTGAAGTTCGCCCGCTTGACCAAGTTCCAAAAGCGGCGGGCGGCCCATCTTTCGGGCGGGATGCAGAAGAAGTTGGCATTGGCCTGCACGCTGATCCACAAACCCGAGATCATCTTCCTGGATGAACCGACCACCGGCGTGGACCCGGTCTCGCGGCGAGAGTTCTGGGACATCCTGACCGAACTTCACCTGGCGGGGGTGACGCTCTTTGTCAGCACACCCTACATGGACGAGGCGGAGCGCTGCTCGCGGGTAGCGCTGATGTTCGAAGGGAGTATCATCGTCTGCGACACGCCAGCGCACATCAAGGGGCTGGTGGAGGGAGAGTTGCTGGAACTGCGGCCCGACCGGCTGCGGGAGACGAGCCGGATCATCGAGAACCTCCCTGGCGTGCTGGAGGTGCAGACCTACGGCGACCTGCTGCACGTGTTCGTGGACGATGCCGCACGGCGCGCGCCAGCCATCCAGGAAACACTGAGCAGTGCAGGAATCGTCGTGCAGGGATTGCGCCAGACCCGCCCACGGATGGAGGAGGCGTTTATCTCGCTGATTCGCAAGCATCGGGAGAAGAGGTAAAAATGACAGCCGTTGAGTTGTGGAAGCAACGAGCCAGGCAACTCCAGACAGAGACCTATGCCCTCTATTTGGCCTACAAAGATCCCAGAACGCCCTGGTACGCACGGCTGTTCGCCGCCCTCGTGGTGGGGTACGCCTTCAGCCCCATTGACCTGATTCCTGACTTCATCCCTGTCCTGGGTTATTTGGACGACCTGATCCTGGTTCCTCTGGGGGCTGCTCTTGTGCTCAGGATGATCCCTCCCGACGTTCTCGCCGAGAGCCGGGACAAGGCCAGCGAGTTGATGAGCGCAGGCAAACCAACGAACTGGGCCGCTGCCGCCGTGATCATCGCCCTGTGGCTTCTCCTGGCGACGATGGCTGTTGTTCTCATTGTAAGGCTGTTTCGAAGTTGAAAGGGGGGCTTCACATTGTGAACAAATATGCTGTTGAGGTCGTTGGTCTGACCAAAAAGTTCGGTGACTTCACCGCCGTGGATAGTGTGACGTTCAACATCCGGCGCGGACAGATCTTTGGTTTCCTGGGCCCCAATGGCGCAGGCAAGACGACGACGATCCGTATGCTCCTGGGCCTTCTGCGGCCCACGTCAGGCCAAGCCACCGTGCTGGATTACGACATCGTGCGCCAGTCGGAGGACATCCGCAGACACATCGGCTATATGTCCCAGCGCTTCAGCCTCTACCGGGACCTGACCGTGAACGAGAACCTGGATTTCTATGGGCGTACCTACGGTGTGCGCGGCGAGCGGCTGCGGAAGCGTAAGCAGTTCACCATCGAGATGGCGGGGCTCCAGGGGCGGGAGCGGGAGTTGACCCGCAATCTCTCCGGTGGCTGGAAGCAGCGGTTGGCCCTGGGCACGGCGATCCTCCACGAGCCGGAAATGCTCTTCCTGGACGAGCCGACCGCCGGGGTGGACCCCATCTCGCGGCGAGCCTTCTGGGATCTGCTCTACCAATTGGCCGAGGATGGGACGACGATACTCGTCACGACTCACTACATGGATGAGGCCGAGCACTGCCAGGACCTGGCGCTCATTCACAACGGGCGCATCATCACCCAGGGATCGCCGGAGGAGATCAAACTGAACGAGATGCAGGGGCAAGTGTTGGAGATTGACTGTGCTCAGCCAGACGTGGCGATCGTCACCCTGCGACAGATGAGCCTGTTCGATGAGGTGGCACTATATGGCACGCTGATCCACGTGGTGGCCGAAGGAGTCGCGGAGCACAAGCCCCACATCGCACAGACGCTGGCCGAGGCCGGTGTACGCGTGCGGGCAATGGACATCATCGCCCCGTCTTTGGAGGATGTTTTCATCTACAATGTGCGCAATAACTCAGACCCTTCGGGTTTTCCGAAACCCGGAGGGTCTTCACAGGAGTGAGGATATGAAACAAAAGCAGATTGTTCCGATCATCATCGTCGCTGTGGCCGTCATCGTGGCGGCAGCGGCGGGCATCTACTTTGCTATGAACCCATCTGCCTGGAGCCTGGTGCTGAGGCAACTGGAAATAACCGAGCCTGAGACAGGCGGCCTGACAGCCTCTGGGTTCATCGAGGCCGAGGAGATCTCCATCGCGCCGGAGTTGGGAGGCCGCGTGGTCGAGTTGCTGGCGGACGAAGGAGACGAGGTCGAGGCTGGACAGGTGCTGGTGCGGCTGGATGGGGCGTTGCTGGAAGCCCAGATTGAGGCGGCACAGGCGGCTCTGGACGTAGCCCAGGCAGGACTGGCCCAGGCACA
Organism: uncultured Anaerolineales bacterium; assembly: GCA_964385635.1. Classification (GTDB taxonomy): domain Bacteria; phylum Chloroflexota; class Anaerolineae; order B4-G1; family B4-G1; genus CAYLPU01. The sequence goes on from CAYLPU010000040.1 coordinate 17,677, forward strand.
GGCAGGAGCCCGCCCGGAGCAGATTCGGCAGGCACAGGCCGCCCTGGTCCAGGCGGAGACAGCCCGCGACGGGGCCTATCAGGCCTGGCAGGATGCTATCGCCATCCGCGACAACCCCCAGGAACTGGACGCCCGGATTGCCCAGGCGGAGGCACAGGTGGTCGCCGCCAGGTCCACGCTGGCCCAGGCTGCTGCGTTGAAAGACGCGGCTGAGATCGGCAATGATAACTTCTACAAAGCAAGGGAAAAATTGGCTGATGCGGCGGAGAAGATAGAAGAAATCCCCGAACCTTTCCGCCCCACCCTGCCAGGACTACACTTGAACGTTCACCTCCTCCCCAACGCGTACTGGAAAGCCTGGGTAGGCGTCAACAGCGCCCAGGCTGGGCTGGAGGGGGCAGAGGTCGCGTTGAACAATCTCTACGCGATACGGAATAACCCCCAGGAACTGAACGCCCAGGTGGACATGGTCGAAGCGTTATATCGAGCCGCCGAGTCCGCTGTCCAGATGGCCCAGGCCCAACTGGACGCGCTGCAAGCGGGGGCTACGAAGGAGGAGATCGACGTCGTCGAGGCGCAAGTAAAACAGGTCCAGGCCGCGCTCGACGCGCTGATGGTGCTGCGCGACAAACTGACCATCGTTGCGCCGGCCGGCGGGCTGGTCTTGCAACGCAGCATCCACGAGGGAGAACTGGCTGCTCCCGGAGCGACTGTGCTCACGCTGGGCGACCTGGACGAGGTGACCCTGACCGTATACGTGCCGGAGGACAAGTTAGGGCAGGTACTCATCGGCCAGCAGGTAGAGGTCCGCGTGGATAGTTTCCCGGAACGATCGTTCATCGGCACCGTCGTCGCCATCGCCCACGAAGCGGAGTTCACCCCACGCAACGTCCAGACGCAGGAGGAGCGCGTGAACATGGTCTTCGCCGTGGACGTGCACATTCCCAACCCCGATCACGTGCTCAAGCCAGGGATACCTGCCGATGCCGTGATCGTGACTCAGGAGCAGTAGGATGCAAACACAGAATCTAAAATCTCAAATCTCGAGTCTCAAATCCAGCATTTGCCATTTGACATTTGTCATCTGTCATTTGTCATTTGCCGTTTTCCTGGCCGGCTGCAGCAGTGCTCAGACGACCGGCTTCCTCACCGCCTCCGGCTTCATCGAGGGCGAGGAAGTAGTTGTCGCGCCGGAGACGTCTGGTCGCATCACCGAGATGCTGGTGGAGCGCGGGGAGACAGTGCAGGAGGACGACGTGCTGATACATCTGGACGACGCGGTGCTCCAAAGCCAGCGGTTGGAGGCCGAGGCCGGATTGGCAACCGCCCGCGCCAATCTGGCCCGCGTGCTGGCCGGCTCGCGCCCGGAAGAGATCGCTGCTGCGCGGGCAGCACTGGCCCAGGCGGAGGCCCAACGGGACGGGGCGGTTCAGGCCGTGGCGAACGCTCAGGACGCGATCAGCAATCCTCTCTCGCTCAACGCTGAGATTGACGCCGCCCGCACCCAGGTGCTCCTGGCCGAGCAAAACGTCGAGATGGCAGAGGCGAACCTGGCGGAGATCGAACTCAAACGGGACGTCTACGCCCCACTGGATGAAGATGAGCAGCCCAGCCGGTACCCCGGGCAGTCCTCGGACTCCGGTCTGACGATCGAGATCCCCGAGCAGAGGGGAGACCTGGAGCGCAGTTGGGACCTCCAGGTGTATGCAATCCAGGCAGCGATGGCGCAGGCCCAGGCCGAATTGGAAGGGGCTCAGCAGTACCTCAATGCACTGGTGGCTATGCGCGACAACCCGCTTACGCTCGAGGCTCAACTCCACAGCATGGAGATGCAGCATCGCCTCGCTGAGGCACAGGTTGCCGCCACGCAGGCCGCACTGGATGAACTAGAGGCCGGGCCGACCGGGGAAGAAATCGCGGTGGCCGAGGCCCAGGTGCGGCAGGCCGAGGCCGCCGTGCACCTGATTGACGCTCAGATCGCCCAACTCACGCTAACTGCCCCAATGGACGGCATAGTCACCAGCCGCAGCGGCCATACCGGGGAGACCGCCATGGCGGGGGCATCGCTGCTCACCATCGCCAACCTGGACGAAGTGACGCTGGTCATCTACATCCCCGAGAACCGCATCGGGCAGGTGCGGTTGGGCCAGGAGGTGGGAGTTCAGGTGGATTCCTTCCCGGAGCGCGTGTTCGTGGGGCACGTGGCGAGCATCGCAGGCGAGGCGGAGTTCACCCCGCGCAACGTGCAGACGCAAGAGGAGCGGGTCAACCTGGTCTTCGCCGTCAAGGTGCGCATCCCCAATCCGGACCAGGTGCTCAAGCCTGGGATGCCTGCCGACGCGACGATCCAGCCTTGACAACAGACATCCAACAGATGATAGGTGCGGCGCACTCCTGAAGTGCGTCGCACCTTTTGTTTCAGGTCCGTCTCCTCTCAATTGACAATCCCGCCCATTTGGAGTACATTTAGTGAGAGGCAAAATTGGCCCTGCGGTGGAAGGAACTGCCAGAATAAGACTGGCACGAGACCAATCACACGAAGGAGCGGACATGGATTGGATCCAGGTACTCTACTCCGATGTCGTCCCCTGGTTGATGGAACTCTCCAACCCATCGGTCCGCTACTGGACCCTGACCAGGTTGCTCGACCGGACGGAGGAGGACACGGAAGTAGTCGAGGCCCGCCAGACGATCATGCAGTGCGGGCCGACGGTAGAGATTCTAGCCCACTACGCGGGCAACGGTCGCTGGGAAGGAGAGCGAAGTTACTACACTTACAAATACACCTCCACCCACTGGCAACTGCTCCTGCTGGCCGAACTCTCCGCCGACGGGAAAGACGAGCGTGTCGCCGCTGCCTGCCAGCGGATGGTTGACCAGGTACACCGCGAGAACCGCTCTATCATCTGGCCCTGCTTTCACGGAAACCTGATTGGCTACCTGCACGCCCTCGGCCATGGGCAAGACGAACGGGTGCGCCAGTTCGAAGCGGACCTGGCACGTGCGGGTACCACGGGGAAGTGGCGCTGCAATAACAACGGAGACCTGCCCTGCTCCTGGGGTGCGGCACGGGCGTTGTGGGGCTTCGGGCGCATCCCTGCCAGCGAGCGCAGCAATGCCGTGCAAGAGGCGATTGGGAGCGGTATCCGCTTCCTGGGCCGCTTCAAACTGCGCGAGGGGAACTACCCCAGCAGCGGTTCGCGCCACAAGTTGTGGGACCGGCTCAACTTCCCGCTCTTCTACCAGGCCGACGTGCTCTTCATCCTGCGCGCCTTGGCCGACCTGGGCCGCGTAGACGATAAGCCCACCTTCCGTAAGGCAGTGACGTGGCTAGAAGACCGGTGCCGTGACGATGGGCGTTGGAACGGCGTCAGCCCTTATGGCAGCCGCATGTGGACCCAAATGGAGAAGCGCCGCCGCCCCAGCAAGTGGGTCACCTGGCAGGCGCTATATGTGATCAAGACCGCGCACTCCCGTTGGTGACAGACGCGACAGGCTCAAACAGTACTCTGGAATAGGAGGAGACTATGTCAACCGGAGACACCCGTCTCATACGCTTCCTGCAACAGGAAAACGTACGCCTCAAGGATGAAAACGAACTGCTGACCGATGAAATCCACAGCCTGCGTCGGTATATCCGGGTACTTCAAAGACTGCAGGAGACCGTCCATCGCTTCACGCCCGAACAAGACATCCTGACCTTGCTGGACGAGACGCTGGGCTGTGCCCTGGCACTGATGGACGCAGCCGACGGGTCGCTCTTATTGATTGACGAAGAGGCCGACGAATTGGTATTCGTGCTGGTACACGGGGCTGTGCAAGAGACGCTGCCCGGCTACCGCTTCGACCGGCAGCAGGGTATCGCCGGCTGGGTGGCCGAACACGTCGAGCCAGCCATCGTCAACAACGTCCGCTCCGACGCGCGCTTCCTGCCCGAGTTGGACGAGCGCTCCGGCTTCGTGACTCGCTCGCTGATGGCAGTCCCGTTGGCTGCGCGAGGCAGGGTTCTGGGAGTGATCGAAGTGCTCAACAAGCGCTCCGGGAAGAATTTCACCGATGACGACGCCAGCCTGCTCTCCATCCTGGCGACTCTGTCCGCTTCTGCGCTGGACTACGCCGCCTCCGCGCCGGTTGAGGCCGATGAGCAGCCAGGAACGGCTGGCTGAGAGCCGCCCCCCTCCCTTGGCTGCTGAAACCGGACGAGGCCAATCCCAGCTGAAGGCTCGAGAAGCCAGAGAATTGGGGGAGCGCATCGCCGCGCTTGTTCAAACCGGGCAGGTGCCCCAAGCCTACACCCTATTGGCTCCGGTTCTTGCCGAACGGACGCCGTTTCGTTTACTCGACCGCATCGGTGCAGCCGTCGGCGCTGGCCCTCTGGAGGCAGTGAATACCTTTCTGGATCACATCGCGGCTGCCAGGACCGAAGGCGGCTGGGTGGTTATTGCCAGTGCCCTGGGCCAACAGTTGGACCGCGATCCCGCCGGCGCTTTTGCCCGTTGCCGGGCCTTTGTCATCGTCGCCGACGTCTGGTATGCCACGGATATTCTGGGGGAGCGGGTGCCCGGTCCGGCATTGGTGGCCGACTTCCAGCCATCGCTGGATATGCTTGCTTCCTGGCGCGAGGACGCCAACCGCTGGGTGCGCCGGACCGTCGGCGTCAGCGTTCACTTCTGGGCCAGACGCTCGCGCGGCGCAGCGGAGTATGTCGCCCAGGCAGAAGCACTGCTGGCCTTCCTGGAGCCGATGTTCGAGGAGTGGGACATGGACACCGTCAAGGACATGGGCTGGGGATTAATGACTCGCTTCAAGGCCAACCCTCCCCCCTGGCTGCTGGAACCGGACGAGGCCAACCCCGGCGTGCGCTATTTCGTCCTGCGCGATCTGCTCGACCGGGCCACCGACGACCCTGAGGTCGTCGCCGCGCAGGCGGAGGTGATGCGCACCGGCCCCGTCCCCGCCATCCTGGACGCCCAGTACCCAGATGGCTACTGGGTCAAACCTGGCCCGGGCTACGCCCCCAAGTACCGGTCCACCCTGTGGCAGATTCTCTTCCTCGCCCAACTGGGGGCCGACGGGCGGGACGAGCGGGTGCGCCGGGCCGTCGAGCACGTCTTCGCCCACGCCCAGGCCAAAAACGATGGTTTCGCCTGCAACGGTCGCCCTAGCACGACCATCCACTGTCTGTGGGGCAACGTGGTGCGGGCACTCCTCGACCTGCGCTATTGGGGAGACGAGCGGCTAGATCGGGCAATTGACGCGCTGGCCCGCTCCATCACCGGTGAGGGATACGAGTGGTACCGCAAGGGGGGCGTCCAGGCTCCCGGCTTCGTCTGCTCAGCCAACTATGGCCTGCCCTGCGCGTGGGGCGCGGTACGGGCGCTGCGGGCACTCAACCGCGTGCCCGCCACCGGCCGCACCCCCGCCGTCGAGGCCGCCGTCGTCGCCAGCACTGATTTCCTGCTCAGTTACGACGTCGCCCGCGCTGACTATCCGCATCACGAACGCATCAGTTCCAGTTGGTTCAAGTTCGGCTACCCGCTGGGTTACGTCACTGACGTGCTGCTCAACCTCGAAGCACTATCCGAGGCTGGCTATGCGAAAGACTCGCGTCTGAATGAAACCGTTGAATTCGTGCTATCCAAGCAGGACGAGCAGGGCCGCTGGAAGATGGAGTGCAGTCACAACGGCAAGATGTGGGCCGATGTCGAGAAGAAAGGCAGACCCAGCAAGTGGGTCACGCTGCGGGCGCTGCGGGTGCTGAAAATGACTCGCTAAATGCTGGCTGAATCTCACCGATGGGAGGCGAAAATGAGACGCTTCTGGACATACCTGGGCGGCACTGTCATCAGGCCACGCAGCACGCTCACACGATTGCTGGCCGATCCCCACCACCTGGCCTACGGCGTGGGCGCGATGGTCTTGATGGGCATCCTATATACCCTGACAGTCACCGGTCTGGCCGTCGTGAAAGCGGAGATCACAACGCCGCCCTGGTCCGGTAGGATTTGAGGCTGAAATGACCGAGAAACTAGAGTTCGTATGGACAAAATGATTGCCTACTGTGGGCTGATATGCACCGACTGCCCGGCCTACATCGCTACCCAGGCGGACGACCGTGCCGGCCTGGAGCAGGTGACCGCGCGATGGCGCGAGGAGTACAACGCGCCCGACATCACCGTCGAGTCTGTTATCTGCGACGGTTGTTTGACGGACGATGGGCGCAAGTGCAGCCATTGCTTCGAATGCGAAATCCGCGCCTGCGGCATAGAGCGCGGTGTAGCCAACTGCGCCCACTGCGACGAGTACATCTGCGACAAGCTGGAAGCGTTCTTTGGCCTTGCGCCCGCTGCCCGCGCCATGCTGGACAGCATCCGCGCCGGGCTGGCGGCGTGAGGAGTAATCTTGTGGGCAATGCCTGGCAAACTCACCTCAAGGCCAATCCCATCCCCTGGCTGCTGGACCCGGAGAACCCCTCGGTCCGCTACTGGACACTGACCGAACTGCTTGACCGGCCGGCGGACGATCCCGAGGTGCGGGAGGCCAAAGCGACCATCCCTCAACAACCCCTGGTGCAGGAGTTATTCGCCCGCCAGCACCCCGATGGCCACTGGGGCGACGACGAGACCAAACCCTACACCGCCCAGGGCGCGGCGAGCGTACTGGCCATTCTGCACATGCTGGGCGTGGAGCCGGACGAGCGGACAGCCGCCGGCTGTGATTCCTTCCTCCGCTTCTGCCAACACGAAAGCGGCGGCTTCTCGATGACAAAGACACGCCGCAGCGGCATCTTCCCCTGCACCACCGGCGAGCATCTCCCCCTCCTGGTCTACTTCGGACTGGGAGACGACCCCCGCATGCGTCGCGCCTTCACCTTCCTCATTGAGGACATGTCCACCGAGAATGCGCTCGACTGCGGCCGTTACCAGCACAGGGATTGCCTGTGGGGCGCTATTGCCGCCCTCAACGGCCTGGCTGTCCTCCCGGCCGATATACGCTCGTCGCAGTCGGGGCAGGTCGTGCGACGGTTGGCCGACGCGCTGCTGGACGCCGACTACGACTTCGAGGGCGAGCACAAACGCTGGTTCACCTTCGGCGTGCCCCGCGCCTGGGACTTGCTCAGCGCACTGCGGGCATTGGCTGCCCACGGCTATGGTCACGACCCGCGCTTCACCTTGCTGCTCGATCTCCTGCTGGCCCGCCAGGACGAGCAGGGACGGTGGCTTTGCGGCTCCGTCTCCCGCACCTGGCCGCTGGAGAAGCGTTACCGCCCCAGCAAGTGGGTCACCCTCGACGTGCTGCGGCTGCTGAAAACTGTCTGGAGGCAAACGTAGATTGAAAGCCCCGTTAGTTAATATCTACAGCAGGGCGATCTTGCCAGAATTGGAGCTGATGGAAACCTGTCAGGTCTCCAAACCCCGTCGCTACTGACAGGTAAATCGGAGGTTGCCTATGGCGGAACCACTGAAGAACATGTACAACCAGCAGTTCATCACTGACCTGGCTACTGCGCTCAAGAACGTGTACACCGTGTTCGACAGGGACGCTTTTTCGGCACGCGTCTTCGACGGAGACTGGGAGGCCCGCGAACTCAAGGGCCGGATGCGGCATATCACCACTGTCCTTCATGACCTCCTGCCGCCCGACTACCGTACCGCGCTCGACATCCTTCGCCAAGCGGCTCCCCTGCTCTCTGGCTACGGTTTCGAAAACATGATCTTTCCCGATTACGCCGGGGTCTATGGGCTGGATGACCTGGAAGTCTCGCTCCCGGCACTGGAGCAATTTACACAACTGATCAGCGCCGAATTCGCCGTACGCCCGTTCATCGTGCGCTACCAGGATCGTTTGATGGCCCAGATGCTCGAATGGGCACAGCACGAAAGCCCACGCGTGCGCCGCCTGGCCAGCGAAGGCTGCCGCCCGCGCCTACCTTGGGCGATAGCCCTGCCCGCCCTCAAGACCGATCCGGCGCCAATCCTGCCTATCCTCGAACGACTCAAGGACGATGAGGCGGAATCGGTGCGGCGCAGCGTCGCCAATAACCTCAACGACATCTCGAAGGACAACCGCGACCTGGTGATCAAGGTGCTGCGACGCTGGCAGGCGCACGACACTGAGGAAATCCGTCGCATTACCAGCCACGCGCTGCGCACACTGATCAAGGCCGGCCACCCCGGCGCGCTCGAACTGCTTGGCTACCCTGCTGATCCGGCGATTGGTGTGCGTTACCTGACCGTCGAACCAAAAACCATCCCGTTGGGTGGCAGAGTGACGTTATCATTCGAGATCGAGTCATTGAGCGACGAACCACAGAACCTGCTGATCGACTACGTAGTGCACCTCATGAGAGCCAACGGCAGCCTCACGCCGAAAGTGTTTAAGCTAACCAAAAAAACAATCCAACCCGGTGAGGTCCTCCATATCACAAAAAGGCACAGCTTTGCACCGGTGACGACGCGCAAATACTACCCTGGCAAACATGCCATCGAGCCCAAAATTAACGGCAAGGTGTTTGAGCGTGCCGTGTTTGTGCTGAGCTCAATGGAGGAGGCAAACGATGATTGACACACCCCTTGGCCAGCGCCTGCGAGGCGGAACTCACCACCTGATGGGCGAGGTCTCCTGACCGAGCCCCGTTCGCCTCGGTCAGAGACCTTCGGCGAACGCCCTTGAACTACGAGGTGAAGGGCCTTTCATTGTGAGTCGCGCAGGATCAATCTTTGAAACTGGCCCGCACTGCTGTCAGCATTTCCTCGTCTCGCCACTCTCCCCGCAGCACCAGGCGCGACACCTGACGTGCCGCGCCGTGGACGACGGTGTAGCGGAATACGCGCCGGCCAGAGATGCCGTACTCCCGCCGCAGGTCCCCGATCTGAGCCTCAATCTGCGCCGCGATGCCAGAGACGCCGGCCGGCTCCAGCACAGTTCCATCCGCCGGGCAATACCATCCTTTCTCGCACTGACACGTGACCGCGATGCCCTCGTCGGTCAGTTCCCAGGAGCGCACAGCGACCTGCTTCTGCCCTTTCGTCAGCACGAAAGCATTCACCACGGGCGCACGAGGCTCGACGTACACCTCGATCTTGTAGGGGGTAGGTATGCGCGATTTCTTCTTGACGGGACGGCGGGCTCCGCGAGCGGCCCGAGTGGTCGCCTTGCGCCTCCTCTCCTCGCTTCGGGGAGGAGGCGGGGGAGGGATGGGTTTCTCCTCCACCTTCTCGACGGGAGGCGGAGGCGGTTTGGGAGGCTCAGGCGGTGGCAGGCCGGCCGGCTGGCCATCGGCGGCGTGACATAGCCTCACGTGCTCACGGCAGGTGGCCCGTCCGCATACACTACAGCGGTTCAGACTGTGCACGCACACCGGGCGGTCGCACACCACGCAACGGCCCATCTGGTCGGCGCACAAGCGACAGTAGACGCGCTTGCAGTCCACGCACTGCTCTGACAGCAGGCAGTCCCCGTGTGCCAGGTGCCCGCCGGTGCACAGCGTCAGCCGGGTCGCCGACCGCCCGCACACGTCGCAGGCCAGCGGCTCAATACGGTGCAACAGCGGGTCCCAGACAACGACGCGCTCTATCGTGACAGTGCGGTTCCCGACGCACACAGGGAGGAGAATCTTGGGCTGGACGATGACCTGAAGGTTGATCAGTTCCAGCTCCACGCGCAGGCGATACTTGGCCTCCACGTCGGCCAGTTTGGCTTCTCGCTCGGCCTGCGCGGCGGCCAGTTTGTCCTCCAGCGAGGCGCGACGGGCATCATCGCTGACGCGCCCGATGCGGCGCTGCAGGTCGCGGGCAATGTCGTCGTAATACCCGGTGAGGCGGGCCCGGTCGAGTTCCAGATAGCGAGCGGCACGGCGGCGCAGCGTCTCCAACGGCACGGCCAGTTCGTCCAGCGCGGCGCGAGTGGCCCGCTCCAGCAGTCCCTCCAGCACCGGCCGGCTCAGCACCCCATCCTCATGTCCTGGCCCCGGCAGCCAGCGCACCGGCGCAGACAAGAGATGCTCGAAAGCCGATTTCTCCTCCAGGCGTGCCAGTTGTTTGATGTGTGTCAATTCGGGGACGGCGAACCCAGCCTGCGCGTCCATCACGACCGAGACCAGTCGCTCGCGCTTCTCGTCGGTGATCAGCGCGGCCTTGAAGTTGAAGCGCACGTAGTGGCAGAGCACCGCCGATTCGCCCTTGTGCTCCGCTTCGGTCAGGCGAGCGTTAGGGAAGGCCAGTGCCTGGCGGGCCAGCGTGAGTAGTCCGCGCTTGTCGAGCCGCAGATCGTTGACGTAGGATTGCACACAGGCAGGCTCGGCGCGAACTTCCTCCATCAGCGTCTCCACCAGTGGGTGGCCGTAGCCTACGATGGCGACGTCCTCTGCGTCGGTCACGTCCGCCGGGGCATTGTCGGCGAAGGCGAGACGCTGATAGACAGGCACGTTACAGCGACGGGCCATCTCCTCGGACAGGAGTATCTCGTAGATACCATAGGCCGGCGGCTCGACGATGCCGCCGACCTGGCGGAAAGTGTTTAGTACGAAGTCAGCCAGTTCGCTCATTCAGCCGTGAAGTCCTCCCCGAACAGCGCCTCGTCGTACTCGCGAGTGCCCTGGTAGACCTCCCGGGCCTGGGCCAGCGCGTCGCCGAGTTGCTTGAATCCGGCCGTCGCCTCCTCCTGCGTGCGGGCCTGCGTCCAGATGTCCATCACGATCCCCTCGAAGTCGCGCTCGTCCCCCAGATGGCCCAGGATCATATCCATCTCGCCGATGACCAGTTCAAACATGTTCAGTTTGCGATCGAGGATTTCCAGAATGTAGTCCTCTACCGTCCCCGCGGCTGAGAAGTTGAAGATCTCCACCGGGCGGGTCTGGCCCACGCGGTGGATGCGCCCGACACGCTGCTCAATGCGCTGCGGGTTCCAGGGCAGATCGAAGTTGAGCATAAGGCGGCAGAACTGGAGGTTGCGTCCCTCGCCAGCCGCCTCAGTAGAAAGGAGCACCTGGGCCTGTTGCTCAAAGCGGCGGATGACCTCGTCCTTCTGCGCCCGCGAGAGTCGGCCGTGGTAGACCACGAAGTCCATCCCCATCCCGCACAGGAGGTCCGCCAGCAACTCCAGCGTGGCACGGAAATGGGTAAAGATGATCAGTTTCTCGCGCCCATCGGAGGCCAATTGGGAGAGCAGAAGCCGCTCCAGCGCCTTTCCCTTGGCCCAGGATCGGACACCGCTGGCGCGATCAGCCAGGCCCAGCAACATCTCCCGGTGGAAGGACATCTCCGACCGCTCGGCCAGCCTCATCAGGGTCGGGCGGACGGCGGCCGGAGAACTGCCGATCTCGCGCTGGAGCGTGCGCAGGGTGAAGCGGTGGACGGCCGGGAGCACCGCGTTTACCTCCCCCCCTATGGGGGGGGTAGAGGGGGGGCGGATGCAACTGCGCACGAAGTTGCTGACGTCGTCGTAGAGCGCCCGTTCGTCGGGTCCCAGTTGCAGACGCACGGTGTGTGCACGGCGAGGCGGAAGTTGGACACCCACCTGCCCGCGGGCGTGGCGCACCATCACGTCGGCGAGGAGTTCGCGCAACCGGCCTCGGTTCTTGGGCAGGCGCGGGTCGCCTTGCACGACGAAACGGCGGCGGAATTCACGTGGCGTCTTGAGTTGGCCAGGCTTGAGGATGGTGATGAGGTTGTACAGTTCGTTCAGGTTGTTCTGCACCGGCGTGGCGGTGAGCATCAAGATGTACTTCTTCTGGAGCACGTTGACGAACTTCCAGGAGACGCTGGAGCGGTTCTTGAGGTGGTGCGCCTCGTCCACGATCACCAGGTCGTAGACGATGTTCGTGATGGCACGGCGGTGTTCGCGACGGCGGGCCGTGGCCAGGGAGGCGATCACGCGGGGGAAAGCAGCCCACGCCTGCGGGCCCAACTCGCGAAACTCCGGGTCGTAGTTGACGACGAAGTCGGTCAGGCCGAACTTGCTCGCCAGTTCCTCCCGCCATTGCTCAACCAGCGCGGGCGGGGTGATGATGAGCACGCGGTTGACCATCTGGCGCAGGAGGTACTCTTTGAGCACCAGCCCGGCCTCAATGGTCTTGCCCAGCCCGACCTCGTCGCACAGGAGGCCCCGGCCGCGGAAGCGGCGCAGCGCGGTCTGGGCGGCTTTGACCTGGTAGTCAAAGGGAGTGAAATAGAGCGCGTCCAGACAGACCAGTTCGTCGAAGCCGGCGACGAGCGCCAGTCGCTCGGCCTGTAATTGCAGGCGGTATGGTAGCCGGTCTGTAAATTGTCCGGCTGCTGCGATCTCCAGCACCCGTTCTGTGCCGGGTCGTAGTCGCAGGTCACAGATTGTCTCAGGCAATAACCTCTCCTCAGCCTTCGGTTTAATGGAGCCTACGCATTGTACGCTCAGACGCGGGTCATGTCAAGTGGACATCGCTGGATGTTCGAGACAGAATTCAGCACCTCAATCTTTCTCCCACTTGTTGAGTTTATGCCATTATCGTGATTGTGGTATCCACCACATACTCACAGGGTTAAGGTATAATGGACACGACAATCAACACCCTGAAGTATGAGGAGGCTACCATGAAAACAAAACCGACTCGTGACCGTCTCAGCGAGAAAACTGGCCGCAGGCTGCTGGTCAACCACTTGCGCACTCGCTACGCCTTCAGCCCAGCGATGGCTGAGGTGCTGGCCGAGGATGCGCGCTACTTGCGCACCATCTCTGCCCCCGGCACCCGGCAGGACGGCCAAATCGTCTGGTACGCGGTCAAGAGTACAGAGCCAGCGGGCAAAGCACTCAGGGACTGCGAATATGTAACGGTCATCCTGACACTGCATCACCCGGACGATATTGCCTATCGTCACCAGCACGGCCTGCCGGAGTTGAAGCGGCATGTCTTGAAACGCATCAGCGACGAAGCCGTCGCCCAGGGCGCTCCATTGACCTACGAGGATCTGGGAGCCATCCTGCACATGGATCGGGGCACCGTAGCTGACCACGTTGCCGTGCTGAGAGCACGGGGGGAAACAATCGTTACCCGCGCTCACTTCACCGATGCCGGTCGAGCAGTGACGCATAAACGTCCTATCATCAAGATGCGTCTGCTGGGCGTGCCCGAAACAGAGATTGGCCGCCGCACCGGCCATCACTTGTCCAGTGTCGAGAGATACCTCGATGGTTTCCTGCGGGTGGCGCTGCCTCATCGACGTGGGGATGCTCCTCAACTCATCAGCCGCATCACCGGCTTCAGTCTCTTTCTAGTCAACGAGTACATTGCTCTCTACGAAGAATTGGCTGCAGATGGGACTTTCACCGTTCCTTTGCGCAAGTTCCTTGATTTCTACGCCGACGGGCTACTGCCCCGCCAGGCGAAAAAAAGGGGCTGAAAATGGATGCCCAGGCACAGAAACGGCTGCACAACAAGGCTATCTATGGTCCCCTGAGCCAGAAAACGCTCCACAGTGCCCTCAAACGGGAGTTGCTGACTAACTTTGGATTCGAGAACATGGCCCTCATCGCCGACTTGCTCATCGACCGCTTCCTGACCATCGTGGACGAGTTCAGTGTCGCATCCAGCCGGTTGCAACCCTACCAGACGATAGTCATCGGTGTGGACAAACGGGAGAGATTCGGCTACGGCACCCGTATCTCTAACGTCAAACTCAAGCCAGCCATTGTCTCCCTCATCACGCCGAAGGAAATCTTGGAACTGGTCGAAGGTACACCGCTGCCAGAACTGCGGCCTCGTATGGTGGCTCGTATCATCGAGGAAGCGTATGATCAAGGCTCGGTTCTCTCCTTCAGCATCGTCAGCTTGCTATTTGGTGTCTCTGCAACGACCATCGGCGAGTGGGTCAAGAAGTACTACAAATCTCATCCTGGCGAAGTTCTACCCCACGCTGGCGTGGTCTTCGACCTGGGCCGTACCCGGACTCACAAAGGGCCTGTGCTGATGCTTTACTATCAAGGCCTGCTGACCCAGGAAATCGCCCGTCGTACCAACCACGACCCACAGCGGGTGGACAAGTACATCAACGATCACCAGCGCATTGTGACCGCGCATGAGGCTGGGCACACCTTCGATGAGATTTGCCTACTGACAGGGCTCTCACCCCATTTGGTGCAACAGCATCTGGACTGGTACCAGCGCTTTACCAACAAAGAAACCGAATTGACGGCGAATGACTGAGGTTGTTCTTTCCTTCCCCTTGTGGTATCATGCGTTTACCCACAAAGGGGGAAGGGAGAAAAGTCAGCCCTTGCTGGCATTTCTCTCTTTCCTTACCCTGGCTCAACCTCCGTCACGCCCTCCCCGCGAGTATGGGGTATTTACCACAATAGGTGGTACAATGAAATCGGGTGACTGGCCTATTTCGCTGTCGTGACCCCACTGCTGCGGCATCTGCACTCCCTCGGCATCCTGAATAGCGTGACCTACGAGTTGAAGGGAACAATCTGAACCCACTTCCCCTTCCATCAAATTGCGCTACAATTATGCCAGGAATTGTCACAAACCTGGTGTAGAATACTGCCATGGACTGTCCACTGGACGGTCGAGGGAGAACGAATGTCAAACACCGCTACTCGGCTCATCACGCTGATCATGCTCCTGCAGCGGCGGCCCAACCAGAAGGCAGCCGAACTGGCGGAGGAACTGGGCGTCTCGGTGCGCACGATCCAACGCTACATCGGTATGCTGGACGAGATGGGCATCCCGGTCTATTCCGAACGCGGGCCCCACGGCGGTTTCTCCCTGGTACGTGGCTATCGCATGCCCCCGCTCGTCTTCACTCCAGAGGAGGCTGTCGCCGTCTACCTGGGCACCAGCCTGGTGGAGGAGATGTGGGGACGGTTGTACCGCGACGCCGCGCAGGGGGCACTGGCCAAACTGGATAATCTCCTTCCCAATGAGCAGCGGCACGAGGTCGCCTGGGCGCGCCGGACGCTGCTGGCGACTGGGTTTCACCGCACCGACTACACGCCACTGGCGCCACTACTCGAAAAACTGCGCCGCGCCACCCGCGAACGACGACGAGTCACGATGGTCTACCGCAGCCGAGGCCAGCCCAAACCCCTGCGGCGCGACCTCGATCCCTACGCACTGATCCACCGCTGGGGCTGGTGGTACGTCGTCGGCCACTGCCACCTGCGCGAGGATATGCGCACGTTCCGCGTAGATCGCATTGTCGTATCTTCTCAATATCTTGGGGCAAGGGCAGCGTAGGGCGGTTTTGCTAACCGCCACAGGGTCGGACAGCAAATCCGACCTACTTTCGCCCCAACTTTTTGAGAAGATGCGTATTGTCGAACTGACACTGCTCGACCAGACCTTTGACGTGCAGGCCGACTTTGACGTTCAGAAATACCTGGCGGCGGAGCAACAGATGGAGCCACGGGTGCAGGTCCGCATGCGCTTCGCGCCGGAGGCGGCGCTCCAGGCATTGGACAACCGCGCCTCCTGGGAGACGGTAGACGAGCAGCCCGACGGCTCGGTGATCGTCACCTTCGCCGTGACGGACCTGGAGTGGGCGGCCTGGACGGCGTTGGGTTACGGGCCCCAGGCCGTCGTGCTGGAGCCGGAGGAACTGCGTCGCCGGGTGAGCGAGCGGGCTTGCGCCATCGTTGCGCTGTACGCCTCCACTGCGGCGACGCCTTGACCAGCAGCAGGGCCATCTGAGTGTAAGAGCCTGTAAGTGAAGGAGAGCCATGGAACCAAGGATCATAAAAAAGGGCCAGATTACGTTAGTGGGGTTCAGTTTCTTTGGAGATCCATTTGCCGAAAGTGGCGGCTGGACCGAGGAGAACGAGATCGGAAGACTCTGGAATCGGTTCACGATCTACCTGACTGACCACCGTGATCGCATCAAGCATATCAAAGACGACGCCTGTGCTTATGAAGTGCACGTCGAAAGCGAGGAGACGGCCTCGAAAGGACATCGAGAGATATTCGTTGGGGTGGAGGTGGAGAGACTTGAGGACATACCGGTCGAGATGCTGGTCAAGATACTCCCGCCTGCCCAGTACGCCGTGTTCACGCTCAACGGAGAGCAGATCACGTCTGATTGGTCCAGGATGATCTGGGAATGGATGTCTGGTGCCGGCTACGAGTCCGCTTACGAGTATGGCTTTCAACTGTGCGATCAACGTTTCAAGGGATTGGACAATCTGGAAGGGTCGGAATTGGACGTTTACGTCCCTGTAAAGCCTGCTGACAATGTCCCAACTGACGGCAATAGGTAAAGCGCTCGATTTTATCGAGGGCAATCTCAGGGAGAACATCGGAGTCGCTGATATGGCTGATGCGGCAGGCTATTCGCTGTATCACTTCTGCCGGGTGTTTAACGGCATCGTACACCATACGCCGTATGACTATCTGATGCGCCGGAGGCTGTCTGAATCCGCCCGGGTGATGATTGAGACCGACAGAAAGATCATTGACGTCGCCTTTGAGTACCAGTTCAACAGCCCTGAGACGTACTCGCGTGCTTTCAAGCGTATGTTCGGTATGCCGCCCTACCGGTGGAGAAACCAGAGAGCAGTGGACGAACGGCTCTGGATGCCCAGGCTGACCCTCGAGTACATTCAGCACATCAACAAAGGGGATTATTTGAAGCCTGTACTGGTGGAAAGGGAGGCCCTTCGAGTCATGGGGCTAATGTCCCTGGTCCAGGACCGAATGGTAATTCCGCACCTCTGGGAAATCCTGACCCAGGAGCTCGGTCGGGCGGAAAGCGCCAGTGCGCTGAGAGAGTACTACGGCATCGCCTGGTATCCGAGGGGGTGGGAAAGGGATGGCTTTTTTTACATGGTGGCTGTAGAGACCAAATCTCTGGATGGGCCACATCCCGCTCTGGTCGTAAAAGTGATCCCATCGTTGACGTATGCCAGGTTTGTCCATAAGGGCCCCCGCAGAGATCTCGAACTGACTTTGGACTATATCTACCAAACGTGGTTGCCACAATCTGATATGCGCTTGTCCCACCCACTGGAAATCGAATACTACGGACGGGACTTTTCTGATCACAAAGAACCTGAATGGGAGATTTACATTCCCATCAAGTAGATTGAGGCCCTCTTCCTCCTGGTAATCCAGCGCAAGAATCGTCAAAATCAAACTGAAACGGGACGGTCTTGACACTGGATTGAGCAATAGACGTCAAGCAAGTCGTCTCCATCTGTGCTATCATGGCACTACAATAGGCTAGAGTAACTGATAGACAAAAAGGAGGACGATATGAGCCAGCAACCGTCGATTCAAGAAGCAAAAACTTTCAACATCTTTCCGGTGGGATATGTGCGCAGGGAGAATGAACGGACATACCTGGAGATCCTACCCTCCTACGTCCCTGCCCTGAAAGAACTGGAACGTTTCAGCCACGTGCAAGTGTTCTGGTGGTTCAGTGAGTTTCAGGATGATATGTATCGCCAGGTCACCCAAAGCGACAGGGCTCCCTACGATGCGCCGGTTCTGGGCGTGTTCGCGTGCCGGTCGCCTGTTCGTCCCAATCCCATCGGCCTGACCACAGCGAAAATACTGGACGTCAACCGGGACAAGGGTGAGGTCGAGATCGCCAACATTGATGCGTTTGATGGTACACCGGTCCTGGACTTGAAAGCCTACATCCCGGTCTGTGATCGCGTGGAGAACGTGCGGGTTCCCGAGTGGGCCTCCGATTGGCCCGAGTGGCTGCCGGAAGAAGGACTGGGGCTCGAGGAGTGAGGCGATTACCTGAGCCGATGCTCGCAGCGTCAAATTAGTTAGGGCAAGAGACCGAAAGGTTTGTGACTGCCAGGGACGATCCGCAAGGATCGTTCTTGGTTTTGTCGCGCCGTATGGATGGGTTCCTGTCTTGGTCACTGGGCGATAGTCCACGTGACACAGAAACCTTAAAACTGTCGAGATGTCACCTTTTCCTCGCTAAAATATGACACTCTTTGACAGGTATCGATGGTATACTCTGAATCGTTTAGAACGTACGTGCAAGATGAACGAGAGGTGAGACCCCACGATGTACCCTGACGAGATTCTCATTCGCGGAGCCAAGGAACACAACCTGAAGAACATTGACGTGAGACTGCCGCGCTTCAAACTGGTGGTGATCACGGGGGTCTCGGGCAGCGGCAAGTCATCGCTGGCCTTCGACACGCTCTACGCCGAAGGCCAGCGACGCTACGTCGAGTCTCTCTCTTCCTACGCCCGCCAGTTCATCGGCCAGATGGAGAAGCCGAAGGTGGACTTCATCGGCGGCCTCAGCCCGGCGATTGCTATTGAGCAGAAGGCGGTGAGCAAGAACCCTCGCTCGACCGTGGCGACGGTCACAGAGATCTATGACTACCTGCGGGTGCTCTTCGCCCGCGCTGGCGTGCCGCATTGCCCGCAGTGTGGGCGCGAGGTGCGCGCCCAGTCGGCGCAGGAGATCGTGGGGCAGGTGGCGGCGCTGCCGCTTGGCACGCGCTTCCAGGTGCTGGCCCCGCTGGCCCGCAACCGCAAGGGCGCTTTCAAGGATACGTTTGCTCAGGCGAGCGCCGATGGCTTCGCCCGCGTGCGGGTGGATGGCGATATCCTGGGCTTGGACGAAAAGATCACGCTTGACAAGAAGAATAAACACAACATTGAGTTGGTGGTGGATCGACTGGTTGTACCGATGGGAGTAAATGAGGTAAATGAGGAAGGAGTGAATGAGGTACCCCCTCATTACTCATCTACTTCCTCTACCTCATCTGCTTCATTTACTTCCTCTTCCTCCTTCCGCTCACGTCTCACAGACTCGATTGAAACCGCTTTGCGGGCTGGGGATGGGCTAGTCATCATTGACCAAGGGAACGGCAACGAGTGGATGCTCTCAGAGCGAAACGCTTGCCCAGAGTGTGGGTTGAGTTTCCCAGAGTTGACACCTGCGATGTTCAGCTTCAACTCGCCGATGGGGATGTGCCCCGAGTGCAATGGCCTGGGTGCTAAGATCGAGTTCGACCCACAGATGTTCTATGAACCGGACAAGACGTTACACGAGGGGGGAATGCGTGCCTGGGGCGAGTTGGGCAAGAAAAAGAAGAGCGGCACGTACCAGGCAGCCAAGCAGATTGTGGAGCAGTTCGGCCACGATTTGGACACGCCGTGGTGTGAACTATCGGAGGAGTGCCAGCACGCCATCCTCTATGGCGGCGCCAAGGTGGTTTGGGAGTGGGCAAGCGAACGCGGATCGGGGCAATACGAGGGAACACATGAAGGGGTTGTTCCCTCGATCCGCCGCCGTTATAACCAGACCAAGTCGGACTGGACACGCCGTTGGTACGCCACCTTTATGAGTCAGCAACCCTGTTCCACCTGTCACGGCCAACGGTTGCGCCCGGAGAGCGCGGCGGTGACTGTCGGAGGTCAGACGATCAACCAAGTCACAGCGATGAGCATCGGCGAGGCACTTCAGTGGGTCGAGGGGTTGTGGCCACGGCTATCATCGGAACAGATCGAGATCGGCGAGGAAGTGCTGAAGGAGATCAGCGAGCGACTCCGGTTCCTGATGAACGTGGGCCTGCACTACCTGACGCTCAACCGCCCTGCGCCGACGCTCTCCGGCGGAGAGGGGCAACGCATCCGGCTGGCCAGCCAGATCGGCTGCGGATTGGTGGGTGTGCTCTACATCTTGGACGAGCCAAGTATTGGTCTGCATCAGCGCGACAACCGCCGCTTGCTGGACACGCTGGAACGGCTGCGCGACATGGGCAACACCGTCATCGTCGTAGAGCACGATGAGGAGACGATACGCACCGCTGACTGGATCGTGGACCTGGGGCCGGGGGCGGGCATCAACGGTGGCTGGGTGGTGGCCGCCGGGCCGCCACAGGCGATTGTGGAGCATCCCGACTCGCTGACCGGGCGCTACCTGCGGGGTGAGTTGAAAGTGACCTCACCTAACGGCCAGCGGCGGCCGATCAATGGGCAGTGGCTCACGGTCGTTGGTGCGCGGCAGAACAATCTCAAGAACCTGGAGGTGCGCTTTCCGCTGGGGCTGTTCACCTGCGTCACCGGCGTCTCGGGCAGCGGCAAATCGTCGCTGGTGGCGCAGACGCTACACCCGGCGCTGGCCCAGGCGCTGCACCGCGCGACCCAGAAAGCAGGCGAGCACGACAGCGTCGAGGGACTGGAGCACGTGGACAAGGTGATCAGCATCACTCAAGATCCCATCGGGCGCACGCCCCGCTCCAACCCGGCCACCTACGCCCAGGTGATGACGCTCATCCGCGAGTTGTTCGCCAAGATGCCGGAGGCGAAGGCGCGGGGCTACAGGCCGGGGCGGTTCAGTTTCAACGTCAAGGGGGGCCGCTGCGAAGCCTGCAAGGGTCACGGCAAGAAGAAAGTGGAGATGCACTTTTTGCCCGACGTGTGGGTGACGTGCAACGTGTGCAAGGGTACGCGCTTCAACCGGGAGACGCTGCAGATCCGCTACAAGCGGAAGAACATCGCCGACGTGCTGGATATGGACGTGGAGGAGGCGCTGGACTTTTTCGGCAACGTGCCCAAGATCAAGCGCATCCTGCAGACGCTAGCCGATGTGGGGCTGGGCTACGTCAAGTTGGGCCAGAGCGCGACGACGCTCTCCGGCGGCGAGGCGCAGCGGGTCAAACTGGCCAAGGAACTGGCCCGCGTCTCCACCGGCGACACGGTCTACATCCTGGACGAGCCGACCACCGGCCTGCACTTTGCCGACATCCAAAAGTTGCTGGACGTGCTCCACCGGTTGACCGACGCCGGCAACACCGTCATCGTGATCGAGCACAATATGGACGTGATCAAGACGGCGGATTGGATCGTGGACCTGGGGCCGGAGGGGGGCGACGAGGGCGGGTACATCGTCGCGCAGGGGACGCCGGAGGAGGTGGCGCAGGTGAAGGGGAGTTATACGGGGCAGTTCTTGAAGGGCGTGCTTCTTTGACGGCGGAAAGAATATCTCCAGTGAGATGGCAGCTTACCATACTCGCACTCAAGGAGGTACATCAGTGATAGCGATGAAACTAGACAAGGGAGACATGATCGGCGTGGTCTCGCCGTCAACTCCTACAACACCCGGGGACTTGAAACTTGACAAAGGTGTTCGATTTCTGGAAGATGTGGGGTTTCAGGTCATTATTGGGAAGCATGTGTTCTCAAGAACCTGGGGTTACTGTGCATCTCCACAGGAAAAAGCTGCGGACATAAATAATATGTTCGCAGATCAATCGATAAAAGCGATCGTCTGTTCTCAGGGCGGAGACACAGCAAATGCTTGCCTGCCTTACCTCGATTGGAGTGTCATCGAGGAGAATCCCAAGATCTTTTTGGGCATCAGCGACATAACCGTCTTGCTGAATGCCATTCACACGAAAACAGGTTTGGTTACTTTTCACGGCAACGATGTCATGTGGGGATTCGGTATGGATCCTACGCCTTACGATGTACAGGAATTCGTCAGTCGGCTCATGAAAGCTGAAATTGGGGCAGTCAACGCCAACGGAAAACGGGAAGCAGTACGCGGTGGCGCTGCTGAAGGGAGACTGCTGGGCGGCAATCTCAACGGCCTGCTGAAACTGGCAGGGACACCCTATTTCCCCGATTGCACAGAGTCTATCCTATTTGTGGAAGGCATTGGGCTTGCACCGGAAGAATGTGATTACAAGTTCCATCAACTCAAGCAAATCGGCGTATTTGACAAGGTGCAAGCTGTGATCATCGGTTACATTGACGGATTGGACAACAAAGCGGATGAGCCCCTAAAGATGCAAGACGTTTTGCTGAGAGTCACCTCGGAATGTGAGTTCCCCATCCTGAAGGTTAACGACTTTGGTCACAACTGCCCTAACACTACCTTGCCGGTAGGTGCCAAAGTGAGAGTCGAGGCAGATAAGCAAGAAATGGCAATCCTGGAGGAGTGCGTCAGGACGATTCCTTCACCGAACTATGAGAACGACGATCGTTTGCACGTGCCGTCGGTGATCACGAGTTATACCGAAGCAGGACCTCGAAAGATAGAGCTGGTCAACAAGCAGTAGACCTGTTGCACCCAAGGAGGCAACTTGATGCATCAAGTGGAACTCTACGGTACTTACAAACAGATGGGACATCAACTGGGGATCCCGGCGAACGGCAACTGGACATCGCAGCAGGTTATCCCTGCCAGGCGGAGTACCAAACGGTGGATTTCTGAACAAAATGACAGGAGGACGCGAAATGAAAGACCTATTCTCCAAATGCGGTTGCAACTGCGGCCACTGCCCATCGTACAAGGAAAACCTTCTGACCGACGAAGACAGACGACAATGCGCCGAAGGGTGGGCAAAGTACATCGGCTACCGACCCACTCCTGAGAAGCTTCGAGCCTGCGTCGGTTGCCAGGCGCCGGACGACGAAAACGCGGTACGCTACCAGAGCTGCTACGTGCGAAAATGCGCACTACGGAACGGCGTCGAGACATGCGCGCATTGCTCTGCGTACCCCTGTGAAGATGTGCCCAGGGTCTCTTTCGCGGCGGATCAAAGGGAGAAGATTGCCGCTCGCCTGGGCACGCCCGTACCCGAGGAGGATTACCTCGCCTTCATCGAACCCTACGAAGGCATCAAGCATCTGGATGCAATACGGGCGTCCCTCGCCCCGGGAGACATCGTGGAAATGACCACGGTCTTCGTGAGACCTCGAATCGTCGCCTTTCCCGATGACTTGTCCTTCTCCGAGGAAAGGGCAACACCGTTCGAGCACCTGCATCGGCTTCTGGCGACGGTAGTGGTCGCCGAGGGCGTCTCTTATGCCCGGCAGACGGTGCTCCAGAGGCGGAGGCGTCACCTGCTCAAGATATTGTGGGCGTTCGGGCTCTTCGGGGAGCGCAAGGAGGAGGGCGGTTCACACCTTGTGATTGACAGCGAGACCTATTCGGCGCAAAAGATACAGTCGAGCTACTCGAGGCTGAAGGACTACTTCAAGGTTCTGGAGGAATACGGCGTGCACTGTGAACACGCCCCGTTGACAGAAGAGGGATGGTTGACGCCAGGAGGAGCGTTGAGGAAAGGGAGGTGGTTCATGAAAATGTCCTTTGGTGATGATGCCGGCGGCGCATCTGCACTGAAGGCACTTCAGTACTATGCCGCCAGACTTGACGAGAAGTACGGCAAGACGGCGTTCAGATACTTCTCAAAAGCGAATATGCGGGTTTTGGGTAAAGATTAACAAATCAAGGAGGAAAAATGTCTTACGAATGTAAAGTGAAGGAACAGCCTACCCAGGCTACTCTGGCAATCCGCACGCGGGTATCCGTGCAGGATTTGCCCCAGGTATTAGGGAAGGCGTATGGGGCTATTGCCCAATATCTGGGAGAATTAGGGGAGCAACCGGCCGGGCCTCCGTTCGTGGCATACTACAACATGGACATGCAAGATCTGGACGTCGAGATAGGCTTCCCGGTCTCCAGGAAACTCTCTGGAAAGGGTGACATTCAAGCTGGCGAGATTCCAGGTGGGAAGGTGGCAACCTGCCTCTATACCGGTCCCTATAGTGACATTGAGCTGGCCTACAATGTGCTTTCACAATGGATGAAGGACAATGGATACGAGGCTATCGGGGTGGCGTACGAAATGTACCTGAACGACCCTGGGCAAACGGCCCCTCAAGAATTGCAGACTCAAATCGTGTTCCCACTGAAGTGAGCTAACTGGAGAGGATGTATGGGGTGTGGGCTGCGCCAAGTTCACACCCCACTATGCAGGCGGACGATCAGGCTGCCCTGGAAAAAGTGGCCGCGCACTGGCGGAAGGAGTACAATGCGCCTGACATCACCGTCGCGTCTGTCATCTGCGACGGCTGCCTGGACGGTGGGCGCAAGTGCAGCCATTGCGCCGATTGCGAGATCCGCGCCTGTGGCATAGAGCGGGGCGTCGCCAACTGCGCGCACTGCGCTGACTATGTCTGCGCCAGGCTGGAAGGCTTTTTCGGCTTTGTGCCGGATGCGCGGGTGGTGCTGGGCGAGATTCGGCGTTCACTGTGAGGAGGGTGTGGAGGAGCCGGATGGGATTCGTTTCGAGAAGAGGACCCCTCCGAGGTAGGAAGCCTCCCTCCACCCCAATTGTCCCCACGGCGTCTGGCACAACGCCGAAGAAGGAAGGAGAGAAGTAATGACAGGCTTTTCGTTGGAACAACTCAATACGTTCATTGTCCGGGCCAAGGCGGCGACCTACGTTGGTGGAGGAGCAAAGAGTCTCTCGTATAGACCCGGTTCACACGATCTTCAGTTTCACGAGGGCGCTTTCTCTTATCTTGACAGTTACTTTGGCGGCGTGGATTTTCTGGGTCAGGAGGTTGTTTACTACGAGGGCAAGCCCGTCTGGGTCATGAACTATCATGGTCGTGTACTCGAACCCTCGCTGATAACGGCTGCGGAAACTGGGCAGGTCATCCAGGAGAGTCTGTCGAGAATGTACGAGGAAGGACGCTTTCTGGGAGGCTTCGAGCACTCAACAGGAGACAGCACTTACGTAGACACCAGCAAGGGGGACATCACTTCGTTTACCGGGAGAGAATGGATTATGCGTGAGAATGTCGGGTCTTTGGGATTTCGCAGGGCGAACCTTTGTTCTACGCCATATCTAGGACTTTTGTGAGCCAACTGCACAGATATGGGAATGTCATCCACTAGATAGCACGATTACCCTGCGAAATCCCAGAGAGCCAGAATGTCAAGGTATACGAGCTCGTTTATCACGGGGGATTAGTGAAAGAGTGAGCAAAATGGGGAGATAGACCATGAAAATGCAAAACAAGATAGCCCTGGTTACCGGGGCCGCTCTGGGCTATAAAGACGGCGGCCCCTCGATAGGCAGTGCTATCGCATTCAAACTCGCTTCTGAGGGAGCAAGCGTCGTGGTGGTTGATATCCTGGAAGAAATGGGACAGAGAACTGTTGACAGGATCGAGGAAAACGGGGGCGTGGGCCTGTTCGTGAAAACTGACGTCTCGAAAACCGATGAGGTCAAGAGAGCCATCGAGATAACCAGGCAGGGATTTGGCCAGTTGCACTGTCTCGTGAATTGTGCCGCTTCTTACGAGGGCGACATCGCTAGAAATATAGCCTAAAACCTATCCTCTGAAAAGGGTCTGCACTGTTGAGGAAATTGCCGACGTCGCTCTATTCTTGGCCAGTGACGATTCCTCATACATCAACGGCGAGTGCATCACAGTTGATGGTGGGAGATTCGTGTCTGATATGCACGAGTTCTAGCAAAGAGAAAACCAAGGAGAAACCTATGGAACTCGAAACCCTCCGCACCCACCTGCTCGAGAAAAAAGGCGCTATTGAGGAACGCCCTTTCGGGCCGGAAGCACTGGTCTTCAAAGTCATGGGCAAGATGTTTGCCCTCGTCGCCTGGGAGGAAATTCCCCTGCGCATCACGCTCAAATGCGATCCCGACGATGCGCTGGCGCTCCGTGACCAATACGAAGCCGTGCAACCGGGCTACTATATGAGCAAGAGGCACTGGAACACGATCACCCTGGATGGCAGCATCCCCAACGAAGAGATATTGAGAATGATTGACGATTCTTATGCCCTGGTGGTCAAAGGGCTGAAAAAGGCTGTTCGGCAAGAACTAGAAGGATTCTAATACAAGGAGGGTCACAAGATGGGTAACGGAGTCGAGATCGTCACTGTTGACGCCACGGGGGTTCCCCCAAAAAGTTGTACCACTTGAGGCAGTGTTTATTGTGAT